>JAAWNQ010000055.1 GCA_022799035.1 Oscillospiraceae bacterium
CTTTTCCCGGCCTACCCGGCCGGGGGTCTATTTCTTGGCTTTCCCAGCCAGGGCCAAAACCGCTTTAGAAGCGGTTCTGGACTCCGAATCTTGAGGGCATAAGACCAGCGAAAATTTTCGGAAGCTACGGTACAACCATAAAGAGCGCCGATCTTAATAGGCTATCCCTCGAATGAAACCCCTATGGTTACGCCCACGATTGACCGGCGGCTCCCTCAGGACGACCCGAGTTCCCTCTCGCACCGCTGCCGCTGAATACATCGTAACCTTGGCTCCTTTCGCTGAACTCCCCGCCGCCTGGGCGGGTGGTTCCTAGGGGGCAGGCGGGTTTGAAACCCGCCCCTACAGGATCTGTATCACTTCCCTTTGTGGGGCGCGACGACCCGGCGCGCCACCAGGCATGGCATCTACCCCGTAGGGCGGGGGCTTGCCCCCGCCGACAGGTACGGTATCTCCCCTCCACAGGGCTAGGTATCCCCACCCGCCCGGTCCTTGCCCTCTGCCCTCGTGGGGCGCGACGACCTCGGCGCGCCGCCAGGTATGGGGATGCCCTCTGAAAAACGGTATGGTCCCCTATGGGCGATTCCTGAATCGCCCGCTCCTTGACCTTGCCCTTGGCCCCTTGGGGATGGGAACAGGAAACGTTAGCCGAAAAACGACCCACGCTTCCCCTTGCGCCGCCGCTGAATAGAATGTAACCTTTGGGCCTTTCACTGTAATTCCCACCGCCTGGGCAGCGCCCTTGTAGGGGCACATATCATGCGCCCGCCTAGGCATGGTATCTCCCCTCCGTAGGGGCGGGTTCAAAACCCGCCCGCCCCCGGCCCCTCCGTCACCTCAACCACCGTCAAAACCTCCCCCGCCACGATGAACTTGACCTCCATACCGGCAAAGGACATCCCATAGACCCGTTGGGGGTCGTTCTGATAGTGAGGCCTGGGATCCCAGGAGAGCACCCCCTGCAGGGCCTCCCGCTGCTCCGGGGGGATCCGCCCCTCCATTTCCGGGGAAATCTCCACCCGCAGCCGCCCCTCCGGGGCGGGGGCAAAGCCCTCCCTCGCCTCAGGCCGGCAGTCAGCATAGGGCACGTAGGGCTTAATATCATAGATGGGGGTGCCGTCCATCAGGTCGGCCCCGGACACGTGGAGCACAGGCCCCTTCGGGGTGGACAGCTCCACCCCCTCCAGCTTCACGCAGGAGAGGCCAAGGGGATTGGGCCGAAAGGGGGAGCGGGTGGCAAAGACCCCGAGGCGCCGGTTGCCCCCCAGCCGGGGGGGCCGCACTGTGGGGGACCAGGTCTCCCGCCGGTTGGCCGAAAAGCCCCAGATCAGCCACAGGTGGGAAAAGCCCTCCAAGCCCCGGAGGGCGTCGGGGCTTCGGAACTCCGGCTCAAAGACCACCGTGGAGCGCAGCTCCTCCACCAGCCCACTCTGCCGGGGGATCCCGAACTTGGAGACAAACTGGCTTTCCATCCGGGCGACGACCTTCATCTGGATTTTGTCCTCCATGCTCCCCCTCCTCAAATCGCCATCACCAAAGCCCCGGCGGTGAGGAGCACACAGCCCGTCAGACTTTTGAGGGTAAACCTCTCACGGAGGAACACAAAGGCCAGTACCAGGGTGATGACCACGCTGAGCTTGTCGATGGGCACCACCTTGGATACCTCTCCCATCTGCAGGGCCTTATAGTAGCACAGCCAGGAGGCCCCGGTAGCCAGCCCCGACAATATGAGAAACAGCCAGCTTTTTTTGTCGATCTGTCCCAGCCCTGTCTGAGCATGGGTCAGAAACACCATCCCCCAGGCCATCACCAGCACCACAGCGGTGCGGATGGCGGTGGCCAGGTTGGAATTGACCCCGGTCATCCCCACCTTGGCCAGGATAGATGTAAGGGCGGCAAACACAGCGGACAACACCGCGAACAAAGCCCACACGATCCACACCTCCCCTGTTTTTCTTCCGAAAATCATACCACGATTTTTTTCAAAACACAACCGCCGCCCCCCTTTCTTTTTATTTCCTTTCCTCTCCTTTTCTGGTATAATAGAAAAAGAAAGTCATTACAAATCGGTAACAATAGTTACAAAATAATTACAAAGGAGGCTTCCCTATGAGCACCCACATCAGCGCCGCCCCCGGTCAGATCGCCCCCCGCGTCCTGATGCCCGGAGACCCCCTCCGGGCCAAGTACATCGGCGAAAAATTCCTCACCGACCCTGTCTGTATCAACGAGATCCGGGGCATGTACGGCTGCACCGGGGAGTACAAGGGGCAAAAGATCACCGTCATGGCCTCGGGCATGGGGACTCCCTCCATTATGATCTATATGACCGAGCTCTGCCGGGACTACGGGGCCAAGAAGTTTGTCCGGATCGGCACCTGCGGGGCGGTGCGGGAGAGCCTGAAGCCCGGGGATCTGATCCTGTCCACCGCCACCAGCACTACCTCGGGCATCAACCTTTATGACCTTCCCGGCTCCTTCGCTCCCGCCGCCGACTTTGCCCTGGCCCGGACGGCCTGGGAGCAGGCGGAGAAGGCAGGGCTCAAGCTGGAGGCGGGCACCACCCTCTGCAACGACCACTTTTACGTGGAGGACAAGCCCGCCTACAGCCGGAGGTGGGAAAAGTGGGGGATCCTGGCCTCGGAGCAGGAGGGGGTCGGTCTCTATTCGGTGGCCGCCCGGGAGGGGGTTCAGGCCCTGATGCTGCTGACGGTGGTGGCCAACCTCTACCACCCGGAGGAGCATGTCCTCACCCCCCAGGAGCGGGAGCGGGGGCTGGACCGGATGATCCAGCTCGGCCTGGACACCCTGGCCCTATCCTGACCTTTTCAAAAGGGCCTGTCCCCGCCGGGGACAGGCCCTTTTGGGGGAAGCCTTCAGAGGGCGGAGGGCCGGGGCCCCTTCCCCCTTTCCCATATTTTTTACTTTTCAAACCTTTTGGGCCCTTTCCAGGTGTGATATAGTGATAGTATAAAATTGAGGGGAGGATGTTCTATGCACGCCATTGAAAAGATCCTGGCCAAAAACAGTGGAAAAGAGCGGGTCGTTCCCGGAGAGATCGTCACCGCCAAGATTGACTTCGCCGAGATCAACGACCTGTACCTGCAAACCATCTACTCCTTTTATGAGATGGGCGGGAAAAGGGTCTGGGACAACACCAGGGCGGCCTTTGTCTTTGACCATTACGCCCCCGCCCCCACCATCAAAAGCGCCGCCAACCAGCGGGAGATGCGCCAGTTCGCCCAGGAGAACGGGCTGAAATTCCATTTTGACACCCAATGCGGGGTCTGTCATCAGGTGATGCCCGAGGCTGGAGTCATCTATCCGGGCATGATCGTGGTGGCTACCGACAGCCACACCACCACCCACGGGGCCTTCGGTGCTCTGGGGACCGGGTGCGGCGCCACCGACATGGCCTGTATCCTTATGACCGGGGAGCTGTGGTTCCGGGTCCCCGAGATCATGGAGGTCCGGCTGGAGGGGGAGGCCCCCGATGGTGTCTTTCCCAAGGATGTGATCCTCCATGTGCTGGGGCAGATCAAGGCCGACGGGGCTGTCTACAAAGCCATCGACTTTACCGGCTCCTACGTGGAAAAGCTGGACGTGGCGGGACGGATGACCATTTGCAACATGGCGGTGGAGATGGGGGCAAAGACCGCCTACATGCAGCCCAATCAGGCGGTTTTGGACTATGTGTCCTCCCGGGCGGTGCGGCCCTTCCAGGTGGAGACCACCGACCCCGATTTCAATTACAGTGAAAGCTATGTATTCCAGGTGGGGGACCTGGAGCCCCAACTGGCCTGCCCCCACAGCGTGGACAATGTCCGCCCCCTCCCCCAGGTCCTGGCGGCGGGGGAGGTGCGGATCGACCAGGGGTACATCGGAAGCTGCACCGGCGGACGGACCGAGGATCTGGCCCAGGCCGCCCGCATCCTGAAGGGAAAGCACATCCCTCCCTACACCCGTCTGGTGGTGGTACCCGCCTCGGCGGAGGTGATGCAGGCGTGCATGGAGCGGGGGATCATTCAGGATCTGATGGCGGCGGGGGCCACCATCGCCTCCCCCGGCTGCGGGGCCTGCCTGGGCGCCCACGAGGGGGTTATCGCCCCCGGGGAGGTCTGTATCACCAGCACCAACCGGAACTTCCCGGGGCGGATGGGCTCCACCGGAGCCGAGATCTATCTGGCCAGCCCCGCCACGGTGGCCGCCAGTATCCTCAACGGAAGGATCACCGACCCCAGACTTTACCTTAAGGAGGAGGGCTGACCATGAAACAGACATACTCCGGCCCGGTGACCATCGTAGGCGACAACATCGACACCGACCAGATCTTCCCGGGCCGCTTTCTGGAGCTGACCGACCCCAAGGAGATCGGGGCCCTTTGCCTGTGCGGGGTGGATGAGAATATCGCCCCCAGCTTCCCCCAGGGAGGGATCCTGGTGGCGGGACGCAACTTCGGTTGCGGCTCCTCCCGGGAGCACGCCCCCATCGCCCTTCTGAATATGGGGGCCGGGGCGGTGCTGGCCGACTCCTTCGCCCGGATCTTCTACCGCAACGCCATCAACCTGGGGCTCCCCGCCGTGACCTGCCCGGGTCTTCGGGACCGGGTGGCCCCGGGGGACCGGGTCTCGGTGGATCTGGAGGCGGGCACCGTGACGGTGGAATCCACCGGGGAGGTCCTCCCCTGTGACCGGATGGGGGCCCAGGCCCAGAGGATCCTGGAGGCCGGGGGCATCAAGCCCCTTATGCGCAAGCGGGTGGAGTCCGGCGAGATCGGATAAAGAGCAATCAAAAAGGTGCCGGTATCTTTTAGATACCGGCACCTTTTTTGTCCTTTTATCGGGGTTCCCCCGCCATCCGCTCCAGAGCCTGGGCGGCGATGGCGGGGAGAAGGTCATAGCGCAGGGCCAGCTCCCGCTGGTCCAGGGCTTTTGTCTCCCCGTCCACGGGGATGTAGGTCAGGTCGTTGTCCCCATTCTTCTTAGGGGCGGCGGCCAGCAGACAGTCCCAGGCGGCCTTTTTCACGGCCTCCTCCCGGGGCAGGGCCAGAGACTGAGCCTGCTGGCCCCGGATCCGCTTGATGGAGGAAAACAGGCCCGCCAGACCGCAGAAGATGGCGGCAGGGCCGAGCAGCCGCAGGGCCAGGACCTCCCCCCGGACCAGAAGGGTCCACAGGATCCCCACCCCCAGGACCAGCCCAAAGGGAAGACAGGCCTTCGCCAGACGCTTGCCCGGGGCCTGGGTCTCCTCCAGCCAGCGGCGGGCACAGTCCTGGCAGACGGTCCAGCTCTGAAAGTCCCCCAGGGCCTGGACCCGTTTTTCCCCGTTGAGGTCTCTCACGTGCAGGGTCTGGACCTCCAGGGTCCGGAAGGAATAACCCTCCCCCTCCCCTTTGCATTTCAGGCATCGCGCCACAGGGATCCCTCCTTTTTCTGGGTTGGAAAGAGGCGCCGCGGTCCGCGGCGCCTCTTGAGGAAACAAAGGTCGGCTTTTACAGCAGGCCGCCCATCAGGGAGAGCATCAGGCTGCCGATGATAAGGATGATGGCGCCGCCCAAACGGGAGGAGATCTGGGCGAAGGGCATCAGCTCCATCCGGTCCGCGGCGGACAGAACGGCCACGTCGCCGGTACCGCCCATGTTGGCCATGCACAGGCCGGCGGTGATGGAGGCCTCCACGGGGTAGAAGCCAACCAGCTTGCCGATGAGGCCGGCGCCGATGACGGCGCCCAGGCAGGTCAGCAGGCACAGGAGCAGGTAGGTCAGGCTGAAGGTGCTGATGACCACGTCCAGGCTCAGGTAGCACAGTCCGATACCCACCAGCAAAGCGGAGGTCAGGTTCTTCATAATGAACTGGAACCACTGATAGCAGGCGATCTCGATGAACTCAGGCAGCAGGTTGAAGATCTTGCAGACCGCCACGGCGATGATCATCCAGGCGTAGGCGTGGATGCTGACGGAGGGGA
Organism: Oscillospiraceae bacterium; assembly: GCA_022799035.1. Taxonomy (GTDB): domain Bacteria; phylum Bacillota; class Clostridia; order Oscillospirales; family Oscillospiraceae; genus Vermiculatibacterium. The sequence continues at coordinate 5,965 of JAAWNQ010000055.1, forward strand.
CCAGCTTGCTCCACACGTTGGCAACGATGTAACCGAAGGCGAAGAAGGAGGTGGAGGTCAGCAGGCCGATGCCCATGTTGGTCACGGTGATGTGGTCCCGCTTGGCCTGCATCTCGGGGCTGATCTCCAGCTCGGAGGCGTCGTTGGCGCCGGAGACCATGAGGGTGCCCTGGCCGTTCCACTTCTTGCTGACCAGGATCTTTACAAGGATACCGGCCAGGACGATGGAGGTGGCGTTGCCGATGGCTACCGCCGGGTTCATGATGGAGATGGCCTCCTCAGCGGTCATGGTGCCGGTGGCCTCGAAGATCTTGCTCAGGGGTACCGCGCCGGCGCCCATGCCGCCGCCCATGATGGGCAGAGCGATGAGGAGCAGGGCCTTTACCGCGCCAAAGCCGGTGAGCATACCGCCCACGGTAGCCAGGCCGAAAGCCACGACGATGCCGCCGAAGATGGCGGGGAAGTACCGGGCAGCGGCCTTGACCAGCAGCTTCCGGTTCATGCCCAGGATGGAGCCAGTGATCAGGGCGGCAATGTAGAAGTCCAGGAAGGCGCCGGTGGGCTTGAAGAAGGTCTCGATGTTCTTCATCAGGGTGGCGGTGTAGGTCACCCCGTCGGCGTTGGCCTTGGTGAACAGGTCAAAGATGCCGAAGAAGTTCATGTACCGCAGGAAGCCCATGCCAAAGATGACCACGATGGCGCCGCCGCCCAGGTAGGACCGGACGATGGGCAGCCGGTCGCCGATCTCCTGGAAGATGGTGCCGAAGACGATCATGAAGGCGAAGCAGCCGGCCATACCGGCGGGCAGGACCCCGATCATGGTGGCGATCAGGACTACCACGGCAAAGATGGCGAAGTAGTACCAAGGCAGGTTAAACAGTTTGTACACGCTTTTCTGGTTGGACATAACGTTCCCTCCTCTTTTTATTTGAAGCAAACCGGGTTCTGACCCACACACAGGAGATCAGATCCGGGCAACTCCCGTTCTCTTGGCCGCCTCGGCCACGGCCTTGGCCACGGCGGGTCCCACCCGCTTGTCAAAGGCCTTGGGGATGATGTAGTCCGCGCTGAGCTCCTCGGGGCTGATCATGTCGGCCAGGGCGGTGGCGGCGGCCATCTTCATCTCCTCGTTGATGTCGCTGGCCCGCACGTCGAAGGTGCCCCGGAACACGCCGGGGAAGGCCAGCACGTTGTTGATCTGGTTGGGGAAGTCGCTGCGGCCGGTGGCGATCACCGCGGCTCCGCCGGCCTTGGCGTCGTCGGGGAAGATCTCGGGGGTGGGGTTGGCGCAGGCGAAGACGATGGCGTCCTTGTTCATGGTCTTGACCATCTCGGTGGTCACGGTACCGGGGGCGGAGACGCCGATGAACACGTCGGCGCCCACCAGCATATCGGCCAGGGAGCCGGCCTTCTTCTCCAGGTTGGTCTCCAGGGCCATTTCCTCCTTGATCCAGTTCAGACCCTCGCGGCCCTGGTAGATGGCGCCCTTGCGGTCGCACATGACCACGTTCTTGAAGCCGGCGGACAGGAGGAGCTTCACGATGGAGATGGCGGCGGCGCCGGCGCCGGAGGTGACGATCTTTACCTCCTCCTTCTTCTTGCCCACCACCTTGATGGCGTTGAGCAGGCCGGCCAGGGTGATGATGGCGGTGCCGTGCTGGTCGTCGTGGAAGATGGGGATATCGCACTTTTCCTTCAGCTTCCGCTCGATCTCAAAGCACCGGGGGGCG
>JAAWNQ010000056.1 GCA_022799035.1 Oscillospiraceae bacterium
GAAATTTTGCGCGACCTGCACCCTGACGTGGACTTTGAGAGCGAGGAGCACCTGGTGGACGACGGGATCCTGGACTCTCTGGACATTGTGAGCCTCATCGCCGAGATCAGCGACAATTTCGACGTGAGCATCACCGCCAAGGATATTGTTCCCGAGAACTTCAACTCCGCCCAGGCTCTTCTGGCCCTGATCCAGCGGCTGGAGGACGAGGCCTGAGATGCTGTTTACATCATACGGCTTTCTGGGCTTCCTCCTGCTCCTGATCCCCCTGTACTACCTGATCCCCAAAAGGGGACAGTGGATCCTTCTCCTGGGGGGGAGCTACCTCTTTTACTTCCTGGCCGGGCCGGACTACCTCCTCTACATCCTCACCACCACGGTGACCACCTGGTACGCCGCCGGACGGATCGAGGACAACGCCCGGGCGGCCTCCGCCTGCCTGAAGGAACACAAGGAGGACTGGGACAAGGAGGAGCGGAAGGCCTACAAGGAGGGGCAGAAGGCCCGCCGCCTGCAGTGGTTTTTGGGCTGTCTGCTGCTGAACCTGGGGATCCTGGCGGTGGTGAAGTACACCAACTTCGCCATCGCCAATGTCAACGGGATCCTCTCCCTGCTGGGCCAGACCCGGCGCCTGCCCTTTTTGTCCCTGGCCCTGCCCATGGGTATCTCCTTCTACACCTTCCAGGCTATGGGCTACCTCATCGACGTATACCGGGGGACTGCTCCGGCCCAGAGAAGTCTGGGCCGGTTTGCCCTGTTTGTCTCCTTCTTCCCCCAGCTCATCCAGGGCCCCATCAGCCGCTTTGGGGATCTGAGCCAGACCCTTTACGGCCCCCACCCCTTTGAGAGAAAGACGGTGGCCTTCGGCCTCCAGCGGATGCTGTGGGGCTACTTCAAAAAGCTGGTCATCGCCGACCGGGCCCTGGTGGCGGTGAAGACCCTCATGGCCGACCCGGGGAGCTACCAGGGGGCCTACGTGCTGGCCATCATCATCATCTACTCCCTGGAGCTCTACGCCGACTTCACCGGGGGCATCGACATCACCATCGGCGTGGCCCAGACCCTGGGCATCCGGCTGGAGGAGAACTTCATCCGCCCCTACTTCTCCAAGTCCTTGAAGGAGTACTGGCGCAGGTGGCACATCTCCATGGGCACCTGGTTCCGGGACTACATCTTCTATCCCGCCTCCATCGCCAAGCCCATGCAGCGGCTCACCCGCTGGACAAAGGCCCATTGGGGGGCCTGGGCGGGGCGGCGGCTGCCGGTGTACCTGGCCTCCTTCCTCACCTGGTTCGCCACCGGGATCTGGCACGGGGCCAGCTGGAACTTCATCGTCTGGGCCCTGCTCAACTATGTGATCCTCATGGTCTCCGAGGAGCTGGAGCCCCTCTACGCCCGGTTCTACCAACGCTTCCCCCAGGTGGAGGGGAAATGGCTGTGGCGGCTGTTCCAGGTGGGCCGCACCGCCATGCTGGTGAGCTGCCTGAAGGTCTTTGACTGCTACCCCGACGTGTCCGTTACCTTCCGCATGTTTGCCTCCCTCCTCACCGCCCGGAACTGGAGCGTCCTGTGGGACGGCTCCCTCCTGGCCCTGGGCCTTACGGGGCTGGACTACGCCATCCTGGCCCTGGGGATCGTCCTTCTGTCGGCGGTGAGCCTTGTGCAGCGCACCGGCAGCGTCCGGGAGAAGCTGACCCAAAAGCCCTACTGGCTCAAGTTCCTCCTCTGGTACGGCCTGTTCCTCCTGGTCCTCCTCCTGGGGGCCTACGGGGTGGGATACGACGCCAGCCAGTTTATCTATAACCAATTCTAAAAAGTGAAAAATTAAAAGTGAAAAGGATCAGTCTTGTGGCGGCCGAAGGCCGCACATTAAAATAGTCCGGTCAAGCCGGACACCACAACTTTTCGTTTTTCACTTTTAACTTTTCACTAAAAACGGGGGTGCGTGGACATATGAAGAAAAATAGGACGGCGCTCCGGGCGTGTGCCTCCGCCCTCATAATAGCCCTGTCTCTGCTTCTCCTCCAGCGCCTTCTCACGCCCAAGTATGTGGACGACGTGGTGGAGGGGGCCTTTATCGCCGAGTTCTATGAGGAGGAGATGTCCCACGACCTCCTCTTTATCGGGGACTGCGAGGTCTACGAGAACTTCTCCCCCCCGGAGCTGTGGCGGGAGTACGGCATCAACAGCTACATCCGGGGCAGCGCCCAGCAGTACATCTGGCAGTCCTATTACCTGCTGGAGGACGCCCTGCGGTACGAAACGCCCTCCGTGGTGGTATTCAACGTCCTCTCCCTTCAGTACAACCAGTCCCAGCGGGAGGCCTACAACCGCATGAGCATCGAGGGGATGCGCTGGTCCCCCTCCAAGGTGGGTTCCATCCTGGCCTCCATGGGGCCTGAGGAGAGCTTCCTGGACTATGTGTTCCCCCTCCTGCGCTATCACAGCCGCTGGAGCCAGCTCACCGGGGCCGACGTGGAGTACCTCTTTGACAGCAAAAAGGTCTCCCACAACGGCTATTACATGCGGGTGGACGCCCGCCCCGCCGGGGAGGTGCCCACGGGCAAACCCCTGGCGGACTACTCCTTCGGGGACAAGGCCTGGGAGTACATGGATAAGATGGTGGAGCTCTGCGAGAGGGAGGGGGTCCGCCTGGTCCTCATCAAGGCCCCCAGTCTCTACCCCTACTGGTATCCCCAGTGGGAGGAGCAGGTGGAGGCCTACGCGGCGGAGAAGGGTCTAAGTTATGTAAACTTCCTGGAGATCCAGGAGGAGACCGGGATCGACTACGCCACCGACACCTACGACGGGGGCCTCCACATGAACCTGTCCGGGGCCGAGAAGCTCTCCCACTGGCTGGGGGCCTGGCTCACCCAGGAGGTTGGCCTCCCCGACCGCCGGGTGGAGCCGAAGCTCTCCGCCGCCTGGGAGGAGAAGCTGGCCTTCTACGAGGCAGAGAAGCTGGCCCAGTACGAAAAGTACGGCCTGACCCCGGAGAAATGAAAAAATGATCCCATAACAAGGCGTGAAAAGGCCCTGGAAGGACAAAATGTCCTTCCAGGGCAACTTTTTGCCCCAATCCCCCCTCTGTAGGGGCGGGAGGGATCCGGGGAATGGCCCGCCGAGGTCGTCGGGCCCCACATATACAAAAAGGAGGAAATAAAAAATTATGTCAACTAATAGGACGGAGCATTATCAGCTTCACGCCTGGGAGCCGGGGGATACCTTTCTCCGGGAGGAGTTCAACGAGAATTTCGCCAAGCTGGACGCCGCGACGCGTATCGTGACCGGAACCTATTCCGGGAACGGAACGGCCAGCCGGTTTATCAGTCTGGGCTTTACCCCCAAGGCTTTGCTCATCGACCGGGACCATGGACGGCGGGACCAGTTCTTTACCGGTGGCGGGCTGGTCCTCCCCGGGCTGACCAGCATCAACGGGGCGGTGAGCGTTACAGAGGAGGGTTTTCAGGTCACAAAGGAAATGAACGAGGCGGGTTCCTTCACCACGGTCTATTTTTATCTAGCCTTGCGGTGAGAATAAATCTTCAAGAGCCGCCCATGGCCTTCCTCCCAATGTTGAAAAACAGAGAAAATTTTGGTATAATAAAAAAAAGGGGGGAAAACTATGGGGGAACCGCCGGAAAAAGAGAGCTGGGAAAAAATAACGCGCTTCTATAAAAGAGCCGATTTGGATGAAACCATTGGGGCGGAATGTCTGGATGTGGTGCTGCGGGAATATGAGATCGAGCGGGGGAAGCGGCAGAGCTTTGAAAACCGGGCCGGGATCGTGATGGCGGTCCTGGCGGCGCTGGCAATATTCGTCTTTGAGAAGATCCCTTTCACCGGGGTTATGGAGCAGGCCCTGAATTCCCCTTGCCCTATTCTGAAAGCGGGTTCCTGCGCGGCCAGCTATGTGTGCTTTTTGTTTTCCCTGCTGTATACCATAAATACCCTTTGGGTCCGCCACTACGATAATTTTTTGGTGGAGAACATAGATCCGGAGATGCTCGGCAGGGACCCATATTACGGTACGGCCCTGCTGATAGGAAGATACAAAAAAATTATAAAGCAGCATCGGGAAAACAACGAGAAAGTGGCGAACTCTCTTATGTGGTCCATGATCTGGCTTGGGATCACTCTGGCGTCAATTGTTCTGTATATCAATCTTTGAGGAAGGGAGGAAACGAAAATGGCGGATAAGGATGAGCTGGATTACCTAAAAAAAGCGTTAGGGGACGACGGACCCTCGGGCAAGCCTCTGATCGGCCCCATCATGGAATCCAGCGAGCGTCATTTTACCCACAACGACGGCGCGGACAAAAGATCCCAGGCCGATGGGAAAAAGAGAAGGCGGGACGGTTGATTGGAAAAAGGAGCCCTTTGAGGGCTCCTTTTTCACATCTTCTCTTCGGAATGTTGATAAGGGGTAAAAGATCCGCCCCCGGGAATATCCCGAGGGCGGATCTTTTTTATCCTATCTGTCGTTGATGCGACAAAGCCTGGAGAATCAGGTGTTCTCACTCACAGCGATAGTGACTTTCAAATCTACCACATTGGCGCCGTTTACGTCAATGGTACAGGTCCAGGTCTTGTTGGGCTTAATACCGGTCAGGCCCTCGGCGGCCGCCACAGCGTTATCAGCGCCGGAGGTAGCGGAGGGAGTGATAGTGAGAGTGTCATTGTCGTCGGTTTTGCTGCCCTTGTAGGTCACGGTCAGGGTCACCTTCTCGTTGTCAATGGCCTTTTCCTTGTCGATAGAAACAGTCCAATCAGCGACGGGATAGGTGGTGTCGCCAGAGCTCACAACGATAGGAGTGGAAGCCAGAGCAACATCGTAGGCCACGCCAGAAGCGCCGTTGCCGTCGATCTTGCCGTCCTCGTCCACATAGATGGCCTTCACCAGATCGGCCTCATCACCACCGGTACCCACAACGACCTTGGCATTGTTGAAGTCCTTCTCGGTGATCTTGGTGTAGGTCTGGATGGTGTTGTTCTCAGAAGCCTTCTTGTCAGCGACCTTGACGCCGATCACCACAGTGTCGGAGTTCAGGCGGTAGACGGTATCGTTGCCCTTGACCACGCCGTTGACGCCGTACTTGTCGGTGGTGGTGATGAGCAGGTTCCGGTCCTTGTCGTGCTCCTTCACCTTCACGTTGGTGCCGCTCACAGTGGAGACCTCAGTATCAGAAACAGGAGCGCTGCTGATGGCGAACTTCACGAAGTCACCCTTACCGGCGGTGCTGTTGGCAGTGTCCACCAGGACCTTCACTTCCTCCTCGCCATCCCAGATGGTGAGCTCGGTGACCTTGTCCTTGTCGTTGCCGTAGGTGGTCTGGATCTTGCCCACAACGTAGCCGTAGGAAGTCTTGTCGGCGGCGCCGCTGGGGGTGGCGGTAGCCTGCAGGGCGAAGGCCACGACCTTGCCGCCCTTGGTGCCCACGAAGGCCTTGGTCTGGTCCACACCCGTAATGTTGCTGGTGGTGTTGGCGTTGTAGACCTTCCACTTGCCGTCGGCAAAGACGAAGCCCACGGCGTCGTTGGAGACCACCTGCTCGGTCTTGGCGGAGGCGTTATAGGTGGTCAGGACTTTGGTGTTCTTGTTGAAGCTGTGGTCCTCACCGGTAGTATTGGAGTCCGTCACATCAGCGACCTTGGTCATCTTGACCTCGGCGCCGCTCTTGACCAGCTCATACTTGACCATGAAGGCGTTGGAGGCGGTGTTAAGGCTGGACACGAGAGAGCTATCAATGGTAAAGCCGGTGGTGGCGTTTACAGTATAGACCTTCTCGGTGCCGTCGGCCAGGAGCAGCTTGGCCTGGTCATTGATACCTTCGCTGACAGCCAGGACCATGGCGTAGTTGGTCTCGGCGGAGATGGTGTCGCCGGCCACATAGTACTTCTCGCCGTCCAGGACCAGCTCGTACTCGTCGCCCACGCTGTAGACCAGAGCGTTGTCATAGTCGCCCAGAGTCTCGGCGTTGGCGGACTTGTCGTACCAGGTGCCGTCGATGCGCAGCTTGGTGCCGTCGATGGCTTCCACCACGCCCTGGATGGTCTCGGCCTTCTTGACCTGAGTCTGGGCCTTGGAATTGGCGTAGAACACGGCGGTGGACACGATATCGTCGGCCTTGACCTCGTCGATCATGTTCACGTCCTTCAGATCCTTGGAGCCCACGCCCTCGATCTGGATCTTGCTGCTGGTCTTGGAGAGGATGCTGGCGTAGGTCCAGTCCTCCACATACAGCTTCTCGATCTTGCCATTGTCGTCAGCAACCACCTTGATGGGGTCGGTGGACTTCACCCGCAGGCCGTTGGTGGCATCGTTGATATAGGTGGCAGCATCAGCGGCGGTACAGGCAGTAGCCTTGATGTCGCTGCCCTTGATCGCAGTGTTGTAGTTGCGGTAGATGACGACAGCGGTCTGGGTGGGGGCCACTACATCGTACAGGGTGTCGCCGAACTTGATCCGGCCGTTGGCCTTCTCATCCTTGGCGTCCTGCAGGTCGGCCTTGGTGATGTTGTAGACGGTCTTGGAGTTGGTGTTGAACACGCCGTAAACGGTATCCCGCTTGTCAGGCACGTTCTTGGTGCCGCCCTGGCCGTCCTTGAAGATGACCTTGAACTCCTCGCCAATGTAGGAGATGGGCAGGTCAAAGGGGAAGTTGCCGTTGGCGGTGGCGGTGGGAGTCACGCCGTCGGCGGCGAATTCGGGAGCGCCGTTCAGACGGCCCTTGATCTGGATCTCACCCTCGGCCAGGCCGGAGGCGCCGAATTTGTCGTTGCCCTCGAAGGTGCCCACGAAGATCTGAGCGCCGTAACGCTCCTTCAGGAGCATATCGCCGTCCTCATAGGTCCACTCAATGGAGCCGGTGTTCACGCCGGTGGTGGGGCGGACCCGCTTGGTGGTGTTCTGCAGGCCGTTCCAGATGATCTGGGCGGCGGTGTCACGGGTGGCGGAGTTGGACATCACCACGCCGCCCAGCTCCTCGTACAGGCCGGGATCGGCGGTCTTGGCCAGCTCATTGGTCCGGGTGGCCCAGGTGGCGCCGGTGAGCTGGTAAGCGTCGGCGGCGTAGCCCAGGGCGGTCAGGACCATCTTGGCGGCCTCGGTGCCGGTCACCTTGCCCTCGGGATCGAAGGTGCCGTCGCCACGGCCGGAGATGATACCCATGTCGTAGCAGTACTCGATGTAGCTCTCAGCCCAGTGGCCCTTCACATCAGTGAAGCTGGGGTTGGTCTTGACCCCGGTATTGGTGTCGGAGCCGCCGTTCATAGCCACGGCGATCATCTTGGCCATCTGGGCGCGGGTCACGTCGCCCCCGGGGTTGAAGCTCCCGTCGTCCTGGCCGTTGATGACCTTCAGGGCGACAAGAACGTTGACGGCTTCACTGTGCTGGATCTTCTCAGCATCGGTGAAGTCCGCCGCGCTGGCGCCCATCGCCATCATGCCGACCAGCATGACAGTGGACAGAGCCAGGCTCAGAACGCGCTTGAGGTTGTTCATGTTGTTTCCTCCT
>JAAWNQ010000057.1 GCA_022799035.1 Oscillospiraceae bacterium
GGGGAAGGGCGGGGTTTGACAGGAGAGGGGTTTTTCGGTAGAATAGGGGAGATTCTTGGAGAGGGGAGGGGCGGCCATTGAGCTTTTTGTCCCTGTCTTATTTTTTGTTTTTCCCGGTGACCGCCTTGGTGTATTTTGTCCTGCCCCAACGGGCCCGGAATGGGTGGCTGCTGGGGTGCAGCTGGTTTTTCTACCTGTGCGCCGGGCCGGAGTATCTTCCGTTTTTGCTCTCTACGGTCCTGGTGACCTATTTTGCCGCCCGGGCGTTGGAGAAAAAGCCCCGGATGGGACTGCTGGTGGGGGTACTGTGCCTCTTTATCGGGGCGCTGGGGATATTCAAGTACCTCCGGTTCGGGATGGAGTCCCTTTCCCGGCTGCTGGCCCTGGCGGGGCTGGACTGGGCGCCTGTGGCGCCGAAGCTGCTGCTGCCGGCGGGGATCTCCTTCTATCTCTTTGCCGCCATGGGCTACCTGATGGACGTGTACCGGGGGAAGTGCCCGGCGGAGAGGAGCTTTTGGAAGTGCGCCCTGTTTCTGTCCTTCTTCCCCTCTCTGCTCTCCGGCCCCATCGGGCGGGGAGAGAGGCTGTTGCCCCAGTTTGATAGTTACCATAAGTTTAATTATGTAAACTTGAGAGAGGGCTTTTTCCGGTTCCTCTGGGGGGCCTTTAAGAAGCTGGTGCTGGCCGACCGGCTGGCGGTGGTGGTGGATACGGTGTTCGCCGCCCCCCAGAACTACGGGGCGATCCAGGTGGTTATTGCCGCCTGCGCTTTCTCGGTGCAGATCTACTGCGATTTTTCCGCCTACTCGGATATGGCGGTGGGGTCGGCGAGGGTCATGGGCTTTGAGCTGATAGAGAACTTCCGCACTCCCTACTTTTCCCGGTCCATCGCCGAGTTCTGGCGGCGGTGGCACATCTCCCTGTCCTCCTGGTTCCGGGATTACCTGTATATCCCCCTGGGGGGAAGCCGGAGGGGGAAGGTGAGGAAGTATGTCAATGTGCTTATCGTCTTTGCCGTCAGCGGCCTTTGGCACGGGGCGGCGTTGACTTTTGTGGTCTGGGGGCTGTTGAACGGGCTTTACCAGGTGGTGAGCGCCCTCACCACGCCCCTCCGGGCCCGGGCCCGGAGCGTCCTCCCCTTGGGGGAGGACAGCAGGATCCTTGCCCTCTGGCAGATGGGATGGGTGTTTGTCCTGTCCACCCTGGCCTGGGTGTTCTTTGAGGCGGGGAGCCTTTCCGCCGCCCTAGGGGTGCTCCGGAACATGGTCAAGCCCGTCCTGTGGGACGTGGGGGGCCTATCCGCCATGGGCATGGGCCGGAAGGAGTTTTTGGTGGCGGGGCTGGGCTTCCTGGTTCTGCTGGGGGTGGACGCCCGGAGCCTGAAGGTCGACCCGGCCCGGGAGGTGGCGGAGGCACCCCGGTGGCTCCGGTGGGGGGTGTATTTGGCCCTGCTGCTCTCGGCGGTGGTCTTTGGCAGCTACGGCACGGGATACGACGCCCAGTCCTTCATCTACGGGCAATTTTAAGGGGGTGTGAGCATGGCGACAGAAGTCCTTGTCAAAACCGAAGAAAAGAGGGGGAGGGTGAGTCCCAGGGAGCCCCTGTGGTGCCTGGCCTTTGTGCTGACGGCGGCGTTGCTTCTCCATGTGTGCGGCAACGTGCTCCGGCCCCTTCATACCGACTACGGCTCCACCTGGTCGGCCTATCTGGCGGAGCCGGAAAACTCCCTGGACGTGCTGTTTTTGGGCTCCTCCTACGCATATTGCGACTGGAACCCGGCGGTGATGTACGAGGCCAGCGGCCTCACCGGCTACGTGATGGGGGGCAGCGAACAGACCCCCGGTATCACCTACTGGTATCTGAGGGAGGCCCTGGAGACCCAGAGCCCCTCGGTGGTGGTGATGGAGGCCACCAGCCTGTTTTTTGACCGCTATCAGAACTACACCCAGATCAATCTGGGGTACATGCCCTGGGGGCTGAACCGGGTGAGGGCCATCCTGGAGTGTGCCGAGGAGGACAGGAAGCTGGGGCTGTTCTGGGATCTCTACTTCTACCACGACCGGTGGAAGGAGCTGGGATTGGTTGACATAAAAAAGGCGATTTTTCCCCCGGGGGCGGATCATCTGAAGGGGCACACCGCGGTGGATCAGGTTTTTGAGGGGACGGAGGGGGGACCATTTCTCTCCGGGATGCGGCAGTCGGAGGAGGTCTATCAGCAGAACCATCAGGACTTTGCCCGGATCGCGAGGCTGTGCGCGGAGAAGGGGATCGACCTGATGGTTACCATCAACCCTACATACAGCCAGTATACCCCGGAAGTCTATGACAGGCTGAGGGCCGATGTGGAGGCCAATCCGGGGGTGCGGTTTTTTGACTGGTCGGACGGTTTTGCCCCGGCGGGGCTGGATCCCGCCCGGCACCTTTATGACGGGGGGCATCTGAACCAGGAGGGGGCCAAGATCTTTTCTGCCTGGACGGGGGAGTATCTCCGGGGCCTGGGCTATGAGCCACGGGAGCAGACCCAGGAGAACCGCCGGGCCTGGGAGGAAGCGGCGGAACAGTGGAAAAGGTAAAAAGGGCCGCCCCCTTCGGGGCGGCCTTCCTCTATGTAAATTCAGAGCCAATCCTCCACCACGTCGCCCAGATGAACGGGACCCACCTGGTTACGGATCAGAAGCTCCATGAGCTGGTCGATCCGGGAGACGCTGACGGTGATATTGGGTATGTCCGCTTGGTCTCCGGTGGTCCGGTTGGTGACCTGGGCGCCGTAGCTTTCACAGGAGAAGGCGCCTACGCGCAGTTCATCCACCAGGATGGCGTAGTCGTAGGGGCCGTCGGGCTCCAGGTCGGGATAGAGTGAATACACATCCAGTTTCAATTCCCTCATCTTGTGGTAAACCTCCTTGGTTCTTTTGTACGAGCACATTATATTGTGATTTTGAGGTTTTGTATAGAAAAAAGTTTCGCCCTGGTTTGACAAGGGGAGGAAAATTATGTTGACGACTTCCTTTTATTGGTAAACCATCCTGGGGAAAAGGGGGGAAGGGTGTCGAAGGATGTTGGAAATTTTTTTGCATTGCGGTAAGGGTGAAGGGCTGGTAAGATAGAGAAAAAGGGGGAGTTTTGATGAATACATACCATGAATTATCCCGATTTGTTCTGACACGGGGGCTGAGTTTGTGTGGGCTGCTGCTGGGGGGCAGAGGGGTGCTGCTGCTACGGGCGGGGCAGGGGGGAGAGCTGGCCATCCGGCTGTATGAATATGCAGGGGTATTTGAGCTGGCGGCGCTGATGGCCTTTGGGTGTGGGCTAATCGGGAGTCTGCTGATGGAGGATATGTTGCGGTATTTTGGAAGATAGAAAATCCCGGAGGGGAGAGCAGTTTCCGGGGCTTTTGAGGCTTGGGGAATGGGGGAGAAGGCTGAGGATTCATATCTGAGCGGATCGAAGAGCTTATCTGTGGGGAAAGGATAAAAAGCAGACCCCGGACAAATTGTCCGGGGTCTGCTTTTTATTCCTGGCGCCGTATAGCGCTTGGGAATTAGTAGGTGAAGCTGCCGGTGCCGCCCTCGATGGCGGTAGTACCTGCGCCGGCAAAGATCTCATAGGTGTAGGTGCCGGCGGGAGCCTCGGTAGGATTGTTGGTGGACCAAGTATCAGCCTTGGTGCCGGACAGCTTGCTCAGATCGCCCACAGCCAAGTAGAAGTAGTGGGCATCGTCAGTGCCGGCAGAGGCGGGGGTAACCGTGCCGGTCTCCTCGTATACCTGAGTGCCGGTGGAGTTCTTGATAACGATCTTATAGCTGGTCTCGCTATTGTCACCAGTGAACTTAAATACGCGCAGCTTGGCGGGGTCAGTCACGCTGGTCTGGAAAGCGCCGCCGGAAACACTGGCGGGTGTGTAAACGCCGTCATCCAGGTCCTTGATGTCGTTGGCAGTCAGACTCTGAGTCACAGTGGCGATGTTCTCCTCGTTGGAGGTCTCGATGAACACGGCCTTGATCTTGGCAGTGTTGTTAGGCAGAGCCTTATCGGCAAGGATCAGGGCGTTGGCGTAGCCAGTGACGGAGTCAAAGGCGCCGATGGAGCCCTCAGCCTCAGACTTGTCGTTCTTGGTGTCCACGTAGATGACGGGGGCATCCTTTTCCAGAGCCAGGGTGGTCTGGCCGATGCCCTTGTAGCCGCCGTCCTGAGCGATGGTGCTGGTGAAGTAGGTCAGGCTGGTGGCCTCGGCCTCCTTGGTCCAGACGGTAGCCTTGTTGACCTCGGCACTCATCTTATGGACATCGTTGGCGTCGTAAGAGTTGTCGTTAGTCTTCTCGAACCAGACCAGGTCGCCCTTGGCGTGGGTCTTGGAGGTGGCGTCGATGTTGACGGTGAACTCCTTGCCGTTGGACTGGACGGTGTAGCTGTAGTAGTCCTTGATACGGCCGTTCTCGGCGGTGATAATGCCGTAAACAGTGTTATCAGTGGCGCCGTTGGGGGTGTTCTGCATGTTGACGAAAGCGGCCACGACTTTGCCGTCCTTGTTGGTGACAGCGTTCTTGCCGTTTTCCACATTGCTGGAGCCGAAGGTCTTCAGATCACGGATCTTGTAAACCTTGTACTCAGCGCCGCTGAAGAGAGTGGTCACGCCGGCGCTGTCCATACCCTCAGCAACAGTACCATTGCTGCCAGTCTTCTTGGTCTGCACGAAGAGCACGCAGTCAGTGGTGGTCAGAACGCTGTCGAAGGTCTTGACCTCGTCATCATAAGCGCCCTTGGCGTTGGTGGTGACAGCGGACTCCTTGGTGACCTTGGCAGTGTTGTCGTCGGTCATGGTGTAGGTGACGATATCGCCCACATTGTAGCTGTTGGTCACAGCGCCGGAGGGGCTGTTCTTGTCGACCTTGATGATGGTCTTGGTGCTGTCGCCGGCCATGACCTGGAGCTCCAGACCGGTGAATACGCCGCCGGTGCCGGAGACATTGTCCTTGACCTCGGTGACCAGGGAGTAGTTGCTGGCGGACTCGGAGGTCTGGACAGCGGCGCCCACATAGCCGTTGAGCATGTAGAGTTTGACGTCCTCACCGATATAGGTGTTACCGGTGTCTTTGAAGGTGGTGATGGTGTTGTCCTCGTCGGGGATGGCGGTGCCGGTGAGCATGAAGGAGGCGGCCTCGTTGTAGATCTTCTGGGCAGTACCGTCTACAGTGACGGTCTTGCTCTCCTTCCAGCCGTCCACCTCGCCTTCGATGACCTCAGCCTTCTTCACGATGGTGAAGGCATCGTCATCGGTGGCCTTGGCCTTGGCCTTGTAGAGAGTGGTGACGGCGACCACGTCGCCCTTCTTCAGGCCGTCGGCAACATCGTTGTCCTCGATCTTGATGGCGCCAACATTGTTGTTCATAGTGACCTTGCTGCTGTTGACAGCGGTCACGGCGGCCAGCTTGGAGGTGGTGACATAGATGGTCTTGATCTCGTTGTCGTCGGGATCAATGATAGCCTTCAGAGTGTCGCCGGTGGAGAATTTCAGGGCCTTGGTCAGGTCGCTGTTTCCGCTGCTGGAGCCGTTGGTGGCGTCCTCGGACTTGGTGCCGTTGGCAGCCAGGACACCGGCGGTACGGGCGGCACTGGTGTAGTTGACAACCACGTCTACACTGTTAGCGGTGTCATACTTGGTGCCGTCAATGTTGATCTGGGCCTTGTTGGACTCCTGATCCTTCACGTCGGCCAGAGTGGCGTTGACCACCCGGGAGGCGCCAGTATTGAACACGCCGAAGATCACGTCCTTGGCGTCCAGCTGGCCCTTGGTGCCCCGCTCGCCGTCCTTCCAAATGACCTTGACTTCCTCGCCGATGTTGGAGATGTCAAAGTCAGAGGGGAACTTGGCGGTACCGACTTGGATCTCACCCTTTGTGGAGGTGTGACCGGTGTAGTAGTTGCCCTTGAAGGTGTTGGTGGTCACATTAGCGCCAAAACGCTGATTCAGCAGGGTAGTGCTGTTGGTGATGTAGGTCCACTCCACGCCGCCGTCGCCGGTGGTGGTGGGCTGGACGGTACGGGTCCGGTTCTGCAGGCCGTTCCAGATGAGCTGGGCGGCGGTGTCCCGGCTGGCGTTGAGGGCCATCACGGTACCCAGCAGGCCGTCGTACATATTGGGCTCAGAAATGAAGGTGCCGCTGCTGTTAGTCCAGCCCTGGCCGGTCATGGTCCGGGCCACCTCGTCAGTGCGGACAGACCAGGAAGCACCGGTCAGCTTGTAGGCGGCGGCGTCAAAGCCCATAGCGGTGAGGACCATCTTGGTGGCCTCAAGACCAGTGACCTTGCCCTCGGGATCGAAGGTGCCGTCGCCCCGGCCGGAGATGATACCCAGGTCGTAGCAGTACTCGATATAGCTCTCAGCCCAGTGACCCTTAATGTCAGTGAAGCTGGGAGTGGTCTTGGTGCCGGTGTTGGCCTCGCTGCCACCGTTCATGGTGACGGCGATCATCTTGGCCATCTGGGCACGGGTCACGTCGCCCTCGGGATTGAAGGAGCCATCGTCTTGACCGTTGATGACCTTCAGGGCGACAAGAACGTTGACGGCTTCACTGTGCTGGATCTTCTCAGCATCGGTGAAGTCCGCCGCGCCGGCGCCAACCGCCATCATGCCGACCAGCATGACAGTGGAC
Organism: Oscillospiraceae bacterium; assembly: GCA_022799035.1. Lineage (GTDB taxonomy): Bacteria > Bacillota > Clostridia > Oscillospirales > Oscillospiraceae > Vermiculatibacterium. The sequence goes on from JAAWNQ010000057.1 coordinate 6,654, forward strand.
AGAGCCAGGCTCAGAACGCGCTTGAGGTTGTTCATGTTGTTTCCTCCTTTTTTATTTTGGCTTTGGGT
>JAAWNQ010000016.1 GCA_022799035.1 Oscillospiraceae bacterium
TCTCTCTCTCTCTCTCTCTCTACATGAACAATTTGTGAACCGCCGCCATAGGGCGGGTCTACCACAGCCAGGTCAAAATACTTGTCTGGTATTTTCCGCATGGCTTCCAGGCAGTCCATGTTGTAAGCAAAGCTACCCATTTTTCGCCTCCGCCATGTAGTCGCACCACTTCAAAAAGGCCCGGAGAATAGGGTTTACATTTCCCTGATCCGCCCACCCCGCAAAGCCGATAAAGCCGTCAGCGTTGAAACTGATACACTCTCTCTGCACAAAATAGTGGGAATTGACATACAGGAAACACGATGTAATGGAACCATTGGGCCGCTTTTTGATGTTTATTTTCTTGCTGAGGGTCATAGTGGAAACCGAAGTCTCACAGTCCTTTGCGGACTTTTTTAACTCCTGTTGAAGAAGCATAACCAGGGGAAGAATATCGCCCTCTGTAATGTCGTCATAGGTCAGGCCCTTTTGCTTGAAGTAGTCCCGGGCTTCATCATTAGTACATACTGCGGTTATATCGGTCTTTCGGATGTACGGTTTAGTCCCCATCACTCATCACCAACCCCTCCAGGCGCTCCAGTTTGGCGATTTCCTGTTCGACAGGATCCCCGAAGATCAACTGGAGCTGGTTCAGCATGATGGACACATCGGCCATCTCCTCCAGAAGCCCGGCAGTTTTGCCCTTGCTACGCAGCCACTTGGTCAACTCCTTCTGAAGTTCAGCCATTTCCTCAATGGCCACAATGACCTGCTCACGGTAGCCGAACTTCTTAATAGCACCCTCCAGGATGGCGATTTCCCGCTCCTGGGTCATTTCCTTTTTCTGCTCGTTCATGTCAATTTCTTCCTTCCTGATTAAGTAGACCCAGCAGGGCCATAATTGCATTGTGGGCTTCCTTGTAGAGCGGGTCACCATTGGCAATTCCCCGCAGGCGTAGCCGTTGCGCCGTTTTCTTGGCTCTTTGCATGATTTTCTCACGCTTCGTTGTAGAGTGTTCCTCCTTCATACCGCCACCGCCTTTTCCAGCTCTGCCATTGTGGTGATCTCCAAACCGCACCATTCCGGCAGATTTGCCCGGACAAGCGCCGTGGCAAAGGGGGGTGGGACAGCATTGCCGCACCGGGCCACCTGCTTGGAACGGCCATATTCGTGACCCTCATAATCCCGGTCGATGATGTAGTCAGGCGGGAATCCATTAGCCCGGTACAACTCCTTGGGGGACAACATCCGCAGACCAATATCTGCCATGTAATACCACACGCCGCCGATGAGGAACAGCAGCACCTCATCATTGGCCAAATGATAGCCGCAATACTCATTCAGCAGTGCCCGGATCTGGGGCCACCGTTGAAGGTCGGCTCCTGGGGCCATCTTCTCCACCCGAGTGACCACCAAGCCGTGGTGGGTTCCCTCGGCGGTGATGGTTGCCAGCGGCCCATCTACTGGGCCACCCACATCGTTATGGTGTAACTTGACCAAGTGGGATATTGCAAGCCCTTCCCGATCCTTCGTTGTGATAGTATGCAGGGGCGCCGCAACATCCTGACCCTGCTTCTCCCCACTGTAATACTTCACCAGCGTGGGAGCGGCCACCCCATAGCGGTTGGCGGCATCAATGGTCATAATGGGGTCGGTCACACCCTGCCCCCGTACCCGCTCGGTTTGCTCGGTGTGATACTGGATCATAGCCGGGCAGACCAGACCCTCGCCCAATTTCGCTGTGATAGTCTGGACAGGTTCTTTCAAACTCTGCCCCCGGAAATCTCCGGCATGGTTCACCTGAACCATATAGGGCTGGACTACTCCATGCTTTGCCACCCCCACGGCAGTGGGCAGCGGCTCTTCTGCGTCATGCACCCGTGGGGCCTGTCCCTTGCGCTCCCCATATCCCACAGGGATGATAAAGGGATTTGCGGACTGGATCACGAACTTATCCACCCCACGGGCCACCCGGCGCAGTGTGTTGGGGCGGAGCGGGCGCTGGGCTGTCAGGCCGTACTTGGCTTTGATTGTCTCCCTGGTGTCAAAGATAGAAGGACACGGAAGAGACCAGTCAATGATCTCCGAAGCACTCCTCCAGGGCAGCTTTTCCCCGTTCTTGACCTCCTGACTGTCTCGGGAGGCGTGGGTGGCTTCTGGCCAGATAATGGCCCGCCCATCGCACCGGGCAATCAGGAAGAACCGCTTGCGGGTGGTGGGTGCGCCATAGTCGGCGGCTACCAACTCCCGCCATTGCACATCATAACCAAGGGCATACAGTTGCCGGACGAACTTCTGGAAGGTCTGGCCCTTCTTACTCTTCACAGGCTTGCCACGGCGGACAGGCCCCCAGGTCTGAAACTCCTCCACATTCTCCAGGATGATGACCCTGGGGCGGACTGTACCCGCCCAGCGCAGGGCGATCCAGGCAAGGCCCCGGATTGACTTATCAACGGGCTTTCCGCCCTTCGCTTTGGAAAAGTGCTTGCAGTCCGGGGAGAACCAGGCCAGCCCAACCGGGCGGCCGGCACACACCTCCACCGGGTCTACATCCCATACACTGGCTTGGTAGTGGGTCGTGTGGGGATGGTTGGTCTTGTGCATTAAGATGGCGTCAGGGTCGTGGTTGATGGCTATATCCACCACTCGGCCCGTGGCCAGCTCCATACCCGTGGAGGCTCCACCGCCACCGGCGAAGTTGTCCACGATGATTTCATCCAAAAGGTTGACCTGTGCCCTCATGCCTTCACCTCCCCAAGCCGGAGAGGGATGGCGTCATCTACAACGCTATTCCAGTTTTTCCCCAGCCCCCACAGTTTGGCCGCCTTATAGACAGCCTCCTTGTCATCTTCGGCGGTCACCGTTTGGGTGGGATAATCAGGGTGTGTCACCCTGAAAGTGTAAATTTTCTGTTTTGCCATATTGCTTTCCTCGCTTTTACCGCTTATAATAGCGGTGTAGTGTTAGGCTTTAGCCTGACTTCCGCCTTCGGTGTTCGCAGCACCGGGGGCGGTTTCTTTTTGCTCATTGATGGCCCAGACAGCTACCATTTTTCCACTGCGGCGGCTCCGCCGCTTTCCGATGGTGCAAAGGGCACCAGCCTGGGTCAGCTCGGTCAAACGGGGGCGGACTTGATTGGGGTCGTGATAGCCCAGCACCTCCATCACCTCGTCCACAGTCATGGGGCCGTGTTCGGTGATCGCTTCCATGATCTGCTGGTGCCTAAAGTGCTTTTCCGGCTTGATGTCCTCATGGGCCGCCCGGCGGGTCTCTGTGGTTATGCTCACAGGTTCACCCCCTGAAAGTGGCGGCTGCCGTTATAACCATATCGGCGTATGTACGGTCTCCAGTGTCATGGCCGGCGTTGTAGGCCGTCAGAGCCGCCTCCAGATCACCGTCGTATCGCTCCAACTGATAGGCCAGGTATTCCATACCAGTGCGGATATTGTCGGCCGGGGCCAGGTCAGAAGGGAAATACTTGGGGTTAAGTTGACAGTAGCCATAGCAACCGCTGGCGGTATTCAAGGCGTCCGGCCGAAAACTGCTTTCTACCTGGATCAGGCCAAGCCCGATAGACGGGTGGATCTGGCCAGCCTCGCAGGTCTCCAGCAGGGCGGTCATTTCCTCATCGGTCAAGGGGACATCCCAAATGGGGCTGGGTTCTCCCATTTGCTCAGGATGGGCGATTTTTACCACATCCAACAGGGAAACCGTTGCAATGGCGGGAATATCTAACTTGTTGGTCATTTGCTGGGGTTCGGGCGAGGGGGGGATCTTGCCAAACGCAAAACCAGCGGCAGAATTGCCGACAATGATACCGAGAATAAGACCGATACAGATACCGGCGACACAGCCGAGTAACTGAACTTGCCGCAATTTCTTCTGGTGTCGCTGTTCCTCCCGGGTCAAAGGCCGGGGACGGTCAAGGGTCACAATTCGTAAATCCATTATGCTTTTTCTCCTTCCGGGGTGTATGGCACCCCAATGATTTCGCAGACTTCCCTCCCGGTGAGATGGAGATGGCGGGCAAGTTGGGAGGCCCGGTCAAATCCAAAGCCGTGGTAAAGGTCTTGCTTTCGCTTGGAATAGGCACTTTGCCCCATTCCAACAGCGTGGGCAACATCCTGGTCTCTGGGTAGGGCCATATCTACCTTTGCCCTTGCAACAGCCCTTTGGAGGGCTTTTTCCCGTTGCTGTTGTTCGGTCATTCTTGGGCGGGGCATGGGCGGGAATACCTCCTTTCATCAGTCCGCTTTATTGGACAGGTTGTGTGATATGCTTCGGTTTGTAGCTCCTTGCCGCCCTTCCTCAACTGTGGTAAAATGTCAGGGAAAGGGGGTGAAACAATGGATCATTGGCCTGATTTTGTTACCTTCATATCTTCACTGAACGAAAATACCATTCAAAATATTGCAGAAGACGCAAAGAAAAAGTGTGAAGAGGTGAAGGCTTTTGGCGTTGGAAGCCAAACATTAGCCATTAGTTGGACGGTTTCTCTGGAGCTTTTGGCCCTATATCACCAGTGGCTCCGTGAAGAACTCTCGCAAGACCCATCGGATTGACTTCAAGGCTTTCCATCTGTCGCCTTTGTAGTTCCGCTATAAGGGCAGCGATTTCTTTGGGGGATCCGTGGAGCTCTACCTTCAAGGTTTCACCTCCTTTTGTAGTTGCACTACGCAACTACCCGGCAAAAAAATATTCGCCGAACTGTGCGTTGTCGATTTGGAGCAAATCAGCCAATTTCTCGGCTTCGTCAAGATCCATCGGGCGAACTCTGTTCAGCTTCTGTGAGGCAGTCGCCGGAGCGATTCCAAGGGCTTTGGCAACATCTTTTTGAGTGAGCCGAAGTTCTGCCAAACGGCCCCTCACCTTGGCTACATTCAACATTATAAGCACCTCCTTTCTTGTTGCTCTGTGCAACTAATATACACCTAACGCAAGGTTATGTCAATAGCATTACGCAACTTTTTTATATCTATTTTCATTTTTATATTGCACTGTGCAATTATTTGTGGTATTATCATGGTATCCAAAGGAGGCGGGAAAATGAAAAACGAGGATATAGGTGCCCGTATAGAGAGCCGTAGAAGAGCTCTCGGGCTTACGCTTGATGATATAGCCCAAGAAATTGGGGTAGCCAAGTCTACGGTATATAGATATGAAAAGGGTACTATTGACAAAATCAAGATGCCAGTTATTGAAGCAATAGCAAGAGTGCTGAAGGTAAATCCATCTTGGATCTGTTGCAAAACAGATGATATGGATGAAAAACCGCCCGCCCTTACAGAGAAGGACGAGCGTGATATAGCCAAAGACTTGGAGCGGATTATGGCCCAGTTGGACGCCGGTGGTGACCTTATGTTTGACGGTGATCCGATGAGCGATGAGGCCAAAGAGAGTATCCGGGCTGCCATGCGGCTGGGCCTTGAAGCGGCAAAGATGAAAAACAAGGAGCGTTTCACCCCAAAGCAATACAGGAAGGAGTAAAGCGTCAGTGGAAATTAAAGGCCTTGCGGAGAAGCTGGTGCGAAAGTATGGCACCCGTGACCCCTTCAAAATTGCGGAGGCGCTGGGCTATATCGTCTTATATACGCCCCTTGTTGGGGTGCGGGGCTTTTATCAATATTTGAAACGGTGCCATATCATCTATTTGGATCCAGGGCTGGACGAGGCCACTGCTCGCTTTGTGTGTGCCCATGAACTGGGCCACTCGCTCCTCCACCGGGGGCTTAATCGGATATTTATGGACACCCGCACCTTCCTGGTCTCCAGTCGCTATGAAACAGAAGCAGACCAATTCGCCGCCGATCTTCTCTACGATGACTATGACCTTCAAGACCTGTTGACCTTCCCTGTGGCCACCGCAGCGGCCAGTATGGGGGTTTCGGAGGAGCTGGCCACCTACCGGCTCCAGACCGTCCAGCCCACCCTCTGCCCGGAGTTGTGGGAATAACAAAAACCGCCCCCGGTGCTACCAACACCAGGGGCGGAAGACGCAAAGACCCAACCCGTCAAGATCAAGGCCCTATTGCGCCCTTATTCTACCACAAAAGGGGCGGGGCCGCAAGCGAAAGGAGAAATTTTGCTTGAAGGTACCTAAAGCCAGAAAAGTATCGTCCGGCAACTGGTTTATCCAGCTCCGCTTGGGCGGTGAAAACATCAACATCACGGCTACAACTGAAAAGGAGTGTACCAGACAGGCCCAATTTGTGAAAGCCGAGTACCTGACAGGAAAACGGCAGCCACCAGAGCCGGAAGGGGAGAAGTACCCAACGCTGGCGGAAGCGATTGACCTATATCTGGCCGCCAGAGATAGTGCCCTTTCACCGGCTACGGTACGGGGCTATACCCGGATAAAAGCAAACAGGTTTAAGGGCCTCATGCAGCGGTCACTCTCTGACATCACAGACGAGGACTATTTGGACGCCTGCAATCAGGAGGCGAAACTGTGCGCCGCCAAGACCCTAAAAAATGCTTGGAGTTTTGTGCGCTCTGTGGTAGAATACACCACAGGGAAAAAACCGCCAGACGCACCGCTCCCGCAGGTGATCCCCAATGTGCGCCCCTTTCTGGACGCTGACGAGATCCAGATTTTCAGAAATGCAGTCCGTGGAAATCAGTATGAGATACCGATACTTCTGGCCCTCACCAGCTTGCGCCGGTCGGAGATCATGGCCCTGCGCTGGGAGAATGTTGACTTGAAGCGGCGGCGCATTTTGGTAAAGGGCGCTGCGGTCTATGACAAAGACGATAAGCTGGTGCAGAAGCCGGAGAATAAAAACCAGAGTTCCACCCGATATGTGCCCATTCTCATGGACGAACTTTTTGAAGCGTTGAAAGCAGCCAAGAAGCCCAGCGGATTGATTGTCACCTGCAACCCAAACACGATTTGGGCAAATATTCGGCGGATCTGCAAGAGGAACGACCTGCCCCCGGTTGGTATCCACGGCCTGCGTCATTCCTTCGCTTCTCTTGCCTACCATCTTCAAGTGCCGGATAAGTACACTATGGCCATCGGTGGGTGGAACGATGAGCGAACCATGAAGAAAATATACACTCACATAGCCCAGGGCGATGTAAAGAAGTATGAAGACGCCTTCTCTGACTTCTTCAAAAATGCTAACTAAAATGCTAACTAAATATTCCGGGGGGCTGCGGCCGTAAGGCTGAAAGGTGTTTTGTAGGGGGTTCGAGTCCCACCTCGTGCACCACGTCGGAGCGAAATCCGCTCCGCTCCATTTTAAGGCGGTCCCTTTGGGGACCGCCTTAAAACTATGCTCCGCTCCTTTGCTCCTCCTTTCCAACTCGAACCCGCTGGGCTGGGCTTCGAGTTGGCTTTTGGTCCATGATGATCGTTTGCATCTTTTTTTATCAACACATGACAAAAAGATTCCGACAGTTTGTCGGGGTCTTTTTTTATCTCTGTCCCCTGAACACAGGCAAGCCCCCTTCCCCGGCCCCTTCCCTTTTTCTCCCCACTTTTTTCCTTTTCATCGTTGCAACTGAAAATCAGGTATGGTATATTGATATTGTCTGATTTTCGTTAAAAACCCTTTCCAGCTTACTGAGAGGATGATAGATGATGAAACGGAAACAAGTCGTGGCCCTTCTGCTCAGCTCCACCCTTCTCCTGGGGCTTTTCCTCCCCGCCAAGGGATCGGAACGCCCCTATCTCCCCGACGTGCCCGAGGATCACTGGGCCCGGAGCGTCCTGGAAAAATGGCAGGGCTTCGGGGTCCTGGCCGGGGACACCGACACCGGCGCCATCCGTCCCGACGAACCCCTTTCCCGGGCGGAGCTGGGGGTCCTGCTGGACCGGATCATGGGCTACCCCCTTCTGGAGCTGAAGCACTTCAACGACGTTCCCGCCGACGCCTGGTACGCCGAGACCATGTCCCGGCTCAACTCCGCCGGCATCATCCAGGGGGACGGCAACAACATGGTCCGCCCCCGGGACCCCGTCACCCGGCAGGAGACGGCGGTGATCCTCTGCCGCGTCCTTGGCATCCCCGAGGAGGAGGCCGACGTGGACTTCCTGGACAAGGAGGAGATCTCCGACTGGGCCGCCGGCTCGGTGGGGGCCCTTTACAACATGGGGGCCATCCACGGCTGGGAGGGCTATTTCGATCCCCAGGACCCCATCTCCCGCTGCCATGTGGTGACCCTTCTGGACAACCTGATCGGCGGTGTTATGACCCGTCCCGGCACCTGGGACCGGGATGTGGAGGGGGATCTTTACATCTGCAATAAGCAGGCCCTGCTGAAAAACTTTACCGTCACCGGGGACCTGACCCTCTCCCACGGGGTGGACGCCGGGGATGTGACCCTGGACCACGTCATCGTGAAGGGGGATCTCATTATCCACGGCGGCGGGGAACACTCCATCCACATCCAGCCCGGCTGTGTCTTTGAGGGAGATATCATCCTGGACAAGACCGTGGTGGGCCCCCTGCGCCTGGTGAACGAGACCGAGGAACCCCTGAAGCCCATCCAGGTCAACAACGTCTCCCCCGCCCTGATCCTGGAGGGGGACATGACCACGGTGGACCTGGGCTGCGCCGCCCAGGTCACCCTTCGGAAGGGTACGGCGGAGACCCTTAACGTCCGGGTCCCCGGCGCCGAGGTGACCGTGGAGAAGGAGAGCAAGCTGACCAACCTGACCGTGGAGGAGGGGGCCAAGGGGGACAAGGGGACCACCGTCTCCATCGCCGTGGTGGGAGAGGTCGCCACCTTCACCTCCCACGCCCCCGCCCGGCTGGAGGTGGACAAGACCGGCAAGGTGACCCTTGCCCACGCCGCCGCCAGCGGCCTTGTGCTGGCGGGAAAGCGGCCCAACAAGATCACCGTAGGCTCCGGTGCCTCCCGGCCCAAGGATGAGAACGGAAAGACCGTCTCCAATGTGGACTACGTGGGCTCCGGCGGTTCCGGCGGCGGCTCCTGGAGCGGCGGCGGAAGCTCCGGCGGAGGAAGTTCCTCCTACAAGGGGGATATCAACCTCACCCTCAACGCCCCCGCCTTCGGAAGGACCCCGGGGAACGCTTTGAAGGGCTCCAACGAGAGCGGCTATACCGTCACCAACACCGAGTGGCGGAACGGGGACGGCACCCCCGCCACCTACCGCTACGACAGCAATACCTTCACCGCCAACCACACCTATCAGGCGGTGATCACCCTGACCCTGGAGCCCGATCCCACCCCAACTCCGACTCCCACGCCGACCCCGTCGGAATCCCCCTCGGAGACCCCCTCTGAGTCTCCCTCGGAATCCCCTTCCGAGACTCCCTCCGAGTCGCCCTCGGAATCGCCCTCCGAATCTCCTTCGGAGTCCCCCTCGGAGACGCCCTCGGAATCTCCCTCCCCGGTCCCCACGGACGCGCCCCCCGAGCCCTCTGAGGGAGACTCCTCCGAAACACCTCCCGCCGCCCGGACCGCCGCTCCCCCCGCCGCCCGGACCGCCGCTCCCCCCGCCGCCCGGACCGCCGCTCCCCCCGCCGCCCGGGCCGGGGACCTCTATTTTGGCAAGCCTCTGTCCAACGTCACTGTCTCCCTCAACGGGAAGAAGGTCACCAGCATCACCCGGGACGAGGCCGCCGGGACCCTGACCTGCACCTACGTCTTCCCCGCCACCGAAAAGAAGGACTTTATTGAAAAGGCCCTTCTCTCCGCCGGGACCACCGAGCTGGAGCCGGGGGGGCAGACCGCCGTTTCCCTGTCCTTTGAAGACAACAAGCTCACCGATCCCGCCGGTTACCGGTACCAATGGAAGGTGAACGGGACCGACATAGAGGGGGCCGACGGCTCCTCCTACACCGTCACGGCCGCCGCTGTGTCCGCCCAGGAGGGGGGCTACTCCCTCACCTGCCGGATCTCCGCCCCCGGCCAGGACCCGGTGACCACCCCGGCCCTCACCTTCACCGCAAAGGGGGAGGTGGTCCCCACCCCCGCCCCGGACCCCACACCCTCTCCCGAGCCTACCCCGGAACCCACACCCTCTCCGGAACCGGAGCCGGAGCCTACACCCGAGCCGGAACCCACCCCCACCCCGGAGCCTACACCGGAGGGCGGCGGCTCTGAACAGCAATGATCCCAGGAGGTCCCTCCCATGCACAACAAGCTGACAAAAAAGGACATTGAACTCATGCGCCAGGAGCTGGACCACCGGCGGATCGTCCTCCGTCCCAAGCTGCTGGAGGAGGTCAAAACCGCCAGGGCCTTCGGGGATTTGAGCGAAAACTTTGAGTACAAGGCCGCCAAGCAGGAGAAAAACCGGAACGAGAGCCGGATCCGCTATCTGGAAAACATGATCCGCACCTCCCATATCGTGGAGGAGGGAGGCGGCGGAGACGGGGTGGCCCTCTACGACAAGGTCACCGTCACCATGCCGGGGGACAAGACCGCCGTCTACCGCCTGGTGACCACCATGCGGGCCGACCCCCTCCGGGGCCTTATCAGCCTGGAATCCCCGGTGGGCAAGGCCCTTATGGGCCGCAAGCCGGGAGAGAAGGTCCACATCCGGATCGACGAGACCTTCAGCTACGACATGGTGATCCAAACCGTTGAAAAGGGCCAGGACGACGGGGATATCCCGCTGAAAAGCTACTGATAAAGGCAAAGAAAAAAACCGGGCCGCGCTGTACCAAGTACAGCGCGGCCCGGTTTTTTCACTTCCTCAGGGCATCCCGCAGCCCACCCCCACGATGATATCCTCAAAGGGGGAGATGATGGAGGCCACGATTTTAATGAGCTCCTCCAGCTCCATCCGCTGGGCCTCCACCTCATACTCCACCCCATCCAAGGTGAAGGAGGCCACATAGATATCGTAGTACCCGGCGGGCATATTGTAAAGCCCGCTGGGGTCCCGCCGGGTGGGATCGAAGGGGCCGTAGGGCAGGCTGGCGTGGGTGAGGACCACGTCGGTCCGGTCAAACTGGGTCCCCCGCTCGTTATCCACGGGAAGCAAGGCACAGTGAAGGATGCCCAGCCTGGAGGCCCGGATGGTAAACCCCCTGGGTATGACAATGTCGTCCTCCGACTTGGGGCTGCCGTCCTCCCAGAAATCCACCCAGAACCCCCGGCCCGCCTGGTCCTCAATGAGCTCCCCGGTGGCCTTGTCCCGGTAGACGGTAAGCCCTACCCCCTCTCCGCCCCCGGTAAGCCCCTCCGGGATATAGGCGGGGGCCAGCTCCCAGCCAAAGTATTCCCGCACTTGGTCCATATCCCAATGCTCCACCTCATAGAGGGCGGGGTCCATGTAGAACCGGGTGACGTCGGCACTCAGCCCCTCCGACTCGTTCACCTGCACAAACCGCCACTGGATGGTGTCCTGCCGCCCGGCGGGTGGCGGGATGGGGTCCGCCTGGGCGGGGGCCTGGGAGACCTCCGCCGGGGCCTGGGAGGCCACCGGAGGAGCCACCGCCCCCGGCCCCTCCGGCCCCGGAACCACAGGGCTTTGCCCCAGCCGGAGGACCCCCAGCAAAGCCAGACACAGGCAGGCCGCGGCGGCAAAATACCGGATCCAGCCCTGCCTCTTTCCGCCCTCTTTTCGGTTTACATAATTATCATTCCACTCTATCTCCCCCGCCTCCTGGATGTAGGCGGCGTTTATGTCATTCAGTGCCAATAAAAGCTGTTTTCCCCCTGGATTCATAGAAAAATACCCTCCTTTTCCAAGTAGATCTTCAATTCCTTCCGCAGACGGTGCAGCGTGGTTTTCACCCAACTCTCCCCCGCGCCAAAGCTCTCCCCCAGCTCCCGGACGGAGGCTCCGTACCAGTATCGCAGGAGAAAAAGCCGCCGTTTTTCCGAAGGGAGTCCCGCCAGAAAGCCGTTCAGGGCCTTCCCGATCTCCCGCCCCTCCGCCTCCCGCTCCGGCCTCAGGTCGGGGAGACACTGGGCCAGTTCCCGGGTCAGCTCCACCACCGTGGCCGAGCGTTTTTTCGCCGTGAGCCAGTCCACCTTCTCCAGGGCGGCGTAGCGGCAGATCCTTGCCGCGTAAGGGAAAAGCCGCTCCGGCCGGTTGGGCGGGATGGTACTCCAGACCCGGAAAAGGGTCTCGTTCACCGCCTCCTCCCCGTCCTCCCGGCTTTTCAGAAAGCGGCCTGCCAGACGTAAAAGCCTGGAGCCGTACGCTTTTTCCAGCTCCTCCAGGGCAGCGGGGTCCCGGCGGAAAATGCCCTCCACCATCTCCCGATCCTCCATCCCATCCCCTCCCTTTTTCTCTTGGAAGCCTTCCACCCCCCAAGTGGGAGGACGACCCTTAAAAGTTACAGTTTGTTTCCAGTTTGTAACTTATTGTCATCACTTTGTTACCATCTTTTAGACGACCTTTCTCCCCATTTGTTCCCTGTTTGGTGTATAATGGGAACGTCGATTTTTCCGAAAGGAGCCCTTTTCATGGAGGAGCTGTTTTTGCCTGTTTTGTCCCACTTCCAAAATAAGAATCCCTGGTCGGCCAGCGTGGGCCGGCTGCGATACCGGGTGATCCCCACCGTGGCCGAGGATGAGGGGGAGAGCCTTCTCACCGCCGAAGTCTGGGAGGGCCCCTGGGCCTATGAGTTTTCCACCGTGGAGGAGAGCAGGACCTTCCCTCTGTCGGAGGGGGGGCTGGAGGAGCTGCCCCGGTGGCTGCTCCAGTGGGCCGAGACGGTGAACGCCCGTCCCCCCCGGACTCTGGCGGAGGACGACGCCAGACGGATCGCCCCGGAGGGATGAAAAACAGGCAGGCCCCGGTCTTGAAGACCGGGGCCTGCCTGCTTGTAAGGAGAGGTAAAACGCTTATTGATGCAGCTCCTCCACGACCTTGCCGCCGCAGACGTAGCCGGACATGAGGGCCCAGCCGTTATCCGCGCCGCCGTAGGTCACGTAAGCCTTCTTGGGGGAGTAGACCACGCCCTGGCCGTCGGCGCCCACGGCGTAAAGGCCGCCGATGGGGGTCTTGCCGTCGGTCTGGAGGACGTGGAAGCTCTCGTCGATATCCAGGCCGGCGCAGGTGCCGTAGCAGTGCATACCGGCGTGAATGGCGTAGTAGGGGCCGGACTCCATGGACACCAGGAACTCGGCGGGCTTGCCCAGGGCATCCTTGCCGGTCTTGCAGCCCTCGTTATACCGGTCCAGCTCGGCCCTCAGCACGGCCGGGTCAAGGCCCAGCTCCTTGGCCAGGTCCTCGATGGTATCGGCCTTGCTGATAAAGCCGGCCTTCACACCGTCCTCCATGACCTGGACGGCGTTGGGCAGGATGGTGCCCCGGGGGATGGGCACCTTGGTGAGCAGGTTGTCGAAATTGCTCTTGATATGCTGGACCGTGTCGTCCACGTCGATGCCGTTGACGGCGATATCACGGATCATATCCTCGGTGACGATGACGCTGATGTCGGGGCCGCCCTTCCAGGCGTCAAAGGTGGCCAGGGCGTTCTCGGGCAGATACCGCTTGCCCACGGAGTTGACGGCAAAGACCTTCTCCCAGAAGCAGAGCATGGTGGGCAGATCCCCCTCGCTCCACATGGCGGGCAGGTTGGTCTTGGTGGTACGGGCCCCCTCCACCGCCACATTGGGGTAGTTGTTCAGGAAGCCGTCAGGCCCAAAGAGGTGGCACACGGGGGTCATTTCCATGTTGTAGGTGCCGGCGCCGATGTCGATGGCGGCCTGGAGCATCTTGCCGTCGTTCTGGGTGGAGCCGCAGATATTCCACTTGCCCCCCAGGGGGTACATCTCATTCTCCCCCAGGTACTTGACGCTCATCTCCTCGCTGCCGGCGAAGCCGCCGGTGGCTACGATGACCGCCTTGGCGTGGATGGTATAGGTGGTATTGGTCACCTTGTTATAGGCCTTTACGCCGGTGACCTGGTTGGTGGCCTTGTCATAGAGCAGCTCCGTGCCCTCTGTCTCCAGCAGGTAGTCGCCGCCGTAGGCTGTGAACTTGTTGTAGAGGTGGTCAAAGCAGTTCTGGAAGGTCTCCTTGGCGATCCGGTCGTTGGTCTGGGTGGGGGCGAAGCGGTACTTGACCCGGAAGGTCTTGGTCTCGCTGGTATTGCCGCCGCTGAGGCCGCCGCCGGGGGTGTTGAAATCAAAGCCGTTGTGGCGCAGCCAGTCCATGGCGTTGCCCGACTCGTCCATCATCAGCTGGACCATCTCGGGCTTGGCGTCGCCGCCGGTATAGTCTATCCAGTCCTCATAGAGGGCCTTGGCGTCCACGTAGTCCTCTCCGCCGTTGCGCTCGGCCTGGAAGGACTTTGGGTTGACCACCAGGGCCTCGCTGGTAAAGATGGTGGTGCCGCCGTAGTTGCCCGCCTTGTCGATGGCCAGGACGCTGGCGTCGGCCTTGGGATCATTGAGGCGCATCTCCTGGGCCACCCGCAGGGCGGCGTAGGAGCCGGAGCCGCCCATGCCCACCACGACCACGTCGTAGTTCAGTGTCTCCTCCTTGGCCTCAGGCTTGGGGGCGGCGAGGAAAGCGTTGGCGTCACCGGCGGTCCCACCGGCGGCTACGAAGGCCTTTTGGAGCGCGTCGGTCACGGCAGAGCGGACCCCCGCGCTGGAGCCGGTGGCCCCGGTGATCAGGTCCACCGCCACGGTCTGGCCCTCCAGCATCCGGGGGACCATCAGTTCGGCGGCGTTGGCCAGTTTTACGGAGGCCTCGTACACATTGCTGCGATCCACGGAAATATCCAGGATGGCGCTCTCGCTGACGGTCACATCCACCTTGATCTTCTCCACCTTGTTGAAGCCCCAGGCCTCCCCGGTGTAGGTGCCGGGGGCCATCCTCCCCTTGGAGCTGCCGCTGCCGGCGGCGGTGAGGGCGGAGAGCAGGGCCCCCTTGACTCCGTTGGAGGTGGCGGTGGCGCCGGAGACGCCGTCGATGGAGGCGCTGCCCGCGGCCAGGACCTGCTCCTCCAGGGCGGGCAGGGCCGCCCCGCCGATGGCCGGGGTCTCGTCCGCCCCCGTCAGGGTGCAGGCGGTGATCTTACCGCCGCTCACTGTGACGGCGGCGGTGACTGTGCCGCCAAAGCCCTGGCCCTCTCCGGTGTAGACCCCGTCCTTGAGGGAGGCGGACAGGCCGGGGACATTGACCAGCTTGGCGGTGCCGGGGTCTGCGGCATCCCACTCCACCTGAATGCCCAGCAGGTCGCACAGGTACCGCACCGGGGCATAGGTGACCCCATCGTAGGCGAACACCTCGGCCGCCTTGCCGGCGGAGCTGGTGGGGTTGACCTCCTGCCCGTTGACGGTGAGTCTCATGGAGGTGACGGGGATGGTCTTGTCCACGGCCACAGCCACGGTAGCCAGCCCCATGACCATGGACAGCGCCAGGGCCATGGCAACGATCCGTTTTTTCATAGAACTTCTCTCCTTTCCGATTGTGGGCGGCACTCCGCCCGTTCTGAAAAGGATTATAAAGCAAAGTGAAAGGTTTGACGAACGGGTAGAATCGAACGGCCTATCGGAAAAAGCGATGGCAAAAAAAGGAGGACGGTCTCAGCCGTCCTCCATCAGCCTGTGGGCTAGGTCCCGAAACCGCTCCCCCTCCTGGGTCAGCTTGTTCTTGCGCCAGGCTATGGCGTATTTCTTTCTCACGGGACAGTCCCGGATGGGGATAAACCGCAGCTCCGGGTAGCGGTTTCCCCGGGCCAGCCGCTCGCTCCACAGCCCTACCCCATAGCCGCCGGCCACCAGGATCTCCGCGCTGGTGTGGTCCACGCCGGCCACATAGATCCTTCGCAGGGTCTCCTCCGGAAAGATCCGGTAGATCACCGATTCCCGATCTCCCCCCAGGCTGACGTAGGTCAGCCCCTGGATCTCCTCCAGGGTCACATATTCCCTGTCCGCCAGGGGATGGTCCCTCCCCACCACCAGACAGGGGCCGTCCTCCAGGATGGTGTCCAGCTCCAGCCAGCTTTCCCCCAAAAAGGGATTCTCGCAGGCGGTGAAGGCCAGATCCAGAAGGCCGTCCCGCACCCGCTCCAGCACCAGGCGGCGGGACATCTGATGCAGAAGGACCTTCACATGGGGGTTTTCCCGCCGGTAATGCCCCAGTATATTCATCAGATCCCCCTTGAACAGCTCCCCGGGGTACCCCACCCGGAGGATGGCCCGGCAGCCGGCCTGGAAGGCGTTCATCTCCGCCTCGGTCCGCCGCGCCTCCTGCACCAGGGCCTTTGCCCGGGCCAGGAAGAAGCTCCCCGCGTCGGTAAGCTCCAAGCCCCTGGGCAGCCGGTCAAAAAGCTTGACCCCCAGCTCGCTCTCCAGGTTGGCGATCTGTTCGGTCATGGAGCTTTGGACGATATAGCACTCCTTGGCCGCCTTGGTGAAATTCAGATGGGCGGCGGCGCTGATAAAGTACCGCAACTGTCTGAGTTCCATGGTCTGCGCCCCCTTCTCTCCTTTGGGTTGTCTTCTATCATAGCACCTGCTTTACCTTTTTGCAAACGGGCTCCCCCAGGCCCCTTTTTTCCCACCGCTTTTTTCTCCAGGAATCCCTCCATTCTGTCCTTGACCTTTGTCCCATTTGGTTGTATAATTTATACAAATTAGGCAAATGGTTTTTCGGTGTTTGTGTATAATTTATAATTTTCCATTTTCTGGAAAGTTCCGGTTTGTCCCAAACTACCAAACTATGGGAGGTCATCTCTATGCCAAAGAAAGTGAAAAACGACACCGCCGCTCTGCTGGAGCGGTTCCTACAGGGGTCCGAGACCCATCTCCAGGACTTTTTGGGCTGTCACAAGGCGGTCCGGGAGGGGACGGAGGGACGGGTGTTCCGGGTGTGGGCCCCCCACGCCAAGGCGGTACATATCATGGGTGAATTCAACGGCTGGGCCACCGACACCTGCCCCATGGAGGACATCGGCTCCGGGGTGTGGGAGGGGTTTGTCCCCGGGCTCCAGGTCTACGACACCTACAAGTTCGCCATCCACACCCGGGACGGGCGGGTGCTGGCCAAGGCCGACCCCTTCGCCTTCCACGCCGAGACCCGGCCGGCCAACGGCTCCAAGGTCTACGACCTGGAGGGCTATGAGTGGGGGGACGGCAAGTGGCTGGAGTGGCGGAAGGCCCATCCGGTCTACTCCTCCCCCATGAATGTCTATGAGATGCACCTGGGCTCCTGGCGGCGGACCGGGGAGGACGAATTCCTGTCCTACCGG
This sequence comes from Oscillospiraceae bacterium, assembly GCA_022799035.1. Lineage (GTDB taxonomy): Bacteria > Bacillota > Clostridia > Oscillospirales > Oscillospiraceae > Vermiculatibacterium. The sequence goes on from JAAWNQ010000016.1 coordinate 17,119, forward strand.
GACATGGCGGAGTATCTGGTGCCCTACATGAAGGAGATGGGCTACACCCATGTGGAGCTGATGCCCGTCACCGAGCATCCCCTGGACATGTCCTGGGGCTATCAGTGTACCGGGTATTTTGCCGCCACCAGCCGGTTCGGCACCCCCCAGGATTTCATGTACTTTGTGGACCAGCTCCACAAGGCGGGCATCGGGGTGATTTTGGACTGGGTGCCCTCCCACTTCCCCCGGGACGGCTTCGGGCTGTACCACTTTGACGGGGAGCCCTGCTACGAGTATCAGGATTGGCGCAAGGGAGAGCACAAGGAATGGGGCACCATGGTCTTCGACTACGGCCGGGGGGAGGTCTGCTCCTTCCTCATCTCCTCCGCCCTGTTCTGGCTGGAGAAATACCACATCGACGGACTGCGGGTGGACGCGGTGGCCTCCATGCTCTATCTGGACTATAACCGCCAGGGGGGAGACTGGGTCCCCAACATCCACGGGGGCCACGAGAACCTGGAGGCGGTGAGCTTCCTCCAGAATCTGAACACCGCCGTCTTCGCCGCCCACAGCGACGTGCTGATGATCGCCGAGGAGTCCACCGCCTGGCCCCAGGTCACCGCCCCGGTGAGCGAGGGGGGGCTGGGCTTCAACCTGAAGTGGAACATGGGCTGGATGAACGACGTCAGCCACTACATCAAGCTGGATCCCTATTTCCGGCAGTTCAACCATAAGGACCTGACCTTCTCCTTCTTCTACGCCTTCTCGGAGAATTTCGTGCTGCCCATGAGCCACGACGAGGTGGTGCATATGAAGGGCTCCCTGCTGAATAAGATCCCCGGGGAGTACAAGGACAAGTTCGCCGGGGTGCGGGCTTTCTACACCTACATGCTCACCCACCCGGGCAAAAAGCTGATGATGATGGGCAGCGAGTTCGGCCAGTGGAACGAGTGGCACTATGAGCACTCTCTGGACTGGCACCTGCTGGAGAACAAGGAAAACCAGGACATGAAGGCCTTCTTCCAGGCGGCCAACAACCTCTATCTCCAGCGGCCTGAGCTGTGGGAGGTGGACTTCAGCTGGGAGGGCTTCCAGTGGCTGGAGGCCGACGACGCCAGCGCCAACACCGCAGCCTTCCTCCGGAAGGATCAGAAGGGGGAGTTCCTGGTGGTGGTGTGCAACTTCTCCCCCATCCACCGGGACGGCTACCGGGTGGGGGTGCCCCTGGCGGGGAAGTACGCCGCCCTCCTCAACTCCGACGACACCGCCTTCGGCGGCACGGGGCTGGGGGACAAGGGGCAGCTCTCCACCGAAAAGGTCCCCTGCCACGGCCAGGAGCAGTCCATTGTCATTGACCTTCCCCCCATGTCCGGTGTGATCTACCGCTGCGTGAAGAAGGCCCCCGCCAAAAAGGCTCCCGCGAAGAAGGCGGAGAAGGCTCCCGCCAAAAAGACGGCGGTGAAGAAGGAGGCCGCTCCCAAGGCCGCAAAGGCGGTCAAGGAGGAGAAGGCCCCTGTGAAGAAGGAGGCCGCTCCCAAGGCCGCGAAGGCGGTGAAGGAGGAGAAGGCCCCCGTGAAGAAGGAGGCCGCTCCCAAGGCTGTGAAGGCGGTGAAGGAGGAAATGGCTCCTGTGAAGAAGGAGACCGCTCCCAAGGCTGTGAAGGCGGTGAAGGAGGAGAAGGCTCCCGCCAAGAAGGAGGCGGCCCCCAAGAAGGCCGCCGGGAAGGGAACCGGGAAAAAGGCGAAATAAGAGGCCAAACCCCCTCTTTTCCCCGCACATTTTTCACTTTTCATTTTTAACTTTTAACTTCTCTTTTGGGCAATCCAGGCCCTTTCCCGGCCTGCTTGTTATATATCCCCCGCGCTTTCCATTGTGTCCCTATCAAAGACGAGGTGATTTGATGAAAAAGGAATGTATCGCCATGCTCCTGGCCGGCGGCCAGGGCAGCCGGCTCAAGGCCCTCACCAGTGAGGTGGCCAAACCGGCAGTCCCCTTCGGCGGGAAGTACCGTATCATTGACTTCCCCCTCTCCAACTGCGTCAACTCCGGTATTGATACTGTGGGCGTGCTCACCCAGTACAAGCCCCTGGAGCTGAACTCCTACATCGGCTCCGGCCAGCCCTGGGACCTGGACGCCATGGACGGCGGCGTCCACATCCTGCCCCCCTATGTCCGGGAGGACGAGAAGGGCACCTGGTACAAGGGTACCGCCAACGCCATCTATCAGAACCTGAGCTTTATCGAGCAGTATGATCCGGAGTACGTCCTCATCCTCTCGGGGGACCACATCTACAAGATGGACTACTCCAAGATGCTGGACCGGCACAAGGAGATGAACGCCGCCTGCACCATCTCGGTGATGGAGGTCCCCATGGAGGAGGCCCCCCGGTTCGGCATCATGAACGTGGACAAGAACGACAACATCTACGAGTTTGAGGAGAAGCCCAAGAAGCCCAAGAGCAATCTGGCCTCCATGGGTATCTATATCTTCACCTGGAGCAAGCTGCGGGAGTATCTCATCGCCGATGAGAAGGATGAGAAGAGCAACAACGACTTCGGCAAGAATATCATCCCCGCCATGCTGGGCGCCGGCGAGACCCTGACCGCCTACCGCTTCAAGGGCTACTGGAAGGACGTGGGCACCATCGACTCCCTGTGGGACGCCAACATGGACCTGCTGGATCCCGACCAGTCGGGGCTGGACATCTACGATCCCGACTGGACCGTGTACGCCCGGACCGCCATCCGTCCTCCCCAGTACGCCGGGGAGAAGGCCAAGATCACCCACTCCATCACCACCAGCGGCGATGAGATCAACGGCAAAGTGGAGAATTCCGTACTGTTCCACTCGGTCACTGTGGAGGAGGGGGCTACCGTCCGGTACTCCATCCTCATGCCCGGGGCGGTGGTGAAGAAGGGCGCGGTGGTGGAGTACGCCATCGTGGCCGAGCGCGCCACCATCGGGGAGAAGGCCCATGTGGGCGGCAAGAAGACCAAGAGCGAAGACTGGGGCATCGCCGTGGTGGCCCAGGATCTGACTGTGGGCGACGGCGCCACCGTTTCCCCCGCCGCTATGGTCACCAAGAATGTGAAGAAGGGGGCGAAAGTATGAACGACCTTCATGGTATCATCTTTGCCTATAAACAAAGTCCCGACCTGCGGGAGTTGGTCCAGCAGCGCAACTCCTGCTCCGTCCCCTTCGGCGGACGGTACCGGGCCATCGACTTTGCCCTGTCCAACCTGGTCAACGCCGGCGTCACCGACGTGGGTATCATCGTACATACCTCCTATCAGTCCCTGCTGGACCATGTGGGCTCCGGCAAGGATTGGGATCTGAGCCGGAAGCACGGTGGCCTGCGGATCCTGCCTCCCTTCGGCTTCGCCGGCAAGCACCCCAACAGCCAGTACCGGGGCCGGATGGACGCTTTGGCGGGGGTATATTCCTATCTGCAGACCATCCGCCAGGACTATGTGATCCTCACCCAGGGCGATCTGGCCGCCAACCTGCCCATCGACGAAGCCTTTGAGCGGCATCTGAAAAGCGGGGCGGACATTACCGCCATCTGTGTTCCCAGTACCGGGGCCGACCCCCGGCTGACCACCTACATGGCGGTGGACGGGGACAACCGGGTGGCCGATATCTCGGTACATCCCTCCAGCGCCAAGGGCAAAGCCTCTCTGGAGACCTACATCCTGTCCAAGTCCCTGCTCATGTCTCTGGTGGACCAGTGCTCCGCCCATGACGTATACTCCTTCAGCCAGGGAGTCCTTCTCCCCGGCCTTGCCGAAGGGCTGGATATCCGGGTCTTTGACTTCAACGGCTACGCCACCCGGGTACTGAAGGTGGGCGGGTATTTCCACTGCAGCATGGAGCTGCTGGATCCCAAGGTCCGGGCGGATCTGTTCCGCAAGGACCGGCCCATCAAGACCAAGGATATGTCCAACCCCTCCACCTACTATGGCCCCGACGCCAAGGTGGTCAACTCCCTGGTCTCCGACGGCTGCCGGATCGAGGGCACCGTCATCAACTCCATCCTGGCCCGTGGGGTCCACGTGGAGAAGGGGGCGGTGGTGGAGAACTGTATCCTGCTCCAGCGGGCCACGGTACAGGAGGGGGCTGCCCTCCACTACGCCATCGCCGACAAGAACGTGCGGGTGTGTCCGGGCCGGACGCTGATGGGGCATGGGACGTATCCGTTGGTGATCGCTAAGGATGAGATCGTGTAAGTTAAAAATGAAAAATTAAAAGTGAAAAAGCTGAGGCGGTGGTCGTTTGGATGCGCCTATCTATTCCCTTAGTCTCAATTTTGCCGTCCGGATCGTAAGGCTTTGCCAATATCTTACGGAGGAAAAGCGGGCATACATTCTCTCCAAACAGCTCATGCGTTCAGGAACCTCCATCGGAGCAAATCTAAGGGAGGCAAAATTTGCCCAAAGCAAAAAGGATTTTACCGCCAAATGTACCATCGCCCTCAAGGAAGCTGGGGAAACCCAATATTGGCTTGAGTTGCTCCATCAGACTGAATTGCTCTCCGAAAAGGAATACCAAAGTATTTCCGCCGACTGCAATGAGCTTGTGGCGATTCTGGTCTCTACTGTAAAATCATCCAAGTCCAAACCCGAATAGCTTTTTCATTTTTCACTTTTAACTTTTAACTTGATCGGAGGTTTTTATGAACATTCTTTTTGCTTCTTCCGAGGTGGCTCCCTTTATTAAGACTGGGGGGCTGGCTGATGTGGCCGGGTCGCTGCCTCAGGCTTTGGCCCGGATGGGACATGATGTACGGGTCATCCTCCCCCTCCATGAGCGGATCGGGGAGGAATGGCGCTCCCAGATGACCTATCTCCAGAATTACAATGTCCATCTGGCCTGGCGGACCCCTTACTGCGGGTTGTTTGAGCTCCAGAAGGACGGGGTCACCTACTACTTTGTGGACAATGAGTATTACTTCAAGCGTTGGGATATCTACGGCCACTTCGACGACGCCGAGCGGTACGCCTTCTTCTCCCGGGCGGTCATTGAGACCCCGGGCCATGTGGGCTTCTGCCCCGACGTGATCCACTGCAACGACTGGCAGACCGCCCTGGTGCCCATCTACCTTCTGGAGGAGCGGCAGCGGGTCCCTGAGCTGATGGGGGCCAAGAGCGTATTCACCATCCACAACATTGAGTATCAGGGCCGCTACGGCCGGGACCTGCTGGTGGATATCTTCGGCCTGCCGGGCAGCTATTTCCACGAGGGGATGCTGGCCTATTACGGGGATATCAACCTGATGAAGGGGGCCATCTACGCCTCCGACTATGTGACCACCGTCTCCCCCACCTACGCCGAGGAGCTGCGCTATGACTTCTACGCCCACGGTCTGGCCGGGGTGGTGGCGGGCAACGCCCACAAGATCCGGGGCATCCTCAACGGCATCGACGTGGAGCGGTACGACCCCTGGCATGACAAGCGGCTGCCCAAGCTGTACAGCGCCAAGCAGCTCAAGGGGAAGAAGGAGTGCAAGGCCGCCCTGCAGGAGATGGCGGGGCTGGAGCAGGACCCCAACGCCCCCGTCATCGGCTGTGTGTCCCGGCTGGTGGGGCACAAGGGCTTCGATCTGGTGGTGGAGGCCATCCACGACATCATGGGCTGCGGCGCCCAGATGGTGGTGCTGGGCACCGGAGAGTGGCGGTATGAGGAGGCCTTCCGGAACGCGGCCTGGCAGTATCCCGGCCGGTTCTCCGCCCAGATCATGTACTCCGACGCCTTCTCCAACGCCATCTACGCCGGGGCGGATCTGTTCCTCATGCCCTCGGTGGCCGAGCCCTGCGGGCTGAGCCAGATGATCGCCATGCGTTACGGGACCCTGCCTGTGGTGCGGGAGACGGGAGGACTGCGGGACAGCGTCCAGCCCTGGAACCAGTTTACCGGGGAGGGCACCGGCTTCACCTTTGCCAACATTGACAAGGGGGACATGATGTGGGTGCTGTCCCAGGCGGTGGACCTCTACCGGGAGGACCCCAAGGCCTGGAAGAAGCTGCAGCAGAACGCCATGACCGCCGACTTCTCCTGGGACCACTCCGCGGGACAGTACGCGGAGGTCTATGGCTGGGTCACGGGGAAGTAAAGGGAAAAAGGGAATCAGGAAAAAGCCGAGGCCGGGATCATTGGAAGGTGATCCCGGCTCTCTTTTCGCCGGGCTTCTCCCAGGCTTCCGGGGAGGGTCCCCGGGACAAGCCCTTCTCCGGCCACACCTGCCCCACTTTTCCCTTCTCTCTTTGTTTGACAGGGCTTCCACTTTGTGATAATATAGTTAGGCTCGGAAAATTTACCCTCTGCCATTTCAATTTTGGAACGGAGTGAACTTTTTTGAAAAAATACACGAAAAAAGAGCTGATGGACCTGATCATCGGCAAGCTGCAGCGGAACTTTGGACGGGATGTGGAGGACGCCACCTCCCAGCAGATGTTCCAGGCCTGCGCCATGGTGATCCGAGACATTATCTCCGCCCGGCAGTTGGAGACCTCCAACAAGATCCAGGAGGATCACGCCCGGCAGGTCCACTACCTGTCCATGGAGTTCCTCATGGGCCGGTCCCTGCGGAAGAACGCTTACAACCTGGGGCTGGAGAAGACCCTGACCGAGGCCGTGGAGGCCCTTGGCTTCTCGGCGGCCGACCTGTTTGAGGAGGAGCCGGACGCGGGACTGGGCAACGGAGGCCTGGGCCGGCTGGCGGCCTGTTATCTGGACGCCGCCACCACCCTGGAGCTTCCCTTCACCGGCTACTCCATCTGTTATGAGCTGGGTATCTTCAAGCAGAAGATCATCGACGGCAAGCAGGAGGAGCTGCCCGACAACTGGCTGGACAAGGGGGGCTCCTGGCTCATCACCCATATGGACGAGGCCGAGGAGGTCCGCTTCGGCGGCGTCATCAAGGACGTATGGTACCCCGACGGCTCCCACGGCATTGAGCACAAGGGCTATACCTCCGTTCTGGCGGTGCCCCGGGACATGGAGATCGCGGGCTACGGCACCAAGCACGCCAACGTGCTGCGGCTGTGGGAGGCCCAGAGCAGTGAACCGGTGGATCTGGCCTTTTTCAACCGGGGCGAGTATCTGAAGGCTTTGGAGAAGAAGGCCAACGCGGAGATCATCTCCAAGCAGCTCTACCCCGCCGATAACCACCGGGAGGGCAAGTCCCTGCGGCTCAAGCAGCAGTACTTCCTCTCCTCCGCCACCATCCAGTCGGTGTGCCACAGGCACAAGGCGGAGTACGGCACCCTGCGGAACTTCCATGAGAAGCATGTGTTCCAGATCAACGACACCCACCCCACCCTCATCATCCCTGAGCTGATGCGGATTTTGCTGGACCAGGAGGGCTACTCCTGGGACGACGCCTGGTTCATCGTCAGCCGGAGTGTGTGCTACACCAACCACACCGTCCTGGCCGAGGCCCTGGAGCGCTGGCCCCAGGATCTGGTGGAGGAGCTGCTGCCCCGGGTGTGGCAGATCATTCTGGAGATCTCGGGCCGGTATCAGGACCAGTTGGTGGCTTTCTTCCACGGGGATATGAGCAAGGTGGAGAGAATGGCCATCCTCTGGGGCGGTCAGGTCCGTATGGCCAACCTGTGTGTGTGCGCCTGCTCGGCGGTGAACGGGGTCTCCGCCCTCCACTCCGATATTCTGAAGGCCGATGTGTTCCACGACGCCTACCAGATGTTCCCCCAGAAGTTCCAGAACGTGACCAACGGCGTGGACCACCGCCGCTGGCTCAGCGAGGTGAATCCCCAGCTTGACGGCCTTATCAAGGAGTGCTGCGGCGGGGACAAGTATCTGCTCCAGCCCTCCTCCCTGTCCTGCCTGGAGAAGTTTGCCGGGGATACCTCGGTCCTGGCCCGGCTGGGATCCATCAAGCACGAGAATAAGCTCCGCTTTGCCGCCTGGGCCAAGCGGGAGAGCGGCATCACCCTGAACACCGACGCCATGTTCGACGTGCAGGTCAAGCGGCTCCACGAGTATAAGCGGCAGCTGCTGAACCTGCTTCACATCATCTATCTGTGGCAGCGGCTCCACGAGGACCCCCACTTTGACATGACCCCCAGGACCTACCTCTTCGGGGCCAAGGCCGCCCCCAGCTACACTGTGGCCAAGGATATCATCCACCTGATCAACTCCCTGTCCCACACCATCAACAACGACCCTGTGTGCAAGGATAAGCTCCAGGTCTTCTTCCTGGAGAACTACCGGGTATCCATGGCGGAAATGCTCATGCCCGCCAGCGAGCTGAGCGAGCAGATCTCCACCGCCGGCAAGGAGGCCAGCGGCACGGGCAACATGAAGTTTATGATGAACGGGGCCGTGACCATCGGCACCCTGGACGGGGCCAACGTGGAGATGCACCAGGTTTTGGGGGATGAGAACATCTTCCTCTTCGGTCTCAAGGCCGACGAGGTCCAGGAGATGCTCCGCCGGGGCTACAACCCCCACGGGTACTATATGCAGAACCCTGTGCTCAAGGCGGTCATCGACCAGCTCTCCGCCGGATTCGACGACCATGTGAGCTACGCCGAGCTGGCTAAGGGACTTCTCTTTGGCGCCGGCGGCCCCGCCGACCAGTATTTCCTGCTGGCCGACTTTGAGAGCTACCGGGCGGCCCAGGAGACGGCGGGACGGACCTATCAGGATCCCACCGCCTGGAACCGGATGAGCCTCTACAACATCGCCCGCTCCGGCATCTTCGCCGCCGACCGCTCGGTTGCCGAGTATGCGGAGAATATCTGGAAGGTGCCCCACAAGTAAGGGAAAGTTAAAAATGAAAAGTGAAGGACCACGGCGAATTTCGCCGTGGTCCTTTTTTTGAAAAAGGGATGGGAATGGGGAGGGTGAGCCCTGCATGGAATGGCGGGCCGGGTGAGCCTTGGGGTGGTTTCTTTCGGGAAAAATGTAAAGTGTGCTTGACATTTCTGAGGGGCCGTGGTATACTCCGAGATGTAAAGCAAGCTTTACATCTTTGTGAAAGGAGGGGCTGCCGTGACCAATCGGATCGCGGAATTGCGGCGGGAGCGGCATCTCTCCCAGGCGGAGCTGGCCGAGGGCCTGGAGGTGACCAGGCAGACCATCATCTCCCTGGAGAGCGGGCGGTATAACGCCTCCCTGCTGCTGGCCCACAGGATCGCCCGATATTTCGGGCTGACCATCGAGGACATTTTTTTATTTGAGGAGGAACCGTAAATGTTGATGAAGCTGATCTCCTGCTCTGGCGACTTTGAAAAGTCGCTGAAACTGCGCCGGCTGGTGGCTCTAGCCCTGCTCTGCGTGGGGCTGGTGGGGTTCGCCTGCTACTTTTTCCTGGTCCCCGGCAGCTCCCTGCCCGACTTTGCCCAGGGGTTCTATCTGGGTGCGGCCAGCGGCATCTCCGCCGGGGCGGTGGTGCTGTTGTGCCGGGTCCAGTATCTGCTGACCCACCCGGAGGCCCAGAGAAGGGCCAAGATCCAGGAGACCGACGAGAGGGAGCTGTCCATTCTTCACTCCGCCTTCCAGACAGCGGGGGTGGTGGCCTTCTTCACCGCCGCCGGGGCCCTGTTCGTGGTGTTGCCCTTCTCCCGGGAGGCCTTTTACGCCCTGCTGGGGGTGATGGCCCTCTATGCCGTCACCTTTGTGGTGGCCTGTATGGTGCTGGAGAGGCGGGTGTAGGGAGATTGTTTATCTTTCTATATTCACCTGCCCGGTGGGGGGCCACTCTCCCGCCTGCCCGGTGGGGGGCCACTCTCCCGCCTGCCCGGTGGGGGCCACTCTCCCGCCTGCCCGGCGGGGGGCCAAAACCGCTTTAAAAGCGGTTCTGGACTCCGAATCTTAAGGGCGTAAGACCAGTGGAAAGAAGAAGGAACTACGGTACAACCGTAAAGAGCCCAAATCCAGAAATGTTATCCCTCGAATGAAAACCCTATAGTTACGCCCCATATTGACCGGCGGCTTCCTCAGGTTGACCCGCCGTCCCTCTTGCGCCGCTGCCGCTGAGGGGAGCGTAACCCTTGGGTCCTTCGCTGTGATTCACGCCGCCTGGGCGGGGGGGCTGGCGGAGAGCGGGCGCATGATATGCCGCCCCTACGAAGGGCACGGGGGTTCTTTGGGATGGTCTTGGGATCCTGCCGTCTGCCTTGCAAGGCCGCCATGAAGCGCGGGTGAGTTAGCCAAAAAAAGAGCCTTCCCGGAGGAAGGCTCTTTTTTGATGCTGTATTCCCTTATACTTCCATAATAACAGGCAAAATCATGGGGTTCCGCTTGGTCTTTTTGAACAGGTAGTTGCTCAGGTCGTCCCGGATGTCCCCCTTGATGGCGTTCCAGTCCCAGCGGTTGGCCCGCTGGCTCTTTTCCAGGCTATCCAGGGCCACCGTCTTCAATTCCTCCATCAGGCCCTCGGACTCCTTGACGTAGATGAAGCCCCGGGTGATGATATCGGGGCCGGAGAGGAGCCCACCGTCGTCGGCGGAAACCGAGCAGACCACCACGATCATGCCGTCCTCGGCCAGGTGCTTCCGGTCCCGGAGGACCACCGCGCCCACGTCGCCTACGCCGTAGCCGTCCACAAATACCCGACCCGCGGGCACTGTACCGTTGATACGGGCGGCGTTGTGGCTCACCTCGATGACCTTGCCGATATCGGCAATGACGATATTCCGGGGGTCCATGCCCATGTCCTGAGCCAGCTTGGAGTGGACCTTCAGGTGCCGCTGCTCCCCGTGGACAGGGATGAAAAACCTGGGCTTCAGCAAGGCGTGGACAATCTTCAGCTCGTCGGCGCAGGCGTGGCCGGAGACATGGAGGGCCCCCTGCCGCTCGTTTACCACCTCGGCTCCCTTGCGGTAGAGCTCGTTGATAACGCTGCCGATGGCGTTCTCGTTGCCCGGGATGGCCGAGGCTGAGAAGATGACCCGGTCCCCGGCCTGGATCTCGATCTGCCGGTGGGTGTTGAAGGCCATCCTGGTCATAGCGGACATGCTCTCCCCCTGGCTTCCGGTGGTGACCACACAGACCTTGTTCTTGGGAAGGCTCTTGATCTGGGCAATGTCCACCAGGACCCCCGAGGGGATGTTCATATAGCCCAGCTCGGAGGAGACCTTGATGGCGTTCTCCATGCTCCGGCCGGTGATGGCCACCCGGCGGCCGTACTTGGCGGCCACCGAGATGATCTGCTGGATCCGGTCCACGTTGGAGGCAAAGGTGGCGATGATGATCCGCTCCTCACAGCCCCGGAACAGGGCGTCGAAGGAGGCCCCCACGCTCCGCTCGGACTTGGTGTAGCCCGCCTGCTCCACATTGGTGGAGTCGCAGAGAAGGGCCAGGACCCCGTCCTTTCCAAGCTGGCCCAGCCGGGCCAGGTCGATCATGCCCCCGGAGACGGGGGTGGCGTCGATCTTAAAGTCGCCGGTGTGAACGCACACGCCCAGGGGGGTGCGGATGGCGAAGGCCACCGCGTCGGCGATGGAGTGGTTCACGTGGATGAACTCCACTCCGAACCGGCCCGCCTTCACCGTCTCCCCCGCCTCGCAGGTGATGAGGCGGGTCTTGTTCACCAGATGGTGCTCCTCCAACTTCAGCTTGATGAGCCCCGCAGACATGCGGGTGGCATAGACCGGAACGTTCAGCTCCCGGAGAAGGTAGGGCAGGGACCCGATGTGGTCCTCGTGGCCATGGGTGATGAAGATGCCCCGGATCTTGTCCCGGTTCTTGATCAGATAGGTGAAGTCGGGGATGACCACGTCGATGCCGTACATGTCGTTATCGGGAAAGCCCATACCGGCGTCCACCACGATAATGTCGCTGCCGTACTCATAGACGGTCATGTTCTTGCCAATCTCGTTGAGACCGCCAAGAGGGATGATTTTTAATTTTTCTGCCATTGGTTGTTCAATACACTCCTTTTCAGTCATACAGGGTTGGTTGGTATGTAGGACAAGGAGGGCGACAAAACAAGGCCAGAAGGCCGCCCGGTGCTATCCTGCCCTGTATCGCCGGATAGTTGGGCCGCCCCCTCGCCGGGGCTCCTTAGTCCTGGATCGCTTATCTCACAACGCTTTGAAAGCGTGAAAAGCCGTATCAAGTGGAACACGGTCAGTATAGTATAACACATTTGAATGGAAAAGTATACCACAAAAAGGGAAAAAGCCAAAAGAAAAAGGATATGGGTATCCCCATCCCCCGTCCTCCCCCTGACTTTGTCAGAAAAGGTTTATGTTTTCTTTATATCCCAGAAAAGATTCCTTGAGACTTCCCTGGTATACTGGGTTTACTTTCTTGATGAGAAGGAGGATGGGACATGGATCCTATTTTACACGTGCAGGGACTGGAAAAAATATACGGAGGCAGGGGAAACCGGACCCACGCCCTCCGGGGGCTGGACCTGAAGGTGTTTCCCGGGGAGTTCGTGGGGGTCATGGGGCCTTCGGGCAGCGGCAAGACCACCCTTTTGAACTGTATCTCCACCATCGACGCCCCCTCCGCCGGGTCCATCATGGTGGACGGGGCGGAGCTGACCCGGCTGAAGGGGAAGGCCCTTGCCAAATTCCGCCGGGAGCGGCTGGGGTTCATCTTTCAGGACTGCAACCTGCTGGACACCCTGACGGGGCTGGAGAACATCGCCCTGGCCCTCACCATCTCGGGGACCGACCCCCGCTCGGTGGAAAAGCGCGCCCGGGAGGCGGCGGCGCTTTTGGGGGTGGAGGACGTGCTGGACAAGTTCCCCTATCAGATGTCCGGCGGCCAGCAGCAGCGGGTGGCGGCGGCGAGGGCTATGGTGACAAATCCCGCCCTCATCTTTGCCGATGAGCCTACGGGGGCGCTGGATTCCAAGTCCACGGGGATGCTGCTGGGGCAGCTGGACAAGCTCAACCGGCAGGAGGGGGCCACCATTTTGCTGGTGACCCACGACGCCTTTACCGCCTCCTACTGCCGGCGGATCCTGTTTTTGCGGGATGGGCAGCTCTACAAGGAGCTTCACCGGGGCGGGACGGACCGGAGGATGTTCTTCCGGGAGATCTTGTCTGTGGTCAGCGAACTGGGAGGTGACAGCGGCGATGTCCTGTAAGCTGGCTTTTCGGAATGTGCGGCGGAGCATACGGGACTACGCCGTCTACTTTCTCACCCTCACCTTCGGGGTGTGTCTTTTCTATGTGTTCAGCGCTTTGGACGGCCAGAGCGTGATGCAGTTTCTGGCCAGGAACAACAACCCCAATGTGGAGGCCATCTTTGTGTTGGTGGGAGTGTTCTCCGCCTTTGTGGCGGTGGTGCTGGCGGGGCTGATCCTCTATGCCAACCAGTTTTTGATGAAGCGGCGCAAGAGGGAACTGGGGACCTATGCCCTTTTGGGAATGCCCACAGGGCGCGTGGCCCGGCTGCTGGTCATGGAGACCCTGTTCATCGGCCTTGCCGCTCTCCTCTCGGGCATCGCCTTGGGCATTTTGGGGTCCTGGGCCCTGGATAAGCTGACGGTGGCCATGTTTTTGGCCACGCCCGGGGATATCTTTACCTTCTCCATCTCCTGGGCGGCGGCGGGAAAAACAGCCCTTTACTTCGGGGTCATCTTCCTGCTGGTAATGGCCTTCACCGGGGTCTCTGTCTCCCGGGCCAGGCTCATCGACCTCATCCGCTCGGGGCGGACCAACGAGGAGGTGGCCCAGCGGCCCCTGGCCCTTTCGGTAGCTCTGTTTCTGCTGGGGTGCGCGTCTCTGGGGACGGCCTACGCCATCCTCCTCAGCCGGGGACTGCTGCGCATCGACCTTCTCTGGTTTATCATGCTGGGGCTGGGGACCTTGGGGACCTTTCTCATCTTCCGGTCCCTGTCCGGGTTCCTGCTCCGGATGACCAAGGGCCATGCGGGGTATTACAAGGGCCTCAATATGTTCGTGCTGCGGCAGTGGAGCGGAAAGGTGCACACCAACTGCGCCTCCAACACGGTCATCTCCATCCTCCTTCTGCTGGCCATCGGGGTCACCGCCTGCTCGGTGGGGCTCAACGATACCATCACCGCCACGGTGGGGGGCCAGACCCCCTACGACCTGACGGTGCTCAACTTCGGCCGGGAGGGGAACTATGAGGAGGCGGACGTGGGCTCGCTGTTCCGGAACATCGGGGTGGAGCCGGAGACCTGCTTTGCCAGCATGGAGAGCGTGACGGTCTACTATAACGAGGAGGCCATCACCGGCTTTCCGGAGGCGGGGTTCTACGCCGCCATCGGCCTGAGCCGCTACAACGAACTGATGGAGGCGCGGAAGCTGCCCCTTCTGACCGAGGACGCCCTTCCCCAGCGGACCCCCGACGCCATCGTCAACGGTCCCGCCGCCGACGGGATCGTGGTGGTCCCCGACGCCATGCTCTCCCAGCTCCGGCCCCGGCGGCAGATGGTGAATATCAATTACGCCGGGAACGTCTCCCAGGTGGACGACCTGGTCCGCATGTCCCTGGACGAGGCGGAGGACTTCCCCGCCGGGCTGGACATCATGATGAACTACAAGCTGGACAACTACTACGACCTGATGGGGGCCAAGATCCTGGTGCTCTACATGGGGCTCTATCTGGGGCTGGTGTTCCTCCTCACCGCCGCGGCGGTGCTGGCCCTTCAGCAGCTGAGCCAAGCCGCGGACAACGCCCAGCGCTACGAGCTTCTCTCCAAGCTGGGCGCTCCCGAAGCCATGCGCCGGGGGGCCTTGATCCGGCAGGTGGCGCTGGCCTTCCTGCTGCCCCTGCTGTTGGGAGTGGTCCACGCCTTTGTGGGGATGAAGGCGGCCAACCAGGTCATCAATGTGATGGGGCATGTGGATTCGGTCCACTCCAGCCTGCTCACCGCCCTGTTCCTGCTGGTCATCTACGGAGGCTATTTCCTGGCCACCTGCTTTGGGGCCTGGCGGGCAGTACGGGGGATAGGAGACCGGAGATAATAAGAAGAGAGCAAAAGGGGAGCCACCCGCGAAACTGCGGAGTGGCTCCCTTTTTTAGGCGCCTCCTGTTGAAATGGACCCCAAAAAATGATATGCTTTTTTCAATCCCCCAAACACAGGAGCGCAGTCCCTTTGCTGTGTCTATCTTTGACAAGGAGGTTTGCTCTATGGGCGTATTTATCCAAGCGGCCCTTTTCCCCGGCGGGGAGGAACTGAAATGCCGGATAGCTCTCCAGCGGGCGGCGGACGACAAGTCTCTGGCAGTACGTCTGGGCGGGTGCCGGTGGCATCTCTATGACAAAGGCCCCGCCGTCCTTTTAAACGACGGCTGCTGCGGCTATGAGGCCTTGGCGGAGCGGCTCTCCGCCTCCTTGGCCGGACCGGTGATGGTCCTCTACATTTACGACGATGACTATTGGGGCTATTTCCTCTGGGAAAATGGGACGGAACTGGACCAGTTTGCCTCCTTGCCCGACTATTTTGGGGCCGGCTCTCCGCCTGACCGGCCGGGGAACGCCGCTCTGGCAGCCCGGCTTTTCGGGGTGGAGGAAAAGGTCATCGCCCCCTATTTTCTCCCTTGGGACGAGGAACAGATGGGGTCCTATGCCCGGGAGGGGGATCAGGCCGTCATTGGGGATAGTTGGCAGATGGCCGATTTTATGGAGGCCTTGGGCTTTGACTACGACCTGCTGTGTCCCCCGGCTTCCGAAGAGGTCCATGATCTCCAACAGGCTGCCCCCATGGCCCCGGCGGAACTGAACCAAGAAATCACCAAGGGCCACCCTCTTCCGGTGGACACCCCCACCCTGCCCGACGCTCTCAATGACCGTGCCTACGCCCTGAAACGGGCGGCGGAGGTCCGGGACTTAGCCCCGGAGACGGTAGCGCTGGTGGAAAACATGCAGTACCAGAGTGCGGTGGCCCCCCTCTCCCAAGCCATTCAGGCCCATCCGGACCGGGCGGGGCTCTATCTCCTCCGGGCCTTCTGCTGGAGCCAGACGGAGGGGTTGGCGACGGGTCTGAGCCGGAAGCCGGATATGGACCGGGACCTGGGGAAGGCGCTGGAGCTGGAACCGGACAATGTGATGGCCCTCCGGGCCAGATGTCCAACGGCGGGGACCACCGCCCGGTACCGGCGGCATATCACAGAACTGACCCGGCTTATGGAACTGGACCCGGAGAACCGGGACTACCACCAAGTCAGCCGGGCCTACCGGTATCACTGGGTGGGGGACGACCAAGCCGCAAGGGCAGATTTGCAGGCCGTTTTGGACCGGGGAAAGATTTGGACGGTAGACCTGACCTATCTCTGTCAGGAGCTGGGGCTCATCTCATAAAAGCCTGCCCCACGAAGGGCGTTCCATGAACTGGCGGCACGTATAGGAAGCCGCGCCCTGCATGAGATGATATGCCCCTAAAGATACGGGAGGCGCTGTACAAAGTACAGCGCCTCCCGTATCCTTACTTTTCACTTTCCTCCGCGTATGGCCTGCGGCGGTGCTCCACAGGCTCCCAGGCCGTCAGGGGGAGCCGCTGCATGGAGCCAAAGACCCGCTCCTTCAGGCCGGGGTATTGCTTTTCCAGGTCAGCTACCAACTCCTTGACTTCCTGGCGCTTGGTGCTGCCATCGGCAGGACAGGGATTTTTCACGATGGGCAGGCCGTTCCGTTTTGCCGCCCCCCGGACCATACCCTCCCCGCAGTAGAGGAGGGGTCGGATCTGGGTGATCCCGGTCCTTGTCAGCTCGGTCACCGGCTGAAAGCAGGAGATGCGCCCCTCGTAGAAAAGGGAGAGGAAGAAGGTCTCCACCGCGTCGTCAAAGTGGTGACCCAGGGCGATCTTCCGGATCCCCCGCTCCTGGAGGGCGTTGTGGAGGGCCCCCCGCCGCATTTTGGCGCACATGGAGCAGGGGTTCTTCTCCTTTCGCAGGTCGAAGATAATGTGGCTGATCTCGGTGGGAATGAGGGTGAGGGGGACCCCGATACTGCCGCAGTATGCCTCCAAAGGGGTAAAGTCCGCCCCCGGCCGGCCCTCCGCCGCCCCCAGGTCCAGGGTGACGGCCTCCACGGTGAAGGGCTTGGGATAGAAGGTGGACAGCCTCTGGAGGGCGGCCAGGGTCACCAGGGAGTCCTTGCCCCCCGAGACCCCTACCGCCACCCGGTCTCCGGCCTGGATCATATCATAGTCCTCCACACAGCGGCGGACCAAAGAGAGTATTTTTTCCATTTCGGCACCCCTAAAAATTTAAAAATCGAAAGTGAGTATATAGAAGAAAACAAAAGAAAACAAGAGATATTTTGAGATTTTAACTTTCTAAATCAAAAAGTTTCAAAAAGCCGTTGACAGAAGGCCATGGGGGTATTATAATACAAAACGCTCCGGAGGTCCAGTTTCCGGGCATTTTTCGTGTAAAACCGCTCTTTTACTTGAGAGCTAAGGAATTGGAGGTAACACCATGTCCACATTTATGGCAAATAAGGGCAACATCGTCCGCAAGTGGTACATCGTTGACGCCGCCGGCAAGCCCCTGGGCAAGACCGCCGTCATCGTAGCCGACCTGCTGCGGGGCAAGCGGAAGCCCGAGTACACCCCCCACGCTGACTGCGGCGACTACGTCATCGTCCTCAACGCGGAGAAGGCCGTGCTCACCGGCAAGAAGGCCGAGCAGAAGTTCTACCGCCGCCACTCCGGCTGGGTGGGCGGCCTGAAGGAGACCAAGTACCGCATCCTCATGGAGGAGCAGCCCGAGCTGGCTATGAAGCTGGCCGTCCGCGGCATGATGCCCCGGAACACCATCACCAAGGATTCCCTCTCCCGGCTCCACATCTGCCGCGGCAACGAGCACAAGTACGCCGCCCAGAAGCCCGAGCCCTGGACCATGGACTAAGGAGGTAACGGAATATGTATAAGAGCAAGAAGCCTTACCTGTACGGTACCGGCCGCCGGAAGTCCTCCGTGGCCCGGGTACACCTGTTCCCCAACGGCACCGGCGCCATCACCATCAACGGCCGGGACATTGACGAGTACTTCGGTCTGGAGACCCTGAAGATGGTGGTCCGTCAGCCCCTCAACACCACCGACCTCGTCGGCAAGGTGGACATTGACACCACCGTTACCGGCGGCGGCGTCACCGGCCAGGCCGGCGCCATCCGCCACGGCATCGCCCGGGCTCTGCTGGAGATGAACCCTGAGTACCGCCCCGCCCTGAAGGCTGCCGGGTTCCTGACCCGGGATCCTCGTATGAAGGAACGGAAGAAGTACGGCCTCAAGGCCGCCCGTCGGGCTCCTCAGTTCAGCAAGCGCTAAAAATCCTCAAATCCCCGGAACCGCAACGGTTCCGGGGATCTTCTTTTAATCGATCCTGCTATGGCCTGAGGCAGTAAAATGAAAAAAGTCGAGGTTGATCTGTGGTTAAAAGGATATTTCCGGGTTCAATTTGGGGATCAAAAAATGGGGGAGGCTGTATGGTAAAACCATAAGCCTCCCCCAAGGGGTAAAAAACCAACTAACAAGGTTCCCGTGAGCGGGTTTTCGATCTCCTTTAATATTATGTCAACTAATCTCCCCCGTGAGATACCTCCAGGTATACTCGGCGTGAAGGGCGGCGGCCACCGCGAGCACCCCCTCGTCCATGTCCACATAGCCGTTGTGAAGGGGATACCGGGTGTTGGGGTCGGCAGGGTTGGAGCTGCCCACATAGGCGTAGCAGCCGGGAACGGTGAGGAGGAACTCAGCAAAGTCGTCCCCCCCCAAAGAGATGGGCCGGTCGGTGACCAGAGCCTGGGAGCCGAAGAGGTCGCTGACCACCTCCCCCGCCTCCTTACAGCCCCCCTCCGGGTTCACCAGGGGGGTGGCGAAGTCCACCCACTCCACCTCCGCCGTGCCGCCGTAGAGCCGGGCGGTCTGGGCGCAGAGGGCGTCGATCCACTCCCGGGCGTTCCTCCGGGTCTCGGGGGTCATGGCCCGGACCGTCCCCTCCAGCGCCGCGTCCTCGGCCACGATGTTGTAGGCGGTGCCCGCCGTCAGCTTCCCCACCCCGATGACCAGGGGATCCACCGGGGAGGTCCGCCGGGTGACCAAAGCCTGGATCCCCACCACCATCTGGCTGGCGATATAAAGGGCGTCCACCCCCAGGTGGGGGGTGGAGACGTGGGCGGCCTTGCCCCGGACAGTGATCTTAAAATAGTCCACGCTGGCGTTGTTGGGTCCCGCCTTGACCCCCACGGAGCCCACCGTCAGATCGGGGGCCACATGGACCCCGAACACCCGTCCGGAGCCCTCCAGCAGCCCCTCCTTCACAAACACCCGGCCCCCGTGGCCCACCTCCTCGGCGTGCTGGAAGAACAGGCGCACCTCCCCGCCGAACTCCCCCTTATGGGCGTAGAGGAGCTTGGCTCCCCCCAGCAGTCCCGCGGTGTGGCAGTCGTGGCCGCAGGCGTGCATGACCCCCGGCTCCCGGGAGCAGTAGGGCAGCGCCTGGTTCACCTCCTGGATGGCCAAAGCGTCGGTGTCCGCCCGGAGGGTCATCACCCGGTCCCCGGGCTTCTCGCCGTGAAAGACGGCGTAGACCCCGCTGCCGTCGATACGCCTGTGGTCGGTGATGCCGATATCGTCCAGCTCCTTTTCGATGCGCTCCGCCGTCCAGAACTCCTTCCGGCTCACCTCGGGGTGCATGTGAAACTCCCGGCGCAGGGCCGACAGATAGGGGGCCAAGGCCTCCCCTTCCCTTCGAAAGTCCATAAAAAATACCTCCCTTTATCAAAAGAGGCGGGCCGGAGCCCGCCTCTTCCCTTTTTGGATCAATACTCAAAGGCGGGGAGATAGGTGCCCTTAAAGATCTCCTCAATGGCTTTGGCGGTCTCGGCCGTCTGATAGGCGGCCAAAACCTTCTGGTAGGTCTCGTTCTCCACATCGGCGGTACGGCAGGCGATGATGTTGATGTAGGGGTTATCGCTGCCCGGCTCCACCTGCTCGGTATAGATGGCGTCGGCGATGTTCAGCCCGTTGTCCACCGCGTGGGCGCCGTTGACGAAGGCGGCGGCCACCTCAGGATCGCTGATCTGGCTGGCGGTGTAGGCGGCCTCCACCTCGATAAACTCCAGATTCAGGGGATTGGCGGTGATGTCCTTCAGCTCAGGGACATAGCCGGCGGCGGGATCCACCTCGATGACCCCGGCGGACTCCAGGATCTTGAAGCAGCGGCCCTCGTTGGTGGGATCCTGGGGCACGGCGATCTTGTCCCCCTCCTTCAGCTCGTCCAGGGAGGCGATCTTGTCCGAGTAAACGCTGAGGGGGGCGATGATGGTGTCCCCCAGCACGGTGATGTCATACCCCTGGGCGTCAATCTCGTTGTTGAGGTAGGCCTTGTGCTGGAAGGCGTTCAGATCCACCTCCCCGGCGTTCAGGGCGTCGTTGGGCATGTTGTAGGCGGTGTACTCCACCATCTCGCACTTGATGTTGTCCTTGGCCAGCAACTCGTTGACGGTCTTCCACTGGTCGTTCTGGGTGCCCACAACGCCAACCTTCACGACGGTCTCCTGATCCTTCTTCCCCCCACAGGCGGTAAGCAGGCCCAGGGTCAGGACGGCGGCAAGGGACAGGGCGATCACATTCTTCTTTTTCATGTCAGATTCCTCCTAAATGTTTGATTCCCTTTTTTGAATTGGATGTATCCTTTCGTACAACTTAATACAGGCGGGGCCGGGATCAGTGGGTGGCCCTCTGGGCGATCCGGTTGCCTATGTACTGGATCAGGCTCACCATGACCAGGATGATGAGAATGACCACATAGGCCACGTCCATCTGGTTCCGCATACCGTAGGAGATGGCGAAGTTGCCCAGACCCCCGGCCCCGATGGCTCCCGCCATGGCGGTGAAGCCGATAAGGGACACCAGGGTGATGGTGCCCCCCCGGACGATGCTGGGGACGGACTCCCGCAGGTAGACCCGCCACAGGATCTCCCAGGGGGAGCAGCCCATGGACTGGGCCGCCTCCACAAGGCCCGGGGAGACCTCCGCCAGGGCGGACTCCACCTGCCGGGCGAAGAAGGGTACCGTTCCAAACAGAAGCGGGATGATAGAGCCCTTCACCCCGGAGGCGGTCCCCACCAGCAGCCGGCTCAGGCTCAGCATGATGATGGCCAGCAGGATGAAGGGGATGGAGCGGAACAGGTCGATGACCTTCCCCACCACCAGGTAGACCACCCGGTTTTCCAGCACTCCCCCCGGCCTGGTGGCCACCACCGTCACTCCCCAGACCAGTCCCAGGAAAAAGGAGATCGGGGCGGTAAGGGCCAGCATCTCCATGGTCTCCACAAAGGCCTTCCAGAGAAGCTCCGGCTTGCTCATCACGTTGGGGATGATGACATTCAGAAGATCAGCCACGCTTCAACACCTCCACCATCACGTTACATTCGCTTAAGTAGTTGACCGCCTCGGTGATCCGCTCCCCGCTGAGGATAGCCACCAAGCCCCCCAGGGGCTGGCCGTCGATGATCTCCACGTTGCCAAAGACGATGCTCACATCCACGTTGAACCGGCGGGAGACCTCGGAGATGGTGGCCTCGCTCACGTTGCTCTGTCCGTAGTTGAGCCGGGCCACGATCTCCCCGGGCTTCACCGCCACGATGGGGTCGTTTGCGGCGATGAGCTCCTCGATCTTGCCCAGGTTGGAGGTGGTGGCGATAAAGGAGCGGGTCACCGGCTGCTGGGGGTTGGAGAACACCTCAAAGACGCTCCCCTCCTCCACCACACAGCCCTTGTCCATCACGGCCACCCGGTGGCATATCTCCTTCACCACCGCCATCTCGTGGGTAATGACCACCACGGTGATCCCCGTCTTCCGGTTGATGTCCCGGATAAGCCGGAGGATGGACTGGGTGGTCTGGGGGTCCAGGGCGGAGGTGGCCTCGTCACAGAGGAGCACCTTGGGGTCGCTGGCCAGGGCCCTTGCGATGGCCACCCGCTGCTTCTGCCCGCCTGATAGCTGGGAGGGATAGGCCTCCGCCTTGTCGGGCAGACCCACCAGCTCCAAAAGCTCCAAGACCTTTCTTCGGGTCTCCTCTCTGGAGAGCCCGGACCCCTTCAGGGGGAAGGCCACATTCTGCTCTACGGTGCGGGAGGGCATCAGGTTGAAAAGCTGGAAGATCATGCTGATCTTTTTCCGGGCCTGACGCAGCTCCCGCTCGGGCATTCGCGTCAGCTCCTGTCCATCCACCGTCACCGTCCCGGCGGTGGGCCTCTCCAGCAGGTTGATACACCGGACCAGGGTGGACTTGCCCGCCCCGGAGTAGCCGATGATACCGAAGATCTCCCCGGGGGCGATATGTAAGGTCACGTCCCGGACGGCGTGGACCCCGTTGGTCTCATTGCCGAAGGTCTTGCTGATATGCTCCAGCTTGATCACGTTCATCCCTCATTTCTCACCTGTCAGGCTCTGCCCCTCTTGCAGACAAAAAGAATGGGAAGCGCGTGTGCGCTTCCCATTCCTTTGAAACCAGCCAAGGCTGTGATTTCTCAGAATCCTTCATGGGCAGGCGCGCACGAAATCGTGGGCATCGGCATCATAGCCATGTCCATACCCCGCATCATCATACCATAACCGTGTGTCATAGTCGGCGCGCCTCCTTCCAAGGTGATTTTTTGTTATCTTACCATTTCGTTCCCAGGCTGTCAATAGGAAATTTTGGGCCTCCCCCTCAAAGTCTCACTCCAAGGGCATGATCCCCAGGGCCTTGTTCATCTCCTCCGGATCCATCAGGTCAATGACCGTCGCCTCGGCGGGGGGCTCGGTGGCGGGGGCGGTCTTACCCTGGGTGTAGCCGCCCTCCATGGTCATCTCTACGGTCATAAGGCCAGCCATGTCCATGTGCATTTCAGCGGTCATCTGATCCTTGTCGTCCACTCCCACCGTCATGTCCATGGATACGGTCACGCCCTCCTCCTCGGCAGCCATGGCCACGCTCATCACATAACCTGTGACGGCCTCCTCCTTCATCTCCATCACAAAGACCAGAGTGACCACAGCGTTGCCCTGCTCAAAGTCGATGACGGCGGTATACTGGTCACCCTCCTTCACAAAGCCCTCGTCGGACAGGGCCGTCACCACCCCCTCCACGGCGGTCTTCATGGTGTCATAGGCGGCGGTGGAGTCGGTCAGCTCCAGGGAGGAGAGGGCCTGCTTCACCAAAAGGGTGTAGTCCAGGTTTTGGGAGGCCGAAAGTAGCTCCGTCCACTCCACGCCGGACTGGGCCAGAAGGGCGGCCATGTCCATTTTATACCAGGCGGCGCTGTCCATGCCGGCGGCAGCCAAAATCTCGCCCCCCATGTTCATGTAGAGAGTCCCCAGGCCCATATCGCCCCGCAGGGAAATATCCATCCCCTCCTCCCTAAGGGAGTCCAGCATAGCCTGATCCTCGGGGGAAAGCTGGGCCTCCTCCCCGGCCAGCAGGGCCGCGGACTGGATGAACTGGGTCATATCCATCTTCATGTTCATGTCCATGCTCATCTTCGTACTGTCGGCCACCGTGCCCTTCACAGCGCCGTTCATGGTCATGGGCATTCCAAGTATGGTCATATTGGCGTCAAAACCCGCCTCCATATCCCAGATGCCCTCGTTGTACTTTTTACTGTACTCCATCAGCCTCTCCAGATAGGTGAAGCCCTTTCCCTCCAGGGCCTTTTCCACCACCATGTCGGTATCCACGATAACGGCGGTGGCGGTCTGCTGATCCCAGCCCACAGCGCAACCGAAGGCCTGGGCGGCAAAGCGGACGGGGACGTAGGTCCGCCAGGTGGTGTTATCCACATAGGGGGCCACGTCCATGGTGATGGGGGTAGTCTTGCCCCCCTCGGTGAGGGTGGCGGCGGTCTCGTTCAGGGTCATGGTCAGGGTCCTGCCGTCCCGGGTGGCGGTGATCACGCTGCCCTCGCTCTTCACCTCCGCCCCCATGGCCTCGAAAACAGCCCGGAAGGGCAGGAAGGTGCGCTGATCCCTCACCTGGGGCACGGCGTCGGTAAAGACCAGGTTCTGGCCGTCCAGCTGGACGGCGATCCCATTCTCCTCCGCGGCCAGGGCGGCGCCGCAGCCCACCAGGGCGACGGTAAGACCCAAAGCTGTAAACCAGCGAGTCCATTTTTTCATAGGAAGGTCCTCCTTTTTACTTTAAGATAGCTTTATTATACTCTCCTGTCTATAAATTGCAAGGAAATCCCTGTCTCCCACGGTCAGATTGTCCTTTTTGCATAAAAAGGACAGCCCGCCCCCGGGGGCGGATCTTTGCCGGAAACTCCAGATAAATCAATGGATTGCATTTTCCTGGAAAAGAGTGTAAAATGGTAAAAATTGATTTCCCGCCGGCCCCTTAGGTCAGAAAGGATGGTCCCCATGAATGCTCCCTTCTCCCACTATCAGGAGAGCGCCGACTATATCTCCTCCCGGCTGGGGGGCTTTCTCCCCCGGGTGGCCATGGTGCTGGGCTCCGGCCTGGGCTTCCTGGGCGACCTGGTGGAGGATCCCATCGTCATCCCTTTTGGAAACATCCCCCATTTTAAGGTCTCCACCGCTCCCGGCCACGCCGGGCGGCTGGTCTGCGGGCTTCTGGGGGGACAGCCGGTGGCCGTCATGCAGGGCCGGATCCACCACTATGAGGGCTACTCCCTCCAGGAGGTCTCCTACGCCGTCCGCGTCCTGAAGCTGGTGGGCTGCAGCCGGCTGATCCTCACCAACGCCGCCGGCTGTATCAACAGGGACTGGAGCGCCGGGGAGATCATGCTCATCACCGACCACATCAAATTCTTCCTGGATTCCCCCCTCCGGGGGGAGAACCTGCCCCAGTTCGGCACCCGGTTCCCCGATATGACCCGGGTCTATACCCCCGCCCTCCAAAGGGTCGCCCGCGAGAGCGCCCAGGAGCTGGGACTGCCTCTGCGCCAAGGGGTCTACTGCTACTTCCCCGGCCCCCAGTTCGAGACCCCCGCCGAGATCCGGGCCGCCCGGGCCCTGGGGGCCGACGCCGCCGGCATGTCCACCGTCCCAGAGGCCATCACCGCCGCCCACGCCGGCATGGAGACCCTGGGTCTCACCCTTCTGAGCAACATGGCGGCGGGGATCCTGGATCAGCCCCTCTCCGGGGAGGAGGTCAACGCCACGGCGGAAAAAAGCCGGGAAACCTTTTCTCAGCTCCTTTTAAGGTGCCTGGAAAAAATGTAGCCATTTTGTCATTTTTGTTACCGGTTTGTAACCATCTTTTCTCCCATTTCTTTATCAAAAAGGAGCTTTCATGAACACTCTTTTTCAGAACGTCACCGCCGTCCTTATGGACCCGGCCCACACCGTGCTTGAAAACGCCTTTGTGGCGGTGGAGGGCGGTAGGATCGCCTCGGCGGGCGCCCAGAGGCCGGAGGGGAGCTTTGACCGGGTCATTGACGGGCGGGGCGGTATCCTCATGCCGGGGCTGGTGAACTGCCACGCCCACACCGCCATGACCCCCATGCGGGGCTACGGGGACGGCCATGACCTTCAAACCTGGCTCCACGACTACGTCTTTCCCGTGGAGGGCCGGTGGGACGACCGGGCCATCCGGGCCGCCGCGGACCTGGGGCTGATGGAGATGATCGCCTCAGGCACCACCTGCATCGCCGATATGTATATGCGCATGGAGGTGATGGGGCAGGCGGTGGCCGACGCGGGGATCTCCGCCAACCTCTGCAACGGGGCCATCTTCTTTGGGGAGGCCTTCTCCCCCACCGGGTGCGGGGACTGCCGAAAGCAGGAGGATCTGTTCTCCGCCTGGCACGGCTATGACGGCGGGCGCATTTTGATGGACGCCGCCCTTCACGCCGAATACACCTCCCCCCCCGAGCTGTGGGAGTGGATCGCCGATTTTGCCAAAGGCCGCGGGGTGGGGATGCACGTCCACATCTCCGAGACCCAAAAGGAGCACCAGGAGTGCAAGGCCCGCCGGGGCAAGACCCCCATCCAGGCCCTGGCGGAGCGGGGGGTCTTTGACGTGCGGGCTATCGCCGCCCACTGCGTTTTCACAGAGCCTGAGGACTGGGCCATCATGGCTCAAAAGGGGATCACCGCCGTCCACAACCCCTGCTCCAACCTGAAGCTGGGCTCCGGGGTGGCCCCTATTCCCGGCCTTCTGAAGGCGGGGGTCAACGTGGCCCTGGGCACCGACGGGGTATCCTCCAACAATGACACGGATATGTTTGAGGAGATGAAGCTGGCCGCCATCCTCCAGAACGGCGTGCTGCAGGACCCCCTGGCCCTCACGGCCTGGGACGCGCTGGAGATGGCTACCGTCAACGGGGCCAGGGCCCTGGGCCGGGAGGCGGGGGCCATTGCGCCGGGACTGTGGGCCGACCTCATTGTTCTGGATGCCGACTCCCCCAACCTGATCCCCTGTCACGACGCGGCCAATAACATTGTCTATGCCGCCCACGGCTCCAATGTAAAGCTGAATATGTGCCGGGGGAAGGTCATATATGAAAACGGGGAGTTCCTGACCATCGACAGGGAGAAAACCCTGGCGGAGGTGCGGCAGTACGCCATTCCCCTGCTGTTTGGGAAATAATCCCGGAAAGGCTGTGGAAAATCTTGTCTGAATCGCAGAAAAAAAATACCTTTTTCGGTGGAGCGGCCATATTGGCAGCCGGCTCCATCATCGTCAAACTCATCGGCGCCGTCTATAAGATACCCCTGGGCCGCATCCTCTCCAAGCAGGCCTTTGTGGATTTCAACACCTCCTACAACATCTATAATTTCTTCCTTACCATCTCCACCGCCGGACTTCCGGTGGCCCTGTCCAAAACGGTCTCGGAGGCCAACACCCTGGACCGGCAAAACCAAGTCCGGAGGGTTTTCACGGTAGCTCTGCGGACCTTTCTGCTGCTGGGGCTTGTCAGCTTTCTTGCCATGTCCGTTTTCGGCCAGCACCTGGCCAACTTCATGGAGGACGAGTCCGCCGTCTACTGCGTCCGCGCCCTCAGCCCCTCGGTGCTGTGCGTATGCGTCATGGCCGCCTTCCGGGGATACTATCAGGGCCACTCCAACATGGTGCCCACGGCGGTAAGCCAGATCATTGAGGCTTCCTGCAAGATGGTCTTCGGTCTGGCTCTGGCCTACGCCGTACTCATGCTCCTGCCCGGCGACCCCAGCTATAAGCAGCGTATGTCCGCCGCCGGAGCCATTGCGGGGGTGTCTGTGGGCAGTGTGATCGCCCTCGCTTATATGCTTTTCCACTTTGCAAGGGACCCGGACCGCCGGAAAAAACGCGGGAACGATCCCGCCGACAGTGACAGCGCCATCCTCTCCCGGCTTCTCAAGCTGGCGATCCCCATCACCCTGGGCTCTGCCGCCATCTCCATCGTCACCATCATCGACAGCAAGGTGGTCATGTCCCTTTTGAAGCAGATGTATATCGATCTGCCTGACCTTATCACCCCTGAGGCCATTGCCCAGCAATTTGAGGACGGCGGCGTGGAGCCTGTGCTCTATATGGCCCAAGGCCTTAAGGGCATCTACGACAAGTGCATGGCCATCTACAACCTGCCCTCCCAGCTCATGGTAGCCATTACCGCCAGCGTGATCCCCGCCGTATCCGCCGCCCTGACCCGAAGAGACAGGAAGGGCGCCTCCCGGATCAGCGAGTCCGCCCTGCGGATCGGGGCGCTGTTGTTCCTGCCGATGGGGGTCGGCCTGTGCGCCTTGGGCGGACCTATTGTCCAAATGCTTTTCAAGTTGGAGGACGCCGCCGCCGGACCCATTATGAGCGAGCTGGGGATCGCCTCTATTTTCGTGTGCCTTATGCTCATCTGCAACTCCATCCTCCAGGCCCACGGGCTGGTGAATCTGCCCATGCTCACCGTGGTGGTGGGAGGTGTTGTGAAGATCGTGGTCAACTATGTTCTGGTAGGTAACTATGACATCAATATTGAAGGCGCGCCCATCGGTACCATCTGCTGTTTCGCGGCGGCCTCCCTGATGGACCTGTTTTTTATCCACCGGGCCATTCCCCAACCGCCCCGGTATGGGCGGGTCTTTTTCAAGCCCTTGGCCGCCTCCGTGCTTATGGGTCTGTCGGCTTGGGGGTCCTATGGCCTGCTGAACCGATTCTTAGGCAACAGCCTTTCCACCATAGGGGCCATTTTTGTGGGGGTCGTGGTCTATGCCATATTGGTGCTGGCCCTGCAAATTTTGACCCGGGAGGACCTTGCCCTGATGCCAAAGGGGGACAAAATCGCCAAAATCCTGAAAATTCAATGATTTTTTTTAAAAACCCCTTGCGGAGGAGAATAAAATATGATAGATTTTGTAAGGAAAAATTCCTACGGCCTCAAAGACTTGGAAAACATCGTCTCCATCCTTCGCTCTCCGGGGGGCTGCCCCTGGGACGCGGAGCAGGATCACAAGAGCCTGCGGCGGGCCCTGCTGGAGGAGAGCTGCGAGGTCATTGAGGCCATTGACGAGGAAAGCCCCGCCCATCT
>JAAWNQ010000058.1 GCA_022799035.1 Oscillospiraceae bacterium
CAATGCTACTAAGGCCTAATTTCAAAAGCAAGTAAGACAGTTCTTTGTCTTTCAGAAAAGGACCCCGGACGAGTGATCGTCCGGGGTCCTTTTCACCCCTCAAAAGAAGACCAGATAATAATAGCGGAGGTTTTTGTTGTTGCTGGTGCAGGAGGGGGAACCCCCGTTGTCGGTATGGACCTTGAAGCCCCCCTCCACGATCTCCAGCAGCCGCCGGGTCTCCGCCATGATACTGGGGTGCCCCCGAAGGGTCAGGCCCCCGTGGTAGGAGTAGCTGGTGTCAAAGACTCCGTTGCTGTCGGACACCAGCATAGCCAGGGGGGTCAGACCCAGGGATATCTCCCGCTCCGACTTTCCGTCCCCCTGATAGGTCCCAAAAAGTATCTGGACGGCCTTCCCGTCCAGCAGGGAAAAGTTTTCATTGAACTCCTCCCGCAGGAAATTATCCCCCGGTTCCCAGGCGTGGAGACCATATTTTTCTGTTCTATTAGTTGACATAATTTTTTCCTCCTTTTTGTATGTGCGGGGTCCTTTGTGTGGGGCCCGACGACCTCGGCGGGCCATGTCCTTGCCCGCCCCTACAGAGGGGGGATTGGGGCAAAAAGTTGCCCCGGAAGGACATTTTGTCCTTCCGGGGCCTCTTTGCGTTCTTTTGCGGAAAAGCCGGAATTTCTTTCCGCAAATTTTTTTGTATTCTACCCGTAAACTTTGGAAAAGGGGCTTTACATTTCCAATCCGTCAATGCTATAATGTTTTTGTATAAGTGCGTTCTTTTCCGATTAATTGGACACAATAGAAAAACAACCGGGTCTTCTCCGGTTTTACAATATCTGCCGGGCCTTTCCCGGCGGGAGAGCGAGGGCTTTCTCTTGACAAAATATGTGATTCGTGGCGGCAAGCCTCTTTATGGAACAGTGGATATCTCCGGCGCGAAAAACGCGGCGGTGGCTATCCTTCCCGCCGCCCTTTTGGTGGACGGCGTCTGCCGTATCGAAAATCTTCCCCAGATCAGCGACGTGACCCTTATTTTGAATATCCTCCAGGAGCTGGGCGCCGACGTGCGTACCGTGAACCGCACCACCGTGGATATTGACTGCTCCCATATCCGGAACGCCGCCGTCCCCGACGCCCTGGCCCGGAAGATCCGGGCCTCCTACTACTTCATCGGGGCCCTGCTGGGCCGGTTTG
The DNA here is from genome assembly GCA_022799035.1 of Oscillospiraceae bacterium. Lineage (GTDB taxonomy): Bacteria > Bacillota > Clostridia > Oscillospirales > Oscillospiraceae > Vermiculatibacterium. The sequence continues at coordinate 1,189 of JAAWNQ010000058.1, forward strand.
GCTCCGCCCAGGTTCCCCCTCCCGGGGGCTGTGACTTTGGCGGACGGCCCATCGACCAGCATATCAAGGGCCTGGCCGCCATGGGGGCCGAGGTGGAGGTCAAGGGTGGCGTGATCCGGGCCACGGCCAAGGAGGGCCGGCTCCAGGGCAACACCATCTACATGGACATGGTCTCGGTGGGAGCCACCATGAACCTGATGATCGCCGCCGCCCTGGCGGAGGGCAATACCGTCATTGAAAACGCCGCCAAGGAGCCCCATATCGTGGATCTGGCCAACTTCCTCAACTCCATGGGGGCCTCCATCATGGGGGCGGGCACCGATGTGATCAAGATCAAGGGGGTAGAGCACCTTCTGGGGGGCATCTACTCTATCATCCCCGACCAGATCGAGGCGGGCACCTACATGGCCGCCGTCACTGCCACCGGGGGGGACGTGCTCATTAAGAACGTGATCCCCAAGCACCTGGAGTGCATCACAGCCAAGCTGGTGGAGATGGGGGCCGAGGTGGAGGAGCTGGACGACGCCGTCCGGGTCCGCCGCACAGGGGAGCTCTACCGCACCAACGTAAAGACCCTGCCTTACCCCGGCTTCCCCACCGACATGCAGCCCCAGGTGGCCGCCTGCCTCTGCATGGCCCAGGGCACCAGCGTCCTCACCGAGGGGGTCTGGGACAACCGCTACCGCTATGTGGACGAGTTCCGCCGCATGGGGGCCCACATCCAGGTGGACGGCAAGATCGCCGTTATCGAGGGGGTCTCCCAGCTCACCGGGGCCGCTGTGGAGGCCTGCGACCTCCGGGCGGGAGCCGCGTTGATCATCGCCGGCCTGGCCGCCCAGGGCTCCACCGTCATCGGACAGATCCAGCACATCGAGCGGGGCTACGAGGATATTGTTCGGAAGCTCTCGGGCATTGGGGCGGATATCCGGGTGGTGGTCACCCCCGACGAGGAAAAGGCCGTCCAGGCGGGCTGAACAGAACAGGATGGGGAAGCGGCGGCGCAAGCCGCCGCTTTTTGATGGAATAGCGCCCAAAAACTGACCGCCAAAGGACGTAATAGATCGGTTTCAGCCCCAATAAAGGCCCGCTGTCCGGGCCTTCGCCCTTCATTTTCACGTACATAAAGGTGATCCCTATGGAACTTCGCACCCTGGCCTCCGGCTCCTCCGGCAACTGCCTACTGGTCTCCCACGGCGGCGCCCACCTGTTGGTGGACGCGGGTATCTCCTGCCGCCGGATCGTGACCGCCCTCCGTACCCTGGGCATTGAGCCCCAGGCCCTGGCGGGGGTCTGCATCACCCACGAGCACTCCGACCACATCGCGGGGCTCGCCACCCTCACCAAGCATTACCAACTGCCCCTCTACACCAGCCCCGGCACCGCCCGACAGCTGTGCTACCGCATGGCGGGACTGGAGGAGCTGATCCGTCCCGCCCCTCCCGGGGAGGGCTGGGAGGCAGGGCTCTTCCGGGTGGACAGCTTTCCCACCAGCCACGACGCGGCGGAATCCATGGGCTTCACCTTCTCCGCCGGGGGGAGAAAGGCCGCGGTGGTCACCGATCTGGGCTACGTCTCCGATGAGGTGCTGGACGGAGTCCTGGGGGCCCAGGCGGTGGTGTGCGAGAGCAATCACGATGAGGACTGGCTCCGGTCGGGGCCCTACCCCTATTATCTAAAGGCCCGGATCCTGGGGGACAAGGGGCATCTCAGCAACGAGGCGGGGGCCGCCCTGGCCCTCCAGTGCGCCCGGGCGGGAGCCCACACGGTGATCCTGGCCCACCTGTCGGCGGAAAACAATTCTCCCGCAAGGGCTTTGGAGACCGCCCAGGCGGTGCTTGCGGGGGACGGCTTCCTCTCCGTCACCCTGGCGGTGGCCCCCCGGAGCGAGACATCGGCATGTTATCCGGTGTAGACAGTTTGTCACTCTTTTGTAACGAGGTATCGCCATGTTTTCGGTGGAAATCATCTGCGTCGGCAAATTAAAGGAGCGTTTTTATATAGACGCGGCGGCGGAGTATCAAAAGCGGCTCAGCCCCTTCTGCAAGCTCCGGGTCATCGAGCTGCAGGAGGAGCGGCTGCCCCAGAATCCCTCCCAGGCCCTTATCACCGCCGCCCTGAAAAAGGAGGCCGCCGCCATCCGCTCCAAGCTGCCCCCCAACGCCAGCACGGTGGCTCTGTGTATCGAGGGGAAGCTCCGCTCCAGCCAGGAGCTGGCGGACCTTCTCCGCACCTGGGAGAACAGCCCCGCCAAGCACCTGGTGTTTCTCATCGGTTCCTCCTACGGCCTGGATGAGGAGCTGAAAAATGAGGCCTGGATCCGCCTTTCCATGTCCCCCATGACCTTCCCCCACCACCTGGCCCGGGTGATGCTCCTGGAGCAGGTCTACCGGGCCTTCCAGATCAACGCCGGGAGCCCCTATCACAAATAGAAGGAGAGCCGACCCATGTCCGGCTCTCCTTTTTATTCAATTGTCCCAAAAATCTATTGGACTTCCCTGGAAGGGTATGGTATAATTACAATACCATACTATGGATTGGAGGTCGTTTCCCATGTCCTATCGTGAAACCTATGAAAAGTGGCTTGCCTCTCCCGCCCTCAGCGAGGAGGAGAAGGCCGAGCTGAAAGCCATCGCCAACGACGACAAGGAGATCGAGTCCCGGTTCTTCGCCCCCCTGGAGTTCGGCACCGCCGGCCTGCGGGGCACCATGTGCGTGGGTCTCCACCAGATGAACCGCCACGTGATCCGCCACGCCACTCAGGCCTTTGCCGAGGTGATCCTGGCCGAGGGGCCCGAGGCGGTGAAGAAGGGCGTGGCCGTCTGTCACGACTGCCGCAACCACAGCCGGGAGTACGCCGAGGAGGTCTGCTCCGTCATGGCGGCCAACGGCATCCCCACCCGGATCTTTGAGGATCTGCGCCCCACCCCCGAGGTGTCCTTCGCCATCCGGGAGTACGGCTGCATCGCCGGGGTGAACGTCACCGCCAGCCACAACCCCAAGGAGTACAACGGCTACAAGGTCTACTGGGCCGACGGCGCCCAGCTCCCCCCCCACCACGCCGCCGCCATCGCCGAGCGGATGGAGAAAAACGACGTGTTCGACAGCGTGAAGAGGATGGATTTTGAGGAGGCCAAGAAGGCCGGTCTTATCACCATCATGGGCGCCGAGACCGACGAGAAGTTCCTGGAGAACGTGATGGGTCAGGCCACCGACAAGGCCGTGGTGGCCCGGGTGGCGGACAAGTTCAAGATGGTCTACACCCCCTTCCACGGCTGCGGCCACAAGCTGATCCCCGAGGCCCTGAAGCGCCTGGGCATGAAGCACGTGATCTGCGTGCCCGAGCAGATGGTCCTGGACGGCAACTTCCCCACCGTGGCCTCCCCCAACCCGGAGAACCCGGAGGGCTTCGCCCTGGCGGTGGAGCTGGCCAAGAAGGAGGGGGCCGACTTCATCCTTGGCTCCGACCCCGACGCCGACCGGATCGGCATCATGGTCCGGGACAGCAAGGGGGATTACATCACCATCTCGGGCAACCAGACCGGCGTTCTCCTGCTGGACTACGTGATCGGGGCCAAGAAGCGGATGGGCACCCTCCCCGAGAAGGCCACCGCCCTCAAGACCATCGTCACCACTGAGATGGCCCGGAAAGTCTGCGAGGTCAACGGGGTCCAGATGTTCGACACCTTCACCGGCTTCAAGTTCATGGCCGAGAAGAAGAACGCCCTGGAGGCCGCCGGGGAGGGCAAGGTCATCTTCTCCTACGAGGAGAGCTACGGCTACATGATGGGCGACTACGTCCGGGACAAGGACGCGGTCACCGCCACCCTGGTAGCCACCGAGATGGCGGCCTACTACTATGACCGGGGCATGACCCTCTACGACGCTCTCCAGGAGCTGTACGCCAAGTACGGCGACTATGCCGAGAAGACCCTGAACCTGGTGATGCCGGGGCTGGACGGGCTCCAGAAGATGGCCCAGCTCATGAAGGACCTGCGTGAGAATCCCCTCACCGAGATCGCCGGGGTCCCCGTCACCGTCCGGAAGGACTACAAGGACGGCACTGAGGAGGATGTGGCTACCGGCAAGAAGACCCAGATGGAGCTGAAGGGCTCCAACGTGCTGAAGTACAAGCTGGCCGACGGCACCGACCTGGTGGTCCGTCCCTCCGGCACCGAGCCCAAGGTGAAGGTCTATATCCTGGCCTCCGGCGAGAGCAAGGCCGAGTGCGCCGAGAAGGCGGAGAAGTACGCCGCCTGGGCCGAGACCCTGAAAAGGTAAATTATTTTCCGCAAAAGAACGCAAAGAGGCCCCGGAAGGACAAAATGTCCTTCCGGGGCAACTTTTTACCCCGATCCCTCCTCTGTAGGGGCGGGAGGGATCCGAGGAATGGCCCGCCGGGGTCGTCGGGCCCCACACATACAAAAAGGAGGAAAGAAAAATTATGTCAACTAATAGGACGGAGCATTATCAGCTTCACGCCTGGGAGCCGGGGGATACCTTTCTCCGGGAGGAGTTCAATGAGAATTTCAGGCTTCTGGACCGGGGACTGGGAGAAAAGCCCGAGCTGGTCACCGGGGTCACCACCGGGGACGGGACCAGGGACCGCTTCATCTCCCTGGGCTTCACCCCCAAGGCGGTCCTGCTGTTCAGCGAGGACGGACACTCCAATAGCGGTTACAATAGCTATGGTGGACTGGCCCTGCCGGGATTTCCGGTAAAATTTAAGGCTGGAGATCCCCTGACCATCGGAGAGGGGGGCTTCTATATCTCGGTGGGAGAGTCAGGCAGCTCCCGGACCTACTCCAACAAACTTGACACGGTCTGCTACTATCTGGCGGTCCGCTGAGGGGGTGAAAAGGACCCCGGACGATCACTCGTCCGGGGTCCTTTTCTGAAAGACAAAGAACTGTCTTACTTGCTTTTGAAATTAGGCCTTAGTAGCATTG
>JAAWNQ010000003.1 GCA_022799035.1 Oscillospiraceae bacterium
AAAAAAGAAAGCCCGTAGATACGGACTTTCCTCGTAAAACCGAACAATTAGGGGACTATACGCCAAAGCGAGTAAGTAAACCGACCATAATCGAAAGTACACCAGCAATACGACAACCGAGCCTTAACTTATCATGGTCTTTCCAATCCCATGCATCAGGCCACACTGGATGGATAATGCAAAATAATCCACAAATTATCCAACCAACATTACTAAAAAGGCCCTGCTTAGTACAAGTAGCAAGAATGAAGGAGCAAATGAGTATTCCAAGGCTTATATACATTTGCATCTTAAAGGTTAGTTTACGCACGCTAATGCACCCCCTAAAATTGACAAACCAATACAGGCTAATATCATTATACCACAAGGAAGTTAAGTTGTCATCACCCGATTTATCCGCAAGGGAAACTGCGCGGGGAGTGTAGCATATCGGGAAAGCGATAAGTCGGCAGAGCTATCCACGCCGCGACTGAATTGCAAGATGAAAGGTCAGTTATGAGGATAAAAGCTAAACTGCTTAAAGGACAGCCCGAGGGGTCATACTCGAGTCCCTGCCACACGATAGCTGAAGTGTCAGGCGGTGCAAGGAATTTCACAAAGTCCGGGTGAAATTTTCCATGATACTTTTGTGCCGACCAACCGCAATAAGCGGAAAAGGGCGAACGTCATATCCGACAAACTGGCAAGCCATTTCTAACAGTCTAAACGGAGATTACCTAAACCGGAGAGCCCGTCAGGGCTATGCGTAATGCCGCAAGGCGATAAATTCCAAGGATTAACACCCCAAGGAAGATGACGCTGAAAATCCGGCATGGTAACGGAACCCCCATAGTAGTCCGAGGGCGGGAAAGCCGTCCACATGGCGAAGGGGGGTAGTTTGTCTATCAGTATTGAGAAAGGAACGGTGTGAGAGACACCATGAGAAATCCAATCGACGTATTGAACAGTCTGAAATCCAAAGCCAAAATCCCAACCTATCATTACGAGCGCCTGTACCGTAACCTCTATAATTCGGAGTTCTTTTTGCAGGCGTATTACAACATCTATGCCAAGCCCGGAAACATGACCCCCGGAGCGGACGGGCAGACCATTGATGGAATGGGTATGGAACGCATTGAAAAGCTGATTGCAAGTCTAAAAGACCACAGTTACCAGCCGCACCCCGCGCGACGCACCTATATCAAGAAAAAGAATGGGAAATTGCGCCCGCTGGGCATCCCGTCCTTTGATGATAAGTTGGTACAGGAAATAGTGCGGATGTTGTTGGAAGCTATCTATGAGCCGACATTCTCCAATTACTCCCACGGCTTTCGTCCCCACCGAAGTTGTCACACAGCGCTCACGCAGTTGCAACGGAATTTCAGCGGGGCCAGATGGTTCATTGAAGGCGATATTAAGTCGTTCTTTGATAACATCGACCATGCCGTACTTATCGGAATCCTTCGCAGACGAATCCATGATGAATATTTTACCGCCCTGATATGGAAATTCCTAAAAGCCGGATATCTGGAGGACTGGACTTTTCACAGGACTTATTCCGGCACGCCGCAGGGTTCTATTATCAGCCCCATCCTGTCAAACATCTATCTAAACGAATTGGACAGGTATATGGAGCAGTACATGGTATCGTTTAAGAACAGCGTAAAACGGGATAAGTATGACCCCTACTGGAAACTGCATGAGCAAATTCGATGGCTCAAAAAGGGAAAATATAAGCCGGAAATGTGGGAAAACATGGATGAATCGGAGCGAAAAGCGGTTTTGCAAGAAATCAGCGAAAAAACGGCCCAAAAGCGTAAAATGCCAGCATATGACCCCATGGACACAGATTATAAGCGCCTGCAATATGTCAGATATGCGGATGATTGGATATGTGGGGTAATCGGCAGTAAAGAGGACGCTGAAAACATCAAGTCAGACATTAAGCAATTTCTATCTGATAAACTGCATTTGGAGTTATCTGATGAAAAGACGCTGATTACACAGGCCAAGGACAAAGCCCGGTTTTTGGGCTTTGAGGTGTTCGTCAGCAATAGTAATCATGTCATGACGGACAAAAACGGCCACAAAAAGCGGTCTATGGGTGGACATATCCTGTTGTACGTCCCAAGGGAAAAGTGGCAAAAGAAATTGCTTGATTATTCAGCGTTGAAAATCACCTATAAAGAGGGCCGGGAAATCTTTATCCCAACCGAGTGTACCTACCTAATCAACAGTGATGACCTTGAAATCCTGAACCAGTATAACGCGGAAATCAGGGGCATTTACAACTATTACCGAATAGCGGATAACGTCAGTGTTTTGGGCGACTTCTACTATGTTATGAAATACAGCCTGTTCAAAACCTTCGCCGCCAAATACAAGACACGCATCAGCCGAATCCGAAGGAAGTACGGGTATAAGCGCTTTGGCGTGGAATATCCGACCAAAAAGGGGACAGCAACGGCGTATCTGTATGACGATGGCTTCAAAAAGGACAAAGGGGCAATCGTAACCCCCGACATTGACGTAATCCCGCAGGTTCATCGAAATCTCAACCATACAGGTCTGATAAGCCGACTGAAAGCCAACAGGTGCGAATGGTGCGGGGCCGAAAATGTCCCCATTGAAATGCACCATGTTCGGAAAATCAAAGACTTAAAAGGCAAGGCTGGTTGGGAAATCGTGATGATAGGGCGAAAACGCAAAACCATGGCATTGTGCCGGACGTGCCACGTGAAATTGCACGCTGGCAAATTAGACTGACAGACAAAGGGAGAGCCGGATACGCCGAGAGGTGTAAGTCCGGTTCGCGTGGGGGGTGCTCGGAAACCTACCGCAGTAATGCGGCAAGGCGCCGGGTGCCTACCCTACTGGATCTCAATGCCTTTACCACTCTCATCTTCTACTCTATGGGCTATAACCTGTTCACGTTACGTCAGGCATCCCGCCGCTCTTGGCGGATCAACCAGACGGCCCCACGGGTGGAAGTCTATATGCTCTACTACGCCGATACCATGCAAGCCAAGGCCATGAAGCTGATGGCTTCCAAGCTGGCGGTGGCCGGTATCATTGAGGGTACCCTCTCCGATGAAGGACTTGCCGCCATGAGCGATGTGCAGGATATGACATCCCAAATGGCCAAGGAATTGGCTCAGGGGATTAAGGACAATGTGGAAGATATTGCCGCCGCGTTTAAGCGGATGGCCATTATCAATCCCAATCGGAAGGCTGCCCCTGTCGTCCAGAATGAGAGACAACCGGCGGTAGTCCTGCCCAGCGTAAACGTACAACCCCCATCCGTCAAGCAGGTTGCCGTCTATGACGGGCTCCTGCAACGCACCTTGGAAGAACAACAGAAAAAAAGGCGGCCTAAGACGGAGATCAACGAGAACCAGATCACCCTCTTTGATGTCGCTTAAAGGAGGAAATTAACCTTGAATGTTACAGCCAACCGGGTCGAGCTTTTGGCGGCAGCCAAACGCGCGGCCAGTATTGCCTCCCCCTCAGCACCGTTGGATGAACTCCGGGGGACTCTGATGATGGCGGACAGTTCAGCCGGAAAGCTTACCCTTTCTGCCACAAATCTTGAGGTCAGCCTGGAGCAAAAGGTCGCCTGTACCTGTGGAGACGATGACGCTTTTGTTATCAACGCCGGGCTTTTGGAAGATATGCTGGCCCAGTTGGGCGGCGAGACTGTGGAGTTTCAACGTAAGGCCGGAAGTTCCCAGGTCTCTGTCCGAAGCGGTCAGGCCGGTTATTTGGTCTCCGTTATGGAGCGGGCTACGTTCCCAAGGGTCGAGATCCCGTTCCCTGAAGATTTGGTTGTTGTCTCCGGCATCCCATCCATGGTCAAGCGGAGCGCGTTTGCCACCGGGAAGTCCTCTGAGCCATCGCTGCTTAAGTGCGTCAATCTAAGGTTCACCAAAGAAGGTCTGCGCGCTGTGGGCGGCGATGGGTTTTGTCTGGTCTATGCAAAAGGAGACAATTCGTGTTCGGGTAATATTGATTTGATGGTACCCGCCACATCTCTGCTTAAGCTGGCCCGCTTATGCGAGGACAAGCAGGAGTATCGTGTTGGCACCGATGGAAAGTCGATCATTTTTTTGCGGGAGGACTTTGCCTATAGCGCCCGGCTCGTGGATGGAACGTACATCAACACGGATCAGGTGCTGGGCAGTGTTGTAAACTGCTTCACGGTTTTGACGGATATTCCAGAGCTGAAAGCGGCCCTGAACGCCGCTATTGCCATCGACCAAGCCGAGACCATCAAACTCACCTTTACGGGCAATCAAATCAAGTTCCAGTGTCAGAGTGCCGAATGGAATGCCAGCACGACACTTATGGTCGTGCCGCTGACAGGTACGCCCCAGGGCGAATATTGTTTTGGCATCCGGCAACTCTCCTCCTGCCTGCATTCTCTCTCCGGCACGGTAACGTTGGGGATCGCCCAAGGTGGGATGCTGACTCTCGCAACAAACGACGCCTTCTACATGCAGACAGGACTGCGCCCCCAGGCCGCTCAAGCCGAAAAGCCCAAGAAGGGTAAGCCCAAAGCGTCTGCGGAAAAGGCCGCATAGGAGGTGTGCCTTTGCAAATGGATATCTGCCGTTATTGCGGCGGTGTGATCCGCCTGGTTCCCGCCGAATCCATTTATGGCATTGCGGCGGCAAAACGGTTGGGACTGCTGGGTGAGAAGATTTACCAGTGCCAAAACTGTAATGCCCGGGTGGGTTGCCACAAGGGGACAGCCCGTCCTTTAGGCAATGTCGCAAACGAAACCCTGCGGATGAAGCGGATGGAGACTCACCAGATCTTTGACGCCTATTGGCGTGAGAAAGGCATGAGTCGAACCGCAGCCTATCGGTGGTTGGCGAATCGACTCCATCGCCCCGTCCAGAAGACCCATATCGGGTCCTTTGAGATGGATGAGTGCCAGAGGGTCATTAACTTGTGCTGTAGAAATGAAAAAAAGGAGGCTTCGTAATGCCGAACACTACGATATATACCGTTCTGCTCACCGGCGTGGATGTGGATCGGGAGTTTTTCCCAAATCCCGAAGTGTTAGGAAGCTATCTCTCCCTCGAAAGGGCGAGAAAGGAAATGTGGCGAATGGCTAAAGAAGAAGACGAGATAGCGGACAGCCGCTATAACGGCAGGGATGATGGCGACGACTTTTGGATGGCTTTTCGGGAAGGGGAAGCTTCCTCCCTGTTTACCCGTGTAGAGGTTCTGACATCTCAGCTTATAGACGATAATGTGAGCCCTTAAAGTACATTGCCTCCTGCTCCTTTGGAAAGGACAGTTTGGCTACTATTTTGCTGGCCCTGGAACACAATGAGCCTCTGGATGAGGCGGTCTATTGCGAGGTCATGTTTGACTGGAATATCTCTGGCGAGATCCCGGAACACCGGGATTTCATCTACGAGAAGGGCATTCCCTTTCTGGAGCGGAGCGGCATCAAGGTAACTGTCCTCCGCTCCAGCATGACCTATATAGACTCTTTCTATCGTGTGCTCAAAAAGGGATCTCACATCGGATGTATCAATGGTTGGCCACTGTGCGGACGATGCTGTATCCAGCGGGATTGTAAGCTGCCGCCCATTGAGGCTTACCGCAAAGGGCTGGATGAGGCTGTGGTGCAGTATATCGGTATTGCCTATGATGAGCAGGAACGTCTTCTCCGACTGGATGGGGCCAAGGTCTCGCTGTTGGAGAAATACCAAAAGACAGAGGCTGACGCTGTGGAACTATGCAAGCGGGCAGGGCTATACTCGCCCATGTATTCCTTTACCAATCGGGGCGGTTGCTTCTTTTGCCCTAACGCCAAACGCCGGGAGCTGCGCCATCTGTATGACCATCATCCCGACCTTTGGGCGAGGCTACTGGCCTGTCAGCAAGCGGAGAATAAGGTCACTGAGCGTTTCAACCGCAGTGAGCGGTTTGATGAGATCGATGCGGAATTCCGTTGGCAGGATCAGCAGTACAGCCTTTTTACTGATCCTGTGCGTGAGAAAGCGGCTTAGCGTACCGTTCGATTTATAGGGCGATAGCTATTTTCGGCTTTTTGCCCCCAAAATACTGGAGGAAAGACCATGGAACATCTTTGTAAACCCTGTAATCGCTGTCTGAAGCGTGTACCCATGGACTTCAAATGGACAGGGGTCTGGCCCGGCTTCGTGTGCGATGTCAAACGGCTGAAGGCCATCCCTGAGCTTTTAGCGCACGCCCCCTATCTCTCGGCAGTTGACCCCAATGCCGGGGAGGACAGCATTTGCGACCTGTGCAAAGCCTACAGCGAGGGCAAATGTTCAGAAGCCGCTGACTACTGCGTCTACAATGAGCAGAATCAAGCACTCTGGCATCAAGAGCCTCCGGCGGGTGAGGGCTATCAGCTTTGGGAGACGACTTCAGAAGGGTCGCCGCTCTCTCCTGTTTTCTCATCCTTGGATGAACTGTGTGCCTGGGCTTCCGACAACACCACATTTTTTGGAAATCAAAAGGTATCTAAGGATATATGGGACAAGATCCTAAATCCAAAAAAGAACACAAAAAAGGAGAAGAAAAATGACTAATATCAATATTCAGAAGCGCAATCGCATCGTGGAGGATCATCTTTGGTGTATTGACGCTGTTATGAAAGAAAATGCCGCATTGATCAAAGCGGCCCATTTGGATCGGGATGATGTGTACCAGCAGCTTTCTCTGCGTCTCATCCGGGCCGTGGAGGGCTTTGACCCACGGAAGGGAATCCTGGCACAGCACATCTTTGCCCAGCTTAAATATGAGTTGCTGAACTGCAAAAGTGCGTATCGGACAACCGGCATCACCGGCGCCCCGGCCCATTTCCGTGGCAGCAATGTCATATCCTTCGAGGCCGCCAAGGAACAGTATGAGATGCGTCAGGCACTCACGGCGGCGTAAATGCTCTGACAGCAAGTAATTACTTGCACACGCGGGAAAACTGTGGTATGCTATTTTTGTATTGGAGGTGACCACGATGATGTACCCGTTTTTGCAGTTGGAAGATGGAACTGAAATCGTACACTCGGAGATGCAGTCTGATGGTCAAGTTAAGGTGTATATCGAAAAACCCGTAGAAGGTGGCTTCCATTCAGCCGTGTGCTATCTTCCGGGGTACAACTGGGAAGATGTCGATGGTTTTTCTGAGACAGAGATCAACTCATATCAGCAGCTCATAGCGACTGTGGCGCATCTTATCATTCGTTTCTCGCAGAACGGAGGCTTTGAGTATGCCGCAAATCTTTAAGATCGGGCAATACTTGGTCTACTTTTGGGCAAATGAGAACAACCCCTTGGAACCGATTCATGTGCATATTGCAATGGGAACACCTGTTGCCAATGCGACCAAGGTGTGGATCACTCAGGCTGGGGGCTGTGTTTTGTGTAACAACAACTCACAGATTCCGTCTCACATCCTGAGAAACCTTATGGAAATTATCGCAGCGCGAAGCACTGAAGTAATCGACAAGTGGGAACAGTTCTTTGGTGAAGCAACATTTTACTGTTAAACTATGGTAGCTTTAGCGGCATCCGATTTTCGGATGCCGCTTTCTTTTTTCTTGGAGTTGATGAAACTCCACCTGTTCAGCCCAAACTGTGAAAAGTAAAATGGAACTGTATTTCAGGGCGGAGTAAATTAGGGTGGAGCAAATTAGGGCGGAGTATTGAAGGGAGGACGGAAAACGGGAGCTTAGTAGGCTCCATACCGCCAGATACGACCTGGAAGATGAAAACGGACATTAGAGAGGCTGTGAGAACCCCAAGGGGGTCTTACGGTCTTTTTTGTCCCCAAACACGAAAGGATGATGCTTATGGTCTTAGAAAAAGCAGGGCAATCCGTGTCCCTTAACGGAAAGCTCTACACAGTTGGCGAAATGGTTTGGGCCGCCAACAAACTCAGAGATGGGAAATTTGGTGTTATCCATAAGATCCGCATAAACAGCCATGGTAGGCTCATCGCACTCTGTGAGTTTGCGGAAACGGATATTACTGAGATTCATCTGGCAGCATTGGAGCCCATCAGTCAGGCGGTCCCTACAAAAATAGGGCAGCAGTACACCCTCTCCTATTACTACGATGGCAGTGGAGGTATGCTTAAAAATGTGCTGGGGATCTCCCCGGACAAAAGCGTCTTGCTCCGGTTAATGCTGGAGGACATGAAGGAGACCCCGGATGTTCCTTTAACCGCCTCTTTTTATTGTGTTAAAGAGGATGTCCTTCGTTTCGTTTTTGAAAATGATGAACCCAATGACCCCACCTATGTGGAATACACCATTATGCCTACCCCGGTCTATCCTAAAAGCAAGGAGGCTACAGTATGAATCTACGGGACAAGATGCTGGCTGTCATAGCTGACGTGAACACCCAAGTAGCTGAGCGGGATGAGCTGGTGGAAGCGATTGCCATCGCTCTGCTCACCCGGAAAAACCTTTTTATTCTGGGTGCTCCCGGGCAGGCCAAGAGTTACGCCATCAATCAGGTTCGGGCCAGGATCACCGGCGCCCGGCAGTTTGAGCGGCTGCTTTCCAAGCAGACAGACGAGGATCAGCTCTTTGGCCGTATTGACCTCAATAGCCTGATCCCCGGCAGTGTACCGCTATCTGTGCTGGAGAAAAATCCCCAATATCAGGAGATGTGCAGCCGTCTGAGAACCCGCCTCGCCGCTGGTGGAGATCCCGGAGATTTCCCCGAAAAGATAGAGCGCCATCGAAGAGCACTGGCTGAACTCTACGGGGGTGAGCCTACTGTAAACACTGCCGGGAAGATCCCGGAGGCGGATATCTGCTTTCTGGATGAGATCTTCAAGTGCAATGATGGAGTGCTGAACTCCCTGCTTACCGCCCTCAACGAGCGTAAGTACACCAACGAGGGCCGTACTTATCCCATCCCCACCGTTTCCTTCTTTGCCGCGTCCAATGAGATCCCCAATTTCAGTGACCCCCAAGAGAAGATCCTGGAGGCCCTATATGACCGGCTGGAGCTGAAGGTGGTCACCGAGAACATTGTTGAGCGCGAGAACCGCATGGCGGTACTGCAAAGCAAGCAACAGGGCCAGAGCGGTCAGATCGCCGCAACCATTACGCTGGATGAGCTGGAGCGGATGCAGCAAGAGGTGGCCGCTATCCCTGTTCCCGACGCCATCAATGACCTGGCAGACGATGTACTATGCCAGCTTCGGCAGGATGGCATAAGGGTATCTGACCGTAAATACCTCAATTACTATCCCATTGTCCAGGCTAAGGCGTGGCTTTCCGGGCATACCACTGTAGAGGCTCAGGATATGCTGGCTCTGAAAAACTACCTCTGGGACAAGCCTACTGACCGGGCTGCCGTAGCCGGCACTTTGGAGCGGATGTGCATCAATCCCATGCAGGACAAGGTAAACAGCATTCGCGGTATGGCTATGGAGGTTCAGGAGGAATTTACCGACTCCAATGACCCCGATAAACCCAATGCGGGCAGCAAGGCCCTTATCAAGTTGCGGGGTGAGCTGCTTCGGCTCTACCAGATGCAGAAAGAGTTGGCCGCTTCCGCTCAGTCCGATGCCGAGACCCAGTTGACCACTGATCTTTTGGCTGACCTGGAGGATATCAGCAAAAGAGCCCACGAAGCTGTGGGCTTCACCTACACGCCGTTGGAACAAATGGCGGCGCTTATCTAAACATTACATCATTTTGGAGGTAATCAACTATGCTAAATCGCATTATCCTTATGGGCCGTCTGGTCGCTGATCCCGACTTGAAAACCTTGGACAGCGGCACACCCGTGTGCAGCTTCCGCATTGCCTGTGACCGGGATTTCAAAAATAAGGACACGGGCGAAAGAGACACTGATTTTGTCAACTGTGTGGCCTGGCGGAGTACGGCGGAGTTTGTCTCCAGATATTTTACAAAAGGCCGCATGATCGTGGTGGATGGCCGGCTTCAGGTACGGCCCTATACGGATCGGGATGGCAATAAACGTCAGGCGGTAGAGATCGTTGCCGGAAGCGTTTACTTTGGCGATTCCAAATCCAGGGGTGATGAGGACGATGAACCCCCTGCCTACCAGGCAGATGGGACGGACATCCCCGACAACTTTGATCCCAATTTGGATGAGGACGATGGTAATCTGCCGTTCTGATTGTCCCACTTAAACCGCAGGGCGGGAGGGCCGAGGCTCTCCCGCCTTGTCATAGGAGGTAGTCAAATAAGTGACGTCAAATTCCAAACCCATCTTTCCTGGTATCCGAGTGGTTTCGGAAGATCTCTATACCTTCATTGATCGGCTGGCTGGTGATATCGTCCTGGAGCCAGACATTTCATCTTGCGCCATGTGCGCCATGAGGCCGGGCTGCAAGCAGCGGGTCAACGCCCGGGTCTGCCAAAACGCCGTCAAAGCATGGCTCCTATCCAAAGCCGGTGAATATCTGACCCATAATTTTAGGAGGGCAAGTTAAATGGAGAAATATTTTGCATACTTAGAGGAACTGCGGGAGTCCGGCGAGACAAATATGTATGGAGCTGTCCCTTTCCTTCAGCGCCGCTTTGTTGAGCTCCAATTTGATCGGAAACGTGCCGCTGAGATTTTAGACGCCTGGATCAGAAGTTTTTCGGAGCGGGGTGAGGATGAGTGAGCAAACCCTTCCGCACCATTGAGGATGTTCTGCGCTCCCCATGGGCAGGCACACATTCCTCTGAAAAATCTGCCGGCATAGACCGTGTGCTGCGCTCCACTAAGCTGGAGGACAGTATATATGCGGATGTGCGTGCCGAAGATGACTTCCTTACTCAAACGGAGCAGGAGGCAAAAGAAAAACTCTCCTCCTTTCCCGCGCTGTCACAAGACATCTTTCAGTCCTTCTACTCCCTCTTCCCCCGCAAGCAGGACGAAGAGAAGCTGAGCGTTGCAGCCCGGAAGTTTAACGCCCCCATTCTGAATCACATCCAGCAGAGTGAGGACTTTCCCACCCTCAAATCCATTTGTGAAGGCCGAGAGTTGCCCGCCTACGAAGCGGCCTCCGAGTTTATCTCCCGAACCGCCCACGAGCTGGATACCCTGTTGACCGATCTGGGCGGGGAAAAGGGTGCGCTGAATACCCTGGAGAAGCTGGAGGAAGCTCAAGCCCAAGCACAGGCGGAGTTGGAAGGACTGTTGGAGCGGCTTCATAAGAGCAAAGAGGCAAATCCTCTGTTGGAGAAGAAAATCATAGATACCGCCAACCGTGCGGAAAGTAAGCAGCGTCAGGTGATGGCTGTAAGCAAGCTCGTTGACGCCAGCGCCAGCAAGAACGCCGAAAAGATCTCTGCCTTGGTTGGCCGGGCCGTCACCTCCGCTGCGGAAAAGGCGGAGGAAGTTCAGTCCATCATTGGCGCGTGGGGCGATGATCCCGGAGATTTCTCCCAGTGTGAGACCAACGCGGAACTACTGACGTTGATCCGAAAAAGTGATACCCTAAAGGCCATTTCCAGGTATCTGGGCCGGTTTCGTGAGATCTTCGCAGAGGGTAAACGCAACGGCTATGCCTATGGCCGGGGTGAGACCTATTCTCTGGAGTCGGGGAATAATCTCTCCCGGGCTATCACTTCGGAGCTTGCTATGCTGGCCTCCAAACAGACCCTTCCTCTTTTCCTGCGGAAATACCAGGCCAAGCAGCTCAAGCAATATCGCCGCCGGGAGCCGGTCTACAAGGGTATGGGGGATATCATCTGCTGTCTGGATGAGTCTACCTCTACCATAGGCGATCCTATCGCTTGGGGTAAAGCTGTGGCGCTGACCCTGCTGGAGATCGCCGCCGATAGTGGCCGAAAATTTGCCCTGATCCACTTTTCCGGCCCCGGCAGTTTTAAGACCGATCTGTTTCTCCCGGGAAAATACGGTTTGGAAGATAAGCTCCATGCCGCTGAGACCGTTCTAAACGGCGGCACGGACTTTGCCACTCCTATGACTGAGGCTTTGCGGCTCATGGAGCAGGAAGAGTTTGAAAACGCCGATATCGTATTCCTCACCGATGGAGAGTGCGAGCTGTCCGCTGAGTATGTGAAGGCTCTGCAAACCCACCAGGAAGAGCGGAAATTCACCGTTACCGGCGTCCTGCTGGATGGCGGCAAGCCGGGAATGCCCTTTAGCTTGGAGTCGTTTTGCCAGAATATCTACCGCACCTCTGAGTTGGTGGGAGATGAGCTGCTGCAAAAGATAGTGGGCCAGCGTATTTGAAACCGCTTGCACGCAAGTGGGAAACAGATTATAATATTATAAACTATTTTACTCTATGGAGGTGCTTATGCAGACTTTATTCCATGGAAGCCGGGTCATTGTTGAGCACCCAGAGATCCGCACTCAAAGGAGCTATGAGGCCCATGTGTAAAAAGAACAATAGTGCGCTCTTTTTCACCTGCTCTCTTATAGAACAGCTTGGCCGCCTGCTGCACTGTAAGCGTGGAGACATTGTTTCCGCATTGGGAGAGAACGCCTTGACCGCCATCTATGACCATGCTGACGTACTTCATTGCGAGCCGCTTCCCAAAGTGGCCGAGGATGTGGTCGAAGAGTTCTCTCTACGCTCCGGCAGCTATGATAATGTGGCGCTGGCTAAATACCCTGTTCCTGACGTCTGGACGATGGGCAAGGTTTACGCCCGGCTCATTGAGGATATCTCCACTGAGGACAATGTGGTAGAAACCCTGTGGAATGTTTACACCTCATGGATTGACGAAAAGCTTTCTGACTACAATTCCTCTCTCTATTATGAGCCGAGGGACTATGTGGCGGAGTGCTATCGTCAGGGGACAATTTTAGATTAAACTAAAGGGCAACCGGCGGAACATGGCGTGAAGTTGACTATATAGATCGAACGGAGGTGTACTGTTATGGATAAAAGTGATAATATCCAGCTTTTTGAGGATAAACGAATCCGTACTGCGTGGGACGAAGAAAAAGAGGAATGGTACTTCTCCATTGTTGATGTGGTTGCGGTACTGACAGATAGCGAAAATCCCCGCCGCTATTGGAGTGACCTAAAGCGAAAGCTTAAAACAGAGGGTGCGGCGCAGTTGTACGAAAAAATCGTACAACTGAAAATGCCCTCGTCAGATGGCAAACACTACAGCACCGATGTAGCTGACACGCAGCAGATTCTCCGTATAAGAGGATTTGACTTGAGGTCGCCAGCGTGATATTTTCCACCCGCACGTAGCTGTGCTGATTTGAGCTAACTAAATATGTTCAACCTCAGAAGAGCAGAAGCCTTTAGGCTTCTGCTCTTTCGTTTTAATTGATGTAGCAGGGTGCTTGTTTAAAAAGGCAAAAAAGTCTTTCGATATGGGTCAAAGGTAATTGAAGTTTACGGGGACGAAAAAAATGATAAAAAGATTTATGCCGGAAATGTTTGGTTTACCGAAAACGGTTTGGCCTTATTGGGGATAGTTCCCAATTCCTACAAGAAGTATCGGGCAGAAATATTAGATTTTACCATCACTAAATTTCAAAGAAGAAACTGCCGAGTTATAATTAACAATCGGTTGGTTACTTAGAGTTATTCTATAACTGAACATAAAACCCTTGATCCTGTATGACTTGAAAGATTTTCACCTATTCAACCCGGATATTCAACTGTAAAATGGAACTGTATTTCAGGGCGGTGTAAATTAGGGCGGAGCATTGAAGGGAGGACGGAAAATGGGAGCTTAGTAGGCTCCATACCGCCGGATACGACCTGGAAAAATGAAAAAGGACACAAGAAAGACTGTAAGTACCCCAAGGGGGTCTTACGGTCTTTTTTTGTCCCCAAACACGAAAGGAGCAAATACCATGAGTGAACAGTTCCCTTTTCAGAATTTTGCAGGTGAGAAGCTGGACATTGAAGCTATCTTTGGCGGTGCGGCACCAGACGGCGGGGGTAATCCCTTTCCTGCGGCGCCCCAGACAGAGGTAGCACCCCAGGTGGAGGTGACTGACCAACCTCCCACGGTGCCCCAGCCTACTCAGCCAACGGAGGCCATCCCGGCCCAAGAGCAGACTCCGCCATCTATGCCACCTGCGGAGTCTGCACCTCCTGTCACCCAGCCTGTCACAGCGGAGCAGCCTATCCCAACGGCCTCCATGCCCACGGCAGAAAGTCCTCTCCAGATGGCCTTTGAAAACCAAATCATGGAGAACACCAAAAAGGGACTTTTTGAAAAGCCCCCTGTGTTCTCCTTCAAGGGAAATAAGGAGGACATCGAGGACGCCTCTTTGACCTTTGAGGAGCTGCGTATCCAGAAGGCGGATACCTACCTTGACCTGGATGAAGGTAAGTGTGTTTCTTGGTCTGTGGATTACTGTGGTATTCGTAAGGATATCAAAGATCCCAAGGGAACAACCATTGCCTCCATGAAGGAGATGATCGAGCAGTCCCCCGAGTTTTTGGCTGCGCTTAAAAATGCAAAAGGCAAAAATCCAGACTGTTTGGTGAAACCCAAAGTTTCCGAAAAACGGAAGGGCGTTCTTCCCCCGCTCAAGGGGCACTTTGCTACAGTGGATGCGGCCCGAAACTCGGATAAGCGGATCTGCCTGATCCCTTCTTCCGATGGGCGTCTGTACGAGCTGCGGAAAACAGAAATCGGAGAGTTTGTCGCCCCCAAAAACAAGGTGACCGACTTTCAAGCGGTCAGAGCTGGGTTTGTCCCGGCTCTGCCGCTGATCCCCATGACCTTGATACGCCAGATTATTTCCTTTTTCCGCTCCGTTATGGGTGAAAAGGACTATGAAGCCTTTGCCATGATTTACTGGGACAAGCTGGAACAGCGGTTTTTTGCCTATGTACCTAAACAGATTGTGGCAAAGGAGGATGTGGTGGCAGATCTGTCTGATTGTCCCTACGATGATGAGACGCGATACATCCAATATGCGGATATCCATAGCCACAACAGTATGCGTGCGTTTTTTTCCGCAGAAGATGACCGGGACGAAAGAGGTACTGGGCTCTATTTTGTTGTCGGGAGACTGAATCATTTTCTCCCGGACATCAAGGCCCGGATCTCCTGCAACGGTTCTTTTGTGGTCATTGACCCACACCAGGTTATTGAGGGGTTGGAAGACAATTACCCCGCCGAATGGAATGCTTGTGTCACCATCAAGAAGGACAAAAAGGATAAGGTCCCTCCTGCTGAGGTTTCTTTGGAACACCCCGGGGAAACGGTGATAGCGGCATGAAATTTCCGTTGGATGTGCCGGTCAAAATTGTGCAGCTCGGTGCCGGGGGCACTGGCGCCCACGCCGCCCCCCATCTATACCGGCTGCTATACTCGCTGGATCGGCCTGTACGCTATGTGCTCTGCGATGGTGACAAGGTCGAACCCAAAAATTTGATCCGCCAGAACTTTGCTCCCATGGACTTGGAGGAAAACAAGGCAAAAGTGATCTCTGAAAGGTATTCCACGGTTTTCGGGATGGAGACAGAGTATGTCTCCTCCTTTGTCGAGGATCTGGATACCTTGATGGAACTTATTACCCCAAACACTTGGGCAGAAAAACATTATAGGTGGAATCACGTTTCTGAAATGGTGATCCTGCTTGGATGCGTTGATAACAACAAATCCCGGCAGCTCTGCCATCAGGCGTTTATGAAATCAAAGGATCTCATTTATATTGACAGCGGCAACGAAGAGATCACCGGGCAGATCGTTTGTGGTGTACGCAGAAATCATCACACCATGAGCAAACCTGTCGGCAGCGCATATCCGGGTGTACTCAAAACAGAGGACAAATTTCCATCGGAGATGTCCTGTGCGGAAGCTGCGCAGGCCGATCCTCAGAGTATGGCGGCTAACATCACGGCCGCCACCGCCATGGTGGATATGGTTTATAACATCCTGGCCCACGGGGAATGTGTTACCCGCCAAACGATTTTCTCTACCAGAACGGTTCAAATGCAGACCGTAGTATCTAAGAGTCAAAGGAGGAAAGCCGCGTGAAAGCAACCGTGGACGCCAAAACCTTTTCCGCCGCTTTGAATAGCACTATGAACGCCATGAAACACTCCAAAATTCCGATCCTGGAGTCTGTTCTGCTTCAGTTCGGTGGTGGAAAATGTGCTATGACAGCTACCGACATGGATTCCTGGCTCACAGTGGAGATCCCCGCGCAGGGTGACACCTTCGTTTGCTCCTTTTATCAAACTCGGGCAGCGGCCAAAACCTGCCGCCACTATGAAGGTTCTCTTACCATTGAAACTGTGGATTCTGGTGAGGGCAGGAAGCAAAAACGCCAGATCCATCTATCATGCGGTTCCCGGAGTGCAACTCTCCCAGGGTTTTTGTCTGCGGAAAGCGAGGACTTTCCCCGTGCTCCCATAATGGAGGACGGCGAGACCTTCATGATAGACAGTGCTGCCTCTCTGTTGGAGCGAGTAAATCGGATCAAGTACGCCGTTCGGATGGATCGGGATCATATGAACGCCACCCATACCTGCGTCCAGTTTGACCGGGATAAGGTGTTTTGTGTGGACGGATGCCGAGCCGCCTGTGATGCAGATCCTGGGTTTGTTGTCCCCAGGCCCTTCTTGATCTATCCTGAAGTTCTGGCCCATCTGAAGCTGTTTGGGCTGGAGCCTGTAACCGTTTGTGTGGGAGAAAGGTACGTCCAATTTGCAGGAAAGGGGATCTCCCTTCTCTGTCATAGACAAGGGGTAGTGCCGTTTCCACTGGATCAGGCCCTCCCGAAAGAGTGCAAAGAGGAGTTCCGTGTCTCCCCGAAGGAATTTCTGCGGGAACTGGCCTATTTGAAGGAATTACTTGGTGATAAGCGCAGGCCCTTTCTGCGGCTTTGCGGAGAGGTGCTTTCTTTGGAGTCTGGTTCCTGGAGCGGCTGCACAACCATCCACACCGAGGGCGTAAGCACCATTGAGGTGGGCCTCAACCTTCACTACATGGCTGACGCTCTCAAACAGTTTGAGAAGGAGCCGTATGTTAAGTTGAAGATCTCTGGTACCTCCATGCCTATCATGATAGAAGCGGAGGGCCGAAGCGACTATGCTCTGGTTCAGCCTGTTCGGATGAGAGAAACCCGGGCTGCGGCATAGAAAGAATTTGGATAAGGAGAAATCACGATGAAAACTATCTATATCCCCAAAGGGGAAACCGTTTGCTACGACCATCTCTATGCGGAGCGTATCGTTGTGAATGGATGCCTGCGTGTGGATCACAGCCTGGATGCCAAGGTTATCGGCGGTAAGGGGGTGATCCACGCCGGAAAGGTGTCTGCCGACACGATCCATACCGACTATCTGGATGCCTGTTCGGTCATGTGTAAGCGTCTCTTTGCCAAGCGTGTGGACGCCCCGGAAGTTTTTGCCTCCGAGAGCATCACCGTGTCCGGCGTTCTTTCTGCTTGTTTCGCGAAAACACCCAAGCTGACGGTGGCTCTTTGCGAGGTAGAGGAGCTGGAAGCGCAGGAGACGGTCACGGTGCCTGCCAGACGCCAGAGTGTCTTGGGCGTCCTGCTGATCTCAACCATTCAGTCTGCTATGACCGCCATCTTTGCCCGATTCCGTAAGAACAGAGCGATGGATGCAGACTATGAGGTCGTCCTTCAGGATGAAAAGGAGTTGTTTGCTTCGGATGATTCGTCCGCTCCAGATACCTCCTCTGCCGCAGATGCCGGTCCCACCCCCAGAACGGAGCCCCCGGTGGATGAAGAGCTGAATCGCTTTGTCAACCTCTTCAGGCTCTTGCGGGAAAGTGGTTATACTCTGCGGATCATTCCCGGCACGCCGGAGGCCAACGCTCCCGTATTCGATGTTGAGCAGGGTCGAATCATCCGTCCTGCCGCATAAGGCTGTGCGGGAGATCGTCTATGTAGAGCGCGTGACAAATACAGCGGATGGCAAAACCATCCTCTCTGAGTATAAGTATCACGGGCTTTTCGAGTCAGACGGCAGCTTTCGGCTGTTGGGCTGCTGCGGAAAACGCTTCTCCTTCACGGGAGAGCCACCCGCAGGAACAGTGTCTACAAAAAAGGCAAGCAATAGAGCGGCATAAGCCGTCAAGCAGAAAGGACAGGGAATGGACATTCCCTGTCCTTCTATATCTGAATTTAGGAGGCATTTTATATGTCTGTGAAATCGCAAGAAGCCAATATGCGTAAATTGGCCGACCTGTTGAGTCACGACCTCGGTTATATCTGGGGGAAACGTGAAGCCGGCCCTAATGGAGCCAAACGAACCTTTTTGAACGTGGGACGCACCTTTCTGCGGGCTCTGGCCAAAGACCTGTGCCTGCGTGATTATAAGGTCACCTCCAACGCCGGTGGCATCGCCGTATCGGGAGACTGCACCTTGATGGGCGTCTGGGATGGGGGCGGTATCTTCCTCAACCTTTCCCAGCCTGCTTGCGGAGGAGATCATGTAATTTGCTACCGCAGTATCCGACATTTGAAAGACTATTCCGGCAGCGGCTATAACCACTGGCTGACCCGGAATTGCCTGGAAACCTTCTCCTATGAAAAACTTCTTTTTGCGTTATCCGCTTTGAGAAAGGAGCAAGGTTATGACCGGGCAGCATGAAATACCCTCAGAACGCTACTACGCTGTAGAGCGGCTGGGCGAGCTTCAACGGGATCTGAACCTGGGTATTGCGGCCATGGTGATCCTGCGTGCCAAGGTGGAGAAATACCGCCATGAAGATCTATCCGCGGCAAGGGCGACTTATGATGAGCTTATGAACACCCGCCGCCACATGTTAAAGACCCTGGGTGATACCCGGCTGTGTTTATTGGAGGTCGAAGAATATCAAGCCGCCTATACAGCCGGACAGCTCTATGATGGGCTTTCCAGATTCGATCTGATGAGTACAAACTACAAGCCGGTCTACGATGTCGTGTGTAGCTTTGCCGAAAGTCTGCCCATCAGCGGTACTACAACCAACGCCCGGGTCATCGGACGGCTGATGAACAACGTAAAGATGGGCTACTATCCCACCGATCCCGGCAATATAGACCTGATCCTGCGTGGAATCCAGTTCCCGGAGGGAGTCACCACCAATCTGTTAGACCCCTGCTGTGGCTGTGGGAAAGCCCTGCGTCAGATCGCCCAGGGAAATAATTGCTACGCCTACGGTGTGGAACTGGACGAATACCGGGCAGAGGAGGCCCAGTCCCGGCTCCACCGGGTAGGCTTCGGCAGTTTCTTTTTCAGCCGGGTGAGCCACGAGGCATTTCATCTTCTGTTTCTCAACCCACCCTACCTGTCCGTTTTGAACCAGGGCGGCAGCAGAGCCAGGCACGAGAAGCGGTTTCTGATCGAAAGCCTGCCGGCCCTGACCTATGGGGGCCTGCTGGTCTACGTGATCCCGTACTACCGCCTGACCCCGGACATTTGCCGCATCCTGGTGGATAACTTTGACGACCTCTCCGTCTGGCGCTTTACCGATGGGGAGTTTGGAAAGTTTAAGCAGGTCGCGGTTATGGGCAGACGGAAGCGCCGAGCGGATGAGCCCCAGGATACTCTGTGGCTGGAATGGTATGCCGTCCACCCGGAAAAGATCCAACCTCTTACTGAGTTGACGGAGGATAGATATGCCCTCCCGGATACCCCATTGGAGGTCAAGATCTTCCAGGGTGAGCGGTTCAATCAAAAGGAGTTGGAGCGGGAGCTTCGTCATTCGGACAGTTTTGCTCAGCTTATGTCCCACAGTGAATTGGACAGCGGGGCCAAGCGTCCGCCTCTGCCTCTCTCCATCAGTCAGATCGGGCTGGTAGGAGGTTCTGGTATGATCAACGGCCTTATCCAGTGCGATCACCCCCATATCATCAAGGGGCGGATCGTCAAGGTAGTGCGGACCGAGGAGGAAGAACGCTACAACGCCAAAGGGTCATATATAGGCTCCGAAGTCAAAGAGACCATCACCAACAAGATGATTTTTAATATCCTTACCCCACAAGGGTTTAGGGCATTGACGTAAGGGAGGGTAAACATGTTTGAGTTTCAAGGGGAACGCTTTATCCAGCTACTCCATATGATATCCGAAAATGAACCTGTAGGGCAGTCATCCGTACACAGTTCATATTTGGAAAAGCATGTGTTTCAGCCTCTCCGAAAAACAGGGGGCGTAAAGCTCAGCGACCTTGACTGGTCTGCTTTTGGGATAGATGAGACTACTCCAGCCGGCTATTGGGCGCAATATGCCAAAGTCCGTATGGGCTGGTGCCAAGGTTTGGCTTATTCCCTTCAGAAGATAGCCTCCCTCCCCTGTGACACGAAAACATTTTTTTAGGAGGAGGTCAATGTGTACGATTATGAATACGAGGAGAGCATTCTGCTTGCGCTTCGCTTGCTCTCCTTTCTTCGAGAAGACCACCCAGAAACATTTACCACGTTGATCCAAGAAATAGAGGAACTTAATCTGGACAGTGCCTACGAATTGGCAGACTTATTTTTGATGGGCGCAGGTGGATTTTTGGATCTGGGCACGGCTGATGAGGAAGATAGCGAATTAAGTGTCCTTTACATTTCCCATCCCTCTATCAACCGTTTTCTGACGCTAAATGAAGCGTGCAAGACCATTGGAATGGTTACCCATGTAGAACAGGTACGCAAAAAGTTCCATGACATTGTGGAGTTTTATGCCACAGGTCTGACGTCCTCCGTTTATGGTATTGACATTTCTTTTGGCGCACACACCGCCCACATCCGACTCATTCTTTCTCCTGATTACTATAGTCCACTGGAATTTGCCAACTCATTGATTGACATGCTGCTGTATATCAGGCAGGAAAATCAGAGATTGGAAGGCTTGCTGGAGGAGTCCAAGGCAACGGAGCCCGTTTTTGAACTTGCAGAACAGGAGGCGGCATAATGACCGAGTTGATCGAAATGGAGAAGGAAAAATATGATACCGTCCTGCGGATCTCACCCTCTGGAAAGACCATAATTGTTGAGACCCATAGACCGGGCGGGATCATCAGCTACAAGGAGATATCTCCCATAGATTTGTACTATGTGATAAATGGAAGCTATTCATCCAATATGCTATTAAGCAGTGGCTTCTTGCCGGAAAACTGTTTGCATGTCTCTGTCAGCACAGCGGAAAAGCATTTTGTCCTTTGGAACCCAGAACTGAGAGCTGATGTGACCTACCGGGATACGGAATATCAAAACTTCCCAATCCCGCGCATGGTCTTTGGGGTCAGGATGCTGGACAACGGCAAAATCGTAGAGTGTTCTATCGGCGTAGTAGCGGATGAAAAG
This sequence comes from Oscillospiraceae bacterium, assembly GCA_022799035.1. Lineage (GTDB taxonomy): Bacteria > Bacillota > Clostridia > Oscillospirales > Oscillospiraceae > Vermiculatibacterium. The sequence continues at coordinate 21,206 of JAAWNQ010000003.1, forward strand.
CCAACGCCGGAAACCCAGATGTTTTGTTATCCTTTTTCCAATGTCCATAGCGATGGGCTGGTTTGTACCGGCAACAACAGTTTGCCCAGGTGCCGTAAGATATCGGCCTTGGCAAGCTTTCCACGTTATCTGTTGGGGCTGCCGGACAATGACGATATGTATAGCTGTCAAAATAACCGGCTTGATTTAGATCACAGGGCGTTGATGGAACATCTGAAAGACAAAGAACCAGCCTATTACTACTCAGACATTTTGATCCCTTCCGGGAAGACACTAGACGATTTTATCAATAGATAGAGGGTGAGTGCATGAAATCAAAAACAGCCCAAGAGATATTTGCTGCATTGAAGCAGCCCTTTGCGCCGGAAGATCTGGAGTGGCGTCTGCAACACGTCAAAAAGGAAACGCCTTATGGAATTGCTGTCCCCTATGTGACCAATAGGGCCATCCAAAACCGCTTAGATGATGTGGTGGGTCCGGACAACTGGTACAACGAGTACAAACCCTGGCACCAGTCCGGGGAGAAGGCGTCCCAACTCTGCGGTATCTCCATCTACTTTGAGGAAACACAGCGGTGGGTCACCAAATGGGATGGCGCCGAGGACTCGGACATTGAACCTGTTAAGGGTGGCCTGTCCGACTCCATGAAGCGTGCCGCCGTCCAGTGGGGCATTGGCCGTATTCTCTACGAGATGGAGGCCATCTTTGTGGATGTGGAGCAGCGAGGCAAGACCTGGGTTATTCCCAAGAAGGAGCAATCCAAAATGGACAAAGCCTATTTGGAAATGCTCAAAAGAAAGGGCCTGACCCCAGCCGGTTCAGCAAGCCCTCAGCCGCAATCAAAACCGAGGCAGACGGCGGAAAGTCCCAAATCCAAACCGCAGTCCACGCCGCAAGATAAGGGGAAAACTTTACCCCCGGAGTCAAGGACTCCCGCCCCGAAGGCGACAGCGGACGCTCGCTCTCCCTCCCCCGCAAAGAACAAGCAGGAAGAGCCCATATATACTGTGGTCACTTCCCAGGTGCAGCCCGGGATCGAAACCCCTAAAACCCGCTTGATACTGGAAGCGCCGGATGGCAAACGCCTTTCTCCTGTCTATGTCCGGGGCGCCCATCCCGAATTGGCCGATGGCGTAGCTCTCACCAATGTGCGTCTTGTCTTGAAGAAAGAAGGCACTGTGGCGTTTTATATTTTAGCGGACTACCAAGTGGCACCCATCCAGGAGGCCGCCTGACAGAAACGCAGAAAGGAGTTACATAGATGAAGAAACTTGAACAATTTCAAATCACAGAGATGACCATTTCCGGCTTTAAGTGTTTTAGAGAGCCTACCACCTTTCGTTTTGGCCCGTTGACCATCATTACCGGGGGCAACGGCAGAGGAAAGTCCAGTATTGCAGACGCTATCGCCTTTGCTATTACGGGCCTGCCTGTTTTTGGAGAGCGGGGGATCGACAAGCTCTATAATGAGTCCTCCCGCGACATTATGATCTCCATGCGTCTTGTGGATGGAGACGGTAACGCTCATGAGTTGATCCGCACCCGCCGCAAGGATGAAATGACCATCACTTATGATGGCTGCAACATCAAGCAACTGATCCTGTCGGATATGTTTGGCGAGCGGGATGTGTTTCTCTCTATCCTTAACCCCCTCTATTTCATTGAAGAACTGGGGGCCAAGGGAAAGAACCTACTGGAACGGTATTTGCCCGTCATCTCTCACGAGGAGATCCTGGCCCAACTCTCCGAGGCTACCCGTGCTGCTCTGGCGGAGGAAGAACTTGCTTCGCCGGATCTCGCTTTGAAGAAACTCCGGGAAAATATACGCAACCTGGACGAAACCGTCATTTACCTTACCGGGCAAAAAGACCTGGCCAGCACCCACAGCAAGGATCAGGAAAATGCTGTGGGAGAGCTCACCCAGCGTCTGGCTGCCCTTCGTGGGGAATTGGACGCATTGGAAGAAAAGCGTTTTGCGGGAATGGATACCTCCAGTATGTCGGACAAGCTGGTGTCCTTGAGCCAGCGCTACGATGAGATGGCAAGAGATATGCACACGGAGGCCAGCTCCCGTGCCCGTTCCATTGCCGTTCTAAAGGAAAAGATCGCCCATCGGCAAGGTGAGGTGTATCAATCCAAATTCATCCCGGCATTGGCGGAAGCTGAGGCCAGGGTAAAGGAGCTTGCCATACAGTACCAGCGAGAGGCAAACATCTATGCGGGTATGGTTCCCGGCTCTTCCTGCCCCACCTGCCACCGCCCCATCAGCGAGGAAAATCTCTCCGAAGTACAAACGGCGGTCAAAGAAGTGATTGATGCCATTGTAACTGCCGGCCATGAGCAGCGCGCTCTTCTCCAGGAGCTTCAGGCAACTGAGCAGAAGGCCCAGACTACCTTTGAGCAATTCAGGGCTGACGACCTCCAGAAGTGGGGCAAGGAGCTTTCCACCTTGGAAAGCCAGGCCATGGCGGATGAAAATGACCCGCTGACCGCCCTTCGTTTTGAGATCCAGGAGTTGACCACTGATCTGGAGTATGGCCGTCTCTCCCAAACAGAGTATGACCGAATGAAGGAATGTCAGGAGGAGATCCGCCAGTGTGAGGCTGAGCAGGCCGCCCATCAGGCGGTCACAGATAAATCCGTGGCCGACTATGAGAGGGAGATCACCCAGATCCAGGAGCGTATTGCCGCGCTGAAATGTAAGATCGGTGATATCGCCCTCTATGTCAGCAAGCGGGCAGAACTGACCTTCGCCAATCTTAGGATGAATCGGGTGGCTATGTCTCTCTACGATGTGGTCAAGACCAGCGGCGAGGTCAAGGACACCTTCAAGTTCACCTATGATGGCCGGAGCTATGACCGCCTTTCGCTCTCGGAGAAAATTCGGGCAGGTATGGAGGTGGCCGAGCTGATGAAACGGCTCACTGGCCGCAATTATCCTATCATTGTGGACAATATGGAGTCGGTGGACGATCTGGACAATGTCCATCCTACCGGGCAGGTCATTATGGCCCGGTGTGTCCGGGGAACGGAGTTGTCTGTTCAAGATGTAACTCCTTCTCAGCAGATACCTCAAGCAGCGTGACTTCCTGCCCCTAAAAGGAGGGACATCCGTTGGCAGCCAGGGTCTACGATAAGATCCCTATTGTGGATACCGCCAGACGGTGTGGGCTTGTCCTCGACTCCCGAACGCTCCGGCGTGAGGAAGTGGAGGCAAGCTGTCCCTTCTGCGGTGACCACGGGGTAGGAAAGTACCATTTAAGTCTCAACACGGTTACTGACCTATACCGCTGTAATCTCTGCGGAGCCGGCGGTAACAGCGTGACCATGTACGCCCGGTTGATGGGCGTCAGCACCAAAGAGGCGTATCGGGCGTTAAAGGAGGAGGGCAAGGTCTATCCTATGCCCCACCAGCCAACGCCCCAAAAAACAGAACAGGAACCCATCCCCCTGGAGCAGAGACACCTCATGTACTCGGATATGCTGGAGCATTTGACCCTCCTGCCTGCTCATGAGGACAATCTGCTGGAGCGGGGGCTATCCCGGGAACGAATCCAGCGCAACCAATACTGTAGTATGCCGGAAACGGAGCGGGGGCGGCGGCTTCTTGCCGCCCTCCTGCGTTCCTGCGGCCATGATCTGCTGGGCCTGCCGGGGTTTCGGACTTATTATGGAGAGTGGACGCTCAGTGGCCCCAACGGTTTTTTGATCCCCGTCCGCAATAAGGATGGGCTGATCCAGGGCCTGAAGATACGCTTGGATGACGGTGACTCAGACCGCAAATACCGCTGGCTCTCCAGTCGTGGACGACCTGGCGGGGCCCGGAGCTATTCCTGGATTCATGTTACAGGCGATACCACCAAAAAGCGGGCTTTCCTCACAGAAGGGCCGCTCAAAGGGGACGTGGCCAGCTTTCTGGCCCATGACGCTCTCTTTGTCTGCATCGGCGGCGTCAACGCTATCCACGGGTTAAAAGACACTCTTGTGGATCTCGGCGTCACAGAAGCAGTGGAGGCTATGGACATGGATCAGATGACCAACGAGCGAGTCCGCAAAGCCATCCGTGCCATTCGGCAGGAAGTCCAGTCGATCCGCGGTATCAAGTATTCTAAGTACACATGGAACCCGACCTACAAGGGGGTAGATGACTACTTTCTCAGTCGGGCAGCAATATAAACGAGGTGTAATCTAAATGAATAAAACACTTGTAAAAGTCAGGAAAATGGATAAGTACCTCTACTTCTGTACCATTACCAAAGAACGGAAATCTCCGCACAGCTTTATGATCTCCACAGGCGTCTTAGATGATCTCTACGACTTGACCACTGCTATCCTGTGTGAGTATGACTGCGGCTCCTTTGCCCGGATATGGCGAGACCCGCTGCGTAAGACGGTACATATCCGTTTTTACTGGCTTCACAGCGATGGTGTCCGTTTTGAAGGCTGGGAGCAGACCATCATCATTCCCTTTCAGGAGTTGATGGCCTTCAACAAGGGCTATATGGGAGATACCTGGTCGTTTTTATCCCTGGAGAATTACCATGGCCCCAAATTGGTGTTTTGTAAAACGGACAACCTGCATTCGGCGGTCAATAACCCCGTTGTGCGGAAAAAGTTGAGCCGTTTCCTGCGAGATAACTTCCGCTGGCCTGATTGGGATGAGATCCGTTTTTACAACGATCTGATTCCATACAGCTTTTTCTTCCAGACAGTACGAGATGGCCGTATCGGTATTTCCGGCGGCGTAATTCTACATGAGCAGGACAACATGAAAAAGGCCCAATACGCTCTTCATACTTAAAGAAAAGGAGATTTCAAGATGAGTAATCCTATTAACATGAACTCTTTCATCTGCGCCGCCGAGGGCGATGAGACTCACATGCTGGGTAAATTCCTTTATTTCTCCCTGTCCAATCTGCTGGTGGAAAAAGATGCTCTTTCCAAACTCTGTGAAGAGATGAAAATTCCCCATGCTGGAGGATCCCGTCTCTCTGTCGGTGATGCTTTCCGCTCTGCCACCGGCGATATTAAAGAGCAGATCCCCGTAACCTATATGGGGGAAACACATATCTATCGAATTTACTGCCGGGACAATAAGCGTTCCACCACCAGCGTCATATCCCGGGAACTGGTTAAGGAGACCATGCACCAGGAAACCAACCAATATGAGAAGCTGGCCAATATCAGCTATGATAAGGAAGATGGGGCCTTTCGCTGTGATAACATGGTTTCGGATGAGGTGGTCGATGTCCCTGGCTTCTGCCGTAGAGCGGAGGAGCTGTTTGAGCTTTATCAGCGGTGCGCCAACCGCAAGCAGATCGAAACCATCTGCACCAACTACCTCCGCAGCCTGGAGGCCACTAAGCTGAGTGTTACGGGACATATGTACTTTGTCCCCAATATTCACATGGACAAGGTGTCCGTCTTTGAGGACTTCATTTCTCTGCTGGGAGGTTTGAATAAGAGCGGCACTCCCTTAACGGTCAACAGCTTCTATCTCATTGACGATGAGAAACAGCGGGGCAAGATGACCGAGGAGTTCTACGCCGCGGTGAAGAAAGAGATCGCCGAGTACCAGGAGCGGTGCGACTATTTTATCCGATCCGGCAGTCAAAGCCCGGCTATTATGGATCGCTGGGTATTGAAAGTTCGGGCGTTGGAGCAGAAAAAGCTCCACTATGAGCAGGTGCTTCGCCGTGAGTTGAACGGATTGGACGATGAGTTTGCTACTCTGAAATTCCTTTCTCAAGAGCTTCAGGCGAGGGCGCATAACATCCGATTTCAAAAAGCAGCTTAAATGAAAGACAGGGACACCACAATTACCGTGGTGTCCCTGTTCTATTTTTTAGATTTTATTCGACATTTTCCTTCAAGCCTCCTATCATAAAACCATCACTTTATGATAGGAGGTTCTTTTATGTCCGTACTTACAGATCAGATCAGTGGCTACCTCCATGCCTGTAAATCGGAGAAGAGGCTATCCCCGGATACCCTCAAAGCATACCGAATTGATCTCGCCCAATTTGCCGCTTTCGCTCAGGAGGGTGTTGTAGACAAAGCCTTGTTAGGCCGCTATGCCGCCCATCTGAATCAGAACTTCTCCCCCCGATCCGTCAAACGAAAGCTGGCAAGTGTCCGGGCTTTTTACAGTGCCCTGGAGGAACTGGACGCGGTAGAGGAAAACCCTTTTCGCCGCTTTCAACTTCACATCTCCTACCCCAAGGAGTTGCCCCGAGTCATCCCCACCAGTAAAGTGGAGGCGTTGCTCCGAAACGCATACGGGCAGTACAAAAGCAGCTCAGATCGCTGGGCACTACGTGACATTCTTGTTCTGGAGCTTTTGTTTGATACAGGAATGCGGGTATCTGAACTTTGCAAGCTGACGCCAGAAACATTCCAGCTCACCCCGAGCGGACTCTGGCTGCTCATCCACGGCAAGGGACGTAAAGAACGGGTGCTCCAAATTGCCACGGCTGAAGTGGTGTCGCTTGCAAGAGAGTATTGGAGCGTGTTTGAAGCTGACATCCATGCTGCCGGCTTTATTTTACTCAACCGAAGGAACCGGCCTTTAACCCCGCAAGGAGTTCGGCAACTCATCTCACGGCATATCCAAGCAGCGGCGGTACAGGGTCATTTTACTCCCCACATGTTCCGGCACACATTTGCGACTGCGTTGCTGGACGGCGGCGCGGATATACGCTACATCCAGACTTTGCTGGGCCATAGTTCCATCTCCACCACAGAGATCTACACCCATGTGGCAACAGGCCGGCAATCGGCTATTCTGGCACAACGTCACCCGCGAAATACGATGACTTTTTCCGCCTAATTTCAAAGAGCCGCCGGAGAACCCGGCGGCTCTTATCTTTGAAAGGATAATATTAAATTATCATTCTAACTTACATGTGGGGAGCGATGGACATGAGTTGCGCGGATATTAGATACAACTTAGAGCAGCTGATCGACTGTGCCAAAAAGAACTGTGATTCCATATACATAGTCATGATTGCGAGTGTGATGGAAGCGTCGGATGCGTGGGCGGACTATAGGACACATTCAGTAAAAACCAGCTATCTTGCTCGTCGCAGCTTAGATGAAATCATAGCGTCTTTCCGTAAATACAGTAGATATGTAGAAATTTACACGGATGTCGAAGATTTCCTAAAGGCATATTATACTGGGTCATTGAGTTTTGAGCCGACAATGATTTTTGAAACCAGTTCAAAGGGAATTGGAAAGGGGCGTGATGCGCTGATACCAACACTTTGCGATTTGCTGAAGTATCCTCATATCGGTTCTGATGCGCCGGCCTGTATTATATGCTCATCCAAATACCAGTGGACAAGTATCCTGCGTGCCAATGGAATCTCAGTTCCAGATAGCTACTATTTCTCTCACGGTCATTGGTTGAATGAGCCTGTATGTGGACAGAAATATATTTTGAAATTAAATAATGAATGTGCAAGCATTGGACTATCGGCAGATTCAGTTATGGTGTATGATGGGATAAATTTGACTAAAAAAGCAGAACAACTTTATAAAGACTATGGCCAAACAGTGATTGCACAATCTTTTATAGCAGGATATGAAGTAGAGGTACCAATTTTAATAAATCAAAAATTCCAGGCTGTTTTGCCTCCTATTGGTCTTTCTGCTAAAGGCTTAAAATGTCTTAAAGATAATTTCTTTGATTACGATACAATATATGATGACGATTATACCCTATATGATTTTTCGTCTGTTAGCCATGAAATGGCATCCATGCTACAAAATGCAGTTCCGAAAATTATTAAATCCTTGGATTTGACCGGCTATATGAGAGTTGATTTTCGTGTTACCGAAGATGGACGCTATTATGTTATTGATGTGAACAATGACCCTTGCATCACTTCATGTGGATCATTCCTAAAAAGTATAGAACTTCTGGGCATTTCCCCAGAAGACATTGCAGGCATACTTATAGGGAACAGATTAATTTAATTACTCCAGATTTGCAAGTCGCTAAACAAAAGCCATTTTCCCCAAAAGTTCCATGCCGGGCCAACAAACGGGCCAGGGAGATCATTCCAATTTGGGGCCAATAAATCGAAATGAACGCTATTGCTGATTTGCTCCAATATGATACGTTGTCGGGTGGCGAAATAGTCATGATCGTGATCCAATGGACGCAAACAAAAAACTTTTTCTAAGTCTGCCTGGTCTAATGGCTCGATTTCCGCAAGGTGCCTTATAATGTAATAATTATTTCCAACGATATAGGGATAGTAGTCATCAACCCCTTCAATATAACAAATCTCATTATATAAGATTTCAATTTGATTTGCAGCGGACACAAAGTCTCCTTGATAGCATAACATTATAATCTGATTGTTTCTCAAAAGGATGCTCGAAATTATATCATCAGATTTCGCTTGTATTAGGTCATTCATTTGATCTACAGCAAGCTGAATTTCCTCTTTCCCATTCATTTGGCCACCCAACAGTTCAGCAATCAACAAATTGTTAACGAGTGAACTGGTTATGCCGTGTGAAAAGGGTTCTTGCTCTAAAAGGACTATGGCTTCTGTCAATAATTCCATTGCTTCTTGGAATTTTCCCATAACTGTGGAATTTGCACCACAGTTAATTAGGGCAATATAATATGGAAATCTACTTGGGGAATGATCTAAATTATCACGGAAAAACTTTAAGGCTTCTTTAGTATAAAGGTAAGCGGTGTCAATAGAATAGCAATAATTGCATTTAGACAGAAAATCATAATCAAGCAACTCAATACCTCGGTCAGTGGATGCAAACTTTCTTTTAGTTCTGTCTATTTTTTTCAGCAGATCAAACATATCTTGATCATGCAATTCATATTGGGCACCTACTGCTAATAAGGCAGCTCGCATCCATTGATAAGGAGATTGCCGATAAAAACCATCATCTTCTACCCAACTCTGTAAGGTTGTCAGTGCCTCTGAATATGTTGACTGCATAATAGAGCCGTTGATTTTTCCAACCGCTCTAATATAGTCAGCTTCAAAAAGAAGACGCGGTTCACTAAAGTGATACATTGCGTTTTGTGCCCCGCAATAATCTCCGTTGATGACACTTTCATAAAGACTTATTAGGTTTTGATAGGCCGTGATAAGGTTGCATTTATGAAGGAGTTCACGTTGTGATTCTGGAAGAATAGGGAGCGAACGATATGTATGGTATTCCTTTATTGCAGATAAAATGTAGAAAATAGCGGCTTCTCGGTTCTCTCCCGCTTTAAGCATTTCATCTGCAATGTATGTATAGTTTGATGGCATTAGTTCACATATGCACTTAGCTAATTCAAGATGGAAACGCTTATTTTTTTTGTTGTTTTCCTTGAATGACTGCCAAATTGCATGGTAAGAAAAAGCCAAAAAGTCGATTTCATCCATCATAATGTTATAACTTACAACATCATCAATACTTTCAATAAAGGTTGCAGAATCAAATTGAACAAAGTGAGCAAGCAATTTCCTATACACCCGTTCTCCAATTAGAGAAGCGCGATTGAGCAGTTCAACCGCATTGTCATATCGTAGTTCTCCTAACGCTTCTTGTAAGCGATATAAAATTATTTCTTGATATTGATCGCCGTGGCTTAAAGTGTCTCCGTTTTCTTCCATTAAGTTAATTAGTTGTATAACGATACCAATGTTGCCTCCAGACAATTTCTGAATCTGTTGAAGAACATCGGGAGGGAAATTACTTCTTGGAAATAGTTTCTGCACCACTGTTTGTATCTGTTTATCTGGAATAGGCTGTAAATCAAAAAGTTGATCAAGTTGTTCCATACTAATGGAAATTTCTGATTTTGAGCTGGATGCAGTACAGATAAAAATACATGCTTTTGTAGGAAAGGCTTTAGACATTAGTTTTTGGAGAAAGCAAATAGATGCTCTGTCCCAGGTGTCAATTTCCTCGCAGAAAAAAACCGGATTTTTGTGTCCAACTAAACGTTCCATCCTTGCCAAGAGCTCAGATTCCGTGCTATTAAATATAGTGGGATAGACTTTCTTTAATGAAAGTAGTTGTGAAATACATTTCCCCACATATGGAACAACTTCAACGAATGTTTTTCCCAAATTTTGAGCGTTTGCCTGGCTTACTTTCTCTTCATTTGAAAGCATCGTAATAAATGGAGCAAAATCAAATCTGGAATCCAGCCCTGATATCTTTATATGACAATGAATTATTTGAAGGTTAGGCTTTGTCAAAAAAAATCCCTTCAGCTGATTTACTAAGTAATGCTTACCTCCCCCGGATGGAGCTGTAATCAGATACCTTGCTGAAACACTATAATCGTGTGTAATTTTTCTGATCACTTCAGATTGTCCTATCAAATCTTCGATCACACGATAATCATTCATAATTATTTCTCCTTCTACCTGCTCAACGATAACGCTAATTGTTCATTGATATAGCGTTTTTAGCGGTTATGAAGCAAATGATAATTTAATATTATCTGGTTTTTAGTATATCACACCATTCAGCCCAATGCACTATATTCTTACAATTTTAGTAGAAATTCCCCTTAGGGCAAATTCTATACCCTTGCTTGCATAAGCGACATTTTATAACATAACGCTAAAGATAGGACTCTGAATGGCAGAGATCTCATCAATAGGCACCTCGCTGCCATCCTGCATAATGATGGCGCGCTTTAGCTCATCCGCCTTCTTAACGTGGCCTGTAGAAGAGACGTAGCTGCCGCCACTCTTCCGAGTGTCTGGCCGAAACCAAGTCACCGTTACCTCGGCATCCAGCTCAATAGCCAGACGGAGCCGGGCATCCAGCTCTGCCACCTCGTCCTCAGTCAGCGCGGGCCGCTCATCGGTGAGCCGTGCAGCCTCCTTGACCACTGCTTCATATCCCGTAAGTGCGGCGAAAGGGGCAAATTGCGCTGCCCGGTCATGCCGGGACATCCGGGGCCGAGTCTTTGACGTGTGATGGGGTAAAGACAGTAAATCATCGTAGTTTCCGCTCATGCTTTGTGCCCTCCGATTTGACCGTTGCGATCCTTGGCTGTGGCGCCGTCCACCAGATTGGCGCCCTTGAGGATGGCATTTTTGCCGTATCGTTTCTTGATGGACAACACAGCCTCTTGGCGTTTCCTCTCCCGCTCCAACTCGGCGGCTTCCTCCTCACGCCGCCTGTCCTCGGCTACTTGGTCGGTGAAAAGGTCAAGCTGTTCCACGATTTCTTCTTGCTCAAGGGAAGACTCCGGCACAACACGAGCAGCCACTAAATTAACACGCCGGGCCAGGAGGCCAGGATCTACAATTCGGTCAAACAGGTTCATAGTTGCTTGGGTGATAAGCTTGGTGGAGGAGGTATATCTATCAAGATTTTGGGTTCCATGAGCGTGTTTAGGAGCGGGCCTGCCATATCGGTCTGCGGTCACCTCGCCGTGGTAGGCTTTCCGCTTCTGCGGATCCTTGAGATTTTCCATGTCGTAGCCCACAGTGAGGACAAGCTGATTGGTGACCAGCCCTTTGTCTACCAAGTCCAGGGAGAGTTGATCCGCCATCTCCCACACTACCAGCCTCGTCTGATCGTAGGGATATGGGCAGTGGAGGACTTGGCCGGAGCCAATGGAGTTGGACTGAGGTTTATACGCCTTGATGTCTGCGATGGTGGTTGGTTCCCACCCCCAGGCATGGTCAATAAGCAACTCGGCGTTGACGCCGAAGAGCTTGTATAGGAGATCCTCATCCTCCAGTGAGCACCGGGCGATATCCCCCATAGTACAAAGCCCGTGTTCCATTAACCGCTTGGCATACCCATTTCCCACCCGCCAGAAGTCGGTAAGCGGCTGATGATTCCACAGGAAGATGCGATAGGCCATCTCATCCAGCTCCGCGACACGAACGCCATTGGGGTCTGGGCTGATGTGTTTTGCCATGATGTCCATAGCCACTTTACAGAGATACAGGTTTGGGCCGATCCCCGCCGTGGCTGTAACACCAGTGGTAGCCAGCACGTCCAGGATCATAGTCATAGCAAATTCCCGTGCAGTCTGCCCCCTGGCAGGAAGATAATCGGTCACATCCATCATGACCTCATCAATGGAATAAACGTGGATATCCTCCGGGGCAACGTACTTGAGATATGTCTGATAGATCCGGGCGCTCCACTCCATATACTTCGCCATCTGGGGCGGAGCAACGATATAATCCAGAGCCATTGAGGGCGTGGCCTTTACCACCGTATCATCCGAGGAAGCATCGGTGAGCTTGCGGTTCGGAGCTTTCCGCTGCCGTTGGGCATTAATCTCCTTGACCTTTTGTATGACCTCAAAGAGCCGGGGCCGTCCGGGGATACCGTAGGATTTGAGGGATGGTGATACCGCAAGACAGATGGTTTTCTCCGTTCGGCTCTTGTCCGCCACTACCAGATTGGTGGTCATGGGGTCAAGGTTCCGCTCCAGGCACTCTACGGAGGCGTAAAACGATTTAAGATCAATGGCAATATAGGTGCGCTCCTTCATTCTCTACGCCTCCTTTTTTCTTTGAGATTGGATGCCCCTATTGTAGCAGATTGAAAAACGATATGCAACACTTGTTCGATGGTATTTTTAGGCGAATGAGGACTGCCTTATCAATCTTTATGGGTAGCGTGGATAAAAAGACATCGCATACTCCGAGCGTCACTCAAACTTGATAGTAACAGCCCGGTATGCTATAATTTCCTCAAATAGAAAGAAACGAGGGATATCCTTGGCTAAAATAGCAAGTGCCTTTTTTGAACCGCCCGGAATGGCGGTGATAAGAGAATATCAACGTAGGATGGATGAAATATTCCAATCTCCATGGATGAAGCAGCAGGCACAAATGGGTTCTGTCCTTCGGCAGTTCGCAGGCCCCATGAGTGCCTTTCAAACATTATCGCCATCAGCCCTAAAAAACATGTCTACTATACTTCAAGGGGTTCAGTCTTCCTTATCAACGTTATCAACACCGACTTATACCTCCGCATTGGATCTGGATCCTCTGCGGAAAGCGCAGCATGCACTGAAGGCAGCGCCATCTTTCGCAGGGGCCCAATCTGCAATAGCAGCCTACCTTTCAAGCTTGTCCGCTTTCGGTAATACACCCTCCGGCTACTCTTTGGCCGCACAAAAAGAATACGCCGTTGCTCATGTATGCACCCTCGTGGAAGACATTTCAAGTGTTGTGGCAGATGAGGATGAAGAAGCCCCTCTTGATCTTCCTGCCGAGCTTTCCGCTGAGGACGAGCAGATCATCGCCAATGAAGTATCCTCGATCCTCTCTGCTGAAAAGAACTGGGAGCAGCGGCTTATGGATAGCATGGTAAGGCTTAAAGAAACCCATCCTATTCTTGCCGCAGTTTTGTATCATCTTGTTTTCACCATTCTGGTGGGCCTCCTTGTTAACCTTATTTCTACCTCCATTGGAGAAGCCCGTACTCCGGCCAAGGTATATGAACAGCCCAGACCAACGGCACCTATCGTTTACCACCTGGAGCCCCTTCAGCAAGTAAAGATCATTGGAGCGGAACCCTATTATTTCCAGATTGAGCTTATAGACAATGAGACGAAGGAGATCCTGACTGGTTTTGTCAGCAAACGCTCCCTCAAAGAGATCGAGGATTCGGAAGATTCGTCTGCCTCAAACTAACATAGCCAGTTTGCTTTGCTTCTTTTCCAGAAAACAAGATGGAAGGGAAAGGTATCATAGCCTGTACGTAAAAGGGAGAGGCGGCAAGTAAATGCCGCCCCTCCCTTTTGAAATATTTTGAAGCCATCCCAAGCGTGGTTGTTAGATGTAGTCGGGGGGTGGCATATAAACGGGTTTATCATCAGGATGAAGCTTATTCCATCTATGTAGAATATCAGCTATTGATACCGTTAGCCCCTTAATAGGAGAAATCTCTGGATTATAGTCAAGTGGATATTTATAGAGAAGATCGCACAGTGTTTGAATCTCCTCTCTTGAATAGCATTTGAGCCAAAGATCAACAAGCGCTTTTTTAATCTCCATATCCATCTGTTTGGCCAAGGTGGCAGCAAACCCTTCGGGAGAGAGATCTTCCCATGGAAACATCGGCTCGAATGTTTCTCTTCGATCATATGTATCCTGAAACCGGGACACCATCTCTTTGTATACGTCAGGCTCCATACATAAAAGGGTATTGGCCATGAAATTTCCGTAGGTTTTCTTCATGAGCTCTTCTATGTCCATACACTTCATCCTTCTTATTGCATTAAGATTTTTCTTTGCCCTTGCGTTATCGGTGAGTAAAACCTGTAGCGTGAAATTACACATTCAAGGTCATGCTCATTATCCCCATTGAAACGAATATCCTTAAAAATATCTATAATATCCCCCGCATGGATATTTTCATCTTTGAGCAGTTCAATTCGTGCTGTGAGAAGTTGCTTGACTTTCTCGTAGGCTTCAGGATTGGGCGCTAAGTCCTCAAGAATCGGTATGGCTTCTGTGTATGTCTTAATAACATTATCTCGAATCTCTGTGGCCCACTTGATTTGCTTTTCGCTTCCCCTCATGGTCTTCTCCCTCCCCAAAAAGCAGAGCCCTCTTCACGATTACGATTATAATATCAGTATGCACTACATTATTGCATGCGTCAAGATATTTTTTTACAATTTCTTACAATAAATTTCTTTACCGTATTTTTCTCTTGTCTTTTTTCATGAGAAGGTCAAAATAGATTTGCATTTTAGACCCAGTTACGATATACTCTCTTTTAGCCCACTAAGGGGGATCTTAAAGATAGGAGTCGATTGTATTGAACCAGCAGAAAACCCGCTTAACTGTTAAGCGGACGTCAGAAACTCAGGCAGCGTCACCTATGGCCCACTCAATTTGTAAGGGGCCTGTGGAGGGCGTGTTGATCGTGGATGGTCGGCCGCAAGTGGAGCGGGCTGATATGCCGTGTTTCAGCTTCGAGTCGATCCTGGCAATACAGCGGTTCAATCTAACGCAGGCAAAGGATTAAAAGAGCGTACACTGTATTGAGAAAGAACGGAGTGGTATGAGTGACATATCACTCCGTCTTTTTACTATTTAGCTTGTGGACACTCCGAAAAAAGATTATATTGCTCTGTAGAAAGTAGGATGATGGTATTGACATCATGATATAACATTCATTATAATAAAAACAGAAAAGATGTTATATCAAGGAGGTGCGGGTATGGATTCTCTTATCAAAAAAATCCGTATGGCCTGTAATATGACCCAGCCAGAATTTGCGGAAGCTCTACAAACAACTTTCGCATCAATAAATCGTTGGGAGAACGGGCACAATCAGCCGGGCAAAGCGGCACAAAAACAGATATTGGAGTATTGTGCAGCCAACCAGGTTTCCGTGGCGGATATTGTGTTAAGTCACATCGGAAGCAAGACCGCGAATATATCTGTATGTGCAGACAGGAAACTTCTCTTCCATGGCTCAAAGGCCGGCATCACGGGAGAGATCAAACCTATCAGCCGGGAGCATTGTGACTTTGGCCCAGGGTTTTATGCGGGGACGGAGTTGTTACAGCCGCTGACCTTAGTTTGCGGCTTCAAAGAAGCAAAATTTTATGTGGTATCAGTTGACTTGGGAGCGGTCAACACCCTGGCGATAGAGCCGAACCTGGAATGGGCCATGCTGGTAGCATATCACCGGGGGAAAATGGAGAGAATTAAGGGCAGCAGGCTCTACCAGAGATACGCAGATTACTTGCGGGGGAAAGACGTAATCATTGGAAACATCGCAAACGATAGGATGTTTTATGTCTTGGACAATTTCTTTTTGGGGAATATTACAGATGTTGCTCTGGTGCAAAGCCTATCGGCCCTTGAGTTGGGGCAGCAGTATGTTGCTATCACCCAAAAGGGCTGTGACCAAATCAGGATCGAGAAGGAGATCCCGCTGACCGAGCTGGAAAAAGAATGCTTGAAAAGCGTAAGTGAAGAAAACCGGGTGCGGGGGATCTCCCTTGCGAACACGATTTGCAAAAAGCACCGTAGAGATGGGAAATTCTTTGATGAAATACTGGATGAGGCTACCGGCGAGGTGATTTGATGGATACTCTGGAACTCAAATTGTGCGATATTCAAGGGCGCCTGTTTGAATTGTCCGTTGCCCAAAAACTAAGCAGCGCCACGTTTGCAGAGGCTTTTATGAGATCCCGTGTCGCCGTAAACCTGGATGATACCTACAACCGAATGCAGTGGGCCGGAGAAGAGTATCTGATGGAAGAGATACAGGCGGAATGTTCAGACAAGCTCACAAAAACCGGCAAGGTATATTCAACAGAAGAAATGTATTGGATGGGGTATCTATATCGGTATTGGCACTTTATGACGGGGGAAAGCAGTCTGCAAATATTCCGGCAGGCAAGTGCCATAACCATGCGGCAGAACTACCTCATGTTCCATACTCTTGACCCAGAGCTGGCGGTTGAAAACCTCCAGGAGATCCACCGGCAGAAAATCGCTGCCAGGAAGAATGCCAAAAGGTAAGGCGGGATTTCCGCCAAAAGATCAAAGAAGGGTGGCAACTCAATGTTGCCACCCTTCTCTTTTTTTACCCTTTTATGCTCAATGGAGATGGGTAAGTATGATACCCCCCACTGACTGAGCAGCATGAGATACTCACCCCACGCAGTTATGTGCAGCTCCCGGTTGGGACGCCTTATTTACACACCACACCAGAGCTGTCGTAGGTACTGCTGCCACTGCCTGCCCCTCTTTCCGCATAGGCATAGATCACCGCGCGGTACTCTACACCCGCTGTCCCGTAAAAGGACACGGAGGCACTGTGACTCACATCATCCGATGTGGATGAGCCGGCCAGAGAGGTGTAATTCACCCAAGCCCCTTTTGTGGTGTCATATTTCTGAATCTGTACTTTGGTGGCTCCGATCTCCGTCATTTCTCTTGTCCCGTAGATCGTATATTCCACGGTGATCTTACGATTCCCCGCCGGAACGATGGTAATGGCACAACCACTCAGATAGTCACTGGCATAGGGTGTCATTTGGACTTCATTAGCAGAAGCCACAGGCATAACGCTCACGACCAGGAGGAGCACCAGGAGTAAAGATGTAATTCTCTTTTTCATATTAGCGACACTACCTTTCATTTGCAAATATAGAGTCAATCATTTGCTTGATCTCGCGCTCGGTAAGGTCACCATTTATACTGCATACACATTTGCCCACAATCCAGGATGCCTGACGTTGGTCGTTATTATTAGCAATAACGAATTCAGTTCCATTGGATACATACGGAAGCCCCTTGGAGTCCGAATGCTCCGCGTGAACATCTGAGCTGTCGTTATTCTTATTAAAATAAACCTTCACGACAACTGCCTCATCGCTATCCTTTGCCTTGTAAACAGCAGTAAGGCTGACAGAGTAAAGCTGTTCCTTTGCTTTTACATATTGGATCTCAAATCTTGCCGGAATCCAGGAGGGTACTATGGAGCCGGAGACTCCATAGGCATACAGCGCCTCGGGCATAGAGGAAAACTCTCCTTCCGGGGCATCCTCCAGCTCCATCCGGCCACTGGCTCCTCCTCCCCGCAGAACGAAGGTCTCCTCCCTCCATTCGAGGAAGTTTGCGATTAGGTTAATACCGCAAGCCTGGGCCACAGCAATGCTCATCACCACGCAAAGACACACAGCAACCGCCACACGCATAGCCCTGTGTACTGTAACATGGGGTTTCCGATCATCCAGATCCTCTTCAAGTATGGGCGCATACTGAGCACGAAATCTTTTCAAGCTATCCTCTGGGTTTTCTTGGGGAACAGGCACAGGAGCCCGTTCATCCAGTATCATCATAATTGCCGCGATCAAATCAGTGTCCTCTATCTCCTCCTTCTCCATCTCAGCTTCTAAGCGATCCAAAAGCGCCTGTGTATTTTCGCCCTTTAGGTCATCGTACCAACGATGTGTCGAATCCGGCGTTCTGTTTCGCATTTGCTTCATCCCCCTTTCACTGTTACTACTCCAACAGACGCAAAAACTGTTTCGGTCATTTTCTACAAATTTCAGCAAATTTCCTGTTTATTCTTGTCGTACCCATGTTCCTGCATTTTCTTATGTAATCGGGCCATCCGGCTTCTGACCGCTCCATGCGTAAACCCCAACCTGTTGCCTATATCCCGCAAGGTAAATCCGTAGAAGTAAGCGAGCACCAGCAGCTCCCTTTCTCCATCGTTCAGCCAAACGGGAAGACAATCCAGAAATTCCGATAGCTCGTCCCTCGTTGAAAGCGGTCCCGGTATTTCCTCTATGGACTCTACATACACTTCATGCTCGGCTCTGTACGCCTGCTCCCGCCAGTAATGCTTGACGAAAAGCTGAACCGTTTTGATGAACCATCCCGTTTGGTTCGGATGATCCACCACCTTCTTCAACTTCCTGTGGAGTGTTAAAAAGGTTTTCTGCCTAATGTCTTCCGCGGCTTCCTCATCCCCCACAAGCCGCATCGCCAAGCAGAAAACCTCTTTATGGTGCTCAAGGTATAACCTGTCGAACTCCTTTTCCCATTCCTTCGCTGTTCTATGCCGTCGTATCAATCCCAACACATCCACCTCTTTTGAATTCCGTTTTGTTAGTCATCGACTAAGTCATGAATGGAAATATCTAAGGCCGCTACGACCTTATATACAAATTCAAAGGTAGGTACCACATTGTCATTGATGCCGCTGGCTTCAATCCTACTCAAATAGGAGAGGCTGTAATCTACCTTTTCCGCCAATTCCTCCTGCGTTAAGCCACGACGCTTTCGGTGAAATGCGATCTTTAAGCCCAGATCCTTCATCTTTCGCTTAAACTCCGCATCCATAACTCTCGCTTTCTTCAAGATATCAGCCCCCCCTTCCCGTTCCTCTTTTTATGAAATAAAACCTTCATAGCAAAGTATACTATTTATATCATACGGCAAAAGCTCACTCCTTTGAATATCTTAACAAAGTGTTATTATTTCATGCCATGAAAGGTTTTACTCTTTTATTAAAAGACCCACCTCCAGAAGGGGTGGGTAAGAGGATTTTCGAGCCTTAACTGGAGGCTCACAAAAGGGCTGTTTCAGTCAGAAAAAGATATTTTCGAAAAATTTCGATAAATTTTTGTCAAAAACCGTAACATTTTCCTTCCCCCAAGGAGTAGTAGGGACAGGGAGGGCAATCCGATAATACCCTCAGTCCCTCCCAAACTCAATAGCCACAAGGCTTTGAGTGCCATGGGGGAAGTTTTTATGACGAGACGGTACTCCCCGTGCGGTGGAGAGAATGCTGTCGCACGGAGACTCCACAACCTCAACCCTATCCCGAGCCAGCTCCTATCGGGATTTTCTACCCAACCTGCCAGATCTATAGTTCGGACAGGAGGGTACTCTTATGCGTTTAGGATGATTGTAGCTTCCTTTCCGGGTGGCTGCAATCATCCTTTATTGCTTTTTGTACAGCTTTTATTGTTTGCAGTGCGTCCCATGTGCCGTGGTCCGCCGCCGCTTGGATTTCCTCAAAAAAATCCAAGAAAGCGGTGTAGACATTGAAAGAGTATTGGAAAAGCGATTATTCCCTGAACAAGAGAAGTTCGGGGATCGTGTACCAGTTTGCGGACGGTCTTGTGGAAATCACCTTGGAGGACTACATACGGGAGAACCCCGGCAAGACCGCGGAAGATTTTCTGGCCCTGAAGGCCATCTCGGATGAGATCTATCAACAGCAGTTCTCCCGCATCAAGGCTCAGGTCCGAAAGGAGCTGCCGCTGTTCGATTGCCTCTATGTCTCCACTCCCTCCGCCGAACAGGTTCTGGAGCGGAGGATCACTCTTCGGGAGCTGGAACTCACCCGCGCCCGACTGGAGGAATTTATCCGCAGCAGTCTTTTGACTGAGATCCAGCAGAGGCGGTTTCGCCTCTATTGTATCCGAGGTCTCTCGACTCGTCAAATCGCTCGGGTAGAAGGAGTGAGACAGTTTGCGGTTTGGAAAAGCCTTACCCTCTGCCAAAAAAAATTTCAAAAATTTTTGTCTGCCAGGGTGGTCACCCCCCCTGATAAAAGGTAATTAGTAGAGGCAACTCGTTTTGACCTCTCCTTTGCACCTTGAAAATTGAATAGCGCACCACCGGGAGGCATACAGGAAGCCGATGTGCGGGATGGTCAATTCCTTGAAGGGACAAGCCATCAAGCGCAGGCCGAAGCGGGCACAGCCCAATCCTGAAAATACGCGGTCTGATACAGCAGGGCGCAGGAAGTGGCCCGGTGGTGTTGCCCCCTTATTCTCTTATCATAAAATACTGACGTTAAGAATTCAAACTTTTTCTTGACTTATGAGGAGGTTAGCGGTATGTTGTAGGTAGGAACGAAAAACCCTGTACTACTTACTACTCTAAGGAAGGAAGATGTGTATGATGATGAAGAAAGTGGTGTCCCTGCTCCTTGTCTTGACCCTGGTGCTGGGACTCACCGTGCCCACCATGGCGGCTGGTCAGACCTTCGATGACGTTCCCGAATCCTATTGGGGGTACAAGGACATCGAGGCCGTATCCGAAGCTGGATACATGAACGGAATTGGCGGCGGGCAATTTGCCCCGGAGATGAAGGTCTCTGTCGCCCAGTTCCTGACTCTGCTGGGACGTTTAGTGTTCCCTGAGATCGAGGTCAAAGAGGGAGAGACTTGGTATGGCCCCTATGTGACCAAAGCGCAGGAGAGTGGGCTTCTCACCGGGTCTCAGGTGAACACAACTGACGTGTTTGATGAGATCCCCCGGTATGATATGGCGGTAGTCCTGAGAGCCGCAGCCAAGAAGCTGGGGATCAGCGAAACCCAGGCGCAAGCCAGTGAAGTCACTGATTACCCGGATATTCCGACCCGGTATGCCGAGGCCGTGCTGACCGTCTATGGCATGGGTCTCATCAAGGGTGATAACGCTGGGCGGTTCAATGGAGCCAGCACCATGTCCCGGGCCGAGATTGCCACCGTCATCATGCGGCTGGATCGGGCTACCTCTGGTGGCGGAACCACCCCCCCTGTGCCCACTGAGACGGCTCCTACGGAGATTGTTGAGCCTACCTTCCCCCCTGATGAGGAGCTGGTGCCTTACACTGTCCATGGGTTCATCCGTAAAACCGATCATGTGATTGGCCGTCCTGGAGATGATAAACACACCTATCTCGCTGACGTACCATTTAAGGTCTACTATACCGCAGATGGCGGTGCTACCTCTATGTTGGTGTATGAAGGTGTAACTGGAAACAAAGAGTGGTCAAATAGTAATCCTCACGGGGTAGGCAAGGGCGAATGTGCGTTTACCCTTGAATTGCCCAAGGATGCTTTTCGCGGCGATGGGCGAGGTATCTATTTTAGCGCCGAGACCACACTGGACGGACAAAGTCTGGTTACCAGCGATCTGCGGACGGATGGTCAGGCCTATAAGGAAATACTCTACCTTAGGGCCGATTCTGAATTCAAAAAATGGAACAGTATGGATATAGAACTTACCCCTCCCAATGGGGAAAAGGCCAAGTTCACGTTCCAGGGGTATGTGGAGGGGATAAACTTTGCTAAGGATGAACCGGATTATCGGCTGGCAAACTTCTCGGTCAAGTTGCACCTTGAGGATGGTCGGGTTGTCGGAGAGGCTGTAAGTGGCTCAGACGGCACCTTCTCCATGGAATGCGAGGTAGATGCCCTGGATGACGGCTTTAGCAAGGAGAAAGCGCAGTATTACATTTCTTTCTCTGGTTATTACAGAGGCGTTAAATATGAATGGGATTCGATCAATATCAGCGGAAAGCGAGTGCTTCTGACACTATGTCAGTTACATGTACTTGAGTTTGATGGAAAGCCGAGTAAGAATCCGAATTACTGTATCACCGTCATCGACAGTTTCGCTCAAACGGACTAACCCCATCATAGACCACAAAGCTAAATAGAACCATTTTGAATAAGTCTTTAGGGCGGCATCACATTTGATGCCGCCCTTTTTATGACCATTTCTTTATATTTAGAAGGAATGGGTAGCATGACTGGCTGTGGACACAGCTATCCCCAGAGGATGGTGAGGCAGAGAGTGGAGAATTTCTCCCCGCTCAAGTCCGCTCCTATTTCAAGGACAGCGTTTAAGATCTGTTTCACAGTGATCCTTCTCTTTCTGCAAATTGCAGATAAGACAAATGAAGAAAATTTTTTTACAAGGAGTGAATGCAATAAAATCTGTCCTCAAATGTACGTTTCAACTTCTCCCGTATCCCCTGGAGAGGGGTTTACAAATACTACATTTTTAGCATGTGAGGTATTAAAATGAAGCAAAAAGAGCTCAACAGGCTCCTATCCCTGCTCATGGTTTTCTGCCTGCTTGTTGGTCTTTTTCCCGGTATTGGACTCACGGCAAGCGCCGCGGAGCCAGACTTGTGGGATGCTGACACGCCAGTGACAGCAAACGCCAGAGCCAGAATTGCAGATGAGCAAGAGCTGATAAAAGCAATCAACACCTGCCCCAACGAGTCGATCCTCTATCTGGAGGGCACAAGCATAATAATCAGCAAACCAATCGTTATTCCTGAAGACAAATCCATTCAACTTAGCGGTTTAGGTGCTGATAAAACTATCATTGTCCCTTCTCCGACTGGCGAGTTCCCATCCGGCAGCAGCAGCCTTTTTGTTATTTCAGAACGGTCTAAGCTCATGCTGAATGATTTGACTTTGAATGGCAAGGAAAAGACCCGTGGAATTGTGGCAAACAAAGATGGAGCCGAAATCTATCTTGTAGATGTCAAAGTTATGGATGGCTCCAGCGGTGCCGAAAGCGGCGGCGGCATCCACCTCCACGGGGATGTTGAACTGACGGTACGAGGTGACTGTTCCTTCAGCAACAATAAGGCAAACCCCGTGGCCCCAACCGCAGGTGGCGCCATTTATGTGGGCCCGGGCAGCAAACTGCATCTTTGGGGTACAGCAGATAAGCCCATCAAATTCTATGGCAATGAGTCACACAGCGGCGCATGTATCTACGCCTATAAATCCCATGTTCTGGCCAATTACTGCGAGTTCGGTATTCTTGGTCAGGGAAACCACGCAGGCCAGCGGGGTGGCGCCATCCACTGCCATGCCACAATGGTGCTCCAGGACTGTACGGTACAAGAAAACACCAGTGACCAATACGGCGGCGGTATTTATCTCTCCGCAAACGCAGATGATGTGGACGGCATGGCCGTGCTGGAAAACACGGCCGTTATCAACAACAAGGCCACCAACAGCGGCGGCGGTATCTTTGTGGCCAGCAACAGCAGCCTATTCCTTAAAGGAGCTACCACAGTTACCGGGAACCATCTGGAAACCGTTGAAGACTCGTGGGATAGTAACATCCACTACACCAGCGAATCGGGCAAAATCGTCATTTGTGACAATGAAGTAGGTGCGGTCGGTATCAGCACCATCAGCCCTACGTTCCGCAAGCTGGCAGTTTACAGCTATGGGACTATTGAAGCAAGTCTCCGTGAGGAGTTAAAAAATAGACTTGCCGGCTGTGATTACATACTTAACGCCCAAGAAGATTTCCTCCTGACCCTCTCCAAAAAGTTCTCCTATGACGGTGACGCTTGGGCCTTGATGGACAAAAAGTCGGATACGGCAACTGGCTATAAGGAGCTTGACCCCGCAAAGTTCCGGGAGGGCAACCTGTGGCTCCACCTTGATCCTGAATATATCCACATCCATACCGGCGGCTCCACCATCGTCAAGGATCAGCCCCGTGTGGTCTTTGACTACAACCTCCCCGGCATGACCGCTATCATCTCCACCCACCCCAAGGGCACCCAGCTCAAGCGGGCAGATGGAACCTGGCCTGCTGATCCCGGCCCCACCTTTTACATGGATGGCGTGTCCTTCACCTTCAAGGGCTGGTACACCGATCCCCGGGCCGGGTCTAAGGTAGACCCGGATACTCAGACTATCACAGTCAACAGCGATGTGGTCTATTACGCCCACTGGGACATCAAGCCGGACAACCCCACCGGCGGCACCCCGGCGGCAGGAAAGATGTATCTGGTCTACTTTGACCAGAACTACCCCGGCGGCGGATTTACTTCCGCTTATAAGGTGGCCGGCAGCTTCTCCTTTGACGTGGAGTACACCTTCACCAACCCCGAGACCGGGGATGAGGAAAGCGGCACTAAAACCATCACGGTCAGCATCCCTTGGGGCTGGCCCGGAAACCCGAACCGATATGGATATCAGTTCAAGGGGTGGTTCACCAGCGCAACGGGAGGCACGGAAGTGAACAAGGGCTCCTGGAGCCCGTCTCAGCCCACCACCACCCTGTATGCCCAGTGGCTGGCCAACAGCTACCCCCTCACTTGGGACGCCAACGGCGGCACAGGTGGCGGCAATACCACACAGTCCCACGATGAGACGGTGAAGCCCCCCACTACCATTCCCACCTGGATCGGCTACAACTTCACGGGCTGGTATCTGGACAGAAGCTGCACCATTCCTCTGACGAGCGGCACTCTGGTAACGGGGCCCGCTACTTTTTATGCCGGATGGGCCCCCAAGGAGTACACCATCACATGGGACGCCGGGTACACCGGCGGGGCTATTACCACCGTAAAACAGTACCATGATGAGAAGCTGAACATTCTCCCCGCTCCCACCCGGGAGGGGTACAAGTTCGGCGGGTGGTACAAGGGCAGTACCCGGGCCGAAAGCTATGGCACGGTCAAGGAAGATGTTACCTTCACCGCCCGGTGGACAAATAACTCCCAGGAGTACACGGTGAAGGTGGATTGGAATGACCATTCCAACAATGACCTTGTGCGGCCTGAGAGCATTACCGTCAGCCTCATGTCCAACGATATCCCCACCGGGCTTTCTTACACTCTGGACGCCTCGAATGCGGACAGCAGTGGCAATCTGTGGCTCTACACCTTTGAGGGTCTGGATGTGACCGACGCCGTGAGCAATCCCATCACCTACTCGGTAGCCATTACCTCCTCTGTGCCGGATGAGTACGTCTATGGTATTCAGAACAATTCCGCCAAAGAGGGCTACATCCTGATGACCCACAGCCTTATCACCAGGGATGTGGACGCCTATGTGGTCTGGGATGACGCCGGCAATCAGGACGGTCTGCGGCCCTCCACGGTCACGCTCCGGCTCTACGCCAACGGCGAGCCTGTGGATGATGGAGAGGCTAAGGTGGCCCTCAGTGGCAGCGGGAACACCTGGTTCTACCGCTTCCATGACGTGCAGAAATATTACACCGATGCGGCGGGCAACAAGGGTCTGGAGATCATCTACACCATCAAGGCCACAGCCACCAATCCCGGTGAACTGGACGGCTACACGGACGATTACCACGACTACACCGCCATCCTAACCCACAGCCCCGCCACGGTGAGCCGCACCGTCCATGTGGAGTGGCAGGACAACAACGATCAGGACGGCAAGCGGCCTGCTTCCGCTATGGTTCAGCTCTACGCGGACAATGTGCCTCTGGAGGGCAAGGTAGTCCTCCTTTCTCCCGCCAACAACTGGACTTATACCTGGAACGACCTTCCCAAATATACGAGCAGCGGCAGGGAAGTTGTCTACTCCGCCCGTGTGTCCTCCACTCTGGTGGACTACACCGCCAAGAGTACGGGCATGACCATTGAGATGACCTATGTGCCCAGTTCCACCAGCATTTCCGCCTTTGTGACCTGGACGGATGAGCTGGATGCGGACGGTCTGAGGCCGGATTACATCACGGCCCAGCTTGTGGCGGACGGCAAGCCCACCGGGGACAGTCAGGTGCTCTCGGCTACCAGCGGATGGACGGTGAGCTGGACAGGATACCCCATCTATAAGGACGGGGATCGGATCGAATACACCTTTGAAGTGGATGTCCCGGATGGTTACAGCGCCGATTACCACGGTGTCTATGACACCTCCGGCCTCTCCGCCGTGCTGACACATGAGCGGCTGAAGCAGTCCCTCACGGGCAACATCGCGTGGGAGGATCGGGATAACCAATCCGGGGGCCGGATGAGCCGGGTAGCGGTGTATCTCTGCGCCAACGGGTCGGTCATTGATGAGGACGATAAGGTGTGGATCTCCGCCGATGAGGACTGGGAACACACCTTCTCCAACCTCCCCATTTATCAGGACGGCGGCAAGGAGATCAAATACAGCATCCAGCTTGCCAGCGATCCCGGTAAGTATGTTCCCACCACGAGTAAAATGACCATCACTATGCGGCTTGACCCTGAGTATATTGATGTGCCGTTCCAAGTCATTTGGGACGACAACAACGACAGTGACAGGGCCCGGCCCAACTATGTGAGCGTTTCTCTCTTTGTGGATGGCAAACCCAGCGATACATCTTTAAGTGCCACCGCCCAGAATGACTGGGCGGTTCTTTTTACCCATCTTGACCGCTACGGGGCCAATGGTCTCTACCGTTACACCCCCAAGCTCACCACGGTGCCTGATGGCTACGTTGCCGAGTACCCCACCCAGAGTATGGTGGTGCTGAAGCGGGTCGCCCAGACCAAGGATGTGACCGCCTTTGTCACCTGGCTGGACAATGACGACCAGTACCGGGAGCGGCCCGAGCGTGTTACCCTGTCTCTCTACGCTGACCACCTGGACGGTAACGGCCCCCAGCACACCGGGCTGGTGGAGCGGTGCGAAGCGGCCCGGGATTGGAGCGTCACCTTTGAGGATGTGCCCGCCTTCCACGGCGGCAAGAACATCCTCTACTCGGTAGTTGCCAGCGGCAACCTACCCAACTACACCATCTCCTACGATGGTTTGGAGGTTTTCATGCGTCATGCCAGCTATCAGCCCGAGGTGACTACCGACTATACCGCCAAGGTGGTGTGGCATGATGGTCACAACGCCAAGACCAGCAGGCCCTACAACATCCTGGTCACCTTGTACGCCAACGGGGAGGTCTACAAGACCCAAACCTTGACCGAGGCCAATCTGGATGAAACGGGCTACACCTGGAGCTATGATTTCAAAAAACTGCCCACCAAGCTGGACGGCGAGGAGGTAGCCTACACCATCGGCGTCACCGAGCCTGCCCACTACACGGCCCAGACCGATGGCAACACCATCACCCTCACCCATGTGCAGGATATTCCTCTCCTGCTCCGTTGGGCCGATCAGAAGAACAATGACGGCTTCCGTCCCGCCAATCTTACGCTGGAGTTGTATGGAGACAGTGTTAAGACGGATACCGCCGTCACCCTCTCCGGCGGCAGCACCTCCGATTCCTGGCGTGGTTCCTTCTCCCAGATTCCCGTGTGGAGCGAAGCTCAGATGGATCGGGAGATCGTCTACACCTGGGCCTTCGCCGGAAATGACTTGGCCGGAAGCGGTTATACCGTGAACTACAACGGCTTTGCTGAGACGATGGTGGGCAACGAAAGCCTCTATCCCATCGACATCGCCCGTCCCGGCGATGTGGCGGATGTTCCTGTCAGCGTTGTCTGGGACGATGATTTTGACCGGGACGGCCTGCGGCCCAATTACCTCAGCGTAGAGCTTTATGCGGATGATTCCGCCACGGGTAAGACGCGGATACTCACCGGCAGCGATGAGGCGGTAAGCTGGACGGACGCCTTTGCGGCTCTGCCTGTGTGGCAGGACGGACATCGTATCCAATATTCCATCCGTGTGAACAATATGGGCGAGTACACCGCAAACCCCGTTCCCGGCGATCCTCTCTCTGTGAGCATGGCGCATATTCCGGCCACCGAGGAGATCACCGCCTCCGTGGTCTGGGACGACGCCAGCAACCAAGGCGGTCTGGAGCGGTTCGACGTTTCCGCTGAGCTTTTGGTGGACGGCCAGGGAAGTGGAATCATCGGGGTGCTCGACGCCGACAATAATTACCGCGAAAGTTGGGGCGAGAAGTACCGTTTCCACGACCATGGCAAGCCCTACGCCTACTCTGTACGTGTCACCGGCCAGACCCAGATCCCCGATGACTACGATATCACGGTGGATGGGCTTACCATTACGGTGAAGCGGGCGCGGTTCCTGCTCCACGGCACAGTCCGCGATAACGGAAACAAGATTGTACCGACTGCTACGGTTACTTTGTATGGCCCCGGTGAAGTAGTGCTGGGGCAGGTTATCACCGATAGTAACGGGCAGTACAGCTTTACCGTCACTCCGAACAAATTCATTCTGCTGGCCTCTGTGTATAGCGATGGCAACAACAGCGGCACCGCCAGAGCGACCGTGACCAACAGTGACGTACAGGCGGATATCAAACTGACAAGAAGCATCGTGCGCTACACCATCAGTGGTCAGGTCAAGGACAACAAGGGCCGGCCGGCTTCCGGCGCCCAGGTCTCGGTTGTGCGGATCGGTCATGGCGTAGTTGCCACGATCACTGCGGACGGGCAAGGCCATTACAGGCTGGAGAACATGCCCAAGGGCATTTATGAGCTCTACGCCACCTATACCTACGGGGGAGAGAGTTTCCGCTCCCAGACGGTTTATTGCTCGTTGTCGGCTGACGCTGTTCGGAATATTACCGTTGTTGTTCGTGAGCCCGGTGTTCAGACGAACACTGTGTTTGGCCGGGTTGTGGACAAGGATGGCAAGCCGGCGCAGGGTATCCTGGTACACTGCTACAATTACGCGGAATATCCCAACACCATGCTGGTGGAGACGATCACCGATGCCAACGGCATGTACTCTTTCAAGGATTTGCCTGCGGATAACTATTACCTAAAATTCCTCAACCAGAGTGGCCAGGAACTTCTGGTGGAAGCTAAAGTAACATTCTCTGTTCCGAATACCTCCTTGGATATTGAGCTGCCTGACGCAGAGCTTACCGGCGAAATAGTGACCGACCCCAACAAATCGGGTACTGGCCTCCTTTCCGGCGTGGTTCTGGATAAGGATGGGCGTCCAGTCCAGGGTGCGGAGATCATCGTGGTGGACAAGTCTACCAATGACCACTCCGAGGCCATCACTACCGAGCCCAATGGTTCTTTTGAGGCTGACCTTCCCGCCGGTGATTACACCGTTGAGGTCTGGAAGCCCTTTGACAACAATACTGACCTTCCCATCCGCGTGGATGATGACGCCTCCGCCAAGGGGGATGGTGTTGTCACCGCCGATGGCTTTACCATCTCCGGCGATGTGCTGGATGATGATGGCAACCCCATGGAGGGCGTCACTGTCTACCTCTACGGCGAGGATGGCCGGGTCATTCAGATCGGCGGCTCCCAGGCAGAGGAGCCTGAGACCAACGAGGCCCAGCCTATCCCTCCTGCCCCTGAAGCTCTTCTCCCCGAGGTTGAAACTGCCCCCGTTGATGAACCCACTGCGGAAGCGGAATCTTCCGAGGAGCAGGAAACTATGCTTGCGGCTGTCCTTGATCCCGCTATCCTTGAAGCGGTAGAGAAAACCCTCAATGAAGCCACGGATGAAGCCGATGTGGAGGCCGATGAGGAAGCTGGTGAGGATGTTGTCCTCTCTGATGAGCAGGAAAATGCCGTGGAACTTCATCCTGACGTCCTTCATTCGGAGGAAGCCTCTCAGATCCGCGGCAATGATGACAGCGGTTATGTCCGCATGGACGAGATGCAGACTGCTGCGGACGGCAAGTACATCTTTACGGGGTTGCCTGCCGGACGGTACATCGTCAAGATCGCCCGCGGCATTGGCGGCAATGGCGGCAGCACGGATATCCCCGTCACCGTACAGCCCTTGCCGGAGATCCCCGATGGCGTGGATCTTACTGTGACCACAGACTCTTATACCGTTTCTGGCGTGGTGACGGATAAGGATGGCGTACCTGTAGACGGCGCCCAGGTCTCCCTGCTGGATGAGGATGGCGATGAGGTAGCCTCTCTGACCACCGAGGCAGACGGTGCCTACCAGTTCGGCGCTTTGCCCGAGGGTAACTATACCGTGAACATCTTCTATCCCGACAGCGAGCATTTGGTCACTGGCGATGTGACCATCTCGGACGGCGGATTCACTGCCTTCCCCGGCTGCGCCGTTACCGGCTCGGTCAAGGACAACAAGGGTAACGCTCTTGCCTATGTCACCGTTACATTCCAGGGTGAACACGCCTCCTATACCGCCACTACCGACAAGGACGGTCTCTACCGTGTGGCGTTGGCGGATGGCAAGTACACCATGGCTGCCAGCTACCAGGGCAAAACGGCGGAAAAAACCGTCACAGTAAGGGGCCAGACCCTCAAGGCTGACCTGACCATCATCCTCTCCGATGGCGGTTCCACCACCCCCGGCGATGGCTCGGGCAGCGGTGGAAACGGCTCTGGCGGCACTGGTTCTGATGGCACTGGTTCTGGTGGCAGCGGCTCCGGCGGTGGCGGCGGTTCTATTCCCGCACCCGGGCCCGGCGAGACCATCCCCGGCGAGGATAAGACCTTTGTCCTCTCGGGCACGGTCACAAACAAGGACGGCGATCCTGTGGAGGGCGCAAACGTGACCGCCACAAATACCAAGACCGGCAAGACCTACGCTGACACCACTGGCGCGGACGGCAAATATGCCATTGCTGTGCCGATGGGCAGCTACACGATCTCTATCACCTACGGCGATACGCAATCCAGCTCCAAAGAAGATGTAACTGTTTCCAAGGATCTCATCCTGGACGCTATCTCCATGGACGGGCTGGACAAGCTGGTGCTTGCTTACGTCAAGGGCTATCCTGACGGCACTTTCAGCGGCGATATGCGTATCACCCGCAGCGAGGTGGCAGCTCTCATCTCCCGTGTGTCTGAGACCTTTGATGAGGACAAGAGCTATGCCGTTGACTTCCGGGATGTACCCGGTGACGCCTGGTATCTCAATAACCTTGGCTACTGCGTAGAGACTGGTCTCATCCAGGGCCGGGGCAACGGATACTTTGACCCCACAGCCAACATTACCCGTGCGGAGTTTGCCGCCATCGTAGCCCGCTTCTTGGATCTCCCCAATGAGGTGATCGGCCAGGTCTCCTACACCGATACCGCTGGCAACTGGGCTGAAGGCTATATCGCCCAGCTCACCGCCAAGGGCATCGTGGAGGGCAAGGGGGACGGCAAGTTTGACCCCGACGCCGCCATCACCCG
The DNA here is from genome assembly GCA_022799035.1 of Oscillospiraceae bacterium. GTDB lineage: Bacteria > Bacillota > Clostridia > Oscillospirales > Oscillospiraceae > Vermiculatibacterium. The sequence goes on from JAAWNQ010000003.1 coordinate 52,304, forward strand.
CTATGAGGCGGTGACTATGCTCAACCGCATGTTGGAGCGTACTCCTGACAAGGCAGCTCTGGATGCGCTCATCGCCAATAGCACCATCCGGCCTTTTCCCGACCTTCAGTCCGAGCACTGGGCTTACTATCAGGTCTTGGAGGCTGCGTTCGACCACTACCACAAATAATCGTGCCAAGGGGGCGGACAGCTTGTCCGCCCCCCCAGTTTTTAAGAAGGAAGGTGTCCCTCGTGTATTTTTTAGATGCGTCGCACCAGGCGTTTTATGAGCAGGCCATTATAGCGGAACAGGCAGAGAACAACCCTTCCCGCAAGGCCCTTTTTTATTGCTTGGGGCTGATGGAGGAAACACGGTACCATATCAGCGACCTATACAACTTTACCCGCCATACCACAAAAGATAGCGGCCTGTGGGCCAAGTGGCAGACCAGAGATACCCGTAAGGTCTGCAATCTGGCGTTCAATCTCTACAACGGATATACCGGGCGAAACAGTCTGTATGTTATGGACTTTACCCCCTGGCGTATCTTTGACAGCCCGTTGCGGCCCTATCTGTTCCAGGCAATAGATATCCGCTTCGGTGAAGAACCTACAATAAAGGAGGAATCCAAATGAAACGTAAATTATTATCTATGGCGCTGGCCTGTACCATGTGCCTGTCTATGTTGCCCGCGCCCACGACTCTGGCCGCATCCACGACCCGGTATGTGTCCCAAGATGGCGGTGAGGCCGGGGATGGCAGTATTGATAATCCCTACGCCACCATTCAGGACGCTTACGCCGCCTCTTCGGAGGGCGACACGATCTGTATTCAGGGTGAGTTGTCCCTCACTGAGCCGGTCACTCTGGATGACGGCAAGACCGTCACTCTCACCGGGCAGGATGGCGGCGCCCTGACCTACATCGCCTCCACCAACATTTCCACTGCCTCGGCCGGAGTGCTCACCGTCAACTCCGGCCAAGTTACCATCCGTGACCTCACCGTGCAAATGCCCACAGACAAAGCCGCCAACGGCAGATCTCTCTATGTGGGCCCGGGCGCTGAGGTCATTCTGGGGCGGGGCAGCGTTATCGCCAACGGCTACCTGGCTTACAGCGGCGGTAACATCTGTGTGGATGGCGGCAGCCTGACCATGGAGAACGGCTCCGCCGTCCAGGACGCCTACATTGCCAACAACACCGACTGCTATGGCGGCGGTGTGTGGGTAACAAACGGCGGCTCCTTTACCATGATTGGCGGTTCAATTTATGGAAATGTTCTTCATACCACCCAGGGCTATGGATGCTACGGTGGCGGTGTGGCTGTAGACGCCGATTCCACATTCGTTATGCAGGGCGGCGCCATTGAGGGCAACAGCGTAGACACTGCCGGTGGCGGTGTGTATGTGATCCCCGGCGGTGTAATGCAGTTGGGCGGCGATGTATCCATCTCCGGCAATACCGCTGGGGACACAGACAGCAACCTCTATATTGCCGAGGACGTCACCATCCACCTCATCAACCCAGTCAGCGGTCAGATCGGCGTAAGCAGTGAGACCGCCGATTACCACGTCCCCATCGGCACAGGGGACGGCTACATCATGCTGCCCTCGGATGAGGACGCCTTTGCCTACGACAGCGGCGAATACGATATTCGTCTCAAGGACGATGCGCTGGTGCTCTATTGGTACACCGTTCAGGTTATTTCTTCTCTGGACGGCGTGACCAGCGAGAATGAAGATACCGAGAACCCCATCGGACAGGACTATGATACCGTCCTTATCCCCGATGAGGGCTACCAGCTCCCGGAGAGTATCACTGTCACTGTAGGCGGCAAGACCTTGGCAGAGGACAAATATTCCTACGACCCAGACACTGGGGCCTTACACATCCCCGCTGACCAGGTGGCAGGCAATATCCGCCTCACTGTCGAGGCCGACGCCATCCGCTCCATCAGCGTGGAGACGGAGAACGTCTTTTCAGACGTGGATACTACCACCGCTATCTATCAGGATACGGTAGTCATCCGGCTTACCGCCGCGGATCGCTACGCTCTGCCCAACGAGGAGGACATCTCTATCTCGGGCACCTGCGGCCACAGCTATGACCGGGGCGTAGGCGTTCTCCTGCTCAATCGCATTTCCTCCGACATCACCGTGACCATCAAGGGCGCCGAGGTCTACCACACTCTGACCTTTGACCCCGGTGAGGGAAGCTGTGATACGACTGAGGTGGAGATCACCGAGAGCCAGCCCACTTTGGGCACGCTGCCCACCCCCTTCCGGGAGGGCTATACCTTCTCCGGCTGGTACGCCGGGGCGGAATTGGTTACCGCGGAGACGGTCAACCTGCTCACCGATGACCTCCACCTGACTGCCCGGTGGACACAGAAAACCAACATCACCTATGTGGTCGAGCATTGGATGGAGTATGTGGCCAGCGGCGTCAATCCCGGATACAGCGGTCAGACCCTCCAAACCATGACTCACAATGGGGTCAGTCACCAGTATTACCGTTATGCGGCCCCGGTCTTTGAGGACGGCATCGCCAATGGTCGGCTGGAGCTGGCTTCTTTTACCTTGGACGCCCTCACGGATGGTCTCGTCATGGACGGCTGCACTCCCTCCGGGGCCAATATCTACAGCGTGGTCGTTGCCCCGGATGGTTCCTCGGTCTTCCCCCTGTTTTATGACCGTAACCACTACACTGTCCGCTATGACGCCAACGGCGGCAACTTGGGCGGCAATGGAGTAAACACCACTGTCACCTACGGCAGCCAGTACGCTGTCATGCCCAGCCCCACCCGCGCGGGATATACTTTTGCCGGGTGGTTCACCGAGGCCCATGGCGGTATGCAGGTTCAGGCCGGTGACGTCTACTTCGCCACCGCCGACCAGACCCTTTACGCCCATTGGACGCCTGTGGGTACGACCCCCTACACCGTGTACCATCTGGCTCAAAACCTCAAAGACAACACCGTGTCCCCGGACAAGATCCCGGACAACTATACTGTGGTTCACACCGATCACCTCACCGGCACCTCTGATACCACCGTGGATCTGTACGCCATGGCTATGGAGGGCTTTATCCCCAGTGACGCCAACAACTACGCCATTACCATCCTGGCGGACGGCAACTCCACCGCTTATCTCTACTATGACCGCAAGATCACGGATGTGGCCTTCGACTCCATGGGCGGCTCTGATGTGGAGTTTGACATGCGGCTCTACTACGGCGGCACCTTTGCCTTCCTCCCCGCCGCCCCTGTTAAGGTGGGCTATACCTTCGCTGGCTGGTACACGGGAACCGCCAGTATCGCCCGGCGGGTGGAGGCTGGCACTCCGATCAACGCCATCAACCCGGATGGCCTCACAGAGCTTACCCTCTATGCGAGATGGACGCCCAATACCTACGACCTGATTTTTGAGCCCCACGGCGGCGTCCTCTCTGCCCCCAAGCGCGTGACTTATGGTGAGGCCGTGGGCGAGCTGCCCACCGCCGCCCTGACGGGCTACACCTTTGCCGGCTGGTACGATAAGGACGGCAAGCTGGGTGTTCCCGAGGGCAATCTCATCACCGCGGAGACCATGGTCAACACCGATACCATCATTCAGGCGAAGGATGGAGTGGAGACCCCCAAGACCCTCTACGCCTGGTATGAGCCCGTAGAGATCACTCTGACCTTTGACGCCGGGGAAGGCCGTCTGGAGGGAGACCACGACCTTACCGCCATCTATGACAATCCTCTGGGAGAGCTGCCTGTGCCTACCCGTGAGGGTTACACCTTCAAGGCGTGGCATCTTGATTCGGTAGACGGTCAGGCCATGACTGCCGACACGGTCTGCAAGCTGGTGGAGGATTCCACTCTGTATGCCGAGTACGCCCCCAACCTCTATGTGGTCAAGCTGGACGTCAACGGCGGCGACGCTTTGGACAAGCCCACTCTGTTGGGCACCTTTGACGCTCCGTACAGTCAGTTGCCCACGCCCACTCGGATGGGCCACACCTTCCTGGGCTGGTTCAATGTTGGCGGAGAGCAAGTCCAAAATGATACCGTCCTGACTACCCCGGCCGGACACACACTTACCGCCCGCTGGCAGGCCAACACCTACACCGTGACCTTCCATGCTGGCGATGGTGCGGAACTGGAGGGGGCAGCGACCCGGACGGTCAGCTACGGCCAGCCCTACGGTGAGCTGCCCAGCCCCAAGCGGAGCGGTTATATGTTCTCCGGCTGGTTTACAGCAGAGAAAGACGGTTTGCTCGTGACCAAGGATACCGTGCTGTCCAACGCGGCGGATCACACTCTCTATGCCCACTGGCAGATCCGCAGCAGCGGTGGCGGCGGTGGCGGTGGTGGTTCCTATGTCCCGCCCACCAACACCCTGACATTTGATACGGACGGCGGCAGTGATATTCCTCCTGTGCAGGGATCGCCCAACACCACTGTGGATCTGGACAAGTATAAGCCCTCCCGCCCCGGCTACACCTTTGTGGGCTGGAGTGTGGACGGCAAGGACATTGTTACCTCCGTCAAGCTCAAGGGCGATATCGCCGTGATAGCCCTGTGGGAAAAGGGCAGTAATCTGAGCGCCATCCTGGAGATCGAGAAACATCAGGCGTACCTTGCCGGGTTCCCGGATGGGACGATCCGGCCCAACGATACCATTTCCCGGGCTGAGATCGCCCAGATGCTCTACCGGCTCCTGACGGTGGACACTCACCTGAGTTATGACACAGCGAAAAACGACTTTGTGGATGTGCCCGCCAACGAGTGGTACGGCATCCCCGTGTCCACCCTGGCCAATATGGGTATCCTCAAAGGCCGGGACGGTGGCCGCTTTGATCCTTCCGCCCCCATCTCCCGTGCTGAGTTTGCCGTTATCATGTCCCGGTTCGAGGGCGGCAGCTATATCGGAGAGGATCGTTTTGACGATATAGCCGATTGCTGGGCCAAGGCTGAGATCAACTATGTGGCCGACCTCGGCTGGGTCAAGGGTGACGAGGAGGGACGGTTTCTCCCTGACCGTTTCTTGACCCGTGCCGAGGTGGTAACGGTTCTCAACCGTGCCCTGGGCCGCTGCCTGGAGACCGTTGAGGATCTTCTGTCCGGCACAAAGACCTTCCCGGACAACGCGGATGAAACCGCATGGTACTATCTGGACATCCAGGAGGCAGCCAACAGCCACAGCTATACCCGCAAGGCTGACGGCGTCCACGAGACTTGGACGCTGGAAAAATAACAGACAAGCGGCGGGAAGCCCACGCTTCCCGCCGCTTGAAGAAAACCTTTACCGCATCTCAATAAAGCTACTGATCAAATCTACCGCTTCTGCGATCAAATCTGCCGGGGCCTTTTCCACAAAGGTAGCATTCCGGCTGTTCAGATCCAGCATTCTGGCCTGATCGCAAAGTACGACCCCATCTATCTTAGTTGTTCCGTTCAGACGAAGGTGGAAGGGCAACCCCCGATCCGTGTGCGTGATGGGACAGACCATAGTGAAGTGATTGATTCGATTGAACAGATCGTTGCTGACCACCAGCCCCGGCCTGCGTCCTTTTTGCTCATGACCAGCCTGGGGATCAAAGTCCAGGTAGATAATATCGCCCTGTTCAAAAACTGTTACCATATTTCATCCCCCTCGGGGCCACCCCAATCGACCTCTTGTTGCTCCACCCTGGGGATCTGGTCAATGGGTTTTCCATAGAAAGCCGTAAGGCGTTCCTCTAAAGTCCGATGTGGAACCTTAGCCTTCTTGATTTGGATTCCATCGGCTACCTGGATAAGTTCAACCTTGTCATTCTCCTGAATATCCAGGGCATCCAGCAGAACTTTTGGAATCCGAAGCCCTTGGCTGTTGCCCCAACGCTGGATCGTAGCTTGCATCAGTAGCACCTCCCACAAACGTTATATCTACAGTATATACAAAGTATAAACAAGTGTCAAGTAATTTATTAACCCAAAATCCTTCCAGTCCTCGTTACTCAAAAGCAGAACCCGCAAATTTCAACGAGGTCATGAAAGAAAGGAGACATCAAATGAATAACCTAAGACGTCTGACCGCTCTCATGCTGGCGGTTGTTATGGTCTTTACCGTTTTACCCGCATCCGCCTTTGCGGTAGACGGAGACTCTATGCCCGATACAGAGTTCATCACAGAACCAACACCCCCTCCTCCCATAACAGAGAAGGACGAACCTTCTAATTCGCCGGAGCCATCTCCGTCACCTGAGCTGACGGAAACTCCCGCTCCTGTGGAGCCGCCCATCGTGGAAGAATCTCCGGCTGAACCAGAGACTACCCCGGACAGGCTCCCGGAAGAAACCCCGGAGGATATCCCGAGTGAAACTCCCTCCCTCCCCCCTGAAGCGGAACCCACGCCCACAGAGTTCCCGGACGATTTGCCCATCCTGGGAGATGATGCGTTGAACGATCTGGAGGCTGGGATCATGTTGGCCGCTGAGGGCTATAACATCAACGATGGCCCGGTGGTTCTTACTGTTCCTGGCTCCTATGCCATTTCAGGTACGGGAGAGGAAACCACCAACACCATTTCAATTCAGTCTCCCGGCCAGTATGAGGTTTCCCTTTACAATGTAAACATTGACTGTGGAGACCTGAAAGGCGTTGCGGCTATTGAGATTCTTCCAAATGCCCACGTACTCCTGACCATAGAGTCGAGCAATGTTCTGGTAAGCGGTGAAAACCGTGCCGGTATTGAAGTCCCGGAGGACGCATCGCTTGAAATAAACGGCTATGGAAGCCTGTCTGTCACCGGCGGAGCTGGTCAGTATGACGCCTCCGCGGGCATCGGCGGTGGTGCCAATCAGTCCAACGGCCCCATCACGATTTCGGACGGAACCATCACTGCCAGTGGCGGTGCCAAAAGCTATAATGGCGCCGCAGGCATTGGCGGCGGCTGCGGCGGGGATGGCAAGGACATTACCATCACCGGCGGTTATGTTACTGCAATCGGCAGCGAAGAAAGCTACAATGGAGCTGCCGGTATTGGCGGTGGTTCAGGCGGTGACGGCCTGGATATTTCCATCCAAGGCGGCACTGTCTATGCCGACGCCAGTAAGGACAGCCATATGGGAGCCGCAGGCATTGGCGGTGGTTACAAAGGTTCTGCACAGAGGCTTTCCTTTTCTGGAGGTTTCACTTACGGCACAAGTTCCTCTGGTGCGAATCTCAACGGTGCTGGCATCGGCGGCGGGTATGGCGGCACAGCCAGCTATATCTCTATCTCTGGCGACGCCTATGTATATGGCAACCATAATAACCCCAATTCCCAGATGGATGGAAGCAACGGCGCTGGAATCGGCGGTGGCGGAACGTTGACCAATTCGGACAGCTCCAAGTCGGGCGGTCATGCTGACCACATTACTATTTCTGGCGGTAATGTAACGGCGTACGGAAATACGCAGGCTGCCGGGATCGGCGGCGGAGCCGGAGGCAATGCCACCAATATTGAAATTACTGGAGGCTCTATCAGTGTCTACGGTGGAAGCAGTCCTGTCAGCAACAACTATGTTGGTGGTGCTGGAATCGGCGGCGGCTCCTATGGATACGCTGAAAACATTGTGATCCATACCGGGAACAAAGATTCTCGAAGTGTATGGGCCTATAGCGGTTCTGGCAGTGCAGGCATCGGCGGAGGCTGTCATGGATACGCCAAAGACATTACAATTCAGGATTCCAACATCTATGCGAGCGGCACCAGTAATAACAGCTACGGCTATGGCGCAGGTATCGGCGGCGGCCTTTATGGTGCGGGAATCAACATTCTTATCGGAAACAGTATTGTAGAAGCCGGTTCCTATTATGGCGCTGGCGTCGGTAGTGGCTACGCTATGGGAAGTTACCAATCCTCTTCATCAAACTATTACTGGGATAACTTTATTTCCACGGAGGGAGCGACACTGCACGGTGACTTTCCAGCAGGTATCCCCGTAGCCACCAACATTGAGATCTATGGGAGCAATATTAACGCCTCAAGTTCCTATGGTGCGGCTATTGGTACAGGAGATCAAAATTATGGTCATCAAACCGATGAAACGCTCAGTGAAAAATATGCCGTAGATATTTACTTACATGATAATACAAGTGTAACTTTAAGTTCAAGCAGCGGTGCAGGGATCGGAACAGGTAATTCCGCCAGTTACAGTCTTGCATCTGTTGTGGTAGATCAATGTGAAAACATCCAAAGTCATTGTAGCTCTGGAGCGGGTATTGGCACCGGCAGTCAAAATGCTTGGAGCGATATTGTTGTGTCTGTTACTAATTGCGGCACTTTGACATTTAACAAAAGCCGCTACAACTATTGCGGTGCAGGCATCGGCACTGGAAGTAATAACTCAGGCGGTTATGCCAGTTTTGTAGTAAATAACTGCGACACAATCCAAGGCTCAGTGTATTCCGGCGCCGGCCTCGGCACTGGGTACAACAATGGTTCCGACGGAAGAGAAACATCCTTTACGATGCAGGTAACCAACTGCGGTGAAATCAACTTTACCGACCTTGGGGTCGGTTCAAGCTACGTTGGAATAGGAATCGGTTCTGGCCCAAGCAATCGGTACAACAATGTAGAGATCACGGTAGAAAACTGTGCAGGCATTTCAATAGCCTCACAAAGCTACTATTGTACCGGGATTGGTGTTGGCTCCTCCAACAGCCAAAATACAGTTCATGTTTCTGTCCTAAACTCTGGGCCGATAGCTATGAGTGGCTCATGGACTTACGGGACAGCCATTGGTGTAGGACGTGCTTGCTATAACACAGATACGGATCATCCCACAGATTATCGGGTACTGGTCAAGGACTGTGAATCTATTTCTATGACCACACAAAGCAATTACTTCACCGGAATTGGTGTAGGATGCGAATCACGCTCCTGTACTGGTGACATCACGATAGACAACTGTGGGCCGATCCTTATCAACCACACCAGCGGAGAGCAATCTGTAGGAATCGGATATGGCCGGGGAACATACTGGGCTACTGTATCTTCCAAAGAGAGTTATGATGCTCATGCTCCTGTCCAGGTCAAAAACTGTGAGGACATTACTATTGTCATGAACGGTTACTACAATGCCGGCATTGGTATGGGACATCAGAGCAATTATGCAACCGGTGAAATATCCCTTACCGATTGCGGCAACATTTCAGTGTTTCATGGCAAAAACCCAGCATACAATTCCAGTGCAAACAATAACTATTATTCTGTTGGGATTGGCCTCGGCCCAGAGACCTACAACTGTAATCTCTCCATATCCATTGCCCGCTGTAATGATGTATCTACCCTGTTCTATCAAAACAGTAACGGCATTCCAAACTACGCCAATTACTGCACCGGAATTGGAAGCGGCAACAACTGCTATTCCAACACCAGCTATTCCTATACTGCAGACGATGGCGAAACCTTATACTACCCCTGTACGCTGGATATTCAAATCCAGGACTCTGGCACAGTCGAAACCCTCTGTGGACAGGAAGGGGTGGCCATTGGGTTGGGTTACAACAGCTACGACATTGTATCCCATATTACCATTCAGGATTGCGACTCTGTTGTTGCGGACGGTAGTTACTATGGCACGGGTATCGGAGCCGCACGTGAGTGTTACGGAGGTAACACTCACCTCTTTGAGACTGCCTCCACTGTTACCATCCTCCGCTGTAAAAACGGTGTGACCGCTATGGGCGGACGCTACGGAGCCGCCATCGGTAGCGGCGGCAATTTCCGCAGCATGGCTTCCGTCACTGTGGATATCCAAGACAGTGGAACAGTATCTGCAACCCAGTACAAACTGGTGGAGGATAGCACCATTTCGGACGCCAACTCCTCCCAGCGTGGACATGGTGCCGCCATCGGTTCCGGCTGGGGCAACCGAACAAATGCGCAAGTGACTGTCCACCTCCAGAATTGTGAGGTAGACGCTTACGCGGAGGACTCCGCCGCCATTGGCTGCGGTGACCGTTCCAACACCATAGGCGTAGACATTACGCTGGATAACTGTACTGTCACCGCCCGTGGCGGCTGCGGCGCAGGCATCGGCATTGGAGACAATACCACCAGTGCCGCGGTGAATATTGCGCTTAACAACTGTGAGACTACCGCTACCAGCCTTGCTTATGGAGCGGGTGTCGGCAACGGTTTAGAAAATAACCGCTGCACCACCAATGTGACTGTGGACGGTGGCTCTCTCACCGCTACGGGCGCAGGCGGCGGCTCCGGCATTGGTACGGGGCCTAAAAATGCCGTTTGCCAGGTCGATGTCACCATTGACGGCGATCCCACCGTCATAGCCACCGGCTCCGGCGCCACTGACCCGCGACTGGCCGAGGGTTATGATGAGACTGGCTCGGACGCGGGTGCAGGTATCGGCGGCACGGCTGGTCAGTATGTGGGCACCATTATCATTCGCAGCGGCGATGTCACCGCCGTGGGTGGAGGCATTGAGGGCTTCTGTGCCGCTGGTATCGGCGGCGGTGCCAACGCCAAGGCTGGGCATATCACCATTTCTGGCGGCACTGTCCACGCCACAGGCGGTCACTGTACCACTTGCGGTGCGGCAGGCATTGGCGCAGGCTCTAACGCCAACGCCGGATCGGTCACCATCTCAGGCGGTGAAGTGACAGCTATTGGTTCCCATGGCGAAAAGATGGGCGGCGCTGGTATCGGCGGCGGCCCCCGTGGAGATGGCGGCACCATCATCATTGAGGGCGGTACAGTCATCGCCAATGGCTCGGAGCGAGGCGCCGGTCTCGGCGGCGGCTTTAACGGCGATGGCGGGGATGTAACCATTTCCGGCGGCATCATCACCATCACCGGCGGCCATTATGATTCCGCTGGCATTGGTGGCGGCGCCAACGGCGAGGGCGGTACCTTGACCCTCACCGGCGATCCTGTCCTCAAGGTCTACGGCAAGAGCGCCAACCTTGCTATCACCTCGGAGATCACCTCCAGCGTTCCGCTGTTTCAGGGCACAATGGCAGCGGTCAGACAAGAGGAGGCTATGATTTCCCTCACTCAGATCGTAAATGATGGTGCAGGAGAAGGCCAGCGGGATCAGGTCACTCTTCCCGCCACCTACGTTGCCTTCTCCCTGACCCTGCCCGTAGAGGGAACTTACAACATACACCTTCTGGGCGAGAAAGAATACTTGCTTTCCACCCTTTTGGAACAGGTGGAGGAGTTTGATCTTACCGCTTCCACTCCCGCTGTTGGCAAACAGCTTTCTATCATCCGCTTTTTCGATGTGACCTTTGATACAGGAGACGGAACGCCCGTAGATGCTCAGTCTGTGCGGATCAATAAGACGGTCACAATTCCCGATGATCCCACCCTGGACGATCACCTGTTCGGCGGTTGGTTCATTGATGAAGAACGTACACAGCCCTATGACTTTTCATCCCCTGTATCCCAGGACATGACTCTCTACGCCAAATGGATCGAGATCCAAGGCCAGCCCTACATCATCTACCACTACAAGGCCAGCTTGGAAGGCGGCTGGGACATCGGCAGCGTGGAGTACGGCGGGGAAATTCCGGGTAAGCTGGTCACCGCCAAACCCATTTCTTATGATGGCTTTTCTGAAGATAAGATGTGTGAGGAACGTGTCCCCTCCGGCTACACCCAAGAAGGTGAGTTCTTGATTTTGAAGCTCTACTATAAACGCAACCAGCTCACCGTCATGGTCGAAAATGCCGGAGATGATTACCCCACCCAACTCTCCGCCCCCTATGGCACCCTCATGGTGCTGGGCAAACCCACCAAGGAGGGTTACGACTTCGACAAGTGGACAGCCGAGGACGGCAGCACAATCGACGCCACTATGCCCACTAAGATCGAGGCCCTTGGTGACACCATCTTTGCCAACTGGGTCTTGCAGGAGGGCCGTGCGGCCTATCAGATCAAACACTATCTCCGCAGCTTGGAGGGCGCTTATGTTCTCCGGGTAGCCGAGGACTTTTCCGGGACGGTAGGCGATACCGTTACCGTCACCCCCAACGATTACACCGGCTTCCATGTAAACCACTCCATTTCGGATGAGACTGCCACCGGCATCATTCAGGCGGACAATTCTCTGGCCCTGCGGGTCTACTATGACCGGGACTGGATCACGGTACGACTCCTGGATACCCACAACACCGCAGAGAGCGTTACCGTAGAGTACGGCGCGGCGGCCAATCTGCCTACCCCGTCCTGGCCCGGTTATACCTTCGAGGGCTGGCAGCTTGCGGATGGCAGCATCTATGAGGATGGAGACAAAATTGAGGCTCTGGGTGAGGCCGTCACCGCTCTGTGGTCGGCAGGAGCCACCACCCTTTACACTGTGCGGTACTACAAGCAAGACATCCAGGGCAAGGATATGGAGATCGTATCCCTGGAGGATCTGTATGGGGCGGCCGGTTCCACCGTCCATGCCGCCATCCGGGAGTATCCCGGCTTCACTTTTGATGCCGAGGCCAGTAATGTCACCGGCGTGGTGGATGCCGAGAATCCGCTCATTCTCAATGTCTACTACACCCGCAATACCTACGACGTATCCTTCGTTTCCAACGGTGGTTCCGCGGTGGATGCCCAGGAGGGCATCTATTACACCGCCCTTGCCACCGCCCCCGAGAAACCCGTCAAGACAGGGTATGACTTTGAGGGCTGGTACATCGACAAAGCCCTCGGTGACAAGCACAACTTTGGTGTCCCCGTTACGCAAGACCTGGTTCTCTACGCTAAGTGGACGCCCAGGGATGATACCGCCTATGCCGTCTGCCATTACCAGCAGGACGTGGATGGGACAGGCTACACCTTGGCCAGCACCGACCATTTGGAGGGCACCACTGACTCCACCGTTACCGCTGAGCCCAAAGACTATGCCGGTTTCCACCGCAATACAGACCACGATGACAATAAGGTTTCGGATGTGGTCGCCCCGGATGGAACCACCACTCTGGCCCTCTACTATGACCGGGATCTCCATACCGTAACCTTTGACAGCCTTGGCGGTTCTCTTGTGTCCAAGGTGACCGGCATCCGTTACGGCGCCACTGTTTCCAAACCCACAGATCCCACCAGGACGGGATACACCTTCCTGCGGTGGCAGACAGCCAAGGAGGACGGCAAAAACTATGTGTTTACCGCCCCGGTGGTGGAAAACCTGACCCTCTACGCACTGTGGCAAGCCAACCAGTATCAGGTGGCCTTTGATTACCATGGAGCCACTGGCTCCAACAGCACGGCAAATAAGGCCGTCACCTTTGACGCCGCCTACGGCGAGCTGCCTTCTCCCACCCGTCAAGGGTACGATTTCCTGGGTTGGTTCACAGCAGAGCAGGAAGGGGACAAGATCGCTGCGGAAAGCTCTATGACCACTCCCAATGACCACACCCTTCATGCTCACTGGCAGGCCAGAGAGGACACCCCCTATACCGTGGAGCATTACCACCAGTCGCCCAGCGGCACAGGCCACATTCTGGTGGATACTGACCGCCTGACCGGTGTGACTGATACCACGGTCACCGCCGCTCCCAAGGAGTATCCCGGCCTGATGGAGGATGCCTCCGCTGACGGGCGGGTCTGTTCCGGCAATCTGGCCGGGAACGGTTCTCTCGTCCTCAAGCTCTACTATATCCGCGCCCGCCACACCCTGACCATTGACCGGGCCAACGGACAAGGCGTGGAGAGCTCCACCATTCTCTTTGGCGCGCCTGTCTCTATCCCCGAAGCCCCCTCCCGCCGCGGATATATCTTCACCGGCTGGACGGCAGAGGGTGTAACTTTGGAGGCCGACGCTTCCACCTTCTCCATGCCCGACAATTCCGTGACCCTCACGGCCACATGGAAGGCCGTTGACTACTCGGTAACTTACCGCTACGAGGGGGTCGTACCTCCCGGCGCCCCTGCGCTCCCGGACGGCGGTACAAACCACAACATCGGGGATGTGCTGGAAGTTGCCCCTGTCCCCGTCTTGGAGGGCTTCGGCTTCCAGGGTTGGGACACTGAGGACGCCAGTGTTGTGGATGGCAAGTTCGTCATGCCGGATGGTAATGTGACCTTTACCGGCAAGTGGCGCAAGGGACTCCACAATGTCGTATATATTTACCAGGGCACTGTGCCCGAAAATGCCCCCCAGCCGCCTGTCGATCCTTCCGCCTACCCGGTGGGTGAGATCGTTTCGGTACAGCCCACACCTATTCTGGCGGGATATACCTTCTCCGGCTGGCAAAGTGATATTGTTGAGGTAGCGGATGGCGTGTTCCAAATGCCGGTCAACAATGTTGTGTTCTCCGGCTCCTGGACGCCGACCCTCTACACCGTCAATTTCAGCTATACCGGGGATGTTCCCGAAAACGCCCAGCAGCTTCCCGCAGAGGAGCAGCGGGCCATGGGCGATACGGTAGCCGTACCGGCCGTGGTTCCTGTGGAGGGCCACCGCTTCTGCGGCTGGATGCTGGACGGCAAGGCCATTGAGGACGGTGCGATCCAAATGCCCGCCAGCGACATTTCCATCGTGGGCCGCTGGGAGAAGATCCCCTACCGGGTGAGCTACGCCTATACGGGAACGGTCCCGGCCAAGGCCCCGGCTCTCCCCGAGGAGACAACCTACACCATGGGCGACACCGTACATCCTGCCGCAGCTCCCTCCCTGAAAGGTTACACCTTCTCCGGCTGGGGGGAGGCGTTTACCATGCCCGCTCACGACATGATCCTCAAGGGCAGCTGGAGCGCAGTTGAGTACGCCATCACCTATATGCTGGATGGTGGAACAGCCCCGATGGGGAATCCCAGCAGCTACACCGTGGAGACTTCCGCCATTACCTTTGCCGCCCCCACTAAGACCGGCCACACCTTCCAAGGGTGGTTTACCGACAGCGGATTCACCACACCCATTACGATCCTGCCCTTTGGTAGCACTGGAGATATTACCCTTTACGCCAAATGGCAAAAGGAGTCGTCCTCCAGTGGTGGCAGCGGCGGTGGTGGAGGCGGTGGCTTTGTACCCCAGCCGCCCCAGCCCGTTGATCCTCCTTCCGACCCGCTGAACAAAGCCGACCATATCGCCTACATCTACGGTATGCCTGACGGAACGGTACAGCCCCAGGCGAACATCTCCAGAGCCGAGGTCGCCGTTATCTTCTTCCGTCTGCTCACCGAGGAGGCCCGGAGGGAAAACGCCACCACTGAACATTCCTTCGTTGATGTTGTGGATGGAGAGTGGTACACCGAGGCAGTGGCAACCTTGGCTGCCATGGGTATCCTCAAAGGCCGGGGTGATAACCGCTTCGATCCTACGGCCACCATCGCAAGAGCGGAGTTCGCCGCCATTGCCGCCCGCTTCGACAGCGAGGTCTACGATGGCCCCGATCTGTTCCCTGATATTGAGGGGCACTGGGCCAATGCGGAGATCAACCGTGCGGCCAAGAAAGGTTGGGTAAAGGGCGATGGCAACGGTATGTTCCGCCCTGACGCCCCCATTACCCGGGCCGAGGCAGTAACGCTCATCAACCGGGTACTGGAGCGGACGCCGGATGTGGACGCCCTTCTGCCGGAGATGAAAACCTTCCCAGACAATGCGGACCCCACCGCTTGGTACTACACTGCAATCCAGGAGGCCGCCAACGGTCACTCCTATACCAAGGACAAGACAGGAAAAGAGACTTGGGTGGAGGTCAAGTAAAGTCATAAATGACAGAAGGTGGGCCGGGGAAGCCCCCGGCCCACTCATTAACAAGGAGAGGACGGCCCCCTTGAACAAAATTACCAACGACTATATTATCGGCCTCTTAACAAACTATCGCAGCAACAAGCGCAGAGCCATACAGCTTGCATATGAGTTGGAAAACCGAAAGACCATTACCCCAGATGAGATGCTGGAAGCTCTGGCGCTTTCCCGCCCCTTTGGGGAGGTGTTCCATACGAGTCAGCTCTCTGATAAAACCTTCCGAACAGCATTAAATTACCAAGCGGCGGCATCTAAAGAAAACGATCAAGTTAAAGAGTCTTTGATATCTTCACTACTCCCTCTCTTGCAAGAGTTAGACCGCTTAGAGCACTATATCTGCGCCCTTGATCCTAAACAATACTTGGTCATCACTCGTCTTTTCTTTGATAGACACTCTCAATCAGCGGTGGCCGAAGAGCTGACCTGTTCTGTCAGGACAGTTCGCTATCTCAAGCAGGCGGCCATTGAAACTCTGGTAGAGATGTACCAATTTGCCCAAAGTGCTCTTTAGTCGGTTGCCTCATATTTGCCGCATTTCTCCCAACATTTGCCCATCTCTTTCCTTGCAATTTCCCTTACTTATGTGGTATGATTATACTCGCCAAAAGAAAAAGACCTCCCGATTTCGGGGGGTCTTTTTCTTGCCATAAAGGGGGGATATACCATGTTTGAAGATTATCCCGACATTTTGACCGTCGCACAAGTTTCTAAAATCTTGGGCGTTTGCGATGCCACATCCTATCGTCTGATACATGATGGCAGTCTCGGTTCCTGTCGGGTTGGGCGAAAAATTTTAATTCCAAAGGTTTGTCTCATTGACTTTGTCAACTCGGCAAGATATACTAAGACTCACTTGTAGTAGCAAGCGAGTCTATCCTGTCGGAAAGGAGTTCATATGACAGGCAGTTTGCAAGTTAAAAATGGCATGTTCTATATGGTTATCAATACCTATGAGGGTAAAAAACGCAAACTTCGTTGGCTTTCCACTGGTCTTTCGGAGCAGGGGAACAAGCGCAAGGCCCAGCAAATGCTTCGGGAAACCCTTGCCGAGATGGAGAAGCACCCACAGATTACCGAGGACAAAGTTAATGCCTATAATAGCCGATTCTCTGACTACATCCGTCACTGGCTGAGCGTCATTGAAAAAAAGGTAGATGACATTACCTTCCAAGGCTATGATATTTTGGCTCAAACTCATGTACTTCCATACTTTGATACCTTGGGTGTTAAATTGAAGGATGTGACCGTGGATGTTCTTCAAGCATATGTAGATGAAAAGTACACCCACGGCCGCAAAGACGGCAGGGGGGGACTCTCGGCCAGAACGATACGGCTGCACAACAATGTGATTCATCAGACACTTGAGGAAGCCGTTAAAGACGGCCTCATCCACAGAAATCCCTGTAAATCCATCACCCTCCCCAAAACCAAACGGCATGAGTATCATATCTATACCAGCGAGGATCTCCAGATGCTGTTTGAAGCTTTAGCCGGTGACCCTTTACTCCCTCTAATCCGTGTTACAGCCTACTTCGGCCTACGCCGTAGTGAGCTGCTGGGGCTAAAATGGGATAGTATCGACTTTCGGCGAAAGCTCATCACGATTCGCCGTACCGTTACTAAGGTCACCAAGACGGTGGAGAAGGACAAGACCAAAAACGCCAGCAGTTACCGTTCTTTCCCCCTCAATCCCGACATGGAAGCGCTCTTCCAAGAGGTCAAAGCCGAGCAGGAAAAAAACCGTCGGCTATTTGGCAGGGAATACCACGAAAGCGATTATGTTTTCACCTGGCCGGACGGACATCTCTACCGCCCGGATTACATCACAAGGCGTTTTTCTAAACTTCTGAAGAACCATGATTTTTCCCATATCCGTTTCCATGATCTTCGACACTCCTGCGCCAGCCTCTTGCTGAGTGATGGCTGCTATCTCAAGGATGTTCAGGAATGGCTGGGCCACGCCGACATCAAGATGACCGCCAACATCTATGGCCATCTTGATATTGCTCGAAAGAGGGACATTGCGGAAAAGATGAGTGAGAAGCTATCTGCACCCCAGAAATGTGCCTGTTAGAAAAACTGTTAGAAAAGGCTAATATTTTTCACTTTTCCACAAAAAGGAAAAATCCCGTAACCATTGCGGTTACAGGATTTTACCTTGCCCTTCTCATGGTGGAGATATGCGGGATCGAACCGCAGACCTCTTGAATGCCATTCAAGCGCTCTCCCAGCTGAGCTATACCCCCATATTCACTTTTCCGTTGGTGCTTGCCGCACCGAACATTTGGTATTTTAGCAAACTATAATCCATTTGTCAACAGAAAAGTGAAAAATTTTTTGAGATTTTTTATTAGTGGTGAAACAGCCGCATTCCTGTAAAGCACATGACCATTCCATACTTGTCTGCCGTTTTGATCACATGGTCGTCCCGGATACTGCCACCGGGTTGGACGATGTACTCCACTCCGCTTCTGTGAGCCCGCTCTACATTGTCCCCAAAGGGGAAAAAGGCGTCGGAGCCCAGAGTCACTCCTGTGAGCCCCGTCAGCCACTCCCGCCGTTCTGCCTCCGTCAGGGGCCTTGGCTCCACGGAAAAGGCCTCCGGCGTTACCTCGCCCAGCAGATAGTTGTCGATGGCGTTGTCCCGGTCCGGACGACGGATGTCCTCCGCGAACCGGAGGTCCAGCACAGCGGGATGCCGCCGCAGATACCAGGTATCCGCCTTGGTTCCCGCCAGACGGGTGCAGTGGATACGGCTCTGCTGGCCGGCGCCCACGCCGATGGCCTGGCCGTCCTTCACGTAGCAGACCGAGTTGGACTGGGTATATTTCAGGGTGATGAGGGCCACGATCATGTCGATTTTCGCCTGCTGGGGCAGGGTCTTATTTTGGGTGACCATGTTGGTCAGCAGGCTCTCATCGATCTTATAGCCGTTTCTCCCCTGCTCAAAGGTGACTCCGAACACGTCCTTGTGCTCCACCGGAGCGGGGACATAGGCGGGGTCGATCCGGACCACGTTGTAGTTTCCCTTTTTCTTGGTTTTCAAGATAGCCAGAGCCTCGTCGGTATAACCGGGGGCGATGACCCCGTCGGAGACCTCCCCCTTCAGATAGTTGGCCGTATCCACATCGCACACGTCGGAGAGGGCCGCCCAGTCGCCGTAGGAGCACAGGCGGTCGGCTCCCCGGGCCCGTATGTAGGCGCAGGCGATGGGGGATAGCTCCCCCTCCTGCTCCACGAAGTACATTTTGCGGTCGGTGTCGCTGAGGGGCAGGCCCACAGCGGCCCCCGCCGGGGAGACGTGCTTGAAGGAGGCCGCCGAGGGAAGGCCGGTGGCCTCCTTCAACTCCCGGACCAGCTGCCAGGAGTTGAGGGCATCCAGGAAATTGATGTAACCCGGTTTGCCGTTGAGAACGGTGACGGGCAACGGGGAGCCGTCCCCCATGAAGATGCGGGCGGGCTTCTGGTTGGGGTTGCAGCCGTACTTCAGTTCCAGTTCGGTCATTTCCCTTCCTCCCCGTGGCGGTTTATGATCACACTGTCCGTCTCTCCCGTTTTTTGATCAACGGTGCGGACAAAGAGGGAGACCTTGTTGTTTTCATCCAGGGCTGCCCACACCTTGTCCGCCAGCTCCCGGGCCGTCTCCTTGCCGAAGGCCGCCTCCAGGGGCTCCCCCTGGAAGGAGGGCAAGGGGGTGCCGTCTGTCTCGTAAGTGCTGATAAAGCGTCCTGTGCCCGGTCTGAGATTGTCATAGCTGAAAAAATGACGGCAGCAGCAGCTATCGTCGCCATGATCGGTTTTCAGGATGGATAACTCCACCATCCCATCCTCATGGAGCAGCCCGGAGATCCGGGGGGTCCAGTTGGGGCCGTCCGGCTCAAAGGTCCTCTGCCGTAAGCCGTGGCGGAAGCCATGGCCCGCCCGCAGGCACTCGGCCACGGTGTCGGTCTGGTCCCCGTTGGTAACCACCAGCTTTTTCCCCACCAGCCGCACAGGATGATAGATAATGAGGGAGGGATCGGTCATCTTGCTCTCGTCAAAGGCCTGGGTCTTGATACCGTCCTGGGTCTCCACAAAAATCCGGTTGCGGCTGTTCTCGCTGCGGCCCATGATGAAATAGACCGCCACAAACCTCTCTCCGTCGGCGGTGCGTCCCAGAGCGATGCCCCGTCCAGGGTAAGGATTTCCCCGCAGCAGTTCAGGCAATGTTTTCATATGTACGGCCCCCCTCAGTTCAAAAAGTCTTTCAGCTTCTTGCTCCGGGAGGGGTGACGCAGCTTTCTGAGGGCCTTGGCCTCGATCTGGCGGATCCGCTCCCGGGTCACCTTGAACTCCTGACCCACCTCCTCCAGAGTGCGGGTCCGGCCGTCCTCCAGGCCAAAGCGGAGCTTCAGGACCTTCTCCTCCCGGGGGGTCAGAGTGTCCAGCACGTCGATGAGCTGTTCCTTCAAAAGGGTATAGCTGGCGGCCTCGGCGGGCTCGGAGGCGTCCTCGTCGGGGATAAAGTCCCCCAGGTGGGAGTCCTCCTCCTCACCGATGGGGGTCTCCAGACTCACCGGCTCCTGGGCGATCTTCAGGATCTCCCGGATCTTCTGGACCCGCTCGTTTCTCTCCTTCTCATCCAGCTTCTCCCAGGGGGTGGAGCCGCTGTGCATAGCCTTGGCGGTCTCCTCCGGGGTGGGGTCGTGGCCCAGCTCCTGGAGAAGCTGGCGGTTGACCCGGATGACCTTGTTGATGGTCTCCACCATATGGACCGGGATCCGGATGGTCCGGGCCTGATCGGCGATGGCCCGGGTGATGGCCTGACGGATCCACCATGTGGCGTAGGTGGAGAACTTGAAGCCCTTCACATAGTCGAACTTCTCCACCGCCTTGATAAGGCCCAGATTGCCCTCCTGGATCAGGTCCAGGAACAGCATCCCACGGCCCACATACCGCTTGGCGATGGAGACCACCAGCCGGAGGTTGGCCTCAGCCAGCCGCTGTTTGGCCCGCTCTCCGGCCCTTACCGCCTTCTCCAGCTCCGCCCGGGTCTCCGGATCCAGGTCGTCCCCCGCCTCAGCCAGGGTGGCGGCGGCCTCGTTGCCCATGCCCATGGCCTGGGCAAGGGCGATCTCCTCATCGCTGGTGAGCAGATCCACCTTGCCGATCTCCTTCAGGTACATCCGCACCGGATCGTCCACCCCGAAGGTGTCGGCCAGGGCGGTGGGATCCACCACTTCCTCCTCGCCCACCTCTTCGGCCTCCTCCAGCTCCTCGGGAGGGGGCATCAGATCCTCCTCGGTCAGGTCCTCCAGGTCGGGCAGATCCTCCTCGTCCCCGGCGGCGTCAATGCCCAGATTCTCCATGATGTCATAGAGCTTGTCCATCTGTTCGCTCTCCAGGTTCAGCTCGTCCAGGACCTCCATCATCTCAGAGGCGGACAGCTTCCCCTTCTTCTTCCCCTTACCCAGGAGCTCCGCCACCTTCTCGGCGCCTGGGACCCCCTCCAGCAGTTTCAGAAGTTCGGCCTTTCCGGCCTCCATCTGCTCCGGGGTGACCCCGGGAGCGGTAAACTGTTCTTTATTTTTCACGGCCTTACTGTTCTTCTTCTCACTCATTGTCCATCCTCCATCATGGTTTCTCTCCGTCTGGTGCGCAGGGCCAGCAGGGCGTCGTCCCCCTTGGACTCCTGTCGCTGCTGATTCTCCGTCCGGATCGTTTTTATGTAGTCCGCCATGGCCTGTCCTGCCTGGGCCATGGATTCCGGCTGACTGGTGGCCTCCACCAGATGACTCATCTCCTCGGAGGTAAACTCCCCCGCCAGGGCGGGAAGCTGAACGCTCAGATCCCGCTCATGCCTGTCCCGCAGGAGGAGAAATGCCTTGCCCAGCAAGGGGGAGGAGAATTGCTCCGGCTCCACCCCCGCCAGGGAGAACAGTGCCGGATCCATCAGCACCAGCCGCAGGATCCCCTCCTCCGCCAGCCCCGAGCGGATGTTGTCGTACCGAAGCTGACGGGCCTTGGGCTGTCGGGAGACCGTTGGGGTCAGATCCCGCCGCTCCTCCTTCCGCCGGGCCTGCCGGACCTGTCCCTTCCTCCATCGCTCCACCTCCTGGGCGAAGGCAGCCCCTGAGATCCCCGCCGCCTGAGCGGCCTTGTTGCCATAGATCTCCCGCTCGATGGGGCTTTGAAGTCGTCCTACCGTCTCCACCGCCGAGCGGAGAAAGGCCATCCGTCCATCGTCGGTGGACAGGTCGGCCCGTTGGAGAAGGGTATCTATCTTGTAATCGTTCTGCCCCGCCGAGCCGTTGAGGCACCGCTCGAAAGCGTCGGGGCCGAATTTCTTCACAAAGTCGTCCGGGTCCTGCTTCATAGGCTTTCCATCGGGGCCCGGGGCGTTGGGAAGCTGGAGGACCCGCACCGCCAGATCCGCGTTTTTCAGGATCCCCAGCACCCGGTCGGTGGATTTTTTCCCCGCCTCATCGTTGTCGTAGCACACCACCAGTTCCTTGGTATACCGGGACAGGATCCTGGCATGGTCGGCGGTGAGGGCAGTACCCATGGTTGCTACCACGTTGTCAAACCCCGCCTGGTGGAGGGTGATCACGTCAATGTTGCCTTCCACCAGGATCAGGTTGGGCCGTTTGGTGGCCTTGGCCAGGTTAAGGGCGTAGATAAGCTGGCTTTTCTTGAAGCACACCGTATCGGGGCTGTTCAGGTACTTGGCCCCCTCCAGCCCCGGCAGCAGACGGCTGGTGAACCCCACCACGTCTCCCCGCACGTCGATGACGGGGAGCATGAGCCGGGAGCGGAACTTGTCGTACACTCCCCCGTTCTTCCCCGCCACGGAAAGGCCCGCGTCAATGAGCTCCATTTTGCTGAATCCCTTGGCGGTGAGCGCCTTTGTCAGGACATCCCACTCCCCCGGCGCCGCCCCCAGGCCAAACCGGGTGGCAAACTTGGGGCCGATCTGCCGCTGGACCAGGTAATCCCTCACCGCGCCCCCGCCGGGAGACCCCAAAAAGTTATAATAAAACCGGGCGGCCTCCTTGTTGGCCTCCTGGGCCCGGCGGTATTTCTTCCGAGCCTGATCGCTGCCTCCGGTTTCCGGGACCTCCATCCCCGCCCGCTTTGCCAGATGGCGGATGGCGTCGGGATAAGAGAGGCGCTCCATCTCCATGATGAAGTTGATGGCTCCGCCCCCCTTGCCGCAGCCAAAGCACTTGTATATCTGCCTGTCCCGGTTTACCGAGAAGGAGGGCGTTTTCTCCGTGTGGAAGGGACACAGTCCCCACATGTTGGCTCCCTTGGGGGTCAGATGGACATACTCGCCCACCACGTCGGCAATATCGCTCCGGGCCACCAGCTCGTCAATAAATTGTTCCGGGATCGCCACCGCCGTCCCCCCTCTCCTGGATGATTTCCAAAATGTGACAAAGCTATACGGGGAAAGGAAAAATGAAAAGGGAAAAAGGAAAAAGCTGTCACTCCCTTTTCCTCTCTCTTCTCCATCAAAGGGTACCGCCCTATTCCCCCGTCGTGCTTCCTTTTTCCCTTACATGACCGTCCAGGCCTTGGGGATAAACAGCTCCTGATACCGCTCCACCGCGTAGGCGTCGGTCATGCCGGCGATGTAATCGCACACCGCCCGCTCCTTCCCCTCGGTCTCCCGGATATCCCGGAACTCCTCGGGCAGCTCCTCCAGATGGTGGAGGTAGTAGTCAAAAAGCTGGCGGATCATCTCCTGGGCCTTCCCCTCCTCCCCCTTAGCCATGGGATTGAGGTAGACCGACCGGAACATGAACTCCCGCAGAAGGGCCATAGCCGCCTTCTTCTCCGGAGATTGGAGGATATCATCCCTCCCCCGGCTGGTCTCAATAATGTCGATGATCAGGGTGTTGAGCCGCTGGGAGTGGGTCACCCCCAGCACCTGTCCCACCTCGGCGGGAATATCCAGGGGATAGATGATCCCTCCCCGCAGGGCGTCGTCAATGTCGGCGGAGAGGTAGGCGATCTTGTCGGCGATCCGGACCACCCGGCCCTCCAGGGTCTCGGCCTGTTCCCCTCCGGTGTGGCACTGGATGCCCCGGCGGACCTCGTAGGTCAGGTTCAACCCCTCCCCCTCGTTCTCCAGCCGGTCCACCACCCGCAGGGACTGCTCCGCGTGAAGGAACCCTCCCGGCATGATCTCAGCCAAAAGCCGCTCCCCGGCATGACCGAAGGGGGTATGGCCCAGGTCGTGACCGAGGGCGGCGGCCTCTGCCAGATCCTCGTTGAGCCCCAGGCCCCGGGCGATGGTCCGGGCCACCCGGGCCACCTCCAGGGTATGGGTCATCCGGGTGCGGTAATGGTCCCCCTGGGGCTGGAGAAAGACCTGGGTCTTGTGCTTGAGCCGCCGGAAGGCCTTACAGTGAACGATCCGGTCCATGTCCCGCTGGAAGCAGGTCCGCACCGTACAGGGCTCCTCCTCCCGCTCCCTGCCCCTGGACTGGGAGGACAGGCAGGCCAAAGGGGAAAGGTCCTTCCTCTCCCGTAGCTCCAGCTCTTCTCGAATAGTCATACCGACCCCTCCCTTTTCCGGTGATTTTCCTTCTATCTTGTCTTATACGCCCTAAAGGGCAAGAATCCTCTTTTTTTGAGAAAAAATTTTTTGGAAAGTTCAGCCCCTGGGCACAGCCTTCCACTGGATCCCCGTGACCCGGGGGGCCATCCCCCCGGCGGAAAGCTCCCCCAGCCGCTGTGCGAACTCCCCCTCCGCTCCTTGGGGCAGAAGGGCCCGGAAGGTAATGTCCGAGGCAAAGATATGCTCCCCCTCGATCCCTCCCAGGAGAACCAGCTCCAGCTTCACCCGTTCAAAAAGAGGATAGGGACACCGGCACTCCACCACCGACCAGGGCCGCACCACCGACACTCCGGCGGTGTCCAGGGCCTCCTTGGCGGAGCGGCCGTAGGCCCGGGTGAGTCCCCCGGCCCCCAGCAGGATGCCGCCGAAGTACCGGGTCACCACACAGCAGACGTTCTCGATGTTCTCCTTCTGGAACACCCCCAGCATGGGCTGGCCTGCCGTCCCCTGGGGCTCCCCGTCGTCGGAGTAGCGCACCACACCCCCCTGGCGGAGGATATAGCACCAGCAGTTGTGCCGGGCGTCGTGATACCGCTTTTTCATAGCCTCGATACAGCCCCGGGCCTCCTCCTCGGTGGTCACGGGCCACACGTGGCCAATGAACCGGGACCGCTTCTCGGTAAACTCGGTCTCCGAGGGGGCGGTAGGAATATAGTATTCGCTCATCCGGACACCTTCTCCCTGTATCTCAGTTGGGCCACATCCCGCCGTGGTAACAGATATATCTGCGGCAGGCCATGTCCCTCAACTTTTTCAAGCTCTCCTCCGCCCGGGGCCGATCCAGACAGAACTGCGGATTGGCCACCACCAGCTCTCCCCCCTCCGCCACGGCGGCATCCCCACAGATAAGGGTATCCTCCCCTGACAGATACACGGAGATGTGTCCCGGGGTATGTCCCGGCGTCGCCATGATCCGGCCCCCACCTCCCCAGGGAAAGAAATCTCCATCCTGAAGGGTTTGATCCACCTTTACCGGACACACCGCCCGAATACGGGCGCAGAACGCTTCCCCAAACGCCTTTTGCTCCTGAGGCAAATACTCTTGCAGCTCCTCTGCCTGACACAGCCGCAGGGATTTTCGGGTTCCGTCAATATAGGGCTTCTCCTCCCTGCCGCAAAGCACCTGCACATGGGGGTACTTTGCTACCCACTGCGCGGCGGAGCCCATATGGTCGTCGTCCTGATGAGTAAGCAGGATCTTGGTAATGGTCTCTGGTTTGATCCCCTGCTCCTTCATGGCGTTTTCCAGCAACTCCACAAAGCCAGGGTATCCGCAATCCACCAGCACCCGCTCCCCCTCGCTCATCAGCACCACAGGGAAAAGCCTCTGCGTCTGCCCTTCATAGGAGAAGGTGAGATTCAATATTTTATAGCCTTCCACTCTTCTTCCTCCCAAGCGTAAAAGCAGATCTGCCGCCGCTCCCCCACAAGAGGCTCATCCTCCTCCCGGGTAAACCGGTAGCGAAAGCCGCACTTTTCGATCACCCGGCGGGATTTTTGGTTTTGATCCCAGTGATTGCACCAGATGGAGCAAAGGCCCAGCTCCTCAAAGCCATACCGCAGCAGCTCCTCCACCGCCTCGGGCATGAGTCCCCGGCCCCAGTATTCCGGGCTCAGGGCATAGCCGATCTCATCGTCGGGGCCGGGGAGCAGGGTCTGGTGCCGCCCCACGAACCCCGCCGAGCCAATGACCTTCCCCGAGGGCTTGTCCACCACGGCGAAGGTGTTGGGGGCGGAGAACACGGTGGCGATGATCTCCCGGCTCTCCTCCACGCTTTGATGGGGCGGCCACCCGGCGGGCAAGCCCACCCGGGGATCCTTGGCGTATTCATACAGGTCGGCGGCGTCCGCCTCCTGAAAGGGCCGTAAAATCAACCGTTCCGTTTCTAAAGTCATATGAAATCCGCCTTTCTGTTTGGTTGAGGGTGACAGCAAAACTTCAACTGCGTGATTACGAAAGACCATTCTTTGTCGGGCCAAAGAATGGCCTCTCGCGCTCTCCAAGAAAGCCCTGAAAGGGCTTCGATCAATGGTTCTCAAGTTGGCTCCTGCGTCTTTACGCCCCCATGGTCCCCCTTGCCCCGCGCCCGCGCGTACGTGGGGGAGGCATTGACAGCGTGTTCGTTGGAATCACGCCGCCTCCATCCTATCCAGTTTGAGCCTGGTCCCTCTCAGGCGGGCGGGTCAGTGACCCGCCCCTACAGGACCGTACCGTTTTATGGAGGGTGATCCCATACCTGGCGGCGGGGGCAAGCCCCCGCCCTACAGGGGTAGATACCATACCTGGTGGCGCGCCGAGGTCGTCGCGCCCCACCCTATCCCACCCCCATCCACAAAAAAAGGGATGTGTCCATGTATGACGGATCTTCTGTAGGGGCGGGTTCCAAACCCGCCCGCCCTTGCCCCGTGCCCTTGTAGGGGCGCATATTATGCGCCCGCTCTCTACCAGCTACCACCCACCCAGGCGGCGTGAATTCCAACGAAAGGCCCAAAGGTCACACTGCTTGTCAGCGGCAGCGGCGCAAGAGGGACGGCGGGTCATTTTGAGGAAGCCGCCGGTCAATAGTGGGCGTAACTATAGAGTTTTCATTCAAGGAATAACCATGCAGGGTTGGTGCTCTTTATGGTTGCATCGTAACTCGTGGTTCGTTTCACAGGTTTATGCCCTTAAAAGTTCGGAGTCCAGAACCGCTTTCTAAGCGGTTTTGGCCCAGCCGGGAGGCAAAACAACCTTTCCGCCGAAAGGTAATTCAAATCAGTAAAGTATTTCTGCCGGGCGGGTGAGGGCACCCGCCCCTACGGGGTGTCCGTGCGGCCTACCAGATAGTCGATGGTCACGCCGTAAAAGTCCGCCATGCGCCAGAGGACAGAGGCGTTGGGTTCCCTCTCTCCATGCTCGTAACGACAATAGGCGCTCATGGAAATACCCAGCTTCTTTGCCGCTTCCTCCTGCTTTAATCCCTTTTTCAAACGTAGCATTTTCATTCTTTCCGCTAATTTCATTCTATTTCCCCCTCGACAATTCCGTTTGGAATAATTATAATAAAATTATTCCATTCGGAGTAATGAGGTGATTTTATGAAAGACCCAGCATCCATCCTGTTCTCCCACGTCATGGAAGAGGACATCTACATGGAATACATAGACAACCCCGCCGCATTTCGCGCCAAACGAAAAGCAAATTCTGCCGTCTATGACCGTCTTTGCGTCCTGCTGGACGCTCCCGCCAAAAAGGAGCTGGATGCGCTTTTGGACGAGAAACTCTACATTGATTCCATTTACCAGGAGGCCGCCTTCACCGCCGGGCTGGCCCTGGGACTCCAGCTTCTGCGGCTGCTTTAATCCTCCCAAAATTCCTTCTCCGGCTTCCAGCCTTCGGTAACGTACTCCCTCACTCTACCCAAGGCCTTTGGGGGACAGAGGGCCTCCACCTCAATGGTCTCGCCGTACTCTACCTTCTCCACCTTGGCCTCCCGGTAGAGCATGTCCACCAGCCCCCCCTGGTCGTAGGGGATGGCCAGCTTCACCCGCACCGTGCCCTTGTCCAGCCTCCGGCGCAGCTTGTCCAGCAGCAGGTCTACCCCCTCCCCCGTCCTGGCGGAGAGGGTCACGATATCCTCCCCATGGGGCAGGATATCTCCCTCTAAAAGGTCGCATTTGTTAAACACGTCGATCCGGGGGGTGCCGTCGGCCTTCAGCTCGGTGATGAGCTGCTCCACCACCTCCGTCTGCTCCCGCCACAGAGGGTCGGAGGCGTCGATGACGTGAAGAAGCAGATCGGCGTACTCCAGCTCCTCCAAGGTCGCCTTGAAGGCCTCCACCAGATGGTGGGGCAGCTTGGAGATAAAGCCCACCGTGTCCGAGATGAGCACTGTGCAGGTGTCGCTGAGCTCCAGAGTGCGGGTGGTGGTGTCCAGGGTGTCAAAGAGGCGGTTGTTGGCCGGGATCCCCGCCCCCGTCAGGTGGTTGAGGAGGGTGGACTTCCCCGCGTTGGTGTAGCCCACGATGGCCACCACCGGGATCTCGTTCTTCTCCCTTCTCTGCCGCTGGGTAGCCCGGATCCGCCGAACCTCCCGCAGCTCCTCTTCCAGCTTGGTGATCTTCTTGCGGATGATCCGCCGGTCGGTCTCCAGCTGGGTCTCGCCGGGGCCCCGGGTGCCGATGGCTCCCTCCTGCCGCTCCAGGTGGCTCCACATACTGGTGAGCCGGGGCAGCAGATACTTGTACTGGGCCAGCTCCACCTGGAGCCGGCCCTCACTGGTCCTGGCCCGCTGGGCAAAAATGTCCAGAATGAGGGCCGACCGATCCAGCACCTGGATTCCCAACGTCTCGGTAAGCACCCGCTGCTGGGAAGGGCTGAGGTCGTTATCAAAGACCGCCAGGTCGGCCCCGGCAGCCTCACAGAGCTGCTTCAGCTCCTCCACCTTCCCCTCCCCCAGAAAGGTGCGGGGGTCGGGGGTATTCTTATTTTGAAGGAGAGTGCCCACGCACTCCCCCCCGGCGGTCTCCAGCAGAGCCTCCAGCTCGGCCAGGGACTCCTCGCTGGCGTTCTGCTCCCTCCCCAAGGCTGAGGAGTTGAGTCCCGCCAGCACCGCCCGGTTGATCTTGCTCTCGTCAAAGGTTTTCTCGAACATAGTACCTCCATGGAACCTATTTTACTTCTCCAGAACCGCCAGGATCTCCCCCACATACATGCGGTGATAGTCCTTCCCGGGATAGTTCTTTTCCTCCACAGTGGGATCCACAAAGCACTCCCCCGCCATATCCTGCTCATAGACCTTCCGGCAGATGAAGGTGAGCTCCCCCTCGGCAAAATAGGGGGCCCTCTCATCCCTCCGCACCGTCAAGCCGCATTCCTTTACCTTGTCCACATCCCTGCCGCTCTTCGCCCCGCAGAAGGCCGCGACCTCATGCATCTCCTCGGGCAAAAAGGTCAAGGAGAAATACTGTTCCGCATCCATCAGGGACTTGGTATACCGCTGGGGCCGGACGTAAACGGTGACCACCGGCAGGTTCCACAGCCTCCCGATTCCGCCCCAGCTCACGGTCATAGGGTTGCACCCCTCCCCGTCGGCGGCGGTGAGCAGGGCCCAGCGGTTCTCCAGCAGCTCCGTCATATTGACGTTCAGGTCTTTGATCTCCAATCTTCTCATGATAGATCGCCTCCCGTCCTATGATACGCAAAAAGGGCCCGTACCGATACCGGCACGGGCCCATATTTTGTTTTTCCCACCAGCACGATCACTTGTCGAAGCCAAACTTCTTGTTGAAGCGGCTGACCCGTCCGCCGGTGTCCACCATCTTCTGCTTGCCGGTGAAGAAGGGGTGACACTTGGAGCAGACTTCCACGCGGATATTCTCCTTGGTGGAGCCAGTCTCGATCACATTACCGCAAGCGCAGGTAATGGTCGTGTGCTTGTAGTCGGGATGAATTCCTTCCTTCATGATGTTCACCTCTTTCTCGTTCCGGGCTGAAGCGGCGCAGCAAACCTCCACGCCTGATAAACGCTATGATAGGATAGCACACTTTTTTCAAAAAAGCAAGCAATTTTTTCGCTCTATCCCCGCTTTTGGAATCTCCGCCGCAGCCTGTCCCAAAAGCTTTCCTTCTCATAGCCCTTCGCCACCCGAAAGGCCCGCTCGGCGGCCTCGGCCTTCTTCAGGGCCTTCTTCTCCGCCCCGGTGAGGTAGGGCTGGGTCTCCCCCGTGATAAGCTCGGCGTTCATTTTCCCTTTCTGCATCTGGCCGGGATCCATCATACCTGTCTCCTCCCTTCAAGATAAGGAACCGTCTTCACCTCTATGATACCACAATGCTCCGGCGCCCACAAGAGCCCGCCGCCGAAAGCCGTCAGCGGATCACCTCATAGCGCAGTCTCAGATATGAGTTCTCCAAAACGGCGCATTCCTCCAGCTTCAGTACACCCAAGTCCGACAGTTCCCCCTCCGACAGCAAAGATCTTCCGTCGATCAGTGTGGAGGTATCCCTTCCCCCGATCAGTATAGGCGCCACCACAATGTCGATATGATCGATCAACTTTTCACGCAGGAACAGTCCGTTCAGCGTGCCGCCGGTCTGTAGGGTGATCCTCTCGCAGCCATATTCCCTTTTCAGCCTTCTCAGCGCGTCCTCCGGCGAGAGTTCTCTCTGATATATGATGTGGAGATTTTCCTCCTCCATCTCAAAGGCCGGATGCTTTTCGTTGGATGTGATCAGCACAAACTCCTTTGACAAAGCGCAGAAATAGCGTATCCCATGCTCCGTCAAATGCCTGTTGTCGATCACAGCAAAGGAGACCGGTGTTTTATCGGGCGTCTTCGCCCTGTTGACCCCGATCTTGGCCTGCACCCTTCCGGAGTTGAGCGACCACAGATCTGTCGTCTGCTCTATCTCATAATATTGATGCAATCCTTCCTTCACTCCCGCAATCTTAGGAAAATCCTTGTCCACATCCAAATCGTCGGACGCCCCCGTGCTGATTTTCCCGTCCACAGACATCAGCATAAACAGCGTTACAACAGGTCTATCCATCTTACCCTCCCAACAGTCGACTTGACGATACTCTCCTCTTCCCTTGCAAACTCACCGGCCCTTCCAGGCCAGGGCTGTCACACCTCCACCGCCCGCTCCTCGGAGAAAAACCACAGCACCCGCCGGCAGACCGCCTTCCCCGTGATCTCCCCCAGGGCCTCCCCGTAGGCCTCCAACTGGGGCCGGTACTCCTCCGCCCGCTTCAAAAGGGCGTCCCCGTACACATGGTCGGTCTTGAAGTCCACCACAGTGATCCCCGATCCCGTCTCGAAGTAACAGTCCACCACCCCCTGGAGAAGCACCCGCTCCCCCTGCCCCGCCTGGGGATAGTATCGCTCCGCCGGGGAGAGCACCGAGAACTTGAACTCCCGACGCAGCGTCCCGGAGCCCATGGCCTGCCGTCCCAGCTCCGAAGCAAAGAAGGCGTATACCTTCTCCCCCTCCACCGCCTGGGCCTGCTGGGGGGTAATGAACCGCTCCTCCACAAGCCGCCGGATCTCCCCCTCCACCCCCGTCACGCTGCCGCAGCGGTCAAAGTCGATGTACTGCATCACCAGATGGAGGGCGGTGCCCTTCTCCGCCGGGGTGAGTCCCAGCCGCTCCGCGGCAAACCGGGGCCTGTCAAACCGCAGGGGACTGAGAGGCCGGGGGGCCTCCTGGGCCGCCTCCTCGTCCAGCTCCCGTCCCTTGAGTTGGGTGGCGGTGAGCTTGGAGGGCAGCTCCACATCCCCCTCATGGGGATACCTCCACCGGAAACTCTCCAGCAGGACCTCTGGGTCGGTCCCCTCCTCCTTCCGCTCCCCCGCTCCCTTTCGGGGGCTGGGCGTCCGGGCGTAGGGGGCCGCGTCCACCCACCGGATGTCCCAGGGAGCGCCAAACTCCGTCCCGGGGGCCACCATGGGCTGGAACACCCCGTCCCGCAAGCCCTCCGCCTCCGGTCGGGCCAGAGCGGGCAGCAGCACCCACTGGGCGGGGGTGAGGCAGTCCAGCAGAGCCTGGGGCTCCACCGGCGCCCCCGCCGAGGGTAGCAGCTTCTCCACCTCCCGCCACCCCCGGGTGAGGGCGCAGGTCATGATCAGCTTCTCCTTGGCCCGGGTCATGGCCACATAGAGCAGCCGCAGCTCCTCGGCGGAGAGCTCATACTCCATCTTCCGGGCCACTCCCAGTCGGGCCAGGGTGGGATACTCCACCATCCGCTCCAGGTCCAGCCGCTTGGGCCCCACCCCAAGCTGAGGGTGAAACAGCATGGGCTGGGTCATGTCGGTCTTGTTCAACTGCCGGGACAGTCCCGCCAGGATCACCACCGGGAACTCCAGCCCCTTGGAGCGGTGAACGCTCATGATCCTCACTCCGCTCCCCCCGCCGCCCACTCCGGGCAGGGCCAAGGGCCGCTTCTCCTCCTCCAGCCGCTGGAGGTAGGCCAGGAACCCAAATAAGCCCCGGTGTCCCGCCCCCTCGAACTCCCGGGCCAACTGGGTCAGCAGAAGGAGGTTGGCCCTTCTGGTCTCCCCCTCCTCCATGGCCCCGTAGATCCCCAACAGATTGGTCCTATCGTAGATCTGCCAGAGAAGCTGGGCGCAGCTTTGGTCCCCCGCCTGCCGGCGCAGCTCCCTCAGCTCTGTCAGGAAGGCCGCCACATCCTCCCCCTCCGCCTGGGTGAGGGCGGTATAGAACTCCTCCCCCGGGGCGGCGGCGCGGATCTGGGCCAGCCGGTCGGCGGAAAAGAGATACACCGCCGAGCGCAGGGCGGCGATGAGGGCCACATCCTGCCGGGGGTTGTCAATGATCCGCAGAAGGGACAGGGCCACCTGGATCTCGGTGGCGGCGAAGAAGTCCCCCGCCCCCTCGGCCGACCAGGGGATATCCTGTTCCCCCAGGGCCCCGGCGTAGTGATGGAGCACCGAACCCGGGGACCGGAGCAGGATCACCACGTCCTCCGGCCTCACCGGCCGGGTCCCCCCCTCCTCGTCGGAGACAGGGAACCCCTGGGCCAAAAGCTCCCGGATCCTCTCCGCCGTAAACCGGGCCTCCAGCAGATCCCGGGGGCTCTTGGGTCCCTCCTCCTCCACCTGGGAGCCGTCCAGCAGATCCAGCTCCAGGGCATAGTCCTCCCCCCTGCCGGGGAAGGGATCCTCCCGGGGGATCAGGGCCTCCCCGTCGCCATAGGCCATCTCCCCAAAGGTCTCGCTCATCACCGCCCGGAAAAGGTAGTTCACCCCCTCCAACACCTGGGGCCGGGACCGGAAATTCCGGGACAGCAGTATCCGCCCCGGCGTCCCATCCTCCCCCGTGGCCCTGGGGCCGTCCTTCTCCACCGGGGTGTAGGCCAGGTATTTCCCCAAAAAGATGGTGGGGTCCGCCAGCCGGAACCGGTAGATGGACTGCTTCACATCCCCCACCATGAACAGGTTCCTTCCCCCCTGGGTCAGAGCGGTAAAGAGGGCGTTCTGAACGGCATTGGTGTCCTGATACTCGTCCACCATCACCTCCCGGTACCGCTCCCCCCACCGGCGGGCCAGGGGGGTGGGCTCCCCCCTCTCCCCCACCAACAGCTTGGCTGTGAGATGTTCCAGATCGGAGAAATCCAGGATCCCCCGCCGCCGCTTCACCTTACTGTAAGCCTCCTCCAGATCCCGCACCAGGGCAAAAAGCCCCCGGATGGCGGGATACACCGCCCCCATATCCTCCAAAAGCCCCTCGGAGGTGTCGGCAAAGAGAAGGGACAGCTTCTCCATCCGCCTCTTACACTGGTCCCGGAGGGTCTTGATCCGCTCCCGGGCCTCCTCATCCTCCACATTCCGGGCCCCTCCCAACCGGGGGAAATCCACTCTCCCCATCTTCTCCACCGTCTCGTCCCACCCCACCTGGGTGGCGGCAGAGAGGGCCAGCAGAGCGTTCATGGTGGCCTGAAGGCTGGGTCCGTAGGCCTTCTCCAGCGCCTCATCCCCCTGGGCCAGCTCCAGAAGTCCCAACATCCGCCCCGCCCAGTAGTCCGCCTGCCGCCGGGCGTCGGAGAGCAGCAGCTTCCCCCAGGGGGTCTCCCCCGCGTCAGTCACGCCCCTCAGGGCAAAGACCTCCTCCTGCTCCCGGAGCCATCCCTCCGGATCCGGATGGCTCTGGATCCTCCGGCGTACATCCAGGGTGATCTCCATCAGCCGGCTGTCGTCCCTTCCGGCGGACATGGTATCCACCAAAAGGGCAAAATCACTGCCGGGAACGATCTCCTCATACCGCCGGTCCAGCACCTCATTGAGGGCCTCCCCCAGCAGGACGGCCCCCTCGTTCTCATCACACAGCCGGAAATCGTGGTCCAGCTCCAGCCGGTGCCCCTCCTCCCGGAGGAATTGGGCGCAGAAGGCGTCGATGGTGGAGATCTGGGCCTTGTAGACCAAAGTGGCCTGCCGCCTCAGATTGGCGTCGGCAGGATCCTCCGCCAGCCGGTCGGCGATCTCCGTGACGATCCGCCCCCGCAGCTCGGCGGCGGCGGCCTTGGTGTAGGTGATGACCAAAAACCGGTCTACATCCACCCCCTCCCCCACAAAGGAGAGCAGCCGCTCCACCAGCACCCGGGTCTTGCCCGACCCGGCGGCGGCCGCCACCAGCAGCCCACCCCCCCGGTCATAGACCGCGGTGTGCTGCTCCGGAGTCAGTTGAAACGCCACAGAAAACACCTCCTTCCCCTTCAGAAAATCCCGTTTTTCCTTCTTCTGCAATACAGCGCTACCAGGAAAAAGGACAGCGACTGCCCAATGAGGACCCTCACGACCTGCATACTGTCCGCCTCACCGAGAGAGATCACATGGAGCATATTTGTGGCAACGGCGTTGTTGAACAGGTGATCGCCAAGCCCCATCCACAGCGTGCCCGTCATCCTGTATAGAATCGACCATTTTATACTCATGATCCCGGCCAGCAGGATATATCCGGCCCCCATGACCAGCAAATTGGCAAGGGATATCCTCCCCTCCATATGATCTCTCAGGGGCATGACCCAATGCCAGAGCCCAAACAGAAACGCGATAAAAAGAGCGGAGTCCACAAAGGGGCGCTTTTCAGCCAGGAGCTTCATGAAAAGGCCCCGGAACATTCCCTCCTCCATCCAGACGTTTATCAGGTTGAACAGGACGCACAGGATAAAAAAGAGAGGACCCTCCTGCCTTGCCGTTTCCCCGTCCAGCAAAAAGCCGCTCACATAGAACGCGAAGGACACCGACCCATTGGCCCGGTACAGGATCAGCGCTTCCACGAGATAGGCGATCAAAAAACAGCCTCCCCCCAGCAGCAGCCCTTTCCCGATACCGGCCACCGCCCCGTTCCTTCCCAGGCCAATGTCCCCCCAGCCGCTGCGCAGTATACGGAGAACCACCGCCAAAACCGCGATGCCGAAAACCTTATGGAGGAAATTTTCCGAGAGGACGGTCTCATCCGTCCTTATGAAAAAATACTCGATCCATCTGGCCGCCCCGCAGAGGCAGAAAAGGATCACACAGCTCAGCGCCGGACGCTCTTTTATCCTCTTTTCCACTCCATCAAGCCTCCCTTCGGGAATGTTACCGCCCCTTTTGCCCCATAGGGAAAAGGGGGTGGGCCCATTATTCCATCCCCTCCCAGAACTCCTCCGCGTCCACCTTGGACAGCCACCGTCTCCTGTCCCCGCCCTTCCCCTCCCGGAACTGGCAGGCGGCGGCGTAATCGCACCACATACAGGCGTTCTGCTGGGGCCCCCGCCAGAAGGGGTCGGCGGCGATGTTCCCCGCAGCCAGCTCGGCGGCCACCTCCCCCAGCATCTGCCGTGTGTGCCGCTCCAGCTTCCCCAGCCGCTCAGCGCTCACCAGCGCCTCCCCGGAGACCCCGCCCTTGGAGAGAAGCCGCACCGGCAAAAACCGGTAGCCCCCCTCGGCGCGCTCCATGGCCTCCAGCACGTCCTCCTCCCCCAGCACCAGCCCCTTGCGGCAGAGCTGCTTGTCCACCGCCCTCTGCCGCTCATCCTCCCCCATGGCCCGGCTCCCGGCCACAAGGGCCTCCCGGGCCGGAAGATACAGCACCCCCGCCGGGACGATCTCCTTTCCAAAGAGGGTCCGTCCCTCCTCCTTCAGCGTAAACAGGTAGAGCAGCATCTGCAGCCCCAGCCCGTTCCACACGTCGGTGAGGTCAAAGCTCTTCCGCCCCGTCTTATAGTCCACCACCCGGAGGTAGAGCTTTCCATCCTTCTCCCAGCCGTCCACCCGGTCCACAAACCCGGTCACCGACAGGGTCACCCCATCCCTCTCCAGCTCCACCGAGGGCAGCTCCTGCCCCTTCCCAAAGCCCAGCTCAAAGGCGATGGGGGTAAAATCGGAGCTCTCCAGCTCCTCACACACATTCTTCACCACGGCGTACACCGACTTCTCCAGCCGCCGGAACAGATACCGGAACCGGGGTGTCTCCCCCGCCAGCCCCCCCAGCTCCTCCTCCACGTACCGCTTCACCACCGCCGACACCTGCTCCCGGGTGGGGATCCCCCTCCCCTCCCGCTGGCGGAGGATGTGCTCCAGCACATAATGGACAAAAGTGCCGTACTCCGGGGCCTGAAATCCGGCTGGCTTCCTGGCCTTAGCCTTCAGCCCATACCGCATAAAATAGGAGAAATGACAGGACTTATACAGATCCATCCGTGAGGCGGACATGGGCACCCGTCTGCCGTACAGGGCCTCCACCGCCGGGCGGGTCAGGCTCCCCCGCTCCATGGCCTCCGCCCGCTCCATCCGCTCCACCAGGGGGGCGTACTCCGGCAGCTCCCTCAAGGCCCGGGCCGCTCCCCGGTCCCTCCCCGCCCTCTCCAGCGCGGGCCGGGGGGCGGCCAGCCGGAACCCCTCCCCCTCCGACCTCTCGTCCAGGGGCGTCAGATCAGGGAACAGCTCCCGCAATCTCCGCACCAGCAGGGAGGGCCTTCGCTCCTCCCCCCCAATCCCCGTCCCGGGATAGCTGACCACCAGCCTCTCCGAGGGCAGAGCGCAGGTCTCATAGAGAATGGTCATCTCCCGCCACAGCTTGTCCGTAAGCCTGGGGGCGGTCTCCAGTCCCAGCTCCGCCAGCAGGGCCCGGTCCTCATCCCCCAGCAGTCCCGGGGAGGGAGCCGCCGCCGGGATCTGCCCGTCGTCCGCCCCCAGGATATACAGTACCTTACAGTGCTTGTGGGCCAGCCGGGGCATCTCCCCCGCCGTCACCCGGTCCAGGGACACGGGGATAGCCCCCACCTGGTACTGGCTCAACACCAGGGAGAACAGCCGGGAGAACTCCTCCCACTCCATAGGTGTCTCCCCCAACAGCTCCCCGCACTGCTCCAGGGCGGCGCAGAGAATCTGCCAAAGCTGCTCATACTCCGCCGCCAGGACCGCCTCCCCATCCCGGCGCAGCTCCCCGGCCCGCTGGGTAAGCCTTTGGGCCAGACCGATCTCCTCCAAAAAGCCATAGAGGGCCAGGGCCAGCCCCGCCCCCGTCCTCTCTCCGCACAGCCGCAGTCTCTCCAGGGGCTCCACTACCCTCCGGCGCAGAGCGTCCAGCTCCGCCACCCGCTCCCGCTCCCCCTGGCTCCACTCCAGCCCATAGCCTCCCGGGTGCTTGTCCCAATCCCCCCTCTGGGTCCAGGCCCTCCCCTTCAGATCCCAGGTGAGGGCGTAATTCTCCAGCCGGTCCACATCCTCCATCTCCACCCCGGCCAGCCCGGTTTTCAGATAGCGGAACACATCCTCATACCGGTACTCCCCCGCCGCAATATCCAAAGCGGCGGTGACCAGGGCCAGAATGGGCTTCTGGAGCACGTCCTCCATCCGCGCCAAAAATACCGGCACCCCGTACCGGGGAAAGATCTGGTCGATCAGAGGTCCATATACCTCCATACTCCGGGCGGTGACCGCCAGCTCCCTCCAGCGGTATCCCTCCTCCCGGCACAGCCGCCGCAGCTCCGCCGCGGCCCGCTCCACCTCCGAGCGGGGGGAGATCCCCCGGTAAAGCTCCACCCCCTCCGGTGCCCCCTCCCAGGGGGTCCGGACCGGGGCGAACAGCTCCTCCTCCACCCGGGCGATCCCCTGGGCCACAGGGATCCTGAGGGCTTGGGTCTCCACCTCCGTCCCCACGCCCCCCCTCCGGGCCAGCGCCATCAGCTTCCGGGCCGTCCGCCGGGCCGGGGCGAACACATCCTGGTCCTCCCCCTCCAGCCCGTCGCAGGTGAGCGCCACCGTCAGACTTCGGGCCTGCCCCAGCAGCCTCTCCAGCACCTGCCGCTCCTGGGCGGTAAAATCGGTGAACCCGTCCAGATAAATGTCCTTCCCCTCGGCCCAGGGACATCTCTCCAAAGCCTGGGCCAGCTTGGTTAGCCGGTCCCGGGGGTCGGCTCCCCGCCGCTCACAGTAGGCCTCATAGGCCCCGCAGATCAACGACAGGTCATAGAGCTTGTCCCCCGTCTCTCCCCCGATGGACTCCGAAGCCTCCAACAGCTTCCCCGGGGTGATGGCGGCCGCCTTGCACTCGTCCACCGTAGCCGCCAACTGGGACAAAAACTGGGGCCTCCGGGAGGGGCGTGCGTACACCTTCAGCCCCTCGGCCACCGACCGCAGGGCCGCGTCCATCAGCAGCAGCCGTCCCCCTGGGTCCAGGGTGGGCTCCGCCAGCCCCCCCGCCACCGAGAACACCCGGCTTGCCAGCCGGGTGAAGGACAGCACCTCCGCCCCCAGGCTCACCGAGTTCCCCGCCACCCCGCAAAGCCGCCGCTCCGCGTCGTGGGAGTGCTGCTCCGGCACGATGAGCACCTGGGGCCGAGTGATCGCCCCCGCCGCCATCCGCTCCAGAACGGCGGTACTCTTCCCGGTACAGGCCCGGCCCAGTATCAGCTTTAACAACCCGCTCCCCCCTTTTGTAAGAGAAAAGTGAAAAGATAAAAGATATTATTCTGTAGCCGCCGGAGGCGGCTTATTTTTAATGGTCCAGCGAAGCTGGACTCCTTAATCTTTTCTCTTTTCTCTTTTACTCTTTACTCACATTTCCAAAAGAACACACTGTACCCCGGCAATTCGCTTCCCCCGCCGAAGTCGTGCTCCTTCCCTGTGATCAGATCCACCGCCCGGCCGCACCCGGCGTCGAAGTGGGCCACATAGGGTTCCGAATCGGCGTTCACCGCCACCAGCACCCGCTCGTGCTCGCTTCTCCGCTGGAAGATGGTCTGCTTGTTGGTCAGCACCAGCTCCTGAAAGTCTCCCCAGCACAGAGCCTCGCTGTCCCGGTGGGCCCGGGCCATGGCGGCGATGGTATCGGTGAGCCCGTTCCACTCCGGGGCCTCAAAGCAGGGCCGCAGGGCCGGATCCCCCCAGCCCTTCTCCCCCTTGGTCCCCCACTCACTGCCATAGTACACGCAGGGGATCCCCGGCATCCCAAAGAGCATCCCGTAGAGAAGGGGCAGGTGGTTCTCATTCTGTAGAATGCTGGCCGCCCTTGTCACGTCGTGGTTGTCTCCAAAGCACATCAGATGCTTGCCCCTGTATAGGGTCCACTGCTCAGGGCCAAACTGCCGCTTCAACGAGTGGACGATCTCAAACAGATTCATGGAGTTCAGGGCCGACCAAAGCCCCTTGTAGCACTCATAGTTGGTGCAGGAGTGGAGCTTCCCCTCCCCCACCCACCGGTTGTAATCCCCGTGAAGGGTCTCCCCCAGCAGGAAAAACTCCGGCTTCAGCCCGTCGCAGAAGGCCCTCAGCCTCCCGATAAACTCCGGCTCCAGAGAGTAGGCCACGTCCAGCCGCAGCCCGTCGATGTCAAACTCCTCCACCCAAAACCGGACGCAGTCCAGCAGGTAGTCCACCACCGCCGGGTTCCGCAGGTTCAGCTTCACCAGCTCAAAATGGCCCTCCCACCCCTCGTACCAGAACCCGTCGTCGTAGTTTGAGTTGCCGTCAAAGCTGATGTGGAACCAGTCCTTATAGGGGGAATCCCACCGCTTTTCCTGCACGTCCCGAAAAGCCCAGAAGCCCCTTCCCACATGGTTGAACACCCCGTCCAGAATGACCCGGATCCCCCGGTCATGGAGGAGCTTCACCAGCTCCCTCAGATCCTCCCCATCCCCCAGCCGGGGATCCACCACCCGGTAGTCCCGGGTGTCATATCCATGCCGGTCGCTGTCAAACACCGGCCCCAGATAGAGCCCGTTGACCCCCAGCCTCTCCATATGTCCGGCCCACTCCCCCACCTTCCCAAGCCGGTGGCAGAGCCTCCCGTCGTTCTCCTCCGGCGCCCCGCAGAACCCCAAAGGATAGATATGATAAAACACACTATTTTCCGCCCACATAAAACCTTCTCCTCCCTTATTCACTATCCCGTCTATTGTACCACAAACTCCCCCTCAAGAAAAGCCAAAACTCTCCTCTCCGCTTATATTCACCCATCAGAACAAAAAAGACAGAGCGGTATTATTACCGCTCTGTCTTTGCGCTTATTATCAGGTCATTGCCGCCCCAAAAACCGCCCTAAGATCGCCGCGATCTGCCCTCTTTCGGCCCTTCCTTTCGGGTCTATCCCGCCCCAGTCAGCGCCGTTGAGCAGCCCCGCCGCCTTGGCCCAGGACATGCTTTCCCGGGCGTAGGGACTGATCTGCCCCACATCAAAGAACCCGGACAGGTCGGCCCGCCGGGTCATGTCATACCCCCTGCGCTCCCCATAGCGGTACAGGATCGTCACCAACTGCTCCCGGGTGATGCTCTCATCGGGCCGGAAAGTCCCGTCTCCGTACCCCTGTATCAGCCCCGCCTCCGTGGCCCAGGCCACCGCCGGGGCGTAATACTGCTTTTCCGGGACATCGGTGAACCTTCCTTCCGCTGAAACGGCAGGCTCTCCCTCCATCCGGTACAGCATGGTCACCACCATCCCCCGGCTGGCCGGCAGCTCCGGGGCAAACCGGGTCCCGCTCAGCCCCGTCATAATGCCCCTGCTGTAGATCTCCCTCACAGCGTCGTAGTACCACGCCTTTTCCGTCACATCCGTAAAGGGCAGGGCCACCGGCTCCGGCTCCTCCTTCGGCGGCGGCGGGACCTCCTCCTTGGGTTTCTCCCGGAAGAGGACCGTAACCTTCACATGGGAGGCAGGCATAGCAAAGCTATACTTTCCCTCTTTCTCCTCCAGGGCGATCTCCTTGCCTCTTTTGTCTGTGGCTTGGATCTCCTCCAGCTCGTAGCCCTCTTCGGCTTCCACCGTAAGGGTCACCGTCGTCCCCTTTTTCGCCTTCCGGGGTTCCGCCTTTACGCTGCCCCCTGTGATCTCACCGGGCAGCGTGATGTCATACTGGGTGGGGGCGGACACAGACCCGCCGCCTCCACCGCCGCCCGAGCTGCCCCCGCCCGTGGCCGGGATGGTCTCGGTCCGGCTCCACTTACAGACCTCACAGGTGTAGGTCCGCACCCCCGGCTTGCTGGAGGTGGGGGGCGTGGTCACCACGCCGCCGTCCATTGTGTGAGGCTCAAGGTCAAACAGGTCGTCACAGTTATCGTTGGTACACTCATGCCAGTGCCCAAGCTCAGCTTCATAATACGTCCCATAGGACCACTCATCAGAAATCTTGTGTTTCCTCTCAGGGATCTCCGTCTGCGCGATCAAGATCTTTTCACAGACCGCACAGCGGCTCCCCTCCGTCTTCCCGGGCAAGGAACAGGTAGGCTCGATCCCGGGGAGCCGTTCCTCCTGATGCGCCGCCCTTTCGCTCCTCTCCCCGCACTCGCATTCCCGCCAGTGCTCCGTCTCATCGCTGGTCCACCTGTCGGGATAGCTGTGGGTGTGGGAGGGCTCCAGCCTGTCTATCTCCTCCGTCCGCATCTCATAGCCGCAGAGGGAGCACCGGTAGGTCCTGACCCCCGTCTCCTCCTCCGTGGGCGGCTTGGTCACGCTCCCATTATCCTCTGTGTGAACCTCTCGCCCCGTCTTTTTGCGACAGACGGTACACTCCCGCCAGTGCTCGTTGGCGTTGGTTACCCAATCATTGGAATAGATGTGCTCTTTCAGTGGGGTCGCTGTCTGAGCCTTGAGCACATACGCGCAGACCGAGCAGTGGCTTCCCTCGGTTTTCCCCTGGGCCGTACAGGTGGACTCCACCGCCTGGTCGATCTCCTCATCATGGGCCGCAAAGTCACTCTTCTCTCCGCACTCGCACGCGTGCCAGTGCCCTGTCCCGTCGCTGGTCCAGTCGGATGAA
Source organism: Oscillospiraceae bacterium (assembly GCA_022799035.1). Lineage (GTDB taxonomy): Bacteria > Bacillota > Clostridia > Oscillospirales > Oscillospiraceae > Vermiculatibacterium. The sequence goes on from JAAWNQ010000003.1 coordinate 94,351, forward strand.
AAACTATGCTCGTGCGGCGGCGGTCCCGCTTCCACAATGACCGTTCTTTTTGCGCTGGCGGTGTGTCCGGCGTGATCCTCCACCGAGTAGGTGACTGTGTAGCTCCCCGCAACAGCCGTGTTTACCTCGCCGGCGTCGATCTCCAGCTTCCCCTCGATCTCCGGGTCCAGATTGTCCGTGGCTATAGCTCCCAATTCCACATAGGTTTCTCCCTGCTGGAGCTTCTGGGGGTTTGCCCCCTGCAGCGAGATCCTTGGCGGGGTATTATCTATGTAGATCTTTTCCGAAGTGACCGCGGCGGAATCTTTTACATTATAATTCAGTGTCCCAGCTGGAATGTGGATGTAGACCGCGCCTTCTCCGATTGCCGTGTGTATTTTTATTGTCATTGGATTCTTATGTTTTCCCATTTGAGTCTCTTCAGAAGTGTAAGCTTCCACCTCTCCCTCGGTATTCAGCCCCATCACTATCAGAGATATTTCATCCAAAATGTCATTTGACGGCTTCGTATCTCCCATTTTCACTTCCACCTGGTACACCGGCACACTATCAACGGATATGGCCGCTGCATTAGTGGCTTTGCACAAAGGGGTCACTGTTATTTCCGGACCGGGCAAACGATTGGGAGTCTTAAAGCCTACCGTCACCGCCGCCTTCTCCCCCGATACCTCGTCAACCTTCAGATAGATCCCTGTTCTTCCTCCCGAAAACCGGCTCTCCGCATCTCTAAACTCGTCCCCCGCGCAAAACAGATCGTTTTCGCTGTACTTGCTCCCACGGCTCCTATAGACCGGCTCAAGGTAACTGCTGGGGTATTTATACGGCATGTACGCTTTGGTGCTGTCAACATATGCCCTGCAGTGCCAAATCACAATCCCGGGAGATCTGTCGTATATCGACTCTACACCCGTGACTCCCCCCATCCGATACTCTGCAATAAAGTATTCGCAGAACGGAAGCGCCGTCTTCTCCGGTATTATAACGACCGCTCGCGCCGTTCCGTCCGAGCCGTCGTTGTACTGTTCTACCGCAGACAGTTCGATCCTTCGCTTCTCATCGTCATTCGTAACGATAACGGGATCGATCCACCCCAACAAATATTTGAAGTAGGCATTGATATAATAGCTACCCGTCCCCATTAGATCCAGCAGGGAGTTATCTAAAACAAGATTACCAAAGCCTCCAGTATAAGCGTCCGGCAGACCCAGCAAGTGGCCGATCTCATGCTTATATGTTCCCAGGCTATCTTCCTCTACTCCCGCATGTATGATCTGTCCGACAAAGTGATCCCCTATTTCAAAATGTGTGACGATCATTTTGGGCCACCAATGGCCTGGGGCAATGGGCCGCAGGGATATGACGACTACCGCGTCCACATTCCCATCCCCATCACTGTCATACTCAGACAGGTCCAGGCCATTTGCAACATAGCTCTTTAAGGCGTCCTTTATCAAGTCCTGCCGATCCATTTCATACTCGTATTCCGTACTGGGAAGAGGGGCCTCATATGCCGGCAACACCGTTCCCGTTATGTTCAGCCTTCCATTGGATGACTGATAATAGTATCCCCTTACGCTCTGATCGCTTCCCTTTGGTTTGCTCGGATCGTACGGCGCAAAAAAGGTTTGCGTCTCCTTTTCTATATCGAAATTCTCTTTATGCTCCGGGTAGTTTGGATAGGCAATGGGGAGGACGAGCATTCTGACATCCCCGGTTGACGGCGTGAGCGTATTTGCGTTTAATGTAGGCATGGCCGCAAACGTGCTGATTGTATCTGTTGGGGGAGGCGTTGAAAATTTTCTCTGCACCAACAGTCCATGCATCTCTTCAATCACGCTTGCCTCTGTTCCGCAGCAGCTTACACTGCCGCTCTCGTTACTGGGGATATCTCTCAGTTCCTCTGCTCTGACCGAAGAAGCGCATGAATACAGCAAAGAAATCGCTATCACCGCTACTAGAAACTGTCTTTTCACAGAAATCTCCCCCTCTATATAAAATACTCAAGCAAGTGTTTTGTATATTTTATCACAATTTTCACCCATTGTCCATTCAACCTTTATATTTTTTGCCCATTTCAACCCCATATTTTACGTTGTAAACATCACAAGTGATCCCCGTCAGGTGCCAACACTTTACTTATGGTGATATTTTATGACGGAATATCACCACTGAAGATCTCCCAGTCCAACGCTTACCGATTACACACAGGGATGACCCCCACAGGCAAAAAACAAGAGGGAGAAGGGTCTCAGCCCTTCTCCCTCTTTCCTCAATACCCCTCGCCCTTCATTCCCTTGGCGATCTTTACCAGCCGGGAGGTTCCCAGCCGGTCTGCCCCCAGGGCGATGAAATCCTCCCCGTCCTGGACCGAGCTGATCCCCCCCGCCGCCTTGATGCGAACCCCGGGCCCCACGTGCTCCTTGAACAGCTTCACATCCTCCCGGGTGGCTCCTCCCGCGGAGAACCCGGTGGAGGTCTTGATATAGTCCGCCCCCGCCTGGGTGACGATCTCACACATCTTGATCTTCTCCTCGTCGGTGAGCAGGCAGGTCTCAATAATGACCTTCAATATCCTGCCCCGGCAGGCCGCCTTCACATCCTGGATCTCCCCCAGCAGCCGGTCCCACCGCTTGTCCTTCACCCAGCCGATGTTGATGACCATGTCGATCTCGTCGGCCCCGTGGCGCACCGCGTTCTCCGCCTCAAAGGCCTTCACCGCCGGGGTGGAGTACCCGTTGGGGAACCCGATCACCGTACAGATCTTCAGCTTATCCCCCACATACTCATTGGCCCGCCGCACAAAGCAGGGGGGGATACACACGCTGGCGCACCCATACTTCATCCCGTCGTCACAGACCTCCCGGATCTGCTCCCAGGTACACTCCTGCTTCAAAAGAGTGTGGTCACAGTGGGCCAAGATCTCCTTCAGTTCCATTTTCTTTTCCTCCAAACTTGATTTCAGCGGCGTTCCCGAATGTCGGAACGCCCCACCAGATAGTCCAGGGACACGTCAAAACGATCCGCCAGGGCGATCAGCTTCAAAAACCTCGGGTACCCTTCCCCATATTCATACATCTGATAGGCGCGGGGCGTTACTCCAAGCATCTTCGCCATATCCTCTTGATTTACTCCTGCTTTTTCACGCTCTTCCTTTAATCTTTCTCCAAAAGCAGCCATAAAGTGCCTCCTCCCCCTTGACACGAAGTTAATCTTCGAATATAATATCCGAAGATTAACTTCGAAAAGGAGCTGTTAATATGAACGATATGCTCTATAACCTTCTGCTTGAGTGGCCCGACTTGGATTCCGAGCTGTCCATCCAACTCCGCAGTATGCCCAAATATTCCGTCCTGAACACACAGCTGGAGTCCGCTACCCGGCAGCTGGAGTCCTCCCTTGGCCCGGATGCGGACAAGGCCTATCTGCGCTTTGAAGCCGCCAACAACGCCATGAACTCCCTGCTGGGCGACGCCGGCTTCCTCTGCGGCTTCCGCTTTTGCTCCCGGCTGCTCACCGGGATATTATTTACAGCTTGACCAGCTCATACTCCCTGCTCCCCAGGCCGATCTTCTCCCCGTGCTCCAGGCAGGTCTTCCACTCACTGCCCTCGGTGCAGTTCTCAAAGTGGTCCTTATGGTCGATAAAGTCCTTGGCCTTCATCCTCCGGTAGAGCTGCGCCCCGGGGATGGGCTCCTTCTCCATGCAGGCGTCGGCGCAGGCCTGGTCCATGGCCACCGGATCCAGGGAGGCGAACATCCCGATGTCGGGCAGAATGGGCACGTCGTTCTCCCCGTGGCAGTCGCAGTTGGGGGAGATATCCTTCACCAGACTGATATGGAAGCAGGGACGTCCGTCCACCACCGCCTTGGCGTACTCCGCCATCTTCCGGTTGAGCATCTGGACCGTATCCCAGGCGGGATTCACGATGGCGTCAAAGTTACACGCCCCGATACACCGGCCGCACCCCACGCACTTGGCGTGGTCGATGGAAGCCTTTCTGTCCGGACCGTAGGAGATGGCGTCCTGCCCACACTGCTTGGCGCACTGGCGGCAGCCTACGCAGACCTCCTGGCGGACCACAGGCTTGCCCGCGTTGTGCTGCTCCATCTTCCCCGCCCGGCTGCCGCAGCCCATGCCGATATTCTTCACCGCGCCGCCAAAACCGGCCTGTTCGTGGCCCTTGAAGTGGGTCAGGGAGATAAACACGTCCGCGTCCATCACCGCCCGGCCGATCTTGGCCGTTTTGATGTACTCGCCCCCCGCCACAGGCACCTCCACGTCGTCGGTCCCCTTCAGGCCGTCGCCGATGATGACCTGACAACCGGTGGACAGGGGAGAAAACCCGTTCTCATAGGCCGCGTCCAGATGCTCCAGGGCGTTCTTCCTCCGCCCCACATACAGCGTGTTGCAGTCGCACAGGAAGGGGATCCCGCCCCGGGCCTTCACATAGTCGGCCACCGTCTTGGCGTAGTTGGGCCGGAGAAAGCTCAGGTTCCCCGGCTCCCCGAAATGCATCTTGATACAGACGAATTTCTTCTCCAGGTCGATCTCCCCCAGCCCCGCCTTATCCATCAGCCGGGTCAGCTTGTCCAACTGGCTTGTCCCCACATCCACATGAAAATCCGTAAAGTATACCTTCGACGCCGCCATACTCCGCTTCCTCCCGTATTTGATTTTGTCTTGATTACAAAAAGTTACGATTGGTTACAAAATGGTTGCATTCAGATCCCCAGCCCCAGGCCGCCGGTGATCTTCCCCATGGAATCGGCAGCGTCGGCCTCGGCGGTGTGCATGGCCTCGTTCACCGCGGCCACCACCATATCCTGAAGCATCTCCACGTCCTCGGGATCCACCGCCTCAGGGTCGATGGTCACAGACAGCAACTGCCTCTGCCCGTTGACTTCCGCGGTCACCACTCCCCCGCCCGCGGCGGCGGTGTAGGTTCTGGCGGCCAGCTCCTCCTGCATTTTAGCCATGTCCTGCTGCATTTTCTGGACCTGCTTCATCATGTTCATATTCATGCCGCCGCCCATGCCGCCAAAACCGCCCATGCCACGGCTGTTAAACCCCTTTGCCATACTCCTTCACTCCTCGGTAATAATATTGCCAAACTGTTCGCCAAAGGCCAGCAGTTCGTCCAGCTTATCCACTTCTCCCTCCGGCTCCGCCGGATCCGGTTCACCGGATCCTCTCTCCTGAACCCCCACTGCCGCAGCAGATCCAGGGCTCTGGGCCGGGGGAACTCCCACTGTCACTACCACCCGGCAGGGCGCGCCGAGCACCTCCTGGGCCACCTTGGAGACCACCGCCAGGATCCCCGGCTTGGAGATCATCCCCTTTACCAGCTCATTCTGGGTCCAGAGGGTCAAAAGGGCTCCGTCCATGGTTCCCCGGACCATGAGGGGGTTGGACAGGAAGCTATACTCTCCCATGGGAACTCTTCCTCTAAGCGCCTCCACCAGCCCGGGCCAGGATCCTCCCACAGGGGCGGAAGCCTGGGCCCGGGGAGGAGCCGGAGGCTCCGGCCTTCTCACAGGGGGCGGCGGGTCCCGTCTCACGGGAGCCTGCGGCTCCTCCGGAGGGGGAGGCGGCTCCATATCCCAGGGCGGGGCCTCCTCCTCTTGGGGAGAAGGCTCTGTTTTCTCCGTGGATACAGAGGGCCGCGGCTCCGGAACGTCCTGCCCTGTGGGCGTCTCCAAAGCAGGCTCCCTCTTGGAAGCGGTCTTTTCCTCCTGGCTGGCAGGCGCCTGTCCCCGTTCCCCGGAGGGCCGGGCGCCCATATTCCCCAGCTTTGCCAGCTCCTCCAGCCGGGCCATCCGGGCGTTGAGGCCCGCGGGAGAATCGTCCAGCGACTCATCACACAGGCGGATCAGGCACAGCTCCGCGTCCACCCGGCGGTTGGCGCTGCGGCCCAGGTCGGCCCCCGTCCTCTGGAGTTGGCCCAACAACTGGGCCAGCCGGGGCGTATTCAGAAGCTCCGACAGGCTTCGGAGGGTCTGCTCGTCATACCCTCCGGCCATCAGTCCCGCTCCTCCCCGGGGGGCGGTTTTCCGGATCAGCAGGTCCCGGACCAGGGCGGCCAATTCGTTCAGAAGGCTCCCCACGTCCTTACCCGCGGCGTAAAGCCGGTCTATCCGCTCCAGAGCGGCGCCGGTGTCCCGGTGGGCGATCTCCTTCAAAAGGGCGGCGGTCTCCAGGTTCCCCGCCAAGCCCAGGGCCGCCAGGATCTCCGCCTCCCCCAGCTGCCCCTCCCGGCCCGCGGCGCACTGGTCCAGCAGGCTCAGGCCGTCCCGCATCCCGCCGTCGGCCAGCCGGGATAGGAGGGCGGCGCCCTCCTCGGTGAGGGGGATCCCCTCCTCCCCGGCCACGTACCGGAGCCGTCCGGCGATATCCGCCGGGGAGAGCCGCTTGAAGGCAAACTGCTGGCACCGGGATTTGATGGTGGCCGGCACCTTATGGAGTTCGGTGGTGGCCAGGATGAACATAAGGTGCTCCGGAGGCTCCTCCAAAATCTTCAGCAGGGCGTTGAATGCGGGGGTGGAGAGCATGTGGACCTCGTCCACGATATAGACCCGCTTGGCCACCGCCGCCGGGGAGTAGATGGCCTCGTCCCGGAGGGCGCGGACCTGGTCCACGCCGTTATTGGAGGCGGCGTCCAGCTCCAGCACCTCCATCACTGAGCCGTCCTCAATGCCCTTACAGGCGGGACACTCATTACAGGGGTTGCCATCCACGGGACGCTGGCAGTTCACCGCCCGGGCCAGGATCTTGGCACAGGAGGTCTTTCCGGTACCACGGGTACCGGTGAAGAGGTAGGCGTGGCTGAGCCGGTCCTCCTGGACCTGACGCTTGAGGGTCTCGGTGATATGGCTCTGGCCCACCACGTCGTCGAAGGCGCGGGGCCGCCATTTGCGGTAAAGAGCCTGGTACATGGATTTTCACCTCATATCTTAGGTAATGGGACCGCTTTAGAGCTCCGGCCCCGGATCTTCCACTAACATGTCCCCTACCCTCTCCTCTTTTGGTAGAGGAGCAGGGCCAAAAACTGGACCAGGGTCACAAGGGCCGGCCAGACTCCGGCGATGAAAAGAAAGGCAAAGCCTCCCACCCCCTCCAGACTCATCCCCCAAAGCCGGGAGATGGGCTCCGAAAACAGGAAAAGGAGGCCGTATTGCACCGGAAGGCCCAGCCAGACCCAGACGGCTGGAATAGACCGCCCCATCAGCAGTATGGCCACGGCTACAGGCCCCAAGATGTCCAGAGCCATCCACACCGGATCGGGACAGGGCTTGGGAAGGCTGGGCACCGCCAGGAAAACGGTCAGCAGGGACAGGAGCCCACATATTGCGGAGACCAGGACCGCCTTTCCCCTCAACTGCTTGCGTTCCATTTTCTCCCCCATTCAGGCGGCCGCGGGGAGGAACCCCCGCCGGATCTGCCTACAGATAAGAGAAGGGAAGAAAGGCCGGGCCCTTCTTCCCTTTTCCGGCCTATGGCAAGACCGCGCACCGGCCTTTGAAGACCGGACTATGTCCGTTACCCAGACAGCCGGCTCAGGAGCGGCGCTCCCGCGGCACACGTCCGATTCCGCTTAGTGCTGCTCGGTTCCCCGCCTGACACGGTTCACGGATGGGCGTTGCGCGGGACCGATCCTTCATCACTGCTTTTCTGGGTCAGACAACACAGTCCGGCTCCGGGGGCCGGGATTCACCCCTGCTGTAGCGGATTGCAGGTGCAGGGCACCGCTATCTCCCCGGTTAGCGCGGCCTTGCCTCAGGCCGGAACAGCTCCGGCCGTTGACAGGCAGATATGTTTATTATGATACAACATTTTGAGTGGATTGGCAACCCGGAATTGGGGTGGTTTTTGATTTTTTGTTTTCTTTATTTTTTGAAAAACCTCTTTACAGGGGGGGAATTTATTGCTATAATGGCGTGGCGACAATTTGATACGGGCGGTTAGCTCAGCTGGGAGAGCGCAGCGTTCGCAACGCTGAGGTCGTGGGTTCGATCCCCATACCGTCCACCAAGGGCAGGCTTGATTTTGTCAAGCCTGCCCTTTTCCCTTTCAAATTTAGGTGTATAAATATTTATGGAAGTCAATCCTCCACATATATAAGTTAGTATAGCCGAAGTGGTATCTGCGGCAGACAGATACCACTTCGATTTATTTATCTCTTTTTGATTTTTACCGTGACAGCAGCAATGCCCGGTGCGGTGACAGCAATTAGCATAAAAATCAGGAAAAATCGGGTGTGCCGCAGTTTTTCATTTTGCAGCGCGCCCGGTTTTTTATGCACTTTTTCCTCCTCTTGGTATATGAAGAGGCCTTTTCCCAAAATTGCAGCAAACATTTTTTATTGTTTCAAACGCAAGGTTCGCTCCCCTCCAAAATTTAACAATTTTCCCTGAGTTGCGTGTGTTTTTTAAATAATCTTTGACAAGCTCCATCCTCCAAACTGAAATTTCTGAAAATATATCTTGCATTTTGTCGAATGCTCGTGTATAATTCCACCATATAAATGGGACAAAGATTCAATGTGATAAAAATTTAGAGACTTTATCCCAAACCGTACAGGAGGGCAGCCATGCTGAAGTATATCACCAGACGCGTATTGATCGGCCTGCTGACCATGTTCTTTCTGATCACGGCCACCTTTTTTCTCATGCGGATCATCCCCGGTTCCCCCTTTATCAATGATGATGAATCGGTGGCCGCCCAGAAGCAGTATGAGCAGCTGGAGGCCAAGTACGGGCTGGACAAGCCTCTGACGGAGCAGTTTGCCATTTACATGAAGGGGCTGCTCCACGGCGATCTGGGTGACTCTCTTATTAAAAAGGGAAGGAGCGTTGTGAGTATTATCGGCAACACCGCTCCCGTCACCATGCGGCTCGGTCTGACGGGATTTGTCTTTTCCATGCTGGTGGGCATTGGTCTGGGTATTACGGCGGCCCTGTCCAAAAGCCGGGCGCTGAATAACTTTGTCATGTTTCTCTCCACCCTCGGCGTCAGCGTTCCCAATTTTCTTCTGGCCGTCTTTCTCATGCTGGTCTTTGGGGTCTATCTGGATATTTTCCCCATCATCGGGCTGAAAACGCCCCTGCACTTTGTGTTGCCCACCATCGCCGTGTCCCTGCACCCCATCGCCATGATCTCCCGTCTGACCCGCACCAGCATGATGGAGGTCATGCGGCAGGATTATATGGTACTGGCCAAGTCCAAGGGTACCGCCAAATGGGTGGTGGTTCTGAAGCACGGCCTACGCAACGCTCTGCTTCCGGTGGTGACCTATGCCGGCCCTCTTATCGCCAACCTTCTTACCGGCAGCTTTGTGGTGGAGACCCTGTTCTCCATCCCCGGGATCGGATCGGAATTCGTGGGCAGCGTCACCAACCGGGACTATACCCTTATCATGGGACTGACCATCTTCATGGGTTTTTTGGTGATCGCGATGAATCTTCTCTCTGACGTGGTGTCCGCCTGGGTGGATCCGCGGATCAAGCTGGATAAATAAGGAGGGTTTTCCATGTCTGAACTGACCAACGAGCAGGTACGCCAGCTTCCCCCGGAAGCCTTTGAGCTGTTGCCCGACTCTGAAAAGAACGCGGATTTCGTGGCGATGGAATCCCGCTCCTTTTTCCAGGATGCCTGGAGCAACTTTCGTAAGAACAAGCTGGCTTTGGTCAGCCTCTATTTCATCCTCTTTGTCTGTCTACTGGCTGTTTTGGTGCCTATCCTCTCCCCCTTTACCTACGACGGGATGGATACCACGGCCCTGAACCAGCTGCCCTCCCTTCAGCACTGGTTCGGCACAGACAAATTCGGCCGGGACATCTTTGTACGGGTCATGTACGGCGCCCGGATCTCCCTGTCGGTAGGGTTTGCCGCCGCGGGGATCAATCTGGTCATCGGTGTCATCTACGGTGGGGTGGCCGGCTATCTGGGCGGTCGGGTGGATCTTATTATGATGCGGGTGGTCGATATGCTCTACTCTATCCCCAGCCTGCTCTATGTTATCCTGATCATGCTAGTTTTCGGCAGCAATATGTTCTCTGTTCTGCTGGGTATCTGCGTCTCCTCCTGGGTGGGCATGGCCCGGCTGGTACGTACACAGGTTCTTTCCCTGAAGGAGCAGGAATTCTCCCTGGCCGCCTTTGTCATGGGGGCAAGCCGTGCCCGTATTCTTTTTAAGCACCTTATCATCAACTCTATCGGCCCCATCATTGTCTCCCTGACCATGATGGTTCCCTCGGCCATTTTTCAGGAGTCCTTCCTGGGCTTTGTGGGCATTGGCATCTCCGCCCCCATGTCCAGCTGGGGCACCCTGGCGAACGAGGCTCGGATGGTTCTGAACAGCTATCCGCTGCAGATCGTCTGGCCGGTACTGTCCATCTGTCTGACCATGCTGGCTCTGAACTTTCTGGGCGATGGTCTGGGCGAGGCCCTGGATCCCAAGAAACGGTAGGTGCATACCATGTCTGTATTAAAAGTTGAGCATCTCTCCACCCAGTTCACCACCGAACAGGGGATCGTCCGCGCTGTCCGGGACGTATCCTTTTCCGTAGAAAAGGGCGAGGTTCTGGGGATCGTGGGGGAGTCCGGCTCGGGGAAAAGCGTGACCATGTTCTCTATCATGGGACTGCTGGCCGCCAACGGCACCGTTACCGAGGGCCGCATCCTTCTGGATGGGGATGACCTGTCCCCCTCCGCTTTCCCCAGCGAGAAGGAGTATGAGAAGAAAATGTGCACCACCCGGGGCAACCAGATGGCTATGATCTTTCAGGATCCCATGACCTTCCTCAATCCGGTTCTCCGGATTGAGTCCCAGCTGGTGGAGCCTATCCTTAACCATACGGATCTCAGCCGGGCGGAGGCGGTTCAGCGGGCCATCGACCTGATGCGCAAGGTGGGCATCCCTTCCCCGGAGAAACGGATCAAACAGTATCCCCACCAGTTTTCCGGCGGCATGCGCCAGCGCATCATCATCGCCATGGCCCTGGCCTGCAATCCCAAGCTCATCATCGCCGACGAGCCCACCACAGCCCTGGATGTGACCATCCAGGCCCAGGTGCTGGAGCTTATCGCCTCCATCAAGGACGAGTTTCAGTCCTCGGTCATCCTCATTACCCACGACCTAGGGGTGGTGGCCCAGATGTGCGATCATATTGCCATCATGTACGGCGGCAAGATCGTGGAGCGGGGTACGGCGGAGGATATCTTCTACACTCCCAACCATCCCTATACCAAGGGGCTTCTGGGCTGCGTCACCAACCCGGAAAGCGATGAGGACAAGCCCCTCACCCCCATCCCCGGCTCCCCGCCCGACTTGCTGAAGCCCCCGGCCGGCTGCCCCTTCCTGGACCGCTGTCCCTATGCCATGCGGGTCTGCCGGGACTATATGCCTTCACCCACCGTCCTCAGTGACACCCACACCAGCCACTGCTGGATCAACCAGAAGGGAGGCGCTGCCCAATGAGCGAGCCCATCCTGTCTGTAGAGCACTGCTGTACCTGGTTTGACGTGACCCGGGGGCTCCTGGCAAAAAAGCAGATCGTCAAAGCGGTGGACGACGTCTCCTTCCAGATCTATCCCGGCGAGACCTTCGGCTTGGTGGGTGAGTCCGGCTGCGGCAAAAGCACGCTGGGACGCACCATTGTGAGGATATACTCCCCCGTCTCCGGCTCTGTCCGGTATAAGGGCAGGGACGTGACCGGCCTGAAGGGCAGCGAGCTTAAGGAGTTCCGAAAGCAGGTTCAGATGATCTTCCAGGATCCTTACGCCTCCCTGGATCCCCGCATGACGGTGGGAGAGATCATCCGGGAGCCTATGGATATCCACAATCTCCACTCCCACAAGGAGCGGGAGGAGCGGGTGGCCGAGCTGCTCCAGATCGTGGGACTGAAGCCCGACCACATCCGCCGCTATCCCCATGAGTTCTCCGGCGGCCAGCGCCAGCGCATCGGTATCGCCCGGACTCTGGCCCTGGATCCTGAGTTCATCGTCTGCGACGAGCCTATCTCTGCCCTGGACGTGTCCATTCAGGCCCAGGTCATCAACCTGCTGGAAAACATCCAGAAAAAGCTGGGTATCTCTTACCTCTTCATCGCCCATGACCTGTCCATGGTCAAGCACATCTCCGACCGCATCGGGGTCATGTACCTGGGCCACATTGTGGAGACCGGCCCCAGCAAGGTGCTCTACCGCCATCCCCTACACCCCTACACCCAGGGTCTGCTCTCCGCCGTGCCCATCCCCGATCCCAAGACCGCCCGGCAGCACCGCAGGATCATGCTGGATGGGGAGATTCCCACTCCTATCAACCCAAAGCCCTGCTGCCCCTTCGCCTCCCGCTGCCCCAGGGCAACGGATCAATGCTTCCAGGCCTTGCCCCCCATGGTGGAGGTGGAGGGCCGTCAGGTTGCCTGCTTCCTCTATCAAGAAAGCGGCTGTACCGCTTCCGAAATACAAAGTCAATGAAAGGGAGAGAATGAACATGAAAAAACCAGTCCGTCTGACAGCCGCCGCGCTGAGCCTGCTGCTTCTGACCAGCTGCGGCCCAAAAGCCCAGCCCACTCCCGCCCCCGGCGAGTCCTCCGAGCCCGGCGGCGCTCAGACCGCGGAGCACTCCTTCACCTTCGGCATCTCCAGTGAGCCCGATTATCTGGATCCCGCCATCTGCATGAATTCCAACACCAGCGCCATTCTGGGCCAACTCTATTACCCCCTGTTCCGCTATGACCAGAGCGGCAACGTTCAAAACCTGGCCTGCGAGAGCTACACCGTCAGCGACGACAACCTGACCTACACGTTCAAGCTGGCCCCCGGCAACACCTGGAGCGACGGCCAGCCTGTCACCGCCGCCGACTATGAGTATGGCATGAAGCGCAGCATCGGCTACGGCCCCGACTCCGCGTATGCCTATCTGCTCTACAGCAACGTTCTGGGCGGTGCCGAGGCCAATGAGAACATGCTGGATGTGGCCGAGATGACCGACGTGGGCATCCACGCTCTGGACGAGTCCACCCTGGAGATCACCCTGGCCGCTCCCTGCCCCTACTTTGTAGGTCTTCTGAGCAATGTGGTGGCCTTCCCCCTGCGCAGCGACTTCGCCGTGGAGCACGAGAGCTCCTGGGCCAACGACTCCGCCGTGCCCACCAACGGCCCCTTCAAGCTGGAGGCCGTCCGGGACAAGGAGGAGGTGGTCATGGTCAAGAATGAGCACTATGTCCGCGCCGACGAGGTGCAGACCACCACGCTGACCGCCAAGATCATCTCCGATTCCCAGGCCCAGCTCTCCGCCTTCCAGACCGGCGAGCTTGACCTGGCCCTCTATGTCCCCTCCGATGCGGCCACCAACTATGCCGATGATCCCGCCCTGCTCAACCTGGACGTGGTCAGCAACACCTTCCTGTGGATGAACTGTACCGGCGAGACCAACCCCGCCCTGGCCGATGTCAATGTCCGCCGCGCCCTGGCCCTGGCGATCGACCGGGAGCAGCTTATCACCTTTATCGGCGCCACCAGTACCCGCTATCCCCTGTACGGCTATGTGCCCAAGGGCATGGCCGACGCCGATGGCGGCGACTTCCGCGGCAACGCGGACGCCAAGGAGCGATACGCTGGATTCGACTTGGCCGAGGCCAAGTCCCTCATGGAGGCTGCCGGGTACAGCGAGAGCAACCGCATGCCCCTCACCATCAGCTACATCAGCTCCAACACCAACACCGACATCTGCGTCTGCCTTCAGGCCATGTGGCGAGAGATCTATGTGGATGTGGAGCTGAACGCTGCCGAGCAGAAGGCTTACGCCCAGGCCCGGAAGGCCGGCCAGTACGAGGTAGCCACCGGCTCCACCAGTGCCGACTACCTGGATCCCTTCTACTATCTGGAGCGGTGGGTCTCCTACAACCAGGGCTATAAGCAGGTCAACGACCCTGTCTATGACGCTATGATCGAGGGGGCCAACGCCCAGGCCGATCCTGCCGAGCGTATGGCCCAGCTCCACGAGGCTGAGCGCTACCTGGTGGCCGAAAACGCCTATACCATCCCCTTGGTTGGTTCCAGCCAGCTGGCTCTGATGAATCCCGAGGTATCGGGGCTGAAGTTTGACCCCACCAACTCCGTATATTTTGACGGTCTGACCTACTGATGCCACACCGGAAACGGTGCGCCGGCAGTACTCTGGCGGCGCACCGTTTCTGCCCATAATTAAGAAGGATAAGTGAGGATTCATCATGATTTGCAGTAAAGAAACCCTGGCGCTGATGGAGGAGCTTACACAGGCCATCGGCATCTCCGGACAGGAACGGCAGGTATGCCGCATTCTTTCCAGGCACTACGCGGCCCTGGCCGACGAAGTCATCCGGGATCATAACGGCTCCATCTATGCCGTGAAGCGCTCCAAAAGCCCCGATCCCTTTCGGGTCATGGTGGCCGCCCACAGCGATGAGGTTGGTATGGTAGTCCGGCAGATCCGTCCCAACGGGCTCCTCAAAGCCGCGGTCATCGGAGGGCTTTACGAGGATGTGCTTGTGGGCTCCCGGCTGCGTCTGCTCACCGACGATGGGCGGGAATTCCGGGGCTGCGTCTCCACCCTGGCCCAGAAGCTCCTCTATGAGCGGATCGGCAGCGGAAGGATCCCCACCAACCTGCTCTTCCTGGACTTCGGCTTTACCAGTGAGGCCGACGCCCGCGCCCAGGGCGTGCTGGAAGGATGCCAGGTGGTGGTCGATGGGCCGTTCGAGATTCTCAACGGCGGAAAGCGTCTTCTCTCCAAGGCCTGGGACGATCGCTTCGGCTGCATTCTGGGCATTGAGCTGCTCCAGGCACTGAAGGACGTCTCCCTCCCCTTTGACCTCTATGTGGGAGCTGACGTCCAGGAGGAGGTGGGGCTGCGGGGGGCCAAAACCGCCTCCACCCTGATCTCCCCCGATCTGGCCGTTGTTCTGGACTGTACCGCCGCCAATGATGTGGAACGCTTTGAACCGCCCTGCGGCGGTATCGGGCAGGGGGTCATGGTTCGCTTTCACGATGGTACTTATCTGCCCAACCGGACCCTGTTTCTACGCTATTTATCCCTGCTGAAGGAGAAAAACATTCCCTATCAGTTTCATGAGTCCCGGGGCGGCACTGACGCCGGCTGCATAAACGTCAGCGGCACGGGCGTTCCTACCCTCACCGCCTGCATCTGCGCCCGGAATGTCCACTCCGGCAGCCTGATGATTGATGCGGAGGACTATGTTCACTGCCGGGAGGTGGTCACCGCCTTCCTTTCCGGCCTTGACCGGGCACAGCTTCAACAATTCCGAGACAATAATATCTAAAGAAAGGATGTGCGTTCCAATGAGTTTGACCACCAACCAGGATAAGATCGTCCGACAGTCTGTTATGGGACGGGTCCACCACCCTGTCCTCACCCCTCAGAAGGTTTACCGGGTGGGCAGTGACGGCGGCGCCCGTTTCACCCCTGCCCACGGCGCCATCACCTATGACATTGAGATCGGTGATAGCTGTATGGGGCTGGCAGGCGACCATATTGAACCGGGCGTCAGTTCCAAAAATGCCGACGATATCGAAAACCGGGCCTACACCCACCTCTCCTGTATCGGAAATGTGGCCGAGGTGGTCACAGGCAAGGCGGCCGGGGACACCGGCTTTGTTACCGGCACCCACGGCGGAATCGACCATGTAATGATCTGGTTCTCCCAGGAGACCTTGAACAAGATGGTCTGCGATGATAAAATTCTGGTCAAGTCTCACGGCCAGGGCCTGGCCCTGCTGGACTATCCCCAGGTAAAGCTCATGAGCATCGACCCCGCTCTTTTTGCCAAACTGCGCATCCGGGAGGAACAGGGCAAGTTGGTGATCCCCGTATCCGCCGTCATCCCCGCCTACCTTATGGGCTCCGGGCTAGGCGCCATGGAGGTTTTTGGCAGCGATTACGATATCATGACCCGGGATCCCGCCTCCTATGAGGAGTTCCATCTGGGGGATCTGCGCTTCGGCGATCTGGTGTTTATCCAGGATCACCAGTGCTTCCACGGCCCTGACTACCTGCGCGGCTCCGGCACGGTGGGCGTCATCATCCATGGCGACTCCTTCCTATCCGGTCATGGCCCCGGCGTCACCCCCATCATGACCTGCAGGGAGTCCCTCCTGGTTCCCGAGCTGGATCGGAGCGCCAACATCGCTTTCTATCTTGGCACAAAAGAGGTTCGGTAACCCGTGAACACCACCCAGCTTGGCACGGGGGATATCCGCAGAACCTTTTTCTCCCTGGCCGCCCCGGCCATTTTGGCCCAGGTGGTCACTGTGATCTACAACATGGTGGACCGCATCTTCATCGGACAACTTCCCAACAGTCGGGCCATGATGGCCGCCATTGGCTTTGTGGCTCCCATCACCCTCCTGATCACCGCGTTCACCGCTCTTTTGGGGAACGGCGGTGCGCCTCTGTGCGCCATCTGTCTGGGCCGTGGGGAGCGGGACGAGGCAGAGCACATCATGTCCAACAGTTTCTCCGCGCTGAGCCTTTCCAGCGTGGTCATCACCGCGGTCTGCTTCTTTTTCTGCGAGCCTATCCTCCAGGCTTTTCACGCCGAGGGACAGCTTCTGGAATACGCCTCAGCCTATCTGCGCGTGTATATCTGGGGCACCTTCTTCGCCCAGATATCCGTAGGACTGAATCCCTACATCAATACCCAGGGCTATGCCCGTACGGGCATGGCCACAGTGGCGGCAGGGGCCGGGCTCAATCTGATCCTGGATCCTATCATGATCTACGGCCTTCACATGGGGGTGGTGGGCGCAGCCCTGGCCACCGTTCTGTCCCAGGGTCTTTCCGCCTTCCTGGTGCTGTGGTTTTTAAATTCCGACCGCAGTGGGATGCGCCTACGGCTATGCTATATGCTCCCCCAATGGTCCATCCTGCGGCAGATCATGTCTCTGGGGATCTCTCCCTTCATTATGAAGCTGACCGAAAGCCTGCTCTCCAGCTCCTTCAACGCCCAGCTTCTGGCCTATGGGGGAAATCTTGCGGTGAGCGTCATGACGGTGATGAACAGTATCTGGCAGATGGCCCAGCTTATGACCCACGGCTTTACCGAGGGCGCACAGCCCATCCTGGGCTATAACTATGGCGCCAAACAGATGGATCGGGTTCGGTCTGTCTTTCGCCTGGAACTGGCTACCTGTTGGGGGTGGACCTTTCTCTGCGCTGTGGCAATCATGGCAGCTCCCGGGGTCTTTCTTCGGATCTTTACCCCCGACCCGGAAGTTTTGTCCACAGGCCCCACTATGCTGCGGGTCTACTTTCTGGGGATGTTCTGTTATGGTGCCTTCAACGCCTGCCAGCAGACCTATATCGCTTTGGGAAACGCGAAAAGCTCCCTCTTTTTCGCCGTGTTCCGAAAGGTCCTGCTTCTCATCCCCCTGATCTATCTCCTGCCTCGTCTGTTTCCCTCCCATCCCATTTTGGCCGTCCTGGCCGCGGAACCCGTAGCCGACATCACCGCCACAGTGGTCAACGGCCTCTGGTTTTCCCGCTTTTACAAAAAGAAGCTTTCTTCCCAACCGTAAAGAAAAGAAAGACCGTGAGGCGCCTTCCCGCGCCCTCACGGTCTTTCTCTATCTCTCTCCCCGCCACTCCTCTTGCCGTTGCTCTCGCTCCTCCAGCGCAAGGGACTTCCCCAGATAAACGATAAGGATCTCGATAAAAATAAAATTGATGGCCTGCTGATCCAGAAAATAGTCGGTGGTCACCAGCCATGTGGAGGGCAGGACCACCAAATAGGTGGCATAGGCCGCCATGGGGCTGTCCCGGTGCATGGTGATCAGGACCGTCTCCGCCCCCTGTTGAGCGGAGGAGCGGATAGCGTCCCGAATGATGGGGGTCGCCCCGTTGACAGAAAAATAGATGTGTACATCCCCCGGCCTGGCCGCGGCCGACAAATCCCGTACCAGCACGGTGTCCCATACCGCCTCCGCATCAAAGTTCAGCGTGTGGAGATGATGGCGGAGCTGCTGGGCGCTGTAACTGTTACGGTTCAGGCCAAATATCTTCACCCTCCTCGCCCGGCTGATATGCTCGGCGATCTCCTCCACCTGACCTTCGCTGACCTGATCCGCAATCTTTTTGATGGCGGCCTCATAGTAGGACGCCAGCATCTGGACGACGTTGGAATTCTCCTGCCGGGCGATCCGTCCGGCATGGACAAACAGGGAATAGTCATACCGGAATTCGGTGAAGCCGGAGTACCCCAGCTTTTGGGCAAAGCGGAGCACCGCCGACCGGGATGCCCCAGACAACTTCGCCAACTCCGCGATATTGGCACAGAGGGTCTCCTTTTGGTGGGTCATTACAAATTGGGATATCTTTTTCTCCGTATTGGTCAGTTGGGTGCCATACTGCTCCAGCCGCTCCAAAAATTCCATTCCGTCAGTCCTTTCTCCCTCTTATTTTCCTTATGTCCCAAATATAACATACTCTTGCCGGAATGAAAAGTATTTTTATTCTCCTCCCCCTTTATGATAAGCAACTGCAAAAACGGGACATAGCTGCCTGCTCTCCGGCATAGAGAAATGCTTCTTCTGCTTTGAGTCCGCCGGAGATATCGATCTGTGATGTGTCCCGCCGGACACGATCTGCATGACAGTTGCCACATTCTCCGGGAAATAGTCGCTGGAGCCGATAAGGGCCTTTTGCACATATGTCATGTGAAGAACACTCACAGGCCGCTTGCCGTCCGTCACTGCGACCACCATCCAGCTGCCTATTTTCCCTGCTTTCTGGAATTGTTCCAAGAGTCCCTCTGCCCCTGCCGCCTCCCAGATAAATGTCCACATCGGCGGTGGGACCGTTCAGCCCGGGAGCGGTGCCGAAAACATCTTTTACTCTCCGGTCAAGCTCCTCATAAGCGGAGCCGCAGATCGGGATCCCCAAGGTCTACACCAAATTTAGAAAGGTGTTGGAGCCTGTATAGATCCGAAGATGAGGATGCGCTTGCCATCTCCTCTCCCCTGATTGCTCATACCAAAGAAACCTATGGGGCAGTTGCGGTTCTGACCGTATGACCCAGTACAACTGCGGGTGGAGCACATGAAATTACCTCAGCTAAAGAGTTCTAAAACACAAGCAAAGCGAATTAAAAGCAGCTATAAACAAGCAAAAATAGTCGCAAAAGAGTTGATATCACTTTTCGCAATGCTTAGATCGTGGGCTTAATTCCCATACCGTCCACCAAAGCAAGATGATCCGAACCTGACGCCGGTTGGCGGCGGGTTCGGGTTTATCTTTTGTCTGGACAGGACAGCATAAGGAAAGGGCGGCGGTATCATTGCGATACCGCCGCCCTTTTTCACTGTTTCTTGTTGTTTTCCCATTCGGCAAATCCCCATCGCCATTCTTCATTTTCAAATAAACGCCGGGTCAGGGCTTCCAATTTCATGCCGGGGGGATCTGCGGATATATCTTTTTTATTCTTATTGATCCCTATATCAAATAAGGGAGGCCTCTGATGTTTGTTCTGTGTGGTCAGTTGATGCTCAGTCCGGCGCTTGCGTATCCTACGATTGTATTGACCAGAGACAGGCCGCTTGCCGACGCAGACAGGACCAGTATCAACCGGGTTTGGGCTGTCACCGGGATGTTGAGTCCGGTGAGGGACCCATTGAGCACGGTGCCAAGAGGCACTGTCCCGGAGAGAGAGGGGGTCAACGCAATCTGGGTCCCAGCAACGGGAGAAAATACATTGTTCGGCGCCGTAGACTGATATATCTGGGCGTTGACTGTGACGGTGGTCCCGATCAGAGGGAGCAACGCCGTCGTGCTGAAGAAGGCGCTGAAGGAGGTTATCACCCCGGCCCGGGGAACCTGGAAGGCAAAATTGGACAGGGTGCCGCTGGAGTTGGTGAGGTCAATGGTGGAGCCCAGCACGGTAAGTCCCTGCGCGCTGCTTCCAAAGCCGACAAAGGCGGGAAGTCCCGCGAGCCCTCCGGCAATCGTTGTCAAAGACACCGGAAGCCCCGACGCAAAGGGGATGATGGCTCCCGTACCCGCAACGCCGGTGGCACCCGTAGCACCGGTCGCACCCGTGGCACCTGTCGCGCCTGTGGCGCCAACCGCTCCGGCAGCGCCGGTTGCTCCCGTAGCGCCTGTGGCACCCGTGGCACCATCCGCTCCGGCAGCGCCCGTGGCACCCGTAGCACCGGTGGCTCCATCCGCCCCGGCAGCACCCGTGGCTCCTGTAGCGCCGGTGGCTCCATCCGCCCCGGCAGCGCCCGTGGCGCCTGTAGCACCAGTTGCACCCGTGGCTCCTGCAGTGCCGGGGGCACCCGTGGCTCCATCCGCTCCAGTAGCGCCCGTGGCGCCGGTGGGACCCATCGGTCCCTCATCCCCCGTACAGCCCTTGGGGCCTTCGGGACCAATAGGCCCTGTTTCACCCTGCAGACCTTGGGGACCAGTCACTCCCTGGGGCCCGGCAACGCCGGTGGCACCCGTGGGCCCTGCCGGACCCTGGGCTCCTCTCGGCCCCTGAGGTCCAGCGTCTCCCTGGGGACCGACAGGACCCATAGGACCGGTGGCACCCACAGGTCCCTGAGGTCCCACATCCCCCTTGGGCCCTTCACAACCGGGGTCACCCTTCGGACCGATATCTCCCCTGACTCCCTGGATCCCCTGGATCCCCTGAGGACCCGCATAGCCTCTGGGGCCTATACAGCCCCTTGGCCCTGTGTTGCCGGTGGGGCCCACAGGCCCCGTGTTGCCTCTGGGTCCCCTCGCTCCGGCAGGGCCGGGGCTCCCCTGGGGCCCCATGGGGCCCTGAAGCCCCCTGTCCCCTCTCGGTCCCGGGCAGCCGGGATCTCCCTTGGGCCCCTGGGGTCCCATGGGGCCCTGCTCCCCCTTCGGCCCCTCGCAGCAGGGAGGCCGGCTGGGCTGGCAGCAATCAAAAAAAGCATCTTGATTCATAAAGAAATCAATCCCTCATCATGATTTTGCCGGGAGAAGTACCTGTATTCATCCCGGCACAGGAAAGACGCGTAAGGGGCGTCCTTCCCTGCCACCATTTTATGCCGCGCCAAACAATTTGTGACAGATTTCGGCCTCACTCACACCCAAGGTCCTCTCTCCGGTTTTCAAAATATTTCTTGTTATAGAGATAGGCTTCGGAATAGGGTTTACATTCTCCCGCCCGGTCGTTATATTCCTTTGCCTTCACAAGGTCCCCAAGCCTGTCGCTGCATACGCAAAGCTGCATAAGGGGGATATAATCATAGCAATCCGGGAGAATAAACCCCTCCCCCAGTTCATTTTGGGGGATATGGAGGGCGGTCTCATACCAGTAGGCGGCGACCCGGTAGTTTCCCCGCTCCAAAAAGTATTTTCCGATCTCACAGCACAATTCCGCCCGGGGCAGGTCAAAGCTCATGCTCCGCAGCAGGGTGTTCAACCCGGCCTCCTCCCGCCCCAGACGGAGATAGCAGTCGGCGCAAAGGGAGCATGCCTCTATTTTGTTTTCCAGCCATCCATCCTCCTGGCTCAGAAACCGCTCCAGCCCGCTTGCCGCCTCCTCATACCGCCGGTGATAATAGAGCTCCCTGCTATAATAGTATTGGTGGCGCGGTTCCAGCGGCTTTCCCTCCGACAGAAGCTTTTCATAGATCCTCAGGTTTCGGTCCGGATCCCCCGCCCTCCTTTTTTTGTGGCACAGGGCGACGTCTGAATAGAGCACCCGGCCCCTTGGTGGGATGACCTCATGAACCGGGCCCACCCAGCGGTATTGGGGACTGTTTCTGATCCATCTTTCCCGAAAATAGGAGAACGTGGGGCTTCCCGCCTCGTCAAAGGCGGTGTGGTATCTCATCATGACAACGTCCGTCTCGGGGGGCAGGGTCCGCTTCAGTTCCAGAAACGCTCCCCGCTGTTCCTCCTCCAGCACATCGTCAGCGTCCATCCACATGCAGTAATCCATCGACGCTCTGGAAAAAGAGGCGTTTCTGGCCTCGGAAAAATCATCGTTCCACGGGTGGAAATAGAGTTGGGCGGGATAGGCGGATACGATCTCCACCGTTCGATCGGTGGAGCCGGTATCGACGACGATAATCTCATCCACAAGATCCGCCACGCTGTCCAGGCAGCGGGCAATGTGGGCTTCCTCATCTTTGACGATCATACAAAGGCTGATGGTCGGCATATTGATCCCCCTTGTGTGTTTCTACTCTTGTCAGGCTGAACGCGGCTTTTGCCGTTCCTCTTATTCTATGCCTGCGGCGGGTCTTCGCTCTATCCCCCTGAGACCCCAGAGATCCGGGATGGAGGGACTGTTCCCCTCCCCCCAGAATTTACAGCCTGTTCACACTCTTTCTTGTTTTTCAGTTGCCATTTTTTACTTTTCAGACTATAATACTTGTTATTGGAAAAGCTATCCCCACTATAACAAAAATAGAAGGAGTGGTTGCTTTGAACGAGCAGACCGCCAAAAAGCCCCGAGGGAAAATGAGCGTCACCTTGATCAGCCTGTTGATCACGCTGGTGGTAGGGCTGGTTTTCTTTTATGTCTCCCTCCCCGCTATCAATCTTCAGTCCCCCGATTTTTACAGCTTCGTTTTTCTGATGTGCATGGTCTATGTGGTCTCCTCCCTGGTCCTCTCCGGCTTTGATATGAAGAATGCCGGAGGGTTCAAGGGATATCTCCGTTTTATCAGGGCACGGTGTCTGCCGGTGGGCGTTCTGATGCTTCTGCTGGCCCTGGTCGCCCTGGTGGGCGAGCTGATCTCCATGCCCATCTTCCGGGCCGGGGATTACCGGGAGCTTTTGCAGGTGGAGAACGGAGACTTCGCCACCGACATCGCTGAGATCTCCTTTAACGAGATCCCCACTCTGGACCGGGACTCCGCCCAATTCCTGGGGGACCGGCAGATGGGTACCCTCAGCGACATGGTGAGCCAGTTTGAGTACTCCAACGACTCCACCCAGATCAACTACCAGGGGCGGCCTGTGCGGGTGGCTCCCATCGCCTACGCCGATCTCATCAAGTGGTTTACCAACCGCTCCCAGGGGCTGCCCGCCTATGTGGTGGTTGACATGGTGACCCAGGAGGCCACCGTCAAGCGGCTGAGCGAGGGGATAAAGTACTCCTTCTCCGAGCCTTTGAACCGGAACATTATGCGGCACCTGCGCTTCCACTTCCCCACCATGATGTTCTCCACCCCGGAGTTTGAGATCGACGAGTCGGGCCATCCCTGGTGGATCGCCCCCCGGGTAGTAAAAACCATCGGCCTCTTCGGTGGTGTGGACATCCAGGGCGCTGTACTGGTGGACGCTGTCACAGGGGAGTGCACCTATCACGAGGAGGTCCCCAACTGGGTGGACACCCTCTACGCCCCCCTCCTCATCATGCAGCAGTATGACTATCACGGCACCCTGGTCCACGGCTTTATCAACTCCATCTTCGGACAGCGGGACGTGACCCAGACCACCAGCGGGTATAACTATATCGCCCTCAATGACGACGTGTACGCCTACACCGGCGTCACCTCCGCCAACGCGGACCAGTCCAACCTTGGCTTCCTGCTCACCAACCAGCGGACCAAGGAGACCAAGTTCTACACTGCCCCCGGCGCCACGGAGGAGGCCGCGCAGTATTCCGCCATGGGTGTGGTCCAGGATCTGGGTTATGTGGCCACCTTCCCCCTGCTCCTCAACATCGCCGGGGAACCCACCTACTTTATCCCCCTGAAGGACGCCACAAATCTGGTAAAGATGTACGCCATGGTCAATGTGGCTCAATACCAGTTGGTCGCCACGGGGACCACTGTCTCGGCCTGTGAGAAAAGCTATATCCAGATGCTGGCCGAGAAGGGTATCACAACCCCGGAGGAACTGCCCCAGACCAGTGTCAGCGGCGTGGTGGCGGAGCTTCGTTCAGCGGTACTGGACGGGGACACCTATATCTTTATCCGGCTCCAGGGTGAGGAGATATTCTACTCGGTTTCGGCGGTGGACAACAATGTGGCGGTGATCCTCAACGAGGGTGACCGGGTGACCATTGAGCATGCCCCCCAGACCGAGGACAACACCAGCGACATTCTTACCGGGTATACGGTCACCAGAAATCGAAAAGGCTGAAAATAAGAGGAGAGCGGGACTTAAGTCCCGC
>JAAWNQ010000017.1 GCA_022799035.1 Oscillospiraceae bacterium
ACAGCAAAAGCCCTTACCGACGTTGCCATCGGTAAGGGCTTTCTAATATGGTTGTCCTCACTTATAAGCCGCAAAAGAACATTCTTTACCCGCAATCCACTGGGGATACAGAATGATACGGCCTATGGGGAGCGTTATCAAATCGTTATCAAAAGAGAGATATAAAACCGCAAAATCGTTGTGCCGCAACGGGTTCGGAGTTTCAAAAACTCACTCCCACTCGATCGTTCCCACCGGCTTGGGCGTCAGGTCGTAGAGCACCCGGCACACACTGGGAACCTCCTTCAGGATCCGGTCTGTGATGGTCATCAGCACCGACCAGGCGATCTCGGGCACGGTGGCGGTCATGGCGTCCACAGTGTTCACTGCTCGGATGATGACAGGCCAGTCATAGGCCCGCTTGCCATCCCGGACTCCGGTGGCCCGCATATCGGGGACTACGGTAAAGAACTGCCACACCTGCTCGGCAAGGCCGGCCTTGGCAAATTCCTCCCGCAGGATGGCATCGGACTCCCGCAGGGCCGCCAGCCGATCCCGGGTGATGGCACCCAGGCAGCGCACACCCAGACCGGGCCCGGGGAAAGGCTGCCGCTCCACCATGGAGACAGGCAAGCCCAAGGCCTTTCCCACCACACGAACCTCATCCTTAAAGAGCAGCCGCACCGGCTCCACCAGCTCAAACTGCATATCCTCCGGCAGTCCACCCACATTGTGGTGGGCCTTCACGCCGTCGCTCTCCAAAATGTCGGGGTAGATGGTTCCCTGGGCCAGGAAGTCGATGCCCTCCAGCTTTCGGGCCTCCTCATCAAAGACCTTGATGAACTCCCCGCCGATGATCTTCCGCTTCCGCTCCGGCTCGTCCACCCCGGCAAGCAGATCCAGGAACCGGTCGGTGGCATCCACATAGATGAGGTTGGCGTCCAACTGGTTCCGGAATACCTCGATGACCTGCTCACTCTCCCCCTTGCGCATCAGCCCATGGTTTACATGGACGCATACCAGCTGCTTGCCGATGGCCTTAATAAGGAGCGCCGCCACCACAGAGGAGTCCACGCCGCCGGAGAGGGCCAACAGTACCTTCCGATCCCCCACCTGCTCCCGGACTTCCTTCACCTGCTCCGCGATAAATGCCTCCGCCAGCTCCGGAATGTTGATCCGCTTCATGTCCGCGGGCCGTACATTGTTCTGCATATTCCATCCTCCCTGTTTTTGGTTTTCCTGATTATACACCAAGAAAGCCGTCGACGCAAGAGCTGTCGACGGCTTTCTTTTCACTCGAATTCCACAGTTGCGGGGGGCTTGCTGGTGATATCATAGAGCACCCGGTTGATATGGGGAACCTCGTTGACGATCCGAACACTGACCCGGTCCAGCACCTCATAGGGGATCCGTGTCCAGTCCGCCGTCATAAAGTCGCTGGTGGTCACGCTTCGAAGGGCGATGGCGTAATCGTAGGTTCGCCCGTCCCCCATGACCCCCACCGACCGCAGATTGGTCAGCACAGCAAAATACTGATCCATACTGCCCTCCAGGTGAGCCTTGGCCACCTCGTCCCGGAAGATGAAATCAGCCAGCCGCAGCAGATCCAGCTTCTCTTTGGTGATATCCCCGATGATTCGAATGGCCAATCCCGGCCCCGGGAAGGGCTGGCGGGAGACCAGATACTCCGGCAGTCCCAGCTCCCTGCCCAATTGCCGCACCTCGTCCTTAAACAGCATCCGCAGAGGCTCGACGATTTCCTTAAAATCCACATAGTCGGGAAGTCCGCCTACATTATGGTGGCTTTTGATAACGGCGGCGTCCCCCGCCCCGGACTCAATGACGTCGGGGTAGATGGTGCCCTGAACCAGATAATCCACCTGCCCGATCCGCTTGGCCTCCTGCTCAAAAACCCGGATGAACTCCTCCCCAATGATCTTCCGCTTGGCCTCCGGCTCAGAGATGCCGGAGAGCTTGGAAAGGAAAAGCTCCTCCGCGTTGGCCCGGACAAAATTGATATCCCACTTACTGAAAGCCCGCTCCACCTCGTCCCCCTCATGGAGGCGCATCAGGCCATGATCCACAAACACACAGGTGAGCTGATTCCCCACCGCCTCCGCCACCAGGGCGGCGGCCACAGAGGAATCCACCCCGCCGGACAGGGCCAGCAATACCTTCCCCGAACCCACCTTCTCCTGGATCTGACGGACGGCGGTATCCTTATAGCTCTCCATGCTCCAGTCTCCCGCGGCCTTGCAGACCTCATAGAGGAAATTGTGGATCATGGCGGTACCCATCTCCGTATGGTTTACCTCGGGATGGAACTGGACTCCGTAGAACCCTCTGCCTTCGTCACAGATAGCCACGTTGGGACATGCCTCAGAACGGGCCGCAAGGGAAAACCCTTCCGGCACCCTTTCCATATAGTCCCCGTGGCTCATCCAGGAAATGCCCTTTTCCGGCAGCCCCTGGAACAGCTTGCAGGCGGTATCGTAGAAGGTCTCCGTCTTTCCATACTCCCTGGCGCTGTCACTCTGGGCCGCTGTCACCCTGCCTCCCAGGCTGTGGGCCATGAGCTGACATCCGTAACAGATCCCCAAAATAGGGATCCCCCAGTCAAAGATCGCGGGATCCACCTGGGGAGAACCGGGGGCGTACACACTGCTGGGGCCGCCGGTAAAAATGATCCCGATGGGCTCCAGGGCCTTTAACTGCTCCAAGGGTGTGGTGCAGGGCTTTACCTCGCAATACACCCCGCACTCCCGCACCCGGCGGGCGATAAGCTGGTTGTACTGTCCGCCGAAATCCAATACGATCACAAGCTGATGGGTCATATATTTCCCCCTTCCCGGGCCGCTCTCCGAGGGCCCCCTTACCACCACAGGAACTGATCCAACTCACCGTTGCAGAACAGCACGTTTCCCTCGTGCTTTTCCTCATCCCGCACCGGCAGGAAGGGATCCAGAAGGGTCACCCGCTTGCCGCAGCTGGGGCAGCGGTACTGAATGGCGCCGCAGGCATACATCCCGGAGGGAATATCCGCCTTCTTCTCCACCTTGTGCAGATTCTTTATGTAGAACTCAGGATTCTTGTGCTCCGTATAGTGGCCCACGATCATACAGGGAAGGGCGTATAGCTGCTTGCGGAGCTTTTCCATGGCGCAATTGCACTCTTTACACCAATCGTCCTGGTATTTGGCCAGGAATTTCTCAAAGAAGCCCATTTTTACACACCCGAGCTCTGCTGCCGGGCGGCCTCCAGCACCTGGACCCAGCGATCCGCCTTGGAGATCCCCTCCAGCACCTTGGGATCCTCCATCTTCCAACGCTGGTTGGAGGTGAAGGTGTCCACCCGGATCTTCACGCCGTCCACCTGAAACAGGAAGCTCACCCGGCTGGTGCCCCTCAGGAAGCCCGCGCCGCCGGTGCCGTCCTCACTCCAGGCGTTGCTGATACGGCTGGCGGGCAAAACATAAAGCTCAAAGGGGTTCCAGAAAAACAGCATTGCCACGGTTCCCTTCTTCATGTCCACCACCACGGTCTGATTGTTGCCATAGAAGGTCTGGTGCCGCTCAAAGCCCTGCTCATCCAGGACCTTCATCATATTCTTCTTCCGCATTCTCCAGATGGTGGTGGTGCCAAAGACCCACCAGATCACCGCCAGGGCGGTGGGGCACATAAAGCAGATCACCGCGCCGGTCCCTCCATCACGGAAGAACTGATAGCCAATAAATCCGCCCAGCACAATAATGGCGATAGGCAGAAAAATAGTGGCCAGCAGATAGACAGCGTTTACTTTTTTGACAGGTTTGGTACTCATCTCTCATTCCTTCTTTCCTGATATATCACCCAACCCTGGGCCTCAATCCCATTCACTTTTTGGTTCCCCCTCTTTCCTTTTGGGGGTTATAAAGAATGGGAAGATCCCCAGATGAGCGCCAAAGGAGTGGAACAGGGGAAAGCTGATAAAAATGGTAGCCACCTGTACGATGCCGGCGTAGTGCCCAGTATAGTCCTCCTGACTGACCGTGCCGCCATTTCCCCGCATATCCACGTAAAAATCCGTACGGCTCAACTCTCCGCCATACTGGATCTGCTTCATAAAATACTCGTCCTTGGACAGGTCGTCATACACCACCTGTCCCACCGGAAGGGTGTGGTCGCTGGTGTAATAATCCCCCTCCTGCTGGACATTCTCCATATTGATCACCGCGGCGATCACCTCGCCGGAGGGGAGGGTCACGGCGTATGTATAGACCCCGTCATGGTAACCCGCGCCCCGGTTTCGGTACTCGATCCCCGGGGAGACGATGGTAAATCTCTCCTCCTTGAGAAGCTCCTCCACACTCTGGATCCGGGGGATATCCGCCCCCGCCTTGCCGCCGATCTCCCCGTCGGCCACCGTGTGTTCCTCCACATAGCTCTCGTAGGCGGGGGGCAGAAGCATGGTAGTCAGCTTGGAGGTTCCCAGACTGAACCCGTAGGCCAAAAGCATACAGAGCCAAATGTCAAAACGCAGCAGATATCTTCGTCTCAAAGGATATCCTCCCCTTGTCAGCCGGATATAATGCTTTATTATACAAAATTATTTCGAAGTTGGCAATACCTCAATTTCTCCTGGGCTCTATTCCGTTGGATGCGGGACCAGATCCACGACCACCACCTCCGGCCGGTCAAAAAAGCGGGGCACCCGGGTACTCTCCTTAGAAAGCCCCCGTCCGACGATCATCACACCCCCGTTCGCCAGCCGGTATTCCCCGCCGGCATAGTCGGGGAACCATCCCTGATCCGGAGCAAACAGACCGTTGACCACCCCCGGCAGCCGCCACTGTCCCCCATGGGCATGACCGGCCAGCACAAGGTCAAAGCCGCCGTACTCCTCCACCCGTTCCGGTCGATGGGTCAACAGAAGGGAAAAGCGCTCCTCAGACAGTCCTCCTTTCCCCTCTGCCATCTGCGCGCTCCACAGCTCCTCCCCCGCCGCCGGATCGTCCACCCCGAAGATCCGAAGTCCACCGGGCAGAAGAACCTCCTCCCCCTCCAGGACCGTCACTCCACACTGGGCTATCTCCTGTTTCAGTTCCGCCCCATATCCGCTCCAAAGCTCATGGTTTCCACTCACATAGAAGGTGGGACACATCTCCCCCAAAGCCCTGGCCGCCTTATAGGCCAGCCCCGGCGGCCGGTGACCAAAGTCATCGTCCACCCAGTCTCCGCCCAGCAGGATATAATCAGGCTCCTGCTCCCGAACCAATGCCAATAACTTTCCCTGTCCTGCCCCATGCTCACAGGAGTGAAGGTCAGAGAGAAAGACGACCCGCACCGGCCTGGTCAGCTTTTCACTTTCGAGCCGGTACTCCCGGACGACCAGCCTGGTATCCAGCCCCAAAAGAAAAAAGAGCGATACCCCGGCCAATATGACCGCCCAAACCACCCGTTTCCGCTTCATTACCCCACCTCTTTCCAAAAAAGTATAGCATACCGATCCTGAAAATCCAAGAAAATTTCCTGCCCTTCCCCTCATAACCACACCCATTCGGGCCATACTGAGAGGGAGACACATTGGGGAGGTCTTGCCATGGTCATCGCTTTTGTCCGTACAATCATCCTCTATCTCTTCATCATCGCCGGTATCCGCCTTATGGGCAAACGTCAGGTGGGGGAGCTGGAGCCCTCCGAACTGGTGCTGGCCCTCATCATAGCGGATCTGGCGGCGGTCCCCATGCAGGACTTTGGGATCCCTCTCCTCTCCGGCATCATCCCCATCTTCACCCTCCTGGCCCTCACCATGATCATCTCGGTGGCCTCCATGAAAAGCGTGAAGTTTCGGGCCCTCATCTGTGGCCGCCCCTCCATCATTGTAGAAAACGGAAAGCTAAAGCAGGCCGAAATGAGCAAAAACCGCTTCACCGTGGACGAGTTGATGGAGGAGCTGCGGATGAAAGGGATCACCGACATCTCCACGGTCAAATACGCCATTTTGGAGACCAACGGCCAGCTCTCCGTCCTCCCCTTCGCCGACCAGAAGCCCCCCTCCGCCAAGGATATGTCCCTGGCCCCCCAGGAGGCAGGCCTGCCCCTGGTCCTCATCAACGACGGTCGGGTGCTGGAGCACAACCTGAAGCTCCGAGGCTACGATGAAACTTGGCTGGAGAAACAGCTCAAGGCCCATAAGGTCAAACGCCCGGATCAGGTCTATCTCCTCACAGCCGACGAACTGGGCCGGGTCTACTTTGCCCCCAAGGAGGAGCCAAAATGAAACGGATCATCGCCGCCGTAGCCATTCTGCTCCTGGTTTTTGCCGCCACCCTCTGCCACAGCTTCTATATCTCCTCCTTCACCCAGGAACTGACCTCCATCCTGGAGGCGGCGGAGGCCAACGCGGAGAAGAACGATTGGGCCGCCGCCGAGGAACTGACCCAGACCGCACATGACCGCTGGGATTCCACCGACGCCTATCTCCACATCCTCCTGCGCCACAGCGAGACCGACGCCATCTATACCGGCTTTCGGGAGGTGGCGGAATTTATCCAATGTCAGGAGGGGGGCGAATACTCCGCCGCCAACGCCCGCCTTATCGCCGAGCTGGAGCTCCTCTCCGAGGCGGAGCAGCTTACCCTGAAGAATATCCTGTAAGAAAAAAACGAAAGCACAGGGGCCCTATCGGCCCCTGTGCTTTCGTTTTTTCTTTTCCTGCCGGAGGAGAAATCTCCGCTCCTCCTCATTCTCCCGTTCCTGCCGGGAGCTCTCCTGTCGTGCCGCCTTCCCCTCCGTCCGTTGGAGCTTCAGGGCTTCCTGGGCCTTGGTCCCCTTTGGCGGTCCGCTCAGATACCTGGCGGCCTCCCGCCTGGCCCGCTTCGGGTTCCGGTGTTCAGGCTCCCTTTTCTCTGTGGGAATGGTGGGGGAAAACCGAAGGCGGTACCAACTCTCCAAAAGAAACTGATACACCTCAAAATCCCTCGGCTCCCCGCCGAAGGTACACTTGCAGACCGAGTATCCCCCGGCCTCCCTCCGCTCCACCAGCCCTACCCAAAAGGGATCCTGAAAGCAGACGGTGACAGAACAGCAGTCGCATTCCATAGAGCATCCTCCTTTGTATTCCTTCCGCGGAGAACGGACAACCAAGGAGGCAGGTTACTGACGGTATGATCGTCAACCACACCGCGCCCGGACTACCGACCGAGCCGTGTTTTTATCCCCACGGGCGGTCTTGCCGCCAATCTCATCTTACTCTATTCTTCCTTCCTTTTCAAGGCTTTTGACTTTTCCCACCCCCTGCCGTATAATAATTTCCACGAAAGGAGGTCCGCCATGGAAGCCATTTTTTCCAGCATCTTAGTTTTCCTCTTTCTGCTCCTTCCTCCGATCCTGACCCTGTGCAACCTCCTCAACCTTTTCCGAAAGGCCCCCTGGCAGGAAACTCTCATCGACCGTCTCACTTTCCTGTTGGGTCCCCTCTTTATGGGCCTTCTCTGGTGGTTCTGGTCCGCTCCCGACTGGGACCAGCCCGTCTACATGAATTGGGAGCCCTATCTCCACACTCCCCTGGCCTCCTGGCATCTACCCACCGTCCTGGCCCTGCAGCCTGGGCCCTCCTCAGCTTCTGGACCCTGCACTTCCTCTGGGAGCGTCTTCCTCCGATCCCCACGGTCCTTTGCATCTCAGGGTTGGAGGTCGGCGCAGTCCTGTCTGTCCTGTTTCTCATCCAGCTCTCCCCCCATCTCATAGGCGGAGGGGTCCTGGGAGTATCGGACTGCTTCTATATGTCCCTGTTCCCCCTCAATTATCTTCTGATCCTCCCCCGCCTTCTGCGCCGGGCTATCCGCTGCCAACTCTCCCGACTGGAGCAAGCCCCGCCCGATCCCGGCAGGTCATTCCTCCTCCTATGCCGCTCCCTCCTCTCCCGCAGTCTGGGCTGGCTCCTGGCCGGCTTTTTCCTGGCTCTCCCCCTGCTGTTCCTTCTCCTGGCCATCCTGGTTCTTTTCGGCCAGGCTCCCGACGCCGCCGTCCGGGCCTTCACCGAGACCAGCGACTGGACCCTGTCCCAAAAGATCTCCCCTCCCCCCATCGAGTATGACGCCCACTACCTCTGCACCGTCGCGGTGGGCGGCCATCCCGTCCTGGTAAAGCCTACCCGATACGGCCTCCGCCACGGCAAACGCATCGTGGTGAACCGCCAGCTCTGCGTGGCCAACGCCTTCGAGCAACTTCTCATGGAGCGTGCCCCCCACTTCCACCGGGCCGTACGGCAGTTCTATGATACCCACGGCTACCCTCTCTCCCAAAAGCTGACCACCCCCCTCCGGGCCGACATGACCTACCTTCTGATGAAGCCCCTGGAGTGGTTTTTTCTCCTGTGCCTCTACACCTTCGATCTCAAACCAGAGAACCGCGTCGCCCTGCAGTACACCGGGCGATAAAAAAGGAGCCCCGCCTGGTCTCAGGCGGGGCTCCCCTCTCATTTCTCCTGCAGCAGCTTGTTCAGCTCGCTCATAAAGGTGCTGATGTCCTTGAATTGCCGGTACACCGAGGCAAACCGCACATAGGCCACCTCATCCATATCCTTCAACCGGTCCATGACCATCTCCCCGATCTGGGCGGAAGGCACCTCCCGGTTCATCTCGTTCTGAAGGATCTGCTCGATCTCGTCCACCATCTTCTCCATATTCTCAAAGGACACCGGCCTCTTTTCACAGGCCCGGATGATACCGTTGAGCAGCTTGCTGCGGTCAAAGCTCTGGCGGCTGCCGTCCTTCTTGATCACCACCACAGGCAGAGATTCCATCACCTCAAAGGTGGTGAACCGCTTGTGACACTCCAAGCACTCCCGACGGCGGCGGATGCTGGCCCCGTCCTCCGCGGGACGGGAATCCACCACCTTACTGTCCAGATAACCGCAAAACGGACATTTCATATCTCAACACGCTCCTATGTAAATAGAGGTTGTGATTTTGCTGTTTTTCAGTTTACCATAAAAAAACAGCTTTGACCAGCCCCTATCCCAAATTTTGCCGCCTTTGAGCCGCCAAAAGGGTGTTTTCCATCAAAGCCGCCCGGGTCATGGGCCCCACCCCTCCGGGTACCGGAGTCAGATAGGCCGCCCTCTCCGAGACCGGCTCAAACTCCACATCGCCGCACAGCTTCCCCGCTTCATCCCGGTTCATGGCCACATCCACCACCACCGCCCCCGGCTTTACCATGTCGGCGGTGATAAGCCCTCTCCGGCCCACTGCCGCCACCAGGATATCCGCCTGTCGGCAGATCTCCCCCAGATCAGGTGTCTTGGAATGGCAGAGGGTCACTGTGGCGTCCTTTCGGAGAAGGAGCAGGGCCATGGGCTTGCCCACAATGTTGCTCCGGCCCACCACCACCGCCCGTTTTCCGGCAGGGTTGATCCCATACTCCTCCAGCAGATCCATCACCCCTGCCGGGGTGCAGGACAAAAAGCCGGGCCGGCCAATAAGCAGGTTCCCAGCGTTCATCGGGTGGAACCCGTCCACATCCTTCCGGGGATCAATGGCCTCAATGACCGCCTCCTCGTTCAAATGCCCCGGCAGGGGCAGCTGTACCAGGATCCCGTCGATATCCTCCCTGCCGTTCAGGGTCTCCACCAGCTCCAACAGCTCCTCCTGGGTGGTCTCCTCCAGCAGGGCGTACTCCTCGCTGTAAAACCCGCACTCCTCACAGTCCTTCCGCTTGCTGGTCACATAGACCCGGGAGGCGGGATCGTTCCCCACCAGCACCACCGCCAGTCCGGGCCGTCTGGGCAGCTTCCCGGCCTCCTCCCGGACCCGCTCCTTGATCTTGGCCGCCAGAGCCTTTCCGTCAAGTCTCGTCATGGTCATCCCCCCTGGCCTCCTCCAAAATACTCTCCAGGGAGGGCTCCTCCTGAGATCCCTTCCCAGGCTCCTCTCCCCATTCCGTCTCAGGCTTCCCGGCCCGGGTCGCCTTTTTGGCCCTCACCTGATTTCCCCACAATTCCTCCGGGGTATGGGGCCTTCTAAGCTGAACCGCCAGGACCACCGCCCCCGCCACAAAGGACAGGATGGCCAGCACCTGGGACACCCGAAGGCCGGTGGAGAAAAAGTAAAGACTGTCGGTCCGAAGCCCCTCGATCCAGGCCCGCCCCAGGCCATACCAGGCGACATAGCTCCAGAAAAGCTGTCCGTCAAATTTTCTGCGCTTCGCCACCACCAAAGCCAGCAGCAGAAACCCCGCCAGATTCCAAAGGGACTCATACAAAAAGGTGGGGTGGACCTCCATGTACTGATAGACCCCGTTCACCGTGTCGTAGATCCCCATTCTCCACGGCAGGTCGGTCGCCCCTCCGTAGGCTTCCACGTTCACAAAGTTCCCCCACCGGCCCACAAGCTGTCCGATGAGCAGCCCGAACACCCCCAGATCGGCCAGAGACAGAAAACGGATCCCCCTCTTTTTACAAAAAATCAAAGCCACGATAATAGCCATGATCACCGCTCCGTAGATGGCAAGTCCGCCGTCCCAAA
The DNA here is from genome assembly GCA_022799035.1 of Oscillospiraceae bacterium. Classification (GTDB taxonomy): domain Bacteria; phylum Bacillota; class Clostridia; order Oscillospirales; family Oscillospiraceae; genus Vermiculatibacterium. Next base: position 10,484 of record JAAWNQ010000017.1, read on the forward strand.
TGCGGACCATCTGGGTGAAGTTCAGGCTCCCGTCACCGTTGCGGTACAGGTCCAGGTAAAAGATGATGTAGTATAGCCGCGCCCCGATGATACAAAGGGGCACGGCATACAACAGCAGGTCCACGATATCGTCCTGCTCAATGCCATAAATATCAGCCTTCCGGCTGCAATAGATCACCGCCATCAAAAACCCTGCGGCGATGATGATCCCATACCAATGGATGGGCCAGCCAAATACCCGAAAGGCAATATCCTTTAAAGGTATCGACAACCCAAACCCAGGAAATGTCACCGTACTCATCATATTTCCTCCTTTGGCCGGATCACGGCAAGGGTGGATCTCTCCTCCCGGGCCGCCCGGCAGATACAGGCTTCCACATCGGCCTTGGTGATGGTCTCAAAGCACTGGGGGAAGGTAAAATATTCAAACCCGCTGAAATAGGCCATCGCCTGACTGACGCAGATATTCTCAAAGGAGTTGAGACTGCGGACCATATAGCCGTACGCCGCCTTTTTCAGCCGCTGAAACAGAGCCTCCTCGATCCCCTCCCGGCCGATCCTCTCCGCCTCCGCCAGCACGGCGGCTCTGACCGCCTCGGGGTCCCGGCTCTCCCCTCCCGCGCAGAGGAAGGCCGCCCCGGGATATGCCTCACAGCCATAGCTAAAGCTCTCGTTCACCAGCCCCTCACTGTAAAGCCTTGCATAGAGAGGGCTGGAGGTCCCCAACAGGGCTTCGCTGGCCAGATTTCCCGTCAGCTCCCACCGGAGCCACTCCTCCCCCTTGGCCGGAGGCGTATCCTTAAATCCCAGCTGGAAGATGGGGGTAGATACCGCCATGGATTTCTCCCAGTTCCGTTTATGGGCCCGGGGTTCCTCCCTCTCTCCATAGTCCCGCTCCACGGCGGGGTGTCCTTTGGCCGGCAGTACCTCCCGGGCGATGGCGCTCACCCGTTCCGGATCCACGTCCCCCGCCACGCAGAGCACCATATTCCCCGGGTCATAGAAGGCGCGGTGACAGAGATTCAGGGTATCGGCAGTGATCTGAGCGATGGACTCCACCGTCCCGGCGATATTCACCTGGATGGGACTGTGGGCGTAAAGTCCCTCCAGCATCCCGTAAAACACCTGGGTGTCCGGCTCATCGTCCCCCATCCGGATCTCCTGGCCGATGATCCCCTGCTCCTTATCCACGCTCTCCTGGGTATAGTAAGGAACAGAGACAAAGGAGAGGAGGATCCTCAGGTTCTCCTCAAATTTGTCCGTCCCCTCAAAATAATACCCCGTCATGGAGGTGGAGGTAAAAGCGTTGGGGGATGCCCCGTTGGCCGCCAGATCCTGAAGGGCGTTGCCGTCCTCCGTGTCAAAGGTTTTGTGTTCCAGGAAATGGGCTACTCCCGCCGGGGTATCCAGCCACTGCCCGTCCAGCAGGAACCGCATATCCATGCCCCCGTAATTGGTGGCAAAAAAAGCATAGTTTTTCTGAAATCCAGGCTTGGGAGCCACGAAGATGTGGAGCCCATTGTCCAGCGCTGTGTGGAAAAGACTCTCTCCCACCCGTTCATACCGTTTTTCCTCCATGCTCACCCCTCCGTTCCTTTCAGGAAATAGACCGTATCCAGGCTAAGGCCCTTGGCGGCCTCGACAGCCTCCTCCACAGTGGCGGCCTCTACCCCCCGGGCCAGATCCCGGGGACTTTGGGTCTGCTCCGCCACCGCCTGGGCCAGCCACCAATCCTCCTGCCGTGACTGGCTGTCCGGTATGGTCAGAAGGGAGCTGACGGTATAGCTGCGGGCTCCGTCGATCTCCCAGGGCTCAAATTCTCCCCTGCGGCAGGCCTCCAACTGGGCCAGGATCTCGTCCTCCGCCCGCTGTTTGTCGGCAAACTCCACCCCGGAGGACACCAGCATAACGCCCTTATACCGGTCCAGGGAGGAGCTTGCGTAGTAGCACAGGGATAGCTTCTCCCGCACATGGAGGAACAGCTTTGCGGTGGTAGTCCCGCCAAACAGGGCATTGCAGAGGATCAGAGCGGGATACCTGGGGTCTCCCATGGCGATCCCCCCCGTCCGGAAGCCCATGGTCAGCTTTCCCTGGGCCACATCCAGACTCTCGGTGACCTGCCGGACCTCTTTTGCCTTGGGAATGACCAGAGTCTCGCTCAGGGCATATCCCCCCTCCCGGGGAAGGCCCTCCAGCGCCCTTTCCAGAATGCGGCAGACCTCCTGCTCATCTGTGAAACCGCAATAATAGATCTCCAGCCGGGAATGGGCCAACAGGGTCCTGTACTGTTCCCACGCGGACTGGGGCGTGATGGGCTCCACATCCTCCTCCCGGCCGATCCGTCCCACCCCGTAGGGCTCCTTGCCGCACATTTCCTCCACAAGACGGCTCACGGCATACTGCCGCTTATCGTTGATCTCGGCCCGGATACGGTCGGCAAGATTGGCCTTCTCCTGCCGGGTGTAGTCAGAACAGAAGACCCCGTTCCGGGTATAGGGCCGCAGCAGCAGCTCCCCCATAAGTCCGGCGGCCCTGTCCAGCACCCGGCTGCTGTCCAAGGTATAGGCGTCATCCAGAAAACTGCCCACAAAGCCCACACACTGGGTCTCTCCCCGCTTCCGGACAGCGGGCTCAATGGAGCCGCCGTAAAGCTCGTCCAAAGCGGCGGCCAGAGACTGCATGTCGGGATGCTCCGCGCTGCCCCGGCGGAGCAGATAGGGGATCAATCCATTCACCGCCGCCGTCTCCTCTCTCAAGGGAGTCAGCAGGGTCATGGAGAGCATGGAGGACTTGAATTTTTTGGTGTGGACCGAGGTGAGGAACACCCCGGGCATCAGTTGGCTCCGGGAAACTTCGCTCATAAGGCCACCTTCCTTTCCGTACAGATGAGTCGCGCGTAAAAAACATTATACAACAGATTTTTCCTTTTGGCACCCTCTTATGAGAAAAAAGTCTTTTAATTTTCTCCTGCCACCGTGATTTCCAGCCGGTGCTCCCCCACCAGCCCCTCCAGGGGTATCCTCTCTGTCTCAACCCCATCCAGAACGCGGGAGTTCCTCTCTTCCCGGCAGACCTGGATCAGAAGGCTTCCTCCCGCCCTTTTCCAACAGGCGGACCACCCGTTCCATCCCGGGGGAAGATGGGGTTCTATTATCAAGCATTTATCCTTTACAGTTATCCCAAGCAAGCCCTCCACAGCCGCCTGATAAAACCAGCCGGCGGAGCCGGTATACCAGCTCCATCCTCCCCGCCCCAACTGGTCCGGGTGGGCGTACACATCCCCCGCCAGCACATATGGCTCAGCCAGGTAGGTCTCCTGGGAGTGGGTCTCAGGCAGAAGGGCGTGGAGCAGATCAGTCCCATCCTCCACCTTACCTGTCCTAAAGCAGGCCAGGGCCAACCAGGCGGCGGCGTGGGTATACTGCCCGCCGTTCTCCCGGACCCCGGGGAGATAGCCCCGAACATACCCAGGACGCTCCTCCCCCTCATCAAAGGCGGGGGTAAAGAGCTTCACAAGGCCGACCTCCCGGTCAAAGAGCCATTCCAGGGCGGAATCCAGAGCCTTCTCCGTCTTCTCCATATCCCCTCCCGCAAAGACAGCCCAGCTCTGGGGAATGGAGTCGATTTGGCACTCCTCAGAATCCTTACTTCCCAAGGGTTTTCCATAATCATACCAACCCCGGAGATACCACCGGCCGTCCCAAGCCTTTTCCGCCGCCCGTCTCAGCTTTTCTTCCCACTCCCGGCAGAGGGTCTGGGTCTCCCCATCCCCCCGAAAGGCCGCCAGGGGCCGGAAGCCTTCCAGCACAACGATGGCAAACCAGGTGAGCCATACGCTCTCTCCCTGTCCGCCGGCCCCCACCTCGTTCATTCCGTCGTTCCAATCCCCTGTCCCCATTTTCAGCAGTCCATGCTCTCCCGTTCCCCGCTCCAGCACAAGGGATAGAGCCCGGAGCGCGTGGGTGTAGACATCCTCCCGCTCCACGCCGGTGGAGGGTACGAAATACCGCTCTCCCTCCCCAGGTCTCAAGGTTTCTCCCGACAAGTAATTTACCTGTTCAGACAATATATTCCAGTCATTCCAGCTCTCCAGATACCGTTCCAGGCAGTAAGGCAGCCACAGCAGATCGTCGGAGATCCGGGTGCGGACCCCCCGGTTCCTCTCCCCATCCACCTCGTGCCACCAATGCTGTACGTCCCCCTCCTTGAACTGATGGGCACAGCAGCGCAGGATCTGCTCTCTGGCCCAACTGGGATCAAAGAGCAAAAGAGCCAAAACGTCCTGCAATTGATCCCGAAAGCCGTAAGCGCCGCCGTTTTGATAGGAGGAAGTTCTCCCCAAGAGACGGCAGGCTGTGGTCTGATAGAGTCCCCAGCCGTTCAGGTAGTGGTTTAGGGCGGGGTCGGGGGTATCCACCTGGAGAGGCTGGACGATCTCCGTCCATTTTTTTCGGGTCTCTCCCCATACTTTTTCAAAATCAAGTTTGTCACTCTTTTGTAACCCATTTTTGTCTGTTTCCAGACAGATTTCACTGGATTCGGCCAAAAGATTGTAAACCCCGATACAATCTCCCTGGCGGATACACCTTAACTCCCCGGAACCCATTGGCAGAGAAAGGTGGAGGAGACGACAGTCCCGGTCCCAGGGTACCAGGGCGGTGGTCGTCACCTTCCCCCCACCCGGCCACTGCTTTTCCCATCTGGCCCATCCGAAACCGTAAGTCACGGTGACAGGCAGACCGTCTCCGTCGGCAAAAATACTGTGTGTCTCTCCACGGTAGGTCAGCAGAAACCACTCCGGTCCACCCACCGCAAGAGGATCGTTATTCCAGGCGGTGATGGGGCTTTCCCGGGAGTTTCCCTGCCAGAGATGGCCTCGCCCGGTCTCGTCGGTGAGCCAGCCGAAGCGGGGATTGACCAAAAGCTGGTTCCAGCCCAGAGGAGGCAGACGGCCCTCTAATTCCATGCGAAATTCTCCGCCTTCCAGAAACGCCCAGCGGGGGAGCTCCCGGCTCTCTCTCCAGGGCAGAAGGGGCGGCTGAACGGGATCTTTTCCCGTCTCCTCCCAGTGGCCCTTAACGTCCATGGTGACGGCGGCCCAGTCCTTCCAGGGGTCGGGACCCTGGGGGCCCGGTCTCTCCACCAGATGGATCCCCCCCTTTTTACCCAGTTTCTCCTCCATCCCCAGGGCCTTTATGGTTCCGGAGAGGCTGGTCTTTTGGGGGCGGAGATAGCTCCCGCCGTCAGAGAGAAGAAACACCAGATCGAAATCAAATCCCAATTGGGTCAAAAGCCGGTGGACCTTCAGCGGGAAGGAATCTATAGGATCCTCCTTCCCCTCGGGGGGAAGGACCGCAAGGATGGGCAGGTCCCCCGAGACCCCGTGGGCCCACAGGGCGGATTGGGGGGTCTGCCGGGGCTTGGAGGCCGGAAAGGCCAGGGCGGAGAGAAGATCGAACGCCCTCTCCCCCTCCCGGTTGGTGAGTTGGAGTTTTCGGAGCAGACCATCCAGAGGCCCCACCGTCTGGTCCGGGGCGGAGAGGACCGAGAGGGCGGTCTGCCGGGAGAGCTCCTCCCCATCCTCGAAGCTCAGGGCCAGTTTTAGATTCCAATGATCCCTCTCCCCCAAGGGAAAGCGGACCAGCAGGCAGGGGTCGATGACCGCCCCGGCGGTCTGTTGGGCAGGGTGGTCCAAAGCCTGGGCCAAAGCCCGGAGACCGCCCCGGCCCAGAGCCTTCTCCCGGCTGGTATCCCACCGGGCCTCCTCCCTGTCCCAGAGAACGGTCAGGGTAGCCCTCCGGTCCCCGGTCCTGGGGCGGCGGGTAAAGCTGATCCCCCGGTCCAGGGCTTTGCTCTCCAAAGACAGTTTGGAGTAGGCCGGGTGGGCCTCATAGTCCCCCCTTTTTGCCAGGACGGGCTCCAGATAGCAGACCAGCTCCCCCTGAGCCGCCCCCTCCAGGGTCACGGTCCAGAGGGCGCCCCGCTCCCCCCTGGGCAGGGTCAGCCGGAGTTTTCCGACAAACCCCTCTCCCCTTATGGTCCAGACAGCTCCACCCCCATCAAAGGAGTGGGCGAAGGAACCTTCCTCCAGAAAGGGTGCGGGGGTCAGGGGATGCAGAGCTCCTCCCCTATCCCGGTAAAAAAAGCTTACTCCCGCCGGGGCATACCGCTCCCGAAAGCGGGCGGCTATGGGACTCTCCCCCCTGTCGTCTGTGATGGAAACCGCCCCGGCGTCGGTACACAGGGCCGAGACAAGGCCGTTGGAGAGAAGATGGCAGGAGGGCCGGACCAGGTCATAGCCCGTCCCCTCCCGGCAATATTGGCTCTGACGGAGAGGGCGGGGACGGTCCAGGGCGCCCTGGCGGTCCGGCTTCATCACCGCCTCCCCCACCGGGACCTTCTCCTGCAAAAGCTCCTGAAAGGCCCCCATGGAGCGATCCCGGAGGAATCGCTTCTGCATCAGGCCCTCCCGCAGGGCGTTGTGGATGGCGATCAGGCTCATGCCCAGGTGGTGGGACATGAAGGAGCGGACCACTCCATAGCTCTCCCCATCAGGGACGCGGGAGGGGGTGAAATCCACCGCCTCCCACAGGCCGTAGGTCCCCTCCAGCCCCAGATCCCGAAGACGGCGCAAGTTCCGCACCGCGCTTCTGGGCGCCAGAAGGAGGGCCAGGAAGGAGGCGTAGGGAGCCACCACCAACTCCTTATCCAGCCCCCGCTTCAGCCCCAGAGCCTGAACTCCGTGAGCCTTATACTGGTAAGCCATCCCCGGGTCGAAGGCGTAAAAGCCGGATTCCGAGATCCCCCAGGGGGTCCCGGTACGGCTCCCCCTTCGCTTCTGGGCGTAGACACAGAAGGAGAGGGATTCATACATGAGGCTCCCCCTCTCGCAGGGCAGAAGGAGGTTGGGCATGAAATATTCAAACATGGTCCCTGTCCAGGAGGCCATACCGCAGTAGTCGTTCTCCCCCACCAGGGCACGGCTCAGCCGCCGCCAGTGGCGGGGATCCACCTCCCCCAACGCCACCGCCAGGTAGCTGGCCAGCCGGGCCTCGCTGGCCATCAGGTCGTACCAGCCGGAGGTGAACTCCTCCCGCTCCAGGTCGTAGCCGATAAAAAACAGCTTCCGTTCCCGGTCATAGAGGACCGACAGGTCCATGGCATCGGAGAGGGCCTCCGCCCGGCGGGCCAGGTCCCCCTCCCCCCATTCGTAGAGCGCTTCCCGCAGGGCGATGAGACAGCCCCGGAGATTGCCGCTGTCCACGGTGGAGATATAGCGGGGCCGCAGGGGGGAACAGTCTGCGGTATCGTACCAGTTATACAGATGTCCCTTCCACTTTTGGAGCCGTTCCAGGGTGTCCAGGGTGTGGCCGATGAGAGACAGGGCCTCCTCCCGGCCGGCAAGCTCCAGGTCGGCGGCGGCCACGCAGCTGAGGAGGGCCATCCCGATATTGGTGGGGGAGGTCCGCCGGGCGGGGCCCAGCCAGGGCTTTTCCTGGACATTGTCCGGGGGAAGCCAGTTGTCCTCCTCCCGGAGCCAATCCTTGAAGTAGTTCCAGATCAGCGCGGCCTGATGGAGGAGGAAGGGGCTGTCGTCCCCGTTGGCTCCCCGGCTCTCCCCCAAAGGCCGGGACATGGCCCAGGCAAAGGTGGGAGAGAGCGCCCACACAAGGCCCACCGCCGCCCCGGCGGGGATCCGGGCAAAGAGGAGGGCGAAAACTCCAATGGCCACCCCGGGCCACTGCGCCCGAAAATTGGCCCCTAAGGAGTCCTTTTTCCGCTCGGCATCCGCCGCCGTCACCCATTCCAGCAGCTTTTTATGGCTCACAAGGCTCCGCCAGAGGGCTGTGGTCACCGCCCCGGCGCAGACCCAGGCATGGTAGGGCAGAAAGAGGAGCTGGACCAGAGTTTGGAGGATCATTCCTCCGGGGCCGGCGATGACGGTGGCGTGATACCGCCGGTGAAGGCCCGCCCCACCCCGGAAGGCCAGATCCGCCCCGGTGAGGAGCAGATTGGACCAGGCGGAGAGGATGGCCAAGGCCGCCGCCGCGCTGAAGGCGGGGACTGAGAGGCACATGCCCAGAAGAAGGGCCACAAGGGTGAACACCGGAGACAGGCTTCGACGCAGGTTGTCAAAGAGCTTCCACCGGTCCACCGAGCTCAGGGGGTTCCGCTCCCGCTCCCCCCTCTCGTTGCGTACCCACCGGCCCAGCCAGGGCAGAAGCTGCCAGTCTCCACGGACCCAGCGGTGAAGGCGGGAAAAATAGCTGGTCACCTTATAGGGATACCCGTCGGTGAGCTCCACGTCCTCCAAAAGCCCGGCGTGGAGGTAGGCTCCCTCCAGAAGATCGTGGGAGAGGATCCGGCCCCGGGGAAAGCGTCCGTCCAGGCAGGAGAGAAAGGCGTCCACGTCAAAGATCCCTTTGCCGGTGTAGGTCCCCCGGTCAAAGAGGTCGTGGTAGACATCGCTACAGGCTCCGCCGTAGGGGTCGATGCCCCCCTGTCCGGCGAAGATCCGGGAGAATTGGGAACGGTTTGCCGAGGATAACTCCACCCCCACCCGGGGCTGAAGAAGGCCATAGCCCGCTGTCACCACCCGGCGTTTGGGGTCCACCCGGGGTCTGTTCAGGGGATGGAGCATGGCTCCGATCAGCTCCCGGGCCGCCCCCACGTTGAGAGCGGTATCGGAATCCAGGGTGATCACATAGCGGGTCCCCTTCAGGGCGGCGGCCTCCCCCGCCCGGACCCGGAGGGCGGAGGGACGCCCCCGGAGGAGGCGGGCAAGCTCCAGAAGGGCCCCCCGCTTCCGCTCCCATCCCACATAACGCTCGTCGGTCTTTTGGAAGATGGGGGGACGGAAAAAGAGGTAAAACCCCCCGCCGTAGGTTTTGTCCAGGGCTTCAATGGCCTCCGCCGCCCTTTTGACCCAACGGCGCTGATCCTCCCCCATAGGGGAAGCCCGGTCGGGCAGATCGGCCAGAAGGCCAAAGCGGAGCTGGGGGCCGCTGTCCCGGTTGGCAAGGCGGTACCGCTCCAAAAGGGCGGCGTAGCCCGGGCCGCTGTCCTCCCCGGTGAGAAGGCCGGCGATCACGCAGAGGGTCCGGCCCTCTGAAGGGACTCCCTCCTTCAAGGCCATTCGGGGGACGGGGCGGGGGCGGACCAGGCGGACGGCCAGGAAATCGGTGAGGTTCTTCATCCCGTCGGATATGGGAAGCAGGAGGAGGAAAACCAGGGGCCAGCTCTCCAAAAGAAAGCCCAGCCACAGGGCCAGAAAAAGGGTAGGCAGGAGGATGGCCGACACGTAGAGGGCCCCTGAGGCCCGCCGCTCCCGCTGTCCCAAGGGGGACCGGAACAGGAACCAGCCGATGTGCCTCTCCTCCCCCTGGGCTTTTTGGGCGAGAGAGAGGGCTTTTTCCGCCGCCTCCCACTCCGCCAGGCCCTTTCGGCGGGCCAGGAAACAGACCTGGCGGCGGTAACGGGCCCGGGTATCCTTATCCATCAAAGGGTAGAGTCCCGCGGGATCCTTCCGCAGGGCCTGCTCTACGGGGCTGGTCTCCTCCAGAAGCGGGGAGAGGTTGGCTGTGGAGAGGGCGCGAAGTCCGGAAAAAAGGCCCTCCATGCTGTCGGCCAGACCGGGCTTGTCGGGATTCTCCTCCAGAAGCGGACAGAGCTCCGCCAGACGGCGGCATAGGGCGGCCGTCAGCCCGGGGAGGAAAAGGGACAGTTCCTCCTCGGTGAGGGGCCGGCGGGACTGGATCCCCCGCAGGTATTGGGCCAGCTCCTCCCCGGAGGGGGCAGGGCAATTTTGGGCCAGGGTCCGGGTCAGGAGAAGAAGGTAGGGTCTTCCCCTCCTGTCGGTCCGCAGGGCCTTGGCCCGACGCAGATCCTCCCGGGCCGCCGCCCCCTCCCGGCGGGCCAGATAAGCGTTATCCAGAAGCCATTCCACCGATTGGGGAAGACGGTCCCAGGTCTTTTCACCCAGACGTTGGCGGGTGGCTTCCACCTTCCCCAGACAGCGGTTCAGCTCCCTGGCGGCTCCTCTTCCCGAGCGGAGACCGGTCAGGGGCATCTCCTCCGCCGTCCTTTGACCCAAGGCTTGCAGGTCCATCCGCTTCCCTCCTTCCATCTCCCTCCAGTTTGGACCGATGGGGTGAATTTCATACTTGAAGGGAAGTCCCTCTTGCTTTTCCGGGGAAAATCCCCCATAATAATAGACAGGATATTTCATTTTGAGGAGGATCTCCATGGGAAAGTATATTCTCACCCTGGATCAGGGAACTACCAGCTCACGGGCCATCCTCTTTGACCGGGAGCAGAATATCCTGGCCTCGGCTCAGAAGGAACTGCGGCAGATCTATCCCAGGGAGGGCTGGGTGGAACACGATCCCATAGAGATCTGGTCCTCCCAGTACGCTGTGATGATGGAGGTCATCGCCCAGTCGGGGGCGGACCCGGAGGAGATCGCCGCCATCGGCCTTGCCAACCAGAGGGAGACTACGGTGGTCTGGGACCGGAATACAGGTTTACCGGTCTATAACGCCATCTGCTGGCAGTGCCGGAGGACGGCGCCGGAGGTGGACAGGCTTCGGGAAATGGGGCTGGAGGAGTATATCCGGCGGACCACGGGGTTGATCCCCGACGCCTACTTCTCAGCTACCAAGCTCAAGTGGATCCTGGACAAGGAGGACCCCGGGCGGGAGAGGGCCCGGCGGGGGGAGCTGCTCTTCGGGACGGTGGATAGCTGGCTGATCTGGAAGCTCACCGGGGGAAGGGCCCATGTCACCGACGCCACCAACGCCTCCCGGACCATGCTCTATGATATTCACCGGGGCTGTTGGGACGAAAGGCTTCTGGAGGTCTTGGATATCCCCCGGGCCATGCTCCCCCGGGTGGTGGAGTGCAGCGGCGTGGTGGGACACACCCAGATCGGCGGCGTTCCCGTCCCCATCGCCGGCATGGCGGGAGACCAGCAGGCGGCCCTGTTCGGACAGACCTGTTTTGCTCCCGGAGAGGCCAAAAATACATACGGGACCGGCTGTTTCCTGCTGATGAACACCGGGACAATCCCCTGTGAGAGCCGGAACGGGCTCCTGACCACCATCGCCATGTCCCGGGCTGGAGAGGTACAATACGCCTTGGAGGGCTCCGCTTTTACCGGCGGGGCGGTGATCCAATGGCTGAGGGATGAGTTGGGTCTGCTGGAGAACAGCACCCAGGCCCAAGAGCTGGCCGCCTCCGTCCCCGATACGGGCGGGGTATTCCTGGTGCCGGCCTTCACCGGGCTTGGGGCTCCCCATTGGGACATGTACGCCCGCGGGACTTTGGTGGGGCTCACCCGGGGAACGGGGCGGAAGCACATTGTCCGGGCGGCCCAGGAGTCCATCGCCTACCAAGTGTGGGATCTGGTGGACGCCATGGAGAAGGATACGGGGCTAAAGCTCTCCGCCCTCAACGCCGACGGCGGGGCCAGCCGGGACGGATTCCTCCTCCAGTTCCAGGCGGATATTCTGGGCAAGCCCGTCCGGCGGCCGGTGGTCCGGGAGACCACCGCCCTGGGCGCCGCTTATCTGGCGGGATTGGCGGTGGGCTTCTGGACAGATACCCAGGAGCTGCGGCGGCTATGGCAGGAGGACGCGGTCTATGTCCCCGCCATGGAGCCGGAACGGAGCGCGGAGCTGCTCTCCGGCTGGCACCGGGCGGTGGGTCGGGCCTTGGACTGGGTCCGGAAGTAAGGCACCCCCTCCCCCTCCGGGGCATATGATGAGGTGTGGCCCACGGGCCATCAAAACACACTCGGAGGGATCTTTATTATGTGTTCATCTGGATGCGGCTCCTGTTCCCGCAGATGTTGCTGCTGTTGCTGCGGGGGCGGCTCGGATAACGGCGTTACCACTCTGCCGTCCTTTCCCGATACCCCTGTTTTTTCCGCGGCCCAGTTCCCGGTCTATGTCTCTTACCCCGCCTTCTTTGCCGGGGACAACGCCATCAACGGCGCCAATATCGCCCTGTTCTCTGGCGATATTGGCGCCGGCGGCTGTGGCTGCAGGGGCTGAGATCCACCCAACGCCGCCCATCAGGGCGGCCTACATCCCATTGATTTCCCTGAGAGAAAGATAAAAGGTGACGCGTGTGTTTTGTGATGTTTCCTCCCCGGGCCGGGAACGAGGGTCGGCCGGTTATGCGTAAATTATGCTGGCTGGCCCTCCCCTGCTCGGCCGCTATCTTTTTGGGCGTCTGCCTTTTGCCGGAGGGGCTCCCGCTTCCTCTGGGACTGTGCTGCGGGCTGGGCGGACTGCTCTCTCCGGCTTTTTCCGGAAAGACCAGATGGAAGGTCCTTCTGACCGCTATGGGGTTGGCCTTGGGATTTTTATGGACAAGCCTCTATGGGACCTTGTTTCGTTCTCCCGCTCTGGCCTACATAGGGGAAGAACCTATTGAATACACCTTTGAGATCTGTCAGTTCCCTGTGTCCACCAGCCGCGGGGTATCCTTCTCCGCCCGGCTCCTGACTGAGGAAGGCCGGGGGCCTATGGTCAAGATCTATGCGGGGGATGAGACCGGAGACCTTCTTCCCGGGGATATAGTCCGCTGTGCGGTCCGGCTGGCTTCCTCCGCCCAAGTTCGGGGCGAGGAGGCGGACTATTATACATCCAGGGGTATCTACCTTTTAGGATACGCCCAGGATGGGGTGACTTTGGTAGGACGACCCCGGGCCGTATCTCTCCGGTTTTGGCCCCAATATGCCGCCCGGGCCCTTCAGGATTCCATCCTCCGGGTCTTTCCCGGGGATGTGGCCGGGTTTTTCACCGCCCTTATCACCGGGGAGAAGGGGGCGCTACCCGCCGGTGCCTACCGGGACCTGCAACGTTCCGGTATCGCCCATGTGGTGGCGGTATCCGGCCTCCACATCAGCTTTCTGGCAGGACTGACGGTGCTTTTGTTGGGAAAGCGGTCCAGATTGGGGACCTTTCTCGCCATCGGGCTGATGGTGTTCTTTGCCGCCGTCACAGGGAACTCCCCCTCCGCTCTGCGGGCCGCCTTTATGACCTCCCTTCTCCTTCTGGCCCCTCTGGTGGGGCGGGAGCCGGATAAGCCCACCGCCCTGTCCGCGGTCCTGCTTTTGCTCCTCCTCCCCCAGCCCTACGCTGCGGCCAGCGTCAGCCTGCAGCTATCCTTCGGGGCGGTGGCGGGGATCTTCCTTGTCAGCGAAAAACTGAGTGAACGGTGGCTCCGCGCCCTTCCCAGGTGGGACAAGCCCCTGGGACGGATTTTCAGGAGATGCCTGGTCTTTGCCCTCTGCTCCCTGTCGGTCACCCTTGGAGCCCTTCTTTTTACCACCCCCTTGGCGGCCTTCCATTTCCGCAGCGTCTCTTTGGCGGGACCTATGGTCAATCTCCTCACCCTCTGGGCAATATCCGGCGGATTTATCGGGGGATTGACGGCCGCTTTGGCCGGACTGGCCTTCCCGGTTTTGGGAAGGGCGCTGGCCTGGGTGGCGGCCTGTCCCGCCCGGTGGGTCCTGTGGGTGGCCCACGGGGTGAGCCGCCTCCCCTTCTCCGCTATGACTCTACTCTCCGGCTATCTGGTCCTCTGGTTTGTCGTCGCCTACGGGATCTTGATCTTGTGGCTCATAGGAAGAAAGAGGATCCGGCCCGCCATTCCCGCCGCCGCGCTGGTTTTTACCCTCTGCGCCGCCCTGGTGACCTACGCCTGGCCCATCCGCTCCGGGACCCTGACCGTGACAGCGTTGGATGTGGGGCAGGGGGCCTCCACCCTGCTTTTCTCCGGTGGCAGAGCAGTCCTGGTGGACTGCGGCGGCAACAGCGGGGACGACCCGGGGGATCTGGCCGCCGACTATCTCCAGTCCTTGGGGACCTCCCGGTTGGACGCCCTTGTCCTCACCCACTACCATACCGACCACGCCGGGGGCGTCCCTCAGCTTTTGGCCCGTCTGGAGGTCCCCCATCTCCTTCTCCCCGATGTGACACCTGAGGATCCCCTTCGGCGGGAGATCCTGGCTTTGGCGGAAGCCAATGGCTGTGAAGTGAATTTCCTTTCGGATGATTCCCGGTTTTCCTTTGGAAATGTGGAGCTGACCGTCTTTGCTCCTCTGGGGGACGGCGGAGCCAACGAGGAGGGGCTATCCCTGCTCTGCAGGGCAGGAGAGTTTCAGGCGTTGATCACCGGGGATATGAACAGCATTGTAGAGAGAAGGCTTATAAAGCATAAACACCTTCCTGATATCGACCTGCTGTTGGTGGGCCATCACGGCTCAAAGAGCTCCACTTCAGAGGAGTTGCTACTGGCGGTGACCCCGGAGCAGGCGGTAATCTCCTCCGGGTATAACAGCTACGGTCATCCCGCCCCGGAAGCTTTGGAGCGGTTGGGCGCCGCCGGGTGTGATATCTATCTGACCCGGGATATGGGACATGTGACCTTTATTTACAAAGGAGAATAACGGTATGAAATTTGTTTCCTGGAACGTAAACGGCCTTCGGGCCTGTCTGAAAAAAGACTTTCTGGATAGCTTTGCCGCCCTGGACGCCGACGCCTTCTGCCTGCAGGAGACCAAAATGCTGCCGGAGCAGGCGGAGTTTGAGCTGCCGGGGTATCAAATGTACTGGAACTCCGCTGAGAAGCGGGGCTACTCCGGGACGGCTGTCTTTACCCGGGTCCCTCCCCTATCGGTCTCCTACGATATCGGTGATGAGCGCCATGTGGGGGAGGGCCGATCCATCACCCTGGAATTTGAGGATCATTTCCTGGTCACTGTATATACCCCCAACGCCCAGGATGGACTGCGGCGGCTGGACTATCGTATGGCTTGGGAGGACGCCTTCCGGGCCTATCTGCTGGAGCTGGACACTAAAAAGCCGGTGGTGGTCTGCGGGGACCTGAATGTGGCCCACGAGGAGATCGACCTGAAGAACCCTCGCTCCAACCGGGGAAACCCCGGTTTTTCCGACCAGGAGCGGGAGAAGTTTTCCCAGCTTCTCGCCGCCGGGTTCACCGATACCTTCCGATTCCTGAATCCCTCTCTGGAGGGGGCTTACTCCTGGTGGAGTTATCGGTTCCATGCCCGGGAGAACAACGCCGGGTGGCGGATCGACTATTTCCTCGTCTCCGACCGGCTTCGGGATCGGATCGCCGGGGCCGCCATCCACGCCGACATATACGGCAGCGACCACTGTCCCGTGTCCCTCACTTTGGGGGAATGATCTTCCAGGTCAAAAAAGCTCCTATATGTTGTCTCTCACAGCTTTTTGCTGTATAATGTATGCTGTTGGAGCCATATCCTTCCCAGAAAGGTGTCTTCCCATGAAAAACAAATTCTTTTCCCGTCTCACCGCGGCGGCTCTGGCCCTTGTCCTCTTGTCTGCGCCGGGGGCACAGGCCCTTACGGTGGATCAGGCCGCCGAGCTTTTACAACGGGTCTATGTGGATGAGGTCCCTCAAACCGTTTTGGAGCAGACCACCATCCAGGACATGCTCGCCGCTCTTGGGGATCCCTACACCGAGTATTTTACCCCGGAGGAGTATGGCGCCTTTACCGCCACCATGTCGGATACCTCCCTGGTGGGGATCGGGGTGGTGTATACCCAGACCGAGGAGGGTCTTCTCCTCAGCGAGGTCCTGGAGGGCTCCCCGGCGGAAAAGGGCGGACTGGAGCCCGATGATCTGATCGTAAAGGTGGACGGCCGGAGCGTTCTGGGAGAGACCACCGATACAGTTTCCGGATGGATCCAGGGTGAGGAGGACACTGAGGTGAAGGTGACCTATCTCCGGGACGGAAACCGGAAGACGGTGACCCTCACCCGGGCCCTGGTGGTGGTGGCCGCCACCACTACCCAGCTTATTGACGGCCATATCGGTTACATTAGCTGTTCTACCTTCGGAATGGAGACGGTGGGACATTTTCAGGAGGGGATCGAAAAGTACCGGGATCAGGTCTCCGCGTGGATCGTGGATCTGCGCTCCAACACCGGTGGGGTGACCCAGGCCGCGGTGGATGCCGCAGGGTGCTTCACCGGCACCGGGGAGATGGCCTATCTCCGGGATGGGTCCGACGCCTATGGGGTCTATTACCATGAGGATGACTCCCTCACCCTTCATCCGGTCATCGTGTTGATGGATCCCTATTCCGCCAGCGCCTCTGAGATATTTGCCTCCGCCATCCGGGATCGGGGGGCCGGCATCGTCATCGGGACCCGCTCCTACGGCAAGGGGGTGGCCCAGACGGTCATCGACCGGGAGTTTGAGCCGGAATATTTTGCCGATGGGGACGCCATCAAGATCACCTCCCACCGGTTCTTTACTCCCGCCGGCAACAGCACCGACCAGGTGGGTGTGATCCCCGATCTTCTCCTCCCCCCGGACCAGGTCATTCCAGCCGCCTATCTACTGGCCGGCCCCGGTTTCTTTACGGATACCTCCGGCCTTCTGCGGGTGGATATGCAGTGGCGGTGGCACATTGATCTTGAGACGGCTTTATCCGAGGAGTACCGGGAGACCTTTCAGGCCATCCTGGACGCCATCACCGTCAACCGGAAGATCTGGTCCGGTATCGGAGGGCCTGACGGCTGGGCCAGAACCGATTTGGAGACGGTCTGTGGGGAGACTGGGATGGAATTTCACGCTCCCGCTTTTCCCGACCAGGAAGATTGCACCTATACGGACGCCGTCAGTATTCTCCGGACCTATGATATGCTCCACGGGCGGGAGGACGGCAAGTTCTACCCTCAGGACACCCTGACCCGGGCGGAGCTTTGTCAGCTCTTGGCGGTAGCCCTCAATTGCTCGGTTCCCATCAATGAAAGCCCCTACTCCGACGTACCCGAGGACGCTTGGTACACCCCCGCTGTGGTGGCCATGTCCAACATGGGGTTGGTGAACGGCACCGGAAACGACAGCTTCTCCCCCGATGAGCCGGTGGACCATCAGCAGTTTATCACTATTCTGGGGCGGCTGGCCCAGCGGCTGAACCTGTATCTCTACGACGATGTCAAGGGCCGCCCCCAGGACGCTGTCGATGTTGTGGGTCTTTGGGACTATGCCGATTGGGCCAAGGAGTCGGCCTGGCTTCTCTCATACAGTCAGAAGGGATATTTCGGGAATACCATCACCCTTCTCTGGGACGAGGCCGGCGAGATCTCCCCCACCGAGGCCACCACACGGGAGGAGGCGGCCTATGCCCTGTACCGGCTGCTCTCCTATCTGAATATTCTGCCAGTCTGATACAGATAAAAGCGGAGGCTCTGAAAGAGCCTCCGCTTTTATTTATTCGGAGAGAAGCAGGCGGTCATTGTCCAGATTTTTTCCCGCACCAACCTTGAACTGGGTGAGAAGGTCATTCACTGTCATCTTCCCGCGCTGTTCCCCCTTCACATCCAGGACGATCCCGCCATTGTCCATCATCAGGGTACGGTTGCCCAGGTCCAGGGCCTGACGCATATTGTGGGTGACCATCAGGGTGGTGATCTTCCCCTCGGCCACCACCTTTTGGGTGAGCTCCAGCACCTTCTCTGCCGTGGCGGGGTCCAGAGCGGCGGTATGCTCGTCCAGAAGGAGGAGCCAGGGGGGATTCATGGTGGACATGAGCAGGGACAGGGCCTGCCGCTGGCCTCCTGAGAGAAGGCCCACCGGCTGGCGCATCCGATCCTCCAGGCCCATGTTCAGTTGGGAGAGCTTCTCCCGGAACCGCTCCCGGTCTGAACGGCTCATATGGGAAAACCAACCGCCGCTGCCCGCCGCCATGGCCAGATTCTCCTCGATGGTCATGTGAGGGGCGGTCCCCCGCATGGGGTCCTGGAAGAGACGGCCGATGTGCTTGGCCCGCTGATAGGAGGGGGTGAAGGTCACGTCCCGGCCATTTACCTCAATGGAGCCGGAATCGGGGATGAAGTCTCCGGCGATGGCGTTAAAGAGAGTGGACTTCCCCGCCCCGTTGGAGCCAATGATAGTGACGAAATCCCCCGGGTCCAGGTGGAGGGAGAGATCGGTGAAGACCCGCTTTTCGTTGACCGTGCCGGGGTTGAAGGTCTTGGAGATGTGGGAGATGTTCAGCATATCACGCGCCCCCTTTCTTGCGAAGGGTCAGCTTCCTCAACTGAAGAGACAGGACCTTTTTCCCCTGGGGTGTGGCGCAGGCAACCGCTACGATGAGGGCAGAGATCAATTTGAAGCACTCGGTCGGGACCACGCTGGTGTTGATGGCTACCGCGATAACCAGCCGGTAGAAGCAGGCTCCCATGATCACACCAAGGATGCGCAGAGGAACAGATCTTCGGCCCATGATCCCCTCTCCGATGATGAGAGAGGCGAGAGCTATCGTTACCATGCCGGTGCCAAGATTGATGTCACAGCTCTTGTTCAGCATTCCGATAAGACAGCCGGCCAGACCCGTCAGAGAATTGGCAAGACACAGTCCTACCGTGATGGTAAAGGCGGGATTGATGGAGGAGGAGCGAACCATATCCGGATTATCGCCGGTAGCCCGGATGGACAGGCCCAGGCGAGTACGGAAAAAGAGAGCGACCACCAAAGCTGCCGCCATCAGGATAAGCCCCAAAACCACCAGTTCGTGCCACTTCTGCCACCAGGCCGCACCGCTCAGCCCCTTGGCAATGGTAAGGATGGATTCACTGCCGAAGATGGACAGGTTGGCCGACCAGCCCATCACCGCCAGATTTACCGTATATAACCCCGTATTGACAATGATCCCCGCCAGAATACTCTCTACCCCCAGACGGGTCTGGAGAAAGGCGGAGACAAAGCCGGAGCAGGCTCCTGCCGCCATGGCGGCAGGCAGGGCCAGAAAGGGATGGCCCGCCAGGGTCATGGAGGCCCCCACAGCAAAACCCAAGGTATAACAGCCGTCGGTGGACAGATCGGCAATGTTCAAAATGGAAAAGCTGATAAACAGGGCGATGGCTACCAGGGAATAGATGGCCCCAACCTCCAAGGCTGTACGCAGAGAGGTTATGGACAGAATAGCAGACATTTTTGTAGACCCACTCCTTTCTCTCGAACAGGACGGCAAATGCCCTCCCGAGGGTCAGTTAGTTTTCAAAGCCCAGGGCGGTGGAGATCTCCACCACACCGATCCCCAACGTTCCAAAGGCTTCACTTACCTGTTCAATGGTCATTCCCAAAGCCTCACAGGTTTCGGTGTTGATGGTGGCGGCCTCGTGCGCCAGGATCACCACAGGGGTCTCGGCGGGGTCGGCACCGTTTACCAGAAGATCCACCACCAGGTTAACTGTCTCCTCCCCCAGGTCGTCGTAATCCACCCCATAGCCGAAGAAGGCTCCGTTCAAGGCGAAGGAGTTGGCGCCGGTATAGTGGGGGATCTTGGCCGCGTTGAGCTTTTCAAAGATGGCGAGCTCCGCACTTGCCACCGTGTTGTCCGTGGGGGTGAAGATCGCCTCTACCCCCGCGCTGATCAAGCTGTCCACGGCGGAGTTGATCTCGTCGGTATTGGTGCCGGTCCGCTCCTCATAAGCGATATGATTGGCCTCCAGGAAGGTCTTGGCGTCCTCAATGGGGCGCTTGGAGGAATCCTCGGATTTGGAATAGAGAAGACCGACCTTCTGGATATCCGGATTTACGGAACACATCAGCTTCATGATCATTTCGGTGTTCAGCGCATCGCTGACACCTGTGATCATACCTCCGGGAGCTTCCAGAGAATCCACAAGTTTAGCGGTAACCGGGTCGGAGACCGCGGCAAAGACAATGGGGATCCCCTCCTCCAACACAACGGACTGCATTACCTGGGCAGCGGTGGTGGCGATGGGGATCACCACATCCACCTGATCAGATACCAACTGGGCAGCAATTTGATTCAAGGTGCTGTTGTCCCCCTGACCATTATAGGTGTAATCCCGATAGTTAAAGGTAACGCCCAGCTCCGCGCTCTTAACGTCTAACTGCTCCTGGACCTTACGCTCGATCTGATCCAGAGAGGCATGATCCGTTAGCTTCACAATACCCACCTTATAACTCTTTTCATCGGAGCTGTTGACATCGGCCTCTTTGTCTCCGCAGGCGGTCAGGGATATGGTCATAACAAGGGCCAGGGCGGCGGACAATGTTTTGCGAAAACCAAACTTTTTCATGGTAAAATCTCCCTTTCAATATTATTGGGGTCGAAATTTGACGGGCTCATACCGATCTTATCCCGCCATCGTCTGGTATCAGGTTTCATATACCTCTCCCCCTCTCTAAATCCCGGCAAAAATAAAAAGCCCCGTCCCATCATTGGGACAAGACTTTCATCCTGCGGTACCACCCAAGTTGACGCTCACGCGCCCGCTTTCCTTCACATACGATCCATATGTGCCGCCCTGGTAACGGGTGCGTCCCCCGTCGAAGGATACTTGGCATTCCTTATGCCGTTCACTCCGCCCTCCCGAGTCCATTCCCTGAAGCGTCCGCCGCCGTGATCTCACCACCCACGACTCTCTAAAAACGACCTTCTGTCAGGTACTTCTCTCGCTCATCGGTTTGTTTCTTGTATTATAAACACGGTTATGACAATTGTCAACCCCTTTCCGCCCAAAAGTTTTGTATGTTTTTCCCTTGACATTGCATGGCGCGCGGTATATAGTTCATATTATGAACTTATAGGGGGTGGCTTTATGCTGAATGAGGATCTGCTCTCCGCCTGGCTTCACTTAGGGGTGGTCATTGACAACCAGCGGCTGGTCAGCGACCTGCCCTTCAACGAAGCCCTGGTCTGCGGCATACTTCTGCGGGCGCAGGAGCGCGGCCAAGCTCTCACCGCCAGTGACCTCTGTACCCAGACCCGTATCCTGAAATCCCAAATGAATGCCCTTCTTAACTCTCTGGAAAAAAAGGGATTCATCCAGCGCCAGCGCTCCCGGACTGATTTGCGGCGGATGGAGCTTTCCCTTCTCCCCTGCGGTGCGGAACGTTATCAGGAATCCCACCGCCAGACCCTGGCCCTGGTGGACCGGCTCATTGATTCAGTGGGACCGGACACTGTCAGGACCCTTATCCCTATGCTTTTGCAAGTTGCCGACAACGTTGACCGTATTTTGAAGGAGGTATGACCCCAATGTCCATTCGTATCATCACCGATTCTTCCTCTGACCTGGACCTGTCCGCCGCCCAGGAAATGGGTGTGGAGCTGGTCTCCATGTCCATCCAATTCGGCGAGGCGTCCTATCTGGACGGCGTCAATTTGGACAAACATGATTTCTACAAAATGCTGGCTGAGAACCCCAACAGCCCCACCACAGCCCAGCCCACCCCCAACGATTTTCTGACCCACCTGCAAAAGGCGAAGGAGAATGGTGAGGAGGCCCTTATCATCACCCTCTCCAGCGCGCTTAGCGGGACCTATCAGAGCGCCCTTATCGCCAAGGATATGTGCGACTATGAGCCAGTTTATGTAGTGGACAGTCTCAGCGCTACTGCCGGAGTCCATATCCTCGCAGAATATGCCTGCCGGCTCCGCGAGGAGGGGCTCCCCGCCAAGAGGATCGCTGAAAAGCTGGAGGAGCTGAAAGGCCGCATCCGTATTTTCGCGGTCATTGATACATTGGAATATCTGCGCCGGGGGGGCCGTCTCTCCTCTCTTCAAGCCGGTTTGGGTACCGTTACCAAGTTAAAGCCTGTTATCTCTGTTCGGGATGGCGCGGTGATGGTGGTGGGCAAAGCATTCGGTACCGCGGCCGCTACCAAGCAGCTTTTGAAATTCCTTTCTGAACATCCGATCGAAGAGAGTTTCCCGGCCTTTGCTCTCTATTCTGACGACAAGGGCCGGGTGGATGAGTTCCTCCCCAAGCTTCAGGAGGTGGAGGCACTTCCCCAGGATCTCCGCTTCTGCTCCATCGGTCCCACCATCGGCACCCACATTGGCCCCGGCGCTGTTGGGATGGCCTATGTAGAGCAATAACAAATCTACAAAAAGGACGCCTGATAAAATTCAGGCGTCTTTTTCTCTTTTGAAGCCATCCTCTCTGCTTCTCGCTCATTTTATCCCTTTCCCGCCATTCTCTAAATCGCTCTTCCTCTTGACAAACCCAAGAGAAAACCGTATAATTACAAAAACGCATGGATGGGAAGAAGGCCATTGGACCCCCTCAGAGAGTTGGCGGATAGTGCGAGCCAACGGGAAAGTCTCTTGGCGTATACTGATCCCGGAGCGGTCCGGCTGAACGATTTCCAGTAGGCCGGAACGGAATGGCCCCGTTATAGGTCCCGGCCTTGATTGAGGCCATGAGGGCTGCTTGGGATAACCGGCAGCCGAATCAGGGTGGTACCGCGTAACTTACGCCCCTGACCAGAGATGGTCGGGGGCATTTTTCGTTCCCCGGCGATATAAGGAGGAAAGAACCATGAAGAAAGGCTTTGAAAAGTACATTCCCTTTGTCCCCATCAAACGGCCCGGTCGAGCTTGGCCTGACAAGGAACTGAAGCAGGCCCCGATCTGGTGTTCGGTGGATCTTCGTGACGGGAATCAGGCTCTGGTAGACCCCATGAACATTGAGGAGAAGCTGGAGCTGTTCCACACCCTGGTAGATATCGGCGTGAAGGAGATCGAAGTGGGCTTTCCCTCCGCCTCCGAGGTGGAGTACGCTTTCCTGCGGACCCTGATCGAGGGCGGACACGTTCCTGAGGATGTGACCCTCCAGGTCCTTGTCCAGGCCCGCCCCCACCTGATCAAGCAGACCTTTGAGGCCATTGAGGGAGCCAAACACGTCATCTTCCATTTTTATAACTCCACCTCCACCCTCCAGCGGAAGGTGGTGTTCCATACGGATGTGGAGGGGGTAAAAAAGATCGCCGTGGATGCGGCGGAGCTTATCTACGAGATGGCCCAGCCGGTCATCGCCGCCGGGACAGATCTGCGGTATGAGTACTCCCCCGAGTCCTTTATGGGTACCGAAATGGAGGTGGCCGCGGAGATCTGCGCCGCGGTGATGGACGCCCTCCATGCGGACAAAGACCACAGGGTGATCCTGAATCTGCCCACCACCGTTGAAAACTGTATGCCCAATTACTTTGCCGATGAAATTGAATACTTCATCGACATTCTCCCCGGCCGGGAGCGGGCCATCATCTCCCTCCATCCCCACAATGACCGCGGAGAGGGGGTGGCTACCGCCGAGATGGGCCTGCTGGCTGGAGCGGAGCGTATGGAGGCCACCCTCTTTGGCAATGGGGAGCGCACAGGCAATGTGGACATGGTAACCTTGGCTATGAACCTCTTTACCCAGGGAGTGGACCCGAAGCTGGACTTTTCCCACATCAACGCCGTTCGGGAGGTCTATGAGCGGTGTACCAAAATGACCATTGATCCCCGCCAGCCCTATGTGGGAGAGCTGGTATTCACCGCATTTTCCGGCTCCCATCAGGACGCCATCAACAAGGGCACCCAGTATATGCGGGAGAGCGGCACCGAGTATTGGGAGGTCCCCTACCTGCCTATCGATCCCGCGGATGTAGGCCGGGAATATGAGCCCATCATCCGGATCAACAGCCAGTCCGGGAAGGGCGGCGCCGCCTTCATCATGCAGCAGAATTTTGGCTATGATCTGCCCAAGGCCATGCACCCTGAGTTTGGCCAGATTGTACAAGCCGAGACCGAGCGGGCGGGTACGGAGCTGAAGCCTCAGCGGATCCTGGAGTTGTTCCAGGAAAATTATATTGCCGCCACCTCTCCCTATCAGCTCATCAACCACTCTTTTCAGGAGTCCGTGGATGAAACCGGCAAGTCCCATGTTCGTTTTACCGGTACCCTGCGGCATACCGATACGATCTTTGAGGTGTCCGGGGAGGGCAACGGCCCCATTGACGCCTTTTTCAACGCCATCCACGGCCAGAAAATGGATCGCTTTACCTTCATCGACTATAAGGAACATGCTGTCTCCGACGGCTCGGACTCCATGGCGGTGGCCTATATCCATCTCCGGGATAAGGCCGGCAGGGATGTGTTCGGCGTGGGCGTAGACCACAATATCAACCTGGCGCCCCTCAGAGGGATCCTGTCCGCTATCAACAGGGTCTGGCTGGCCCGGCACCGGGATAGATAACCACATTGAAAAGGACCGGGAGGATGTCTGATCCTCCCGGTCCCTTTTTATCCCTTTTATCCCAGCCCCAAATCTCTGGTGGCGTAGGCGTTCAGGTCGCTTCCCGCTGTATGCCCTGCCAGATACTCGTAATATGCCTGGCTGCCAATCATAGCGCCGTTGTCGCCGCAGAGTTTCAGTGGGGGCAGATAGAGATTATCTCCGGAGGCCATACACGCCTTTTCCAAATCGGTCCGGATCCGGGAGTTGGCCCCCACTCCCCCGGCCACCGCCACCTTTCCATAGCCCTTCATTCGGGCTGCCTCCATGATCCGGGGCACCAGGATATCGCTCACCGCCGCCTGGAAGGAGGCAGCCAGCCCCGGACCGTCCAGTTCCTCCCCCTTCTGCTCCGCGTTGTGAAGCAGATTCAGCACCGCTGTCTTCAAGCCGGAGAAGGACATATCCAAAGGGTGGCCTTCCACATGGGAGCGGGGCAACAGGTATTTTTTGTCGTCTCCCCCCTGGGCCAGCCGGTCCATAGGGCCGCCCCCAGGATAGCCGATACCCAGCACCCGGGCGGCCTTGTCAAAGCACTCCCCCGCCGCGTCGTCCCGGGTGGCTCCCAGCACCTCCATATCTGTGTAGTCCCGCACATCGGCGATCAGGGTATTTCCCCCTGAGACGCACAGGCAGACAAAGGGGGGCTCCAGATCGGGATGGGCAATGTAGTTGGCCGCAATATGACCCCGAATATGGTGGACCGGGATGAGGGGTACCCTCAGGGCCAGGGCCGCCGACTTGGCGAAATTCACCCCCACCAGCACCGCTCCGATCAGTCCGGGGGCGTAGCTGACCGCCACAGCGTCAATATCCTCTTTTCTCAGCTTCGCGTCTGTCAGCGCCTTATCCGCCAGTCCCGCGATCGCTTCCACATGCTTTCGGGACGCGATCTCGGGCACCACACCGCCATACAGGGTATGCATATCCACCTGGGAGGCGATGGCGTCGGAGAGGACCTCCCTGCCGTCCCGGACCACCGCCACGGCGGTCTCATCACAGGTGGATTCAAAGGCTAAAATATTCATGCTCTCACCTCTTTCGGTAAGAATTTATCTCTCCTCCACCCACTCCGGGGCGGGATGGATGATCTCTCCAGGGGCCAGGGGAAGTTGGATATACCGCTCCATGTGACCGGGAGAAAAGTAGCTGGCATACACATCCCGGTGCATAGCCTGGACCTTTCCGTCATCGGTCTCCGGCCCACAGTAGATACAGTTGAAATGGACGCCAAACAAAGCGCACTCATAATCCAAAACCCGAAAACCGTTGCGGAGGTAAAAACCAACTCTGTGACGGCGAAGCTCATTCTCCGCCGGATCCGGGGAATCCTGCGTCTCCACCTCCCCAAACAGATGGCTGTACCGCTTTTCCAGCAGAGCCAGAAGCTTTCCACCCAAACCGCCGTTCCGCTTTCCCCGCAGGATCCCCAGGTATTCCAGAAGGGCCCCCCGCCCATCCTGTGTCCGCCATATCATGGCGTATCCCAGGGGCTCCCCATCCTCCACCGCCAGCAAGGGTTCATACAGGCCCAGATCTATCAGGCGGAGCATCCCGGAAAGGGGCTTTAACTCTGATTTGGGAAAGTCAAAGACCATCTCTGTCCGATAAAGCCTTTCCAATTCCTCTTTACTCAGCAGTTTCAGTTCCATGGTCAAACTCCAGTGTCATGATAATGGCGTCCTCTTTGGGGTCCTGGTAGTAATCCTTCCGACGGCCCACCTGGGCAAAGCCATGCTTGTAGTATAGCTGGATGGCCGGCTCGTTGGATGGGCGTACTTCCAGAGTGAGAAAGGCCAGATGCTCCCGCCCAAAGCGAACGAATACATCCACCAGGTCGTCCCCGATGCCGTTTCCCCGATAATCCTCCCGGACCGCTACATTGTCGATATATCCCTCATCCACCACAACATGGAGCCCGGCATAGCCCAGCACCGCCCCGTCAGGCCGCTGGGCTACGATAAAAGAGGCCAGCGGATTGTAAAGTTCCTCCTCCAGCATTGCCTCCGACCAGGGTGCGGAGAAACACTCACGCTCGATCTGGGCGATCTCTTTAATGTGAGAACGATCCATGGGGACCAGTTTGTAGTTTTTCATCCCTTCGCCTCCCCCCAGCTCTTCCCGGCGGCAGAGTCCGCCTTCATGGGAACGGCATATTGGACCGCTCCCTCCATCTCCCGGGTGAGCAGTTCCTTCACCTTCTCGGTCTCCTCCTCGGGGCACTCCACAATAAGCTCATCGTGGACCTGAAGGATGAGTTTGGCCTGTAGCTCCTCCGAGCGGAGGGCGTTTCGGACCCGGATCATGGCCAGCTTGATAACGTCGGCGGCAGTGCCCTGGATGGGCATATTAAGGGCCACCCGCTCTCCAAATGCCCGGAGATTATGGTTGGCAGACTTGAGCTCCGGCAACCACCGGCGGCGTCCCATAAGGGTGGCCACATATCCCGTCTCTTTGGCCTGGACCACCACCCGGTCCATATACTCCCGAACTCCGTGGAAAGTCTCGAAATAGCGGTCCATATATTCCTTGGCCTCCCACCGGGCCACTCCGATATCCTGGGACAGAGAGAAATCCGAAATGCCGTATACGATACCGAAATTCACCGCCTTGGCCCGCCGCCGCATCTCGTGGGTCACTTCTCCCACAGGCGTCCCGAAAACCTGGGAGGCCGTGGCTGTGTGAATGTCCTCCCCACTGAGGAAGGCCTTCTGCATGGTCTTGTCATCCGCAATGTGGGCCAGAAGCCGCAGCTCGATCTGAGAATAGTCGGCATCCACCAGCATATGTCCGGGAGCCGCCACAAACATATATCGCAGCTTAGCCCCCAGCTCGGTGCGAACCGGAATGTTCTGCATGTTGGGCTCTGTGGAGGATAACCGCCCTGTAGCGGTGACCGTATTCTGGAAGGAGGTTCTGATCCGGCCGTCCTCCTGGATAACCTTGGTGAGACCATCCACGTAGGTGGATTTCAGCTTGGCATACTGGCGGTACTCCAGAATAAGGTCAATGATATCGTGCTGGCCTCTCAGCTTTTCCAGTACCTCCACATTGGTGGAATACCCCGTCTTGGTCTTTTTCACCGGCGGCAGGCCCAGCTTATCAAAAAGGATATGGCCCAACTGCTGGGTAGAGTTGATATTGAATGTCTCCCCTGCCAGCTCGTAAATCGCAGTCTCGTCCAGCCGAAGCCGCTCGTCCAGCTTCTCCCCAAACAGGGCAAGGGCCTTACGGTCCACCAGGACCCCCTCACGCTCCATCTCCGCCAGCACTGGGCACAGGGGGAGTTCCACGTCATAGTAAACCTTCTCCAGCTCCAATTCCTTTAGCCGGCCGGCAAGATCCTCCCAAAGGGTACAAATCAGCATACAGTGTGCGGAAAGGGCCTCCTCCCCTTCCCGCCGATCAAGGAGAGGCGCAAAAGCGTCCGGGGCCAAATATGCCTTGGCCTTGGGGTATTCCTGGTGAAACCGGGCCATACCAAGCTTGTCCAGGTCATAGCTTCCGTCGGTAGGAGCCAAGAGATAGGCGGCAAGCTCTGTATCAAAGATAAACCCCTCGGTGGAGAGACCCTCCCCCATCAGGGCGTTCATCAGATCCTTCACCCCATGGGAAACCTTTTTCACTTTTGAGGAAAAGAACTCCTTCAAAAGGCGGTCAAAATCCCCAATATGGTCCGGGTAAAAGAGAGCGATTCGAAAATCCCGGTCTCCTTCCCGACAGCCCACCGCCACGGCGGTAAAGTCAGGGACAGCCATCACCCCCACCCATGGGGCTGACCGATAAGACCTCAGAAGTTCCTCCATTCGGGGGTTATCCGCCACCACCTCAGTTATCACATTCCCGGAACTGGGCTTCTTCTCCGGATCGGTCTCCTCCCTTCCTTCCCGCAGGCCAAGACGGTCGATCAATTTGGCAAACTCCAACCGAAGACAAAGCTCATAGAGTTCTTTTTCCTTTAGGGGCTTTCTGAGGGCATCCTGGGGCTTAAAATCAATGGGGGCATCCCGATGGATGGTGGCCAGATCGTAGGACATATAGGCCTCATCCCTCCCCTCCGCCAGCTTCCGGATGACTCCGGGCTTGGCAGGGGTATCGGGAGCCTGGCAGATATCAGGCATATGGTCGTAAAGGTGGTCGATGGACCCATAGAGTTGAATGAGCCCCATGGCTGTCTTTTCCCCGATCCCCTTCACCCCGGGAATATTGTCGCTGCTGTCCCCCATCAGGGCCTTCAGGTCAATGATATGGATGGGGTCAAAGCCATACGCCTCCCGAAAAGCCTCCGGGGTCATGTCCTTTGTGGTGGTCTGTCCCATACGGGAGGTGACCAGCTTTACTGTCACAAGGTCGTCCACAAGTTGAAGGGAATCCTTATCCCCCGTCACCACCACCGTTTCCCAGCCCGCTTCCTCGTCCAGTCGGGCGATGGTGCCGATGAGGTCGTCGGCCTCCCAGCCAGCCAATTCATAACGAGGGATATTCATCGCGTCCAGGACCTCCCGAATGATGGGGAGCTGGGCCGCCAGATCCTCCGGCATAGGCTTTCGCTGCGCCTTGTATCCTTCATAGGACAGATGTCGAAAGGTAGGTGCCTTTACATCAAAGGTGACACATAGCCCCTCCGGCTTCTCCTCCTCCAGCAGTTTTAGCAGAATATTGAGAAAGCCGAAAACGGCATTGGTGGGGGTCCCGTCCTGGGTGGACAGGGGTCTGACCCCGTAAAATGCCCGATTTAAGATAGAGTTACCGTCAATGACCATCAGCTTCATGGAGATCCCTCCCATAGTAAGGACATGAAATCTAAAGTACAGTATACCATTTTCCCCCAACAAGGGCAAGAAAAACCGCCCTGTTTCCAGGGCGGCCTTTCCGCTTTTCCTTATTCCGCAGCTACGCTCTTCACACTGATCACGCCGTTGTCATCGGTGGTGACCTGGTAGGAGGATATCCCTTCAACCTCTGCCGGAGCCGCAGCCCCAACCACATCCACAGAAAGGTCATACTCGGACAGTCCCTCATTGTCGGTGGTCACCTTGTAAACCATGCCGCCCTGGACCTCAGGGTCCTCGGTGGAGTAGCTCACCGTCATGCCGTTGTCGCCGTAGCTGGTGACAACAGCCACGCCCTTCTCGTCCACCTCCACCCGGAAGCCGTCTCCCTCGTAGAGATATCCGCCCTCCTGGGCCAGGGCATCGGTGATATCGGTCTCCTCATCGTTGACCAGGAGAATGGAGCGGCCCTCCCGTTCCTCCACAGCCACGCTGGGAATCGTAAGCCCGGTGTCATCACTGGTAACAGTCACAAAGATGGTGGCAAAAAACTCCTTCACCGCCGGAAGTTCAGCGGCGCTGGCGGTGATCCCCAGGGCGGCCACCACGGCGGCAGCCAGCATGGCCGCGCGCAGAGGCCGACGGGCAGTCGTCCTCTTATCCTGATTTTCGGTCATCGAAATCATCTCCTCAATTTTTTCCGCGTCCAGGATCATCCTGTCGCAGGCTTTACGGTACAATTTGGGGTCGAACATAAGGCGTTCCCTCCTTCTTCTCCTCACCCAGAGCATTTCTCAACTTTTCCCGCGCCCTCTGGAGCCGGGTCTGCACGGTGGAGGGGTTGGTTCCCAGAGCCGCGGCCACCTCCTGCACAGAACAATCCTCATAGTAATAAAGGTAAATGGGCACACGGTATTTCACATCCAGAGCCATGACCGCTTCCAATACCCCCTGCTCCTCCGGGGTCTCCGTTACCCCATCCCAATCCTCCAGGGACACATTTCTCTTTTTCCAGGGGGAGCGAAGCACCTTTCGGCTTTCATTCACCGCCACCCGCAGGAGCCAGTGCTTTATATGCTCTTTACTCTGGAACTCCCCGCCATATTGATAGAGCCGCAGCAGAACCGTCTGTGTCACATCCTCCGCTTCCTGGCGGTCTTTCAATGTGTGACACGCCACCCGGAAGATGGTATTGGCATGGTCGCGGACAGCCTGTTCAAATGCTTCCTCTGTCATGGGGAACCCCCTTTCATGGGTCTTGAAAGCGCTTTCACAAAGAATATCCTTCACAGGGACAAAAAATCTCATGATAGAAAAATTTTCTTTATGAAGCCTTTCTTCCAGAACAAAAACGCGGCCCCAGCAGGCCGCGCTTTTTGTTTATTCCTTTTTCTCCTCCAGCCTGCGCCCCAAGGGAAGATAGACCGTCAACCACATTGTAAGGAAACAGGACAGTCCCCCCAGTACGTTGGAGATGGGTTCCGCCCAGAAGACCCCGTCCACTCCCCAGCCCAAAGCGGGCAAGAGCAGGGTCAGAGGCGCCACGATAAAGGCCTTGCGGAGCAGAGAAAAAAAGACCGCACTCTTGGAGCGGTTCAGCCCCACAAATACCGATTTATCTGTCAAATCCTCTTAGAACCCTGATATATCAAGACTTCCCGCAGATTGAATGTTCAAACCTTATGTAATTTCCCTTGTTTTTG
>JAAWNQ010000018.1 GCA_022799035.1 Oscillospiraceae bacterium
GAGGTCATGCAGGAGAACTCCAACAAGGACCCCAAGGTCAACGCCGTCCAGCGGGACTATATGGCGGGTGAGGTCAGCAAGGACCTGACCCGCCGGGTGCTGCTGCCCCAGGATATCGTGGAGGCCCACAAGCAGGGCATCATCCACTTCCACGACATGGACTACTTTGCCCAGCATATGCACAACTGCGACCTTGTGAACCTGGAGGACATGCTCCAGAACGGCACCGTCATCTCGGGCACCATGATCGAGAAGCCCCACTCCTTCTCCACCGCCTGCAACATCGCCACCCAGATCATCGCCCAGGTGGCCTCCAACCAGTACGGCGGCCAGTCCATCAGCCTCACCCATCTGGCCCCCTTCGTGGACATCTCCCGGCAGAAGATCCGCCGGGACGTGATCGACGAGTGCCGCATCATGGGGGTGGCGCCCAGCGAGGACTCCATCGACCAGGTGGTGGAAAGCCGCCTGCGGGAGGAGATCTGCCGGGGCGTCCAGACCATCCAGTACCAGGTGGTCACCCTCATGACCACCAACGGTCAGGCCCCCTTCATCACGGTCTTCATGTACCTTAACGAGGCCAAGAACGAGCGGGAGAAGAAGGACCTCGCCATCATCATTGAGGAGACCCTCCGCCAGCGCTACAAGGGCGTGAAGAACGAGAAGGGTGTCCTCATCACCCCCGCCTTCCCCAAGCTCATCTACGTCCTGGAAGACGACAACGTCACCGAGGGCAGCGAGTACTGGTACCTCACCGAGCTGGCCGCCAAGTGCACCGCCCGCCGGATGGTTCCCGACTACATCTCCGAGAAGATCATGCTCCGGGACAAGGGGGACGTCTACACCTGCATGGGCTGCCGCTCCTTCCTCACCCCCGACCGGTTCACCGAGGCCGGCGTGGGCAACATCGCCAACGCGGGCAACTACGTCCCCGGCAAGAAGAAATATTACGGCCGCTTCAACCAGGGGGTGTGCACCATCAACCTGGTGGACGTGGCCCTCTCCTCGGGCAAGGACATGGACAAGTTCTGGGAGATCTTTGATGAGCGTCTGGAGCTTTGCCACCAGGCCCTCCTCTGCCGCCACAACCGGCTCAAGGGCACCCTCTCCGACGCCGCCCCCATCCTCTGGCAGGACGGGGCCCTGGCCCGTCTGAAGAAGGGGGAGCCCATCGACAAGCTCCTCTATGACGGCTACTCCACCATCTCCCTGGGCTACGCCGGCCTCTACGAGTGCGTGAAGTACATGACCGGCGTGAGCCATACCGAGCCCGAGGTGGGCACCCCCTTCGGCCTCCAGGTCATGCAGCACATGAACGACGCCTGCAAGAAGTGGAAGGCGGAGAGCAACATCGACTTCTCCCTCTACGGCACCCCCCTGGAGTCCACCACCTACAAGTTCTCCAAGTGCCTCCAAAAGCGGTTCGGGGTCATCGAGGGGGTCACCGACAAGAACTACATCACCAACTCCTACCACATCCACGTCACCGAGGAGATCGACGCCTTCTCCAAGCTGGCCTTCGAGGCCAAGTTCCAGTCCCTCTCCCCCGGCGGCGCCATCAGCTACGTGGAGGTCCCCAACATGCAGCAGAACCTCCCGGCGGTCCTCAGCCTGATGCAGTTCATCTACGACAACATCATGTACGCCGAGCTGAACACCAAGTCCGACTTCTGCCAGGTCTGCGGCTTCGACGGAGAGATCCAGATCGTGGAGGACGACGGCAAGCTGGTCTGGGAGTGCCCCCACTGCCACAACCGTGACCAGGACAAGATGAACGTAGCCCGCCGCACCTGCGGCTACATCGGCACCCAGTTCTGGAACCAGGGAAGAACCCAGGAGATCAAGGAGCGTGTCCTCCACCTGTAAGCAAACGAAAAAAGGGACGGGCCCCGGCCCGTCCCTTTTTCAAAATTGTGGGACGGGGTCTCGCCTGCCGGCTCGGTCGTGCGGTGGACGGGCGCCACTGGCGCCCACCGCCCCGGCCTGTCCCTTTCTCCCCTGTAGGGCGGGGGCTTGCCCCCGCCACCCCGCTTTTTCTTCCCCCCATCTCCCCTATTTCTTGCCCTTGCCGTCCTCCCCTGTGGGGCGCGACGACCCCGGCGCGCCATCCCCCCACCTCCCGTAGGGCGGGGCCTTGCCCCCGCCCCATTGTGTGACCACCTTGCCATCCCTCCCCGTAGGGCCCGATGGTTTCGGCTGCCGCCTTCGATCGTGCGGTGGACGCCTGCCACTGGCAGGCACCGCCCTATCGGGCCACCCCCACCACCTTCCGAAAAAAGGAGCACATCATATGAATTACTGCAACATCAAATCCCGTGACATCGCCAACGGCGTGGGCGTCCGGATCACCCTTTTCGTCTCCGGCTGCCGCAACCACTGCAAAAACTGCTTCCAGCCCGAGACCTGGGCCTTCGACTACGGCGACCCCTTCACCAGAGAGGTGGAGGACCACATTTTGGAGGAACTCACCCCCGCCTTTGTAAACGGCCTTACCCTCCTGGGCGGCGAGCCCGGGGAGGTGGAAAACCAGCGGGGCCTCATCCCCTTCCTCCGCCGGGTCCGGCAGGAGCTTCCAAACAAAACCATCTGGTGCTACTCCGGCTTCACCTGGGAGCAGCTCACCGGCCAACAGCCCGCCCGCTGCCGCTGCGAGGTCACCGACGAGTTCCTCTCCCTCCTGGACGTGCTGGTGGACGGCCCCTTCGTGGAGGAGCTCCACGACATCACCCTCCTCTTCCGCGGCTCCTCCAACCAGCGCCTCATCGACGTGCCCGCGACCCTGAAAACCGGCCAGGTCACCCTCTGGCAGCCCTGAGCGCTCCCCCTTTGACTTTTTTCCAAAATCCGGGTACAATAGGCTCATCCCACATCACGGAAGGAGCATCCCCATGCTGTTTGCCGATAACGCCCGCTACTCCTACGTCAACTCCCCCCTCATCGAGGTGATCTGCCAGCTCCGCTTCCCCGCCATATTGTCCATCGGCTCCACCGACCCCGCCCAGTTCCAGGAGGCGGTCCGGGATGATTTCCCCCGCTATGTGGCCCGGCAGGAGCAGCAGCCCCTCAAGATCACCAACCCCAACTCCCCTCAGCCCCAGGTGGAGCGTCAGGCCCCCATCACCAACTACAACTTCATCTCCGCCGACGGGCTGTGGAAGATCAACCTCACCAAGGACTTCATCGCCCTGTCCACCCTGCGCTACACCTCCTGGGAGGAGTTCGCCCAGAAGCTGGACAAGGTCCTGGCCCTGTTCATCCAGACCTACCGCCCCGCCTTCTTCGAGCGCATCGGCCTGCGGTACGTCAACGCCTTCTCCCGCAACCGCCTTGGCCTCCAGGAGGAGCTCTGGGACGACCTGATCAACTCCCCCTTCATCGGCGTCCTCTCCGAGCCCGACGTGGACGAGAAGGCCACCGGCAAATGCGCCCTGGACGTGGAGCTGAACCTGGGGGAGGCCCGCCGCCTGAAGCTCCACGCCGGCCCCGGCATGCTGGGAGACGGCAAAAAGGACCCCGAGCCCAAGTTCATCCTGGACAACGACCTGTCGGTCACAGACAAGCAGATCCCCGCCCAGAGCATTGCCGGCCACCTGGACATTCTCCACGACTACGCGGTGCGCCTGTTCAACGCCGCCATCACCGACGAACTCCGCAACGCCATGGGCCCCACCCCGAAATAAGGGGGACAGGGGAGGACAGAGGGACGGTTCTTTTGTCCTGTTACAGACAAAAGAACCGTCCCCTTGTCTTGAGGAGGTTATACATTGACTGAACAAGAGCTGCGTGATTGCATGAAAGCAGTATATCAAAAACAGCAAAGATGCTTGAAAGTACAAAGATTGCTCATTGTCATACAAACAGTAGCTAACACATATGGAGGAATTATTGCGGTCGCACATACCTTGTTTAGCATTTTGTGGGGAGGTTTTCTTTCAAGCAAAGCAACAGCCCTTGCAAGAGAAAAATATCCTTATGTTCCAATTGGGCCGGGATATGGTGGCCGAGGTTTTTCATGGGATACAGCAATCATGGCTGAGGCATCATGTTCAAATGATGATCTGACAATCAAGATATTGAAGTTTAATTACACATGCATTTGGACTTGTATTGCCGGACTGCTTGCATATGCATTTGTATTCGTTTTGATAGCTTTTGTTCGAGATGGAGAGATGATGGGACCGGTTGCTGAGGTAAAAAAGACACGGGAAGACAGGGGGACGGTTCCGTGCCGCAGAAGGTTATGCTATAATGAACATATCCCGAGGTAAAGAGGAGCCAAAATTGCTATGCATGACTTTATCAGGTACATTTTCTATAACTTCCGGGAAGCGATTCCTCCTGCCTTGATTGGCTTGGCGATAGGAGTGGTACTTCTCGTTTTGCTGAATTGGAAGCACCGTCAAGAGAGAACACGGTTACCAAAAGGGCAAGCTGTCGCCATCCTGTTGCTGCTGGGCTACTTGGGTGGACTGGTCGCCATCACGTTTATGAACCGAATGGGAAATGGTATGCAGATGTATCAGCCCTTCCCGTTTCTGGCTTTTTGGGAGGCATGGAATACCTTTACGCTCCAGGTCTGGCTGAATCCCCTGTTGAACATTGCCATGTTTGTCCCTTTGGGCATGTTTCTCCCCTTGGCGGCAAAGCTTCTCCAGCGGTGGTATTGGATGCTGACGGCAGGGGCGGGAACATCCCTTATCATTGAAATGGCCCAATATATACTTGGCCGGGGACAAGCCGATGTGGACGATCTCATCTGCAATACTTTGGGGGCTATGTTGGGGTACTGTCTGTGTATGTTGTTCGTCAGCCTAGCGGGTAAACGATGGAAAACCGCCGGTGCCTATGCCTTACTCCCGGCCCTGTCCATTGTGGCCCTGGCGGGCGTATTTCTCGCTTACCGTTTCCAGCCCTATGGCAATCTGGAAGATGCCCCAATCTATGCCGCGGATACCAAAGGAGTGGAATGGATACAAGAGTGTTTGTTGTCCAATGAACCAGGGCCATCCGGGGTGTACTGGACAGAACCTTTTACCAAGGAGAGCTGTGATGCTTTTGCTGTGGATTTTCTTGGTCAACAGGGCGCGGAAATCAACTTTGGCAGTCCAGATGCAAATTACTATGACAACAGTACATTCTACTCTGACCATCGCACATATAACCTAATCGTCAATCACAATGACCGTTCCTATGAGTACACAGATTATCGAGTGGATAGCGACTTGCGTTACAGCGGCAAAGGCGGAACGATTACAGAAGATGAACTTCGTACTGTCCTGAAAACCTTGGGCATTGATGTACCTGATGCAGTCCAATTTGTTGCTGTGGACGAGGAAAGGGGTGAGTATGCGCTCCGGGCGGAATGCGTGGTGGAAAACGGTGTACTGACTGCCGGTGAGTTGACCTGTCATATTGCGGAGGGCGGTATTCTCTATGAGGTAGATAACGCTCTCTCTGTCAGTACCCTTCATGGAAATGCCGCTGTGATTTCTTCCCAAGAAGCATATGACCTCCTCTGTGCAGGTCATTTCTCCTGGCAGGACGTACCTATGTTTAATTACCTGAAGCCCGATCAGGTGCGGGTTACTGCCTGTCATTTGGAGTACATGACCGACAGCAAAGGGTTTCGTCAGCCGGTTTATGTCTTTACCCTCTCGGATGATTGGGATGGGGAACTGCGTGGCGGCAACGGTTGGACTACCTTTGTCCCCGCGCTCTCCAAGCCATAATTGATGGAAATATATCACCAGCAGGAGGGAACGGCCACATGTTGTAGCTGTTCCCTCCTGCTGGTTTTTGTACTGGTGTTGTATGAGTATCTGGAGATAGAGGGACAGCTCTTCTGTCCTCCTTTTTCAGGCGTAGTGGTATACCCCTCTCTTCCTGTAGAAATACCACCCCGTCACCATCACCGCCGCCCCCTCGGCGGCCACGGTGGCCCACCAGATCCCGCTCAGCTGAAAGGCCATGGGAAGCAGTATGATGGCCCCGCACTGGAACAGCAAGGTCCGCAGAAAGGCCAGGATGGCCGAGGTCTTTCCATCCCCCAACGCGGTGAAGAACCCGGAGCCAAAGATATTCCACCCCTTGAAAAGGAAGGATAGGGCAAAGACCCGGAACCCCGCCGTGGTCATCTCCCACAGGCCCTGGTCATACCCCACAAAGAATCCGGTCAATATCCCCGCCAGAAGCTGGGGGGTCGCCGTCATCACCAGGGACAGGACGGCGATGACCCGGGTACACTTGCCAAAAAGGCTTTTTAGCTCATCGTCGTTGCCCGCCCCATACTGGAAGCTGAACACCGGGGCCACCCCCATGGTAAAGCCGATAAAGGCGGCCACAAAGATAAAGTCCACATACATCATCACCGTGTAGGCCGCCACCCCCGTCTCCCCCGCGACGTTCATCAGGCTCCGGTTATACAGCACCGTCACCAGGGAGGCCGACACATTGGTCATCAGCTCCGAGGAGCCGTTGGTGGCGCTCTTCCACAGCATCCGGGGATACAGGCGCGTCTTCACCAGCCGCAGAGGACTTTTGTTGGGCAGCAGGAAATAGACAAGGGGGATAAAACCCCCCACCATATAGCCGCTCACCGTAGCCAGGGCCGCCCCCGCCACCCCCCATCGAAACAGGGCGATGAATACATAGTCCAGCGCCATGTTGGTCAGCCCCGCCCCGATGGACAGCCACAGCCCCATCTTGGGCCGCTCGGCGGCCACCAGAAAGCTCTGAAAGCTGGTCTGAAGGATAAAGACGGGCGCTCCTGCCAGCATGATAAAGCCGTAGGTCAAGGCGTCCTTCATCAGCATCTCGCTGGCTCCCAACAGTCCGGCCAGGGGCCGCATAAATAGAATACAGCCCAGGGAGATGGCCGCGCCGCCTCCCACCAGCACCAGGATCAGGGTGGTGAAATACTCCTTGGCCTTCTCCCCCTCCCCCGTCCCCATGACCCGGGCCACCTCGGCGCTGCCGCCGGTGCCCATCATAAAGCCGAAGGCCCCCACGATCATGGTCAGGGGAAAGATGATGTTCACCGCCGCCAGGGCCTTATCCCCCACCAGGTTGGACACGAACAGCCCGTCCACCACCGAGTAGACCGAGGTCACCATCATCATGATGACCGAGGGCAGAGTAAACTGAAATAATTTGGAATAGTTGAAATGATCGGATAACTGGATATTCATAGGGTCTCTCTGGCGGGAAAGGACAGCCCCGCCGTCTCCTCCTTTAGTTTACATAACATTCTTTCTGTGAGGGTGAGCAGGGTCCTCTGCTCACCCTCAGACAGGCCGCCGAAGGCGGCCTCCTCCGCCGCCAGCAGGGGAACCACCGTCCCCCGGCCAAATTCCCGGCCCCGGTCGGTGAGAAATACTCCCTTACTCCGCCGACTGTCCGGTGCGGGAGCCAGCCGGATCAGCCCCCGCCGCTCCAGCCAGGACAGGGCGGAATGCCCCGTCTGCTTGGACAGGGACCACTCCCCGTAAAGCTGCGTGGGGGTACGCCCCTCCCCCTCCTCCCAAAGGGCAAGGAACAACGACAGCACACTGTCCGGCATCCCAAACGCCGCCGCCACATCATGGTACAGCCGGTCCATCCCCTTGTTGAGTTGGACATAGTCATGGTAGCGGAATCCGCTCTCCCCCATCCTCATCCCTCCAAAGTCCGTTTTCGGACCTTTTTGCAATTGCCCATTATAGTCCGAAAACGGACTTTTGTCAAGAGAATTTTCCCTCTTTTCTTTCCCCTCAAAAAGGCATATAATACCAATATAAAACCCTTTTGCGGGAGGTATCCCATGAAAAGCCTGCTTCTTGTCATCGACTATCAGAACGATTTTGTAGACGGCGCCCTAGGCTTCCCCGGGGCGGAGGAACTGGACAGCCCCATCGCCCAAAAGATCGCCCAATACCATGCCGCCGGGGACGACGTGGCCTTCACCCTGGACACCCACGGCCCCGATTACCTGGACACCCAGGAGGGCAAACACCTCCCCGTCCCCCACTGCCTCCGAGGCTCCGAAGGCTGGGCGCTCTGCGGGGAGACAGGAAAAAGCCGCCGGCATGAGGATCCCGTAATCGAAAAGCCCGCCTTCCCCTCCCTGAAGCTGGGAACCTGGCTGCGGGAAAAGGGCTATGACCGGGTGGAGCTGGTGGGGCTGGTGTCCTATATCTGCGTTTTGTCCAACGCCGTCATTGCCAAAGCCGCCCTCCCCGAAGCGGAAATCGTGGTGGACGCCGCCTGCACCGCCGGGCCCGATCTGACCCTTCACGAAAAGGCCCTGGATCTGATGGAAACCCTTCAAATAGCGGTTACAAATCGGTAACAAAAGTTACAAAATGGTAACAAGGAGGACTCCCTGTGAAACAGCACCTCAACCACACCATGCTCTGTGATTTTTACGAGCTGACCATGGCAAACGGCTATTTTCAATCGGATATGGCCGGGCAAATCTGCTATTTTGACGTATTTTTCCGCTCGGTACCCGACGGGGGCGGTTTTGCCATCGCCGCAGGGCTGGAGCAAATCATCGACTATATCCAAGATCTTACCTTTGACCGGGAGGATCTGGATTTTCTCCGGGAAAAGGGCTGTTTTGATGAGCATTTTTTGGATTATCTGAAACATTTTCGTTTTACTGGGGACATCTGGGCCGTGCCCGAGGGCACCGTGGTCTTCCCCCGGGAGCCCATCCTGACCGTCCGGGCTCCGGCCATTGAGGCCCAGTTCATTGA
Organism: Oscillospiraceae bacterium; assembly: GCA_022799035.1. GTDB lineage: Bacteria > Bacillota > Clostridia > Oscillospirales > Oscillospiraceae > Vermiculatibacterium. Next base: position 8,736 of record JAAWNQ010000018.1, read on the forward strand.
GACCTTTGTACTGCTGGCTCTGAACCACCAGTCCCTCATCGCCACCAAGGCCAGCCGCATCGTCCGGGCGGCCAAGGGCCGGCCGGTGATGGAGTTCGGTTCCCGCCGGGCCCAGGGCCCCGACGCCGCCCTGCTGGGCGCCCGGGCCGCCTATATCGCCGGGTGCGCCGGAACCGCCTGCACCCAGGCCGACCAGCTTTTCGGCGCCCCCTCCATGGGGACCATGGCCCACTCCTGGATTCAGATGTTTCCCGACGAGCTCACCGCCTTCCGCACCTACTGCAAGCTCTATCCCCACAACGCCACCTTGCTGGTGGACACCTACAATGTGCTGAGATCCGGCGTTCCCAACGCCATCCGGGTGTTCAAGGAGCTGGGGATCCAGGACTGCGCCATCCGGCTGGACTCGGGGGATCTGGCTTACCTGAGCCGGAAGGCCCGGGAGATGCTGGACCAGGCGGGACTGACAAGATGTAAGATCACCGCCTCCAACTCCCTGGACGAGTATATCATCCGGGACCTGCTGCTCCAGGGGGCCAGGCTGGACTCCTTCGGGGTGGGGGAGCGGCTCATCACCTCCCGGTCCGCCCCGGTGTTCGGGGGGGTCTACAAGCTGGTGGCGGTGGAGGATGAGGCGGGAAATGTGATCCCCAAGATCAAGATCTCGGAAAACCCCGCCAAGATCACCACCCCCCACTTCAAAAAGGTCTGGCGGCTCTATGACCGGAAGGACGGAAAGGCCTTCGCCGATCTGGTCACCGTCCACGACGAGGTGGTGGACGAGAGCAAGCCCCTGAAGCTGTTTGATCCGGAGGCCACCTGGAAGCACAGCACCGTCACCGATTTCCGGGCGGAGGAGCTGCTGAAGCCCATCTTCCTGGGCGGCAGGCTGGTCTATGAAAAGCCCGGGATGGAGGAGATCCGCGCCTACTGCCAGGAGCAGCTCGACCTGCAGTGGGAGGAGGTCAAGCGGTTCGAGAACCCCCACAACTACTACGTGGACCTGTCCCAGAAGCTGTGGGACATGAAGCAGGAGCTGCTACAGCGGGAGGGGTAAGTCCTCTTATCGCAGAAAAAAGGCCGGAGATTGTACGTTTGCGTACAATCTCCGGCCTTTTGCGGCAGCGGCGTCCCTTTACCTTCTTTATCAGATGGTCAAAAGAGCAGAGCAGATACGTTTCATAGGCTTCTCCTAATCTGTATTTTTAGTAATAAGCAAGCACTGTGCAAGAGGTGATGTAGGCAACATTATTAGTGCTCATTTTCGCGTATACGTCAACGCCGTTCCCACGTCCAAAGGCGGGAAGTCCCCCGTTGTTGGCAATATATACAAGACGCCAAACGGGGGGATCTCCACCCATGTTATAGGCGTCATCCTCCTCTGTCCAAAGTGGAAAAACCGTCCCCGCGTCTCATTTTTGCTCTGTCAAAAGATCGCTCAATTCCGTATTGCGGTAGGCGGGGAAGGCGGCACGAAACAGGGTGATGACGCCGTTTTCATCCATGGGATTGACAAATTGACCCTCACTCTCCTGACCCCAAATAGCCAAAAACACCGTAACAGGCGCGCTTAAGGCATTATACAGCATTTGGGCGGCATTTTCCCTGCTGAGCGGCGCGGCGGTATAAATTTTACCGTCCCGGTAGGGGACCGCCTCCTGGGGCAGGCCATTATAGAGCTTGATATCGTCCTGCAAAGCGCTGAGCTCATAGGTCTTCTCCCCCCAACGAGAGCCGTTGAGCCGATAGGCGTCGGCATTATAGCCAAGCAGCACCAAAATCATTTTGGCAAATTCCAGGCTGGTGATATTTCCGTCGGGATCAAACATCCCATTTCCCCGACCGACAATAATCCCACCTTTGTCACACCAAGTAATGTATTTTTCCGCCCAGTGGTCAGAAATGTCTAAGAGATCCGCAGGAAAGGACGGGTTATACTCCGCGTCCTGACCACCGTGGGCCAGGACAAAAAGAAGCTTGGCGGCCTCCGCCCGGGTCACCAGGCCGGCGGGAGAAAAGGACCCATCGGGCATACCGTCAATAACCTCCAACGCGCTGAGAACAGTAACAGCCTCCTGCTGTTGGATATCTTCAGCATCTATGAAGGTGGATGCGTCGATGGCCACAGCAGAAATTGTCAGGGAAAAAACGCAGGCCGCGGACAACAACAATGAAAGAATTCTTTTTCTCATTTTATCTTTACTCCTTTTCTAATGGTTAGGTATCCCGAGAGCCGCCTCAAACAGAATGAGGCGGCTCTCGGGCGGAGTTTAACGTCTAACGATGGCAACTGAAATCAATAATAACCCTTAATCATAAAGCCAGCAAAGGTAGATTCCCCTCGATTGATTTTGGCCGCCACCTCAAAGTAGCTGCCATTGGGGAAAGAAATTGAAGTCCCGCTAAAAACTTCACCATCCCAAATGATAACTTCGGCAGTCCTCAAATCGGGATATTGATATTCCAGAGGCCCCGTAGAGGTAAAAATATGGCCGGAGGCATCAGTCAACCGGAGAAAAGCAACTGTGGGATCACCGGTATAGGCACCGCCGTTAAATTCAAAAACAAGGCGGTCATAGTCATGCTTCAGAAAAATCGTGGTGACATCTTTGTACTCCGAATTAAGATGGACTCTTGCTCCCTGATACAACCAATCAAAATTTTCGCTCACGCTCAAGGGAGAGATTGGATCCACCGCAGCGAGGGCGGCGGACTGGATCAGCTCATGCTCCTCCTGGGAAGTAGCGTTCTCAGGGATATTCACATTGACGCTGGTCTGGGAGGATCGACCGTCAGCCTTAATGTGGGTCACATGGACAACAACGGTTTCCCCGGCAGCGTCAGAAAGGGTCCTGCTTTCTGCGGCGGAGACAGTGGGCAGGGCGGCGGTAAGTACGGCAGCGGCGCACAGGGCGCTGAGAATTTTACGCAGTTTCATTGGTAGACCATCCTTTTCTTTTTTATTTTTGGTGCCCTTGTCCGCAGCGGCGGGATAGCCTTAGCTCTGCATGGGACTCACCTCTTTTTTGTTCTAAAAGATATATGTTGCCAAATCCCAATTTTGTTGCGGGCCTTTTCAAAATTTTTTCAGGTCGTTGTTTTGTCCTCTCACTTTTCTTTTTCAAAAATTGTGATAAAATAAAAGCAAGGAGGTGAGAGGTCATATGGCGCAGAGTTGGAAAGATTGGATCGCCGCGCTCTACCGTCAGTCTTACCTGCGGCTGTACCGTGTAGCATACCGGCTGACGGGCAGTATGGAAACGGCGGAGGAGCTGACCCAGGACACCTTCCTTTGGGCTTTACTGCACGGGGAGGAGCTGATGACCCACCCCAAGCCGGAGGCGTGGCTTATGCGGACCCTGACCAACCTGGTCAGGAACGAAATCCGGCGTTTGGCCTCTACAGAGATCTCGCTGGAGACCCTGATCCCTATACCAACGCCAGAGGAGGACCGGGGGCTTGTCGAACTGCTGCCCGCTCAATTGGTGGAGGAGGACCGGAAGGTCCTGATATTGCGTTTTGAACAGAGATTGGACTACAGGGAGATCGCAGACAGACTGGGAATCTCAGAAACCGGCTGTCGAAGCCGGGTTTTTCGGGCGCTTGAACGGTGCAGAAGGCTGTTAGGCTCTACATAAGAAAAAATAAAATTACCGCAACAAATTGCCCTCCCCATAACATAATCCATATGAGGGCAGAAAGGAGGGGAAAGGGAATGCATGATCTTGAGAAAAAAACGGCTTCACAAAATAGGCCCGGCAGTGAGGCTATGTCAACGGAAAGTCTCCATACAATGTCCCCCGCAGAGCTGGCTGACGCCCTGGAACTGACTTTGGATCTCATGACAGAGGAGAACTACGACCCCGATCTGATCGACGCCTATCTGGACGCCCTGGATGAAAAGGCCCCCATGCCGGAAGGGCCGGGGGTCGAGGAAAGGTTTGCCGCACTTACGGACAGGCTAGGGTCTATCTCCCTCGGGAATCAAGCGTCCTCCCGTGAGCACAAGGGCACTGATACAGTCAGGCGGTATCCGCTCAAAAGGGTGTTTGTCACCGCTGCCGCCACAGTGGCCCTTCTTTTCACCCTTATGGTGGGCGCCCAAGCCGCCGGACTTGATATCTTCGGCAATTTGGCCCGGTGGACAAACGGGGTGTTTTTCTTCCCTCCCTCCACTGAGGAAAACGAATTTTCCGCCTCGCTCCAGCAGGCCCTTGAGAGGGCGGAGCTGCCCAAGGAGCTTGCCCCCACCTGGTTCCCGGAGGGGTTTACCGCAGAGGAGCCGGAATTTTGGGATGACGATGTCAGTACGGCTGTTGGGATCTCTTTTGTAAATCCCGAGGGGAAAAGTTTTATTGTCAGCATTGATTTTTATAAAGAGGCCGGGGCTATTGAAACGCTCCCCTTTGAAAAGGATGCGGGTAATGTGGAGGTGTATATCAGCAAAAACCGAACATTTTATATTATGTCTAATATAAATGTACATTTTGCCGTATGGACAGATGGCAACTTACTGGAATCTATTCGAGGTGACCTTTCCGTTGATCAGATCAAAGCTATGATCGATTCAATAGGAGGTTAAAAAATGAAAAAACGTATTCTTTCTCTGGGGCTCTTGGCCATATTTGTACTCTCTATGTGCTGTGTGGGTGCCGCCGCGGCAGAGGCCCGAGCCAGCTCGACTCTTACTCTTTTTACCGCAAGTGCATCGAAAGGGAACAATTCAGGAGAAGTTAAAATCAGCTATGACGTGCAAACTAACACGCCAGCGGACAAGGTAGGTATATCTTCCATCGCAATTTATAAATCAGACGGCTCTTATGTGACGACTGTTACCGGAACAACGGGGAATGGCTTGGTTCGTACAGGGGCTTACCGCCACAAATCCACATATGTCTATACAGGCACCTCTGGAACTTCTTATTACGCGGTGGTGACCGGGTTCGCAACGATCGGCTCGGATTCCGACAGCAGGACCGTGACCACCTCTACGATCAAGGCGCCTTAAATTAAAGCTGTCAGACTTCTTCATATGAAAACCGTCCCACCCCCAAGGCCGGGGGTGGGACGGTTTTTTCCACTCTTACTTCTCCTTCTGCTGGAGCTGAAGGCGGTCGGCGATCATGGCGATGAACTCCGAGTTGGTGGGCTTGCCCTTGGCGTTGGAGACGGTGTAGCCGAAATACTTTTGCAGGGTCTCCAGGTCCCCACGGTCCCAGGCCACCTCGATGGCGTGGCGGATGGCCCGCTCCACACGGCTGGCGGTGGTGCCATAGCGTTTGGCTACCTCGGGGTAGAGGACCTTGGTCACCGCGTTGATCACGTCCATGTCCTCCACGGCGATGAGAATGGCCTCCCGCAGGTATTGGTAGCCCTTGATGTGGGCGGGAACGCCGATCTCGTGGATGATGGCGGTGACGGTGCTTTCCAGGCCCCGGCGGGTCCGGTCCACCTCCTCCACGGGGACGGAGACCGAGGCCAGCTGACGGACCCGCTCCACCACGGAGGTGACCCGGCAGGGCTTCATCAGGAAGTAATCCGCGCCCCGGGCCGCCGCCAGCTCGGCTACGCTGCCCCCGGCAAAGCTGGAGAGCACCAGCACCTTGGGACGGGGGACAAGCTCCCCAAGCTGGGTCAGAACGTCCACCCCGTCCAGGGTGGAGAGGACCATGTCCATCACCACCACATCGGGCTGTCTCTGGCGGCACAGCTCCACCAGCTCCTCCCCGTCCGAAGTCTCTCCCATGATGGTGAGATCCCCCTCATCCTCCAGGGTCTCTACCAACAGGCGGCGAAACTCCTCTCCCGCGTCCGCTACGATCACTTTCCTCTGGTCCATACCCTTACACAACCTTTTTGCCTGGCCAAGGCAGTATTACCGGTTGCTCATAATTTACCATAAAAAGACAGCGTACGCAATCCCTTTTTGGAAAATTTTGGTTATTAATCGTTCGACACAATTTGACTATTTCCATTATTTTGGCCTTTTTGACAACTTTCTGCCGTTTTCAGCATATTCTCCGCCAGGATGCCGTAGCCCTGGGTGGGGTCCCCCACCAACACGTGGGTCACCGCCCCCACCAGGCGGCCGTTCTGGACGATAGGACTGCCCGACATGCCCTGGACGATGCCTCCGGTGACCTTTAAAAGGGCGGGATCGGTGACCTTGACGGTCAGGTCCCGGCCGTCGGAGGCGTCGGGATGGAGCTTGGTGATCTCCACGGTGTAGGAGCGGACCTCCTCCCCGGCGATGTTGGAGTAGATGAGGGCCTCCCCGGTCTCCACCTGGTCCATGGTCGCCACCTCCAGAGGGTCCATCCGGACCAGGTCCTTTTGGAACAGAGAGCCGTAGACCCCGTGGGGGGTATTGGCCCAGAGGGAGCCGATGTCGGCGGAGAGGTCAAAGTCCCCGTGGAGCTCTCCCGGCTCCCCCCGCTGGCCCTTCTTCACGTCGGTGACGGTGGCGGAGAGGATCCCCCCCGTCTCCAAAGGCATGAGGAGAGCGGTGTCCACGTCGTTGATGCCATGGCCCAAAGCACCGAATTCCCCGGTGGCCGGGTCGTAGTAGGTCACGGTGCCGATGCCCGCCATGGAGTCCCGGAGCCAGGCTCCCAGCTTGTAGCTGCCGTCGGTGGAGCATTTTACCGCCTGGGCGGTGACCTGGAGGGGCTTGCCCTCCCGGAGGGCCCGGATGGACATCTCCTCCCCGCCCACTTTGGCCAGCTCGGCCTGGACCTCCTCGATGGTGTCCACCTCGCTGGCGTTGATATGGGTGATCACGTCACCCTCCCGAAGGCCGCAGGTCTTGGCGGGGACCGCCTGACCTCCGGCGGCGGGGATCTGGGAGAAGCCTACCACCATCACCCCGTCGGAAAAAAGCTTGATGCCTACCGCCCGGCCTACCGGCACCAGCAGCCGGGGGGAGGAGCTACCGCCCCCGGTCATCTCTGGTCCCTCCGCCGCCGCGGCCCAGGCTCCGCCCTGCCCCAATAGTCCCAGCAGGAGCAGACCTGCCAGGGCTCCCCGGAGCAGGGCGGAGCTGCCCGGGCCTCTTTTTTCTGTGTTGTTCAATCAACCACCCCCATTTGATTTTCCCCCCGAAAAAAAATCGAGACAGCGCCGCGAGGCGCCATCTCTAATATGAACGGCCCGGGGCCATGGAACGCTGGAAATGAACAGCGGGTTTGGGTTGGCTCCTTTTCCCGGAAGCCGGGGCGCCGGGGCGGACATATTTTATGCGGGGAATGGTTGGGCTTCTCTCTTTTTTTTCCAGCTTTTTTCTCTTGCCGGACGAAGGTAGGTTGCCCCAAACATAAAAATTGAAACGGGAATTTTTTAGCAAAAAAGGGACGCGCCGGAGCGCGTCCCTTTGGATGGGTCCCGGATCAGTTCCGGCTTCTCTTGCCGAAGATCCGCAGCAGATAGAGGAACATGTTGATGAAGTCCAGATAAAGCTGGAGGGCGGAGAAGATGGACGCCTTTTTCAGCATGATCTCGTCCCCCTGATAGGCGGCGTAGAAGGAACGGATCTTCTGGGTATCATAGGCGGTGTAGGCCAGGAACAGGATGACCCCCAGGGTGCAGAGGATCTGATCCGCCACGGCCAGACCGGGGATGAAGAACATCAGCAGGTTCATCAGGATCAGGAAGATGAGCCCGCCCACCAGGACCGAGCGCATCCGGCTCAGGTCAATATGGGTGACAAAGCCGAAAACCGCCATGCCGCCAAAGTAGAGGGAGGTGGCGGCAAACACCAGCAGCAGAGTCACCAGATCGTAGCTCAGGAAGATCACCGCGAAGGTGACCCCTGTCAGGGCAGAGTAGACAAAGAAAAACAGGGTGGCGGTGCCGGTGGAGATCTTGTGGAGGAAGGCAGTCATGCCCAGGACCACCACCAGCTCGGCGATCATCAGGACCAGATGGAAGGCGGGGATAAGGGTGAAGGCCTTGACCACCAGCAGATAGCCCCGGCGGGTCTCGGTGAAAAAGATGGCGGTGAGGAAGGTGACCATCAGGCCCAGGAACATGAGGAGGAAGGTCTTGGCGGTATAGCGGCCCAGGCTCTCCCCGGCGACGGCGCCCTGCTCCAGGCGGCGCTCCTGCTCGTAAAAGTTATTTTCCATATTTTCCATTTCAGATCGCTCCTTTTTTCAGGATGGGACGGCGCACTTAGGCGCCCCGCTCTCCTATGGGTCTATGGGTATTTTAGCACAGCTTTCCCGGTTATACAAGGGAATTTTTGGACTCACGCCGGCCGGAGCGGCGTTTTTTCAACCTCCGCAGCAGTCGGCGGGTCCGGTGGAACAGATTCAGGATAAACCGCATGATGGGCCAGCACAGGGCCAGAAACACCGCCAAGACAAGATTTTCCTGCAAATTCAAGGTGCTCAGGGAGAAGAAATCCCGGAGGAAGACCACACAGAAAACCATGGCCGCCGCCACCAGAGCCCAAAGGACCCGGCGTTTGGCGTCGAAGGGCTTACAGACCTGATAGAGGACCAGAAGGCCGATAAAGGCCACGCACAGGGCGGACAGGGTGGACAGGGACTGGGTGGAAAAATCGAAGGCGAAGGCGAAGGCCTGTATGCCCAGAATGACAATGAGGTCGGTAAGGCCCCCGGGGAAGGCCTCCCGCAGGACGTTGGGCAGGAAGGCGCCGTGGACCCGGCTCTTGTTGGGCTCCAGGGCCAGGAAGAAGGAGGGCACCCCGATGGTGAGGGCGGAGATGAGAGACAGCTGGATGGGCACCAGGGGGTAGGGCATATCCACAAAGATGGTGAGCAGGGACAGGCAGAAGGAGAAAATATTCTTCACCAGATAGAGGGAGGCGGAGCGCTGAATGTTGTTGATCACCCGCCGCCCCTCCGCCACCACCTGGGGAAGGCAGGCGAAGTTGGAGTCCAGCAATACAAGCTGGGCGGCGTGGCAGGCCGCGTCGGAGCCCGAGGCCATGGCGATGCCGCAGTCGGCATCCTTCAGGGCCAGCACGTCGTTGACTCCGTCCCCGGTCATGGCTACGGTGTGGCCCTGCTTCTGGAGGGCCTTTACCAGCTTCCGCTTCTGGCCCGGGGTGACCCGGCCGAAAACGGTGTACTCTCCAGCGGCGCGGAAAATGTCCTCGTCGGTCTGGAGGGTGGCGGCGTCCACCCATCTCTCCCCATTCTCCACCCCGGCCTGACGGGCCACCTCGGCCACGGTCATGGGGTTGTCCCCGGAGATGACCTTCACCGCCACCCCCTGCTGGGCGAAGTAGGCGAAGGTGTCGGGGGCCTCGGGCCGGATCCGGTTGGAGAGAAGGGCCAGGGCCATGGGGCGGACCTTTCGGCCGTCCAGAGGGATCTTGCCGTCGGGGACCCCGGCATAGCCCGCCAGAAGGAGGACCCGGTAGCCCTTGGCCTGGAAGGGCTCCACCGTCTCCCGAAGGTCGGCGTACCGCTCCCCCATCACAAACTCAGGCGCCCCCGCCACAAAGGCTCCCTGGGGGGAGAAGACGGCGGCGGAATATTTGTAGGCCGAGGAGAAGGGGACTCTGGCCGAGCAGGCCCAGGAAACCTTTTTGTCAAAGCGGGCGGCCATGGCCTTCCCTGTCTCGTTATCCGGATCCAGGGCGGCGAAGAGGGCGCTCACCGCCTCCTCCACCGAATCCCGGGGGTACTCCTCCTCATCCAGGAGGATCAGGTCCTGGACGGTCATCTCAGGCTGGGTGATGGTACCCGTCTTATCCACGCAGAGCACATCCACCCGGGCCAGGGTCTCGATACAGTTCATATCCTGGGCCAGGGTCTTTTTCTGAGCCAGACGGATCATGCTCACCGCCAGGGCCACGCTGGTGAGGAGGTATAGTCCCTCGGGGATCATGCCGATGAGGGCGGCCACGGTGGCGGTGACGGCCTGACGAAGGCCCAGGTCCAGCACGAAATACTGCTTCCAGAACAAAATGGCCCCGATGGGGATGAGGGCAAAGCCGATGAAGCGGATCAGCTTGGTGAGGGAGGCCATCATCTCCGACTGGCCGGCGGTGACCCCCTTCTTGGCCTCCAGGGTGAGGCGGGCGGCGTAGGAGTCGGCCCCCACCGCCGTGAGCTGGGCCCGGCAGGAGCCGGAGACGATAAAGGAGCCGGAGCGGAGCTTGCCCCCAGGGCCCCGCTCCTGGGGCTCGGCCTCTCCGGTGATCATGGACTCGTTCACCATCACCGTCCCCGCCCGAAGAATGGCGTCGGCGGTGACCTGATCCCCGGCGGAGAACAGGGCGATGTCGTCCCGGACCATATGGTCGGTGGGCACCTCCATCTCCATCCCCGCCCGGATCACCTTGCTCCGGGGGGCGGCCAGCAGCTTGAGCTTGTCGATGGTCCGCTTGGAGCGCAGCTCCTGGAAGATGCCGATGGCGGTGTTGGCGATGGCGATGAAAATAAAGGTGGCGTCCCGGTAGGAGCCCACGGCGATGAGGGCGGCGGCCAGCACCGCGAAGATCAGGTTGAAGAAGGTGAACACGTTCTCCTTCACGATCTGCCCCTCGGTGCGGGTGGGGCCGCTGACGCTCACGTTGGACCAGCCCCCCTTCTGCCGCTCCAGCACCTGATCCTTGGTAAGGCCCTCCTCCGGAGCGGCCTCCACCACAGGCAGAGGGGCGCGGAGATCGGAGGCCTCCTCCCGAGCGATTTTTTTCCGTTTCAACGTATTCACCTTCTATCTCTCCCCCTTCCCTGCTATATATGGAGGAGGGAGGTGGTTTTTTTGCGTGAACAAACAAAGGTTTCCAGCGACACCATGACCCGGCTGGCCATCTGCGCCGTGGTGGCCGCAGCGGCGGTCTACGCCGGGGAGAAGCTTTGCGAGGGCAGGCACTGGCCCCTATGGGAAAAATACGGCCCCTGGATCCTGGAGAATAAAGTCCAGGCCATCACGGTCCTGGCGGCGGTGCTGTACGGGGTCAGTCTGGCCCTGTGGCCCGAGGAGAAGAAACCGGAGGTGGTGGAGGGATTTGAGGCCTGCGTATGAAAGTGAAAAATGAAAAGTTAAAAGTGAAAAAGCTATAGTCTTGCTGCCGCCAAAGGCGGCACATTTCAAGTAGTCCGGCTCCGCCGGACATCCCTATTTCAGCTTTTTCATTTTTCACTTTTAACTTTACCTATACAGGGGTACCATAGCCCCGCCGATGATGCCCGCGTCATTGCCCAGCTGGGCTACGCAGAGCTTGGTGCGGCGGGGGCTGTCTTTGGTGAACTCCTCCCGGTTCAGGGCGGAGCGAAGGGGGGCGAGGAGATTCTCCCCCTGGGCGCAGATGCCGCCGCCGATGCACAGGACCTCGGGCTGAAGGATATTAATGAGGTTGGCAAGGCCGCAGGCCAGGTCCTCTATGTACTCGTCCAGAACGGCCTGGGCCACGGCGTCCCCGGCCTGGGCCGCGTCAAAGGGGGTCTTGCCGTTGACCTGGTCCAGGGTGGGGGCCAGCCTCCACAGGCCGCTGTGGGGGTTAGCCTCCATGGCCTCCCGGGTGGAGCGGATGAGGCCGGTGGCCGAGGCGTAGGCCTCCCAGCAGCCCTTTCTCCCGCAGGTGCACGCCCGGCCCCCCCGGTGGATGACGGTGTGGCCCGCCTCCATGCCGGAGTAGTTGAAGCCGGTGTAGAGCTTGCCCTCCAGCACCGCCCCCGAGCCCACCCCGGTGCCCAGGGTGACGGCCACCAGGGACTTGTGGCCCATCCCCGCCCCGGCCACGAACTCCCCCAGGGCGGCGGCGTTTGCGTCGTTCTCCAGCAGGGCGGGAAGTCCCAGCCGCTGGGTCACCATATCGGCCAGGGGGGCATGGTCCAGCTCCAGGTTGTAGGCGTGGAACACCACGCCCCCCTCCGGGTCGATGTTCCCCGGGGAGGCCAGCCCTACGCTCCGGGCCTGGGAAACCTCCACCCCCGCCTTCTCCGCCGCCAGACGGGCGGCTTGGGCGATGGAGTCCGCGATGGGCTCCGCCCCCCGGGGGCAGGGGACGCTGGCCTTGGCCAGCAGCCGTCCCTCCCCATCCACGATACCTGCCGCCACATTGGTGCCGCCCAGGTCGATCCCCACATAATACACAGCGATTCCTCCCCTTTTAGTTTACATAATATAATTATGGAAAACCTTATCCCGTGGAAGAAGGCTTCTAAAGGTCTGTGGTCATTATAAATCAAATCCGCCCTTCTGGCTACCCGGAAAGGCGGAATTTTTCCATTTGTTCACAAATTCTTAAGGCATAGTCCGCCCCGCCAGTCCGCCCCGGCCAGGGCGGTGAAGGCGAAGCCCTCCCAAACCCCCGTCTCCCCCGGCTCCAGCAGGGGCACCGAGACCTGCCGGGGCGGGCGGCGGAAGATCCCCTCCCCGGTACACTTCACCCGGGCCTCCTTCAATGTCCAGAGGGTATAGAAGTCCTCCCACCGGCCTCCCCTGCTTTGGAACCAGGCGTATTCCCGGCTATTGAGGGCGTACCGGGGAAGCCCCGGGGAGCGGGGGGCCGTCACCTCGATATCCGCCCCAAGAGGGGCCTCCCCAAAAGCGCAGAGGGACAGGCCCCGGGAGTGGCTGAGGCTGAAATGGAGGTGGGGGCGCTCCGGGAACCAGGGCTTCCCCCCCTCCTGCCGCTCTATCCTGGGAAGGGACTCCATCCCCTCCTCCCTCAGGAGGGCGGCCAGCAGCGCGTAGGCGTCCCCCTCCCCCACCTTCCAGATCACGGCCCTCACCTCCCTTTTTTGACATTTTAGCATTTTTGCTCTTTCCTCCGCAAGGGTTTTCGGGTAAAATAGGAGTTTGGACAGGCCGATGGGCCCATTCCTCCCATACATTAAGGGAATCTTAAACATTTCCCCCCTTTGGGCTTAAAAAAGGGGCCGTATACTCTCCAACATGAGGTGATCGCCATGTATAACATTCTGATCTGCGACGACGACCGGGATATTGTCTCCGCCCTGGACATCTATCTCACCAGCGAGGGCTACCACACCATCGCTGCCTACGATGGGGCCCAGGCGGTAAAGGCGGTGGAGGAGAACGACGTCCACCTGATCCTGATGGACGTGATGATGCCCAACCTGGACGGCATCCGGGCCACCGCCAGACTGCGGGAAAAGTCCAACGTGCCCATCATCCTCCTCACCGCCAAATCGGAGGACGCGGACAAGGTGCTGGGGCTGAACATCGGGGCCGACGACTACGTGACCAAGCCCTTCAACCCCATGGAGGTCATGGCCCGGGTGAAGAGCCAGCTGCGCCGCTACACCCTGCTGGGAGGCAAGGAGGGCACCGCGGGGGCCGCTGACGACGGCCTTCTGAAAAACGGGGGCATCGCCATGGACGACGCCGCCAAGACGGTCACCGTGGACGGGGAGCCGGCAAGCCTGACCCCCATCGAGTTCAATATTTTACGCCTTCTCCTCCAGCACCCGGGGCAGGTGTTCTCCACCGCCCAGATCTACGAGCAGGTGTGGAACGACCCGGCCTACGGCTCAGAGAACACGGTGGCGGTCCACATCCGCCACCTGCGGGAAAAAATCGAGATCGACCCGGCCAACCCCAGGTACATCAAGGTGGTGTGGGGGCTGGGATACAAGATGGAGAAAAGTTAAAAGTGAAAAATGAAAAGTGAAAAAGCTATGGTCCTGTGGCGGCCGCAGGCCGCTTATTTAAATAGTCCGGCCAGGCCGGACACCGAAACTTTTCACTTTTAATTTTTAACTTTTAACTTTTTTGGGGGTAATATGATGAGACAAGATATCCGTTCCCATGCCTGGTTCAAGGCCCTGGCCCTGCTGCTCACCCTGGCCTGCGCCGTGGGGGCCACTTTCGGGTGCCTTTACTGCGGGCTATACTGGGACAGCTTTTTTGAGGGCGGCGACTACACCTACTCCCTGGCCTGGAACCAGGCCATGAACGCCAGGTACAGCCACCTGACGGAGATACTGAACGACTATGACTCCATGCGCCGGGGCCAGTCCCTGGGCTATCTGGAGGATCAGTATTACCAGGAGTGGCTGGACGCCTTCAGCCCTGCCAAGACCAACTTCCGTTATATCATCCGGGACAATGCCACCGGGGAGATCCTGCTCAGCTCCTCGGGATCGGATAGCCTGGAGCATGTTTCCCATGAGAATCTTTTCCGCCATGTGTACACCATCTCCCCCTCCCGGATCTACTACAACTACCGGGAATATAACGAGGAGCAAAACTTTACCGTCTTTTTCAGTGACAACGACACGGTGCTGGCCCAGGTTCCCGGCAACGAAAGCATTCTCTACCAGGATGGGGAGACCTTCCAGTACGCGCTGGAATACGGCATAGACGAACGCTATGCCGTCCAGGACGAGTTCCGGGAGCTGAAAAGCACCCTGGTCAAAGGGGACATCCGGATCCTCTACGCCACCGCCGTCCTGGCCCTGATCTTCCTGGCCGGCACCGTCCTGCTGCTGTGCTGCGCCGGGCGGCGGCGGGGAGCCGAGACCTTCGTGCTCAACTGGACAGACCAGATCCCCTACGACCTGTACCTGTTCTTGATGGGCTGGGGGGCGGTGCTGTGCTTTGCTCTGGGGGGCAACGCCATGTCGGAGGGGTATCTCTACCACTATAACGACCCCTCTTTCTACGCCATGATGGGGGTGTCCGTGATCTCCCTGACGGCGGGCTTTACCCTGACGGAGGCCGGACTTATGTCAACTGCCACCCGGATCAAAACCCACACCCTGTTTCGCAACACCGTCACCTGGAAACTCCTGAGCTGGATAGGCCGGGGCTTCCGGGGCCTGGGCCGGTGGTGGCGGGCCACCTTTGGCAACTGGAACATGACCCAGCGGGTCATCCTGCTGTTTCTCTGCTATCTCATCGGCACTGTTCTTACCAGTCTCACCGTGGTCCTGATCCCGGTCTACCAGGGGGCAGTCCTCTTCTGTATCTGCCGCTGGGTGGAGGAGTGGCGGAAGATCCGCCAGGGCACCCAGGCCATCGTGGGAGGCGCCCCCGAGACCGTCATCGACACCAGCAAAATGAACCGGTTCCCCGACCTTCTGGAGCATGCCGGGCAGCTCAACGACCTGGGAAGCGCCATCAACACCGCCGTGGACGAGCGGCTGAAGTCGGAGCGGATGAAGGCCGAACTGATCACCAATGTGTCCCACGACCTGAAAACCCCCCTCACTTCCATCATCAACTATGTGGACCTTCTCAAAAAGGAGAACATCCAGGGGGAGAAAGCCCAGGAGTATATCGAGGTACTGGACCGGAAGAGCCAGCGGCTCAAGAAACTCACCGAGGATCTGGTGGAGGCCAGCAAGGCCTCCACGGGGACTCTGACAGTGAACCCGGAGCGGCTGGGGGTGACCCAGCTGGTGACCCAGGCCCTGGGGGAGTACAGTGAAAAGCTCTCCGCCGCGGGGCTGACGGTGATTTCCACCCTCACCGAGGAGGAGGTCTATGTCCAGGCTGACGGACGGCATTTCTGGCGTATTTTGGATAATCTCATGGGAAACTGTGTCAAATATGCCATGCCAGAAACACGGGTCTATCTGGACCTGGTAGCCTGGGACGGGTATGTGACCCTCTCCCTGAAAAACATCTCGGCAGGTCAGCTGAACATCCCCGCCGAGCAGCTTATGGAGCGGTTTGTCCGGGGGGACGAGAGCCGCACCACCGAGGGCAGCGGCCTGGGTCTCTCCATCGCCCGGAGCCTTACCGAGCTTCAGGGGGGCCTGTTCCGCCTGGAGGTGGACGGGGATCTGTTTAAGGCGGTGGTGAGCTTTCCGCAGGTGAAGTAGGGGCAGGTGCCCTCACCCGTCCGGCTGAAACACTTTACTGGTTTGAATTACCTTTCCGCCGAAAGGTTGTTTTGCCTCCCGGCTGGGCCAAAACCGCTTTAGAAGCGGTTCTGGACTCCGAATCTTTACGGGCATAAGACCAGTGGAAATATTGGCGAGATACGGTACAACCGTAAAAAGCCCCAACCCTGTTATGTTATCCCTCGAATGAAAATCCTATGGTTATGCCCCTTATTGACCGGCGGCTTCCTCAGGTTGACCCGCCGTCCCTCTTGCGCCGCTGCCGCTGAGAGTATCGGGACCTTTGGGTCCTTCGCTGTAATTCACGCCGCCTGGGTGGGGGGAGTTGGCGGAGAGCGGGCGCACGGTGTGCGCCCCTACGAAGGGCGAGGGGCGGGCGGGTTTGGAACCCGCCCCTACAGAAGATCCGTCATACATGGCGCCAATCCCTTTTTTACAGGTGAGGTGGGATGGGATGGAACGGGTAAGATGGGTGGGATGGTGTGGGGCGCGACGACCTCGGCGCGCCGCCAGGTATGGTATCTACCTCCGTAGGGCGGGGGCTTGCCCCCGCCGCCAGGTATGGCACCACCTTCCATAAAACGGTATGGTCCCGTAGGGGCGGGTCACTGACCCGCCCGCCTGAGAGGCCCCAGGCCCAAGCTGGGTAGAATAGAGGCGGCGTGGAGTCAGCGAACACGCTGTCAATGCCGCACCCACGGACGCACAGGTGCGGGGCAAGTGGGACTATGGGGGCGAAAAGACGCAGGAGCCGACTCCAGAACACATGGTCTTGCCCTTAGGGCTTTCTTGGAGAGCGCGAGAGGCCATTCTTTGGCCCGTCAAAGAATGGTCTTTCGCAATTACCCAGCAATAGGATCCCTGTCAACCTCCAATCAAATGGGACAACTGGTAAATCCCGATTTGTAGATACCCCCACCCCCCAGCAGCGGTCTGTGCGAATTTTCTCGCGTCGCCATAAAAAAGAAAAGGTCAAAGCGGTAACCGCTTTGACCTTTTTTCTTAATCCAGGATCTGGATAGCCGCTCCCAGAACTCCCTTACCGATGTAGACGCTGAGAGTCCCGTCGATGTGGGAATCCCAGACGTGGCGGCAGCCGGGGATGGCCGCCATCAGGTCCTTTTTCAGCTGCTCCATCTCCTCCTGAGCGCCGCCGTTGGCCACCAGAAGGTTGAACTTCTTATGGTCCCCCACATGCTCCTTCACCAGCTCGATGAGCTTGCTCTGGACCTGTTTCCGGCCCCGGACCTTGGCTACGTTCACCAACTGCCCGTCGGGGGCAAAGGTGAGGATGGGCTTGATATTCAGCACCGTCCCCGCCAGGGCGGTGATCTTGCCGATGCGCCCGCCCTTTTGCAGGTATTCCAGGGTGTCCACCGAGAAGAAAGCGTGGGAGTTCCTCAGCAGATGCTCCACCCGCTGGCCCACCAGCTTCTCCCACTTCATACCCTTCTGGATATCCTCCCAGAGCTGGAGGACCACCCCGCCGATGGGGATGGCGCCGCTATATGTCTCAAAGACCACCGTCTCCAGGTCCTTGCGCTCCTCGCACTCCAGGCGGATCATGTTGTGGGTGCCGGAGAGGCCGGAGGACAGGGGCAGAGCGATGACCCGCTCGTACCCGTCCTTCTTGATGGTCTCCAAAGTCCGGGCCACCCGCATCAGGTCGGGCAGGGAGGTCTTGGGCAGCTCCCCCTTCTCCAGACGCTTGTAGATATCCTTGGCGAAGATATCCTCCCCGTCGTTATAATCCTTGTCCTTGCAGGCGATCCGCAGGGGCACCACATAGACGGGCAAGCCCTTCCGGTGCCGGGGCTCCAGCTCGGCGCAGGAATCCACCAAAAACGCGATCTTCTCCGGATTGATACTCAAGAAAATTCCCCCATCGGTTGACAGACCTTTGCCCGTCCCGTATAATAAGTGACATAACAACGTTATGTTGCTATTATACCATGAGTTTTTCCCCTGTCAAGGAGGGATCGTCATTGGAGGAAAATTATCAGTGCCGCCGCCAGCTCCAGGCTCA
Organism: Oscillospiraceae bacterium; assembly: GCA_022799035.1. Taxonomy (GTDB): domain Bacteria; phylum Bacillota; class Clostridia; order Oscillospirales; family Oscillospiraceae; genus Vermiculatibacterium. Next base: position 26,556 of record JAAWNQ010000018.1, read on the forward strand.
GGACACCCGCCGGGCCATTCTGGCCGCCGCCGCCCAGCTCTCCCGCCAGGGCCGCTTTGACAAGATGACCATCCGGGATATCTGTGCCGCCGCCGGGGTCACCACCGGGGCCTTTTACCACCACTTCTCCTCCAAGGAGGATCTGCTTCGCCAGGGCTTTACCTCGGTGGACATGTACCTGGAAAAGGCCCTGGCGCTCCACAAGGACCTGTCCCCCCTGGAACGGCTGAAAACCATCCTCCGGCTCTACGCCCAGTTCATGGAGGAGCAGGGCTGGGAGACCCTGTCCCTCTACTACCGCCGCCGGCTCTCGGTGGCGGACGGCAGCTCCATGTCCCCCGACCGCTTTACCCTCCGGGCCATGGCGGAATGTCTGGGGGAGCTCTCCAGCCAGGGGGCCCTCTCAGCGGCCTGCACCCCGGAGTGGACGGCGGAATTTTTCTTCCGCCACTTCCGTGGCACCGTGGTGGACTGGATCCTCCGCCGGGGCTCCTACCCCCTCTGGCCCAAGCTGGAGCAGGATTACGCCTTCTTCGCCTCAGCGTTCCACGCGTGAAGATTGAAAAATTTTGGTCGTCCGGCAAAGACGAACTGTTCCAAATAAGCCGCCTGCGGCGGCCACAGGACAATAGCTTTTTCATTTTTCCCTTTTCCCTTCTACCCCCCTCCCCCTCCGCATACCCTATCCGGAGGGGGTATTTTCATGTCTCATATTTTTCGCAGCCGCGCCTTCCGGGATGCCCTGGCGGGCTCTGCCCTTCTTCTGTGCGCCCTGGCTCTCGTCTGCTGGCCCAAGGATGTGTCCGCCGCCGTCCGGGAAGGGCTACAGCTTTGCTATAACGTGATCCTGCCCTCCCTGTTCCCCTTTTTCATCCTCTCCTCCCTGGTGATCTCCCTGGGGCTGGCCGGGTATCTGGGCCGGCTGCTGGAGCCTGTTATGCGCCCCCTGTTCCGGGTGGGAGGCCCCTGCGCCGCCGCCCTGGCTCTGGGCTTTGTGGGGGGATACCCGGTGGGGGCCCGGACCGCCCTCACCCTCTATGAGGAGGGGCAGTGTACCAAGACCGAGGCCGAGCGGCTGCTGGCCTTCTCCAACAACTCAGGCCCCGCCTTTATCCTGGGGGTGGTTGGGGCGGGGGTCTTCGCCGACAGCCGGGTGGGTCTGCTCCTGTGCCTTGTCCACGCCCTGGCCTCCCTCTGCGTGGGGCTGGTGTTCCGATTTTACCGCCGGGGGGAGGATCCCAAAGGCCGCCGCCTCTCCCCTCCCATCTCCGCCCAGCGGTTCTCCACCGCCTTCACCGGGGCGGTGAAGGGCGCGGTGACCTCCGCCCTCAACATCTGCGCTTTTGTGGTCTGTTTCACTGTGATCCTGCGGCTTTGCTTCCTCTCCGGGCTCCTCCCCGCCCTGGCCGGGGTCCTGGGCCGGACCTTTGCCCCCCTGGGCTTCAACGAGCAGTGGGCCCGGCAGCTCTTGACCGGCCTTCTGGAGCTCTCCTCCGGGGTTGCGGGGCTCACCCAGGGGGGCTCCCTCACCGGCCGGGTGTCCATGGCCGCCTTTCTCCTGGGCTGGGCGGGGATCTCGGTCCACTGCCAGGTCCTGTCCTTCCTGGCCGAGAGTGGTCTCAACGTCCGCACATACCTGGGCGGCAAGCTGCTTCACGGCCTTTTCTCCGCCGGCCTCACCGCCCTTCTCCTCCGGGCTTTCCCTTTGGAGCAAAGTGTTTCCAGCTACCTTGTCCAGCAGGTGGAGGGCATCGCCGGCACGGACTTCTATACCGCCCTGGCCATCTCCACCGCCACGGCCTGGCTGGTCTTTCTCCTCTTTTTCCTCCTGGCTGCCCTGGGGGTCCAGGTGGGACGAAAAACCTGTGGAAAAAGGCGGAGAAGTGTGGTATGATGATAAAAAGCCGCCAAGAAGGAGTCGGGCCATGTTTGGAAAGAAAACCCTGTTCCAAGAGAATATAGAGCCCCGCTGTGTATACTGCGCCAAGGGCGCGCCCCTGGAGGAGGGCCGGGTCCTCTGCGCCAAAAAGGGAGTGGTCCCGGCGGGGGGACACTGTCCCCGGTTCCAGTACGACCCCCTGAAGCGCGTCCCTCCCAAGCCGGCCGTGCTGGACACCAGCAAACTGTCCCCGGAGGACTTCCGGCTGGACTAAACGAAACCCTGTTCCATTGCAAGGAGAGGCGGCAGGGCAGAGGCCCCGCCGCCTTTTTAACCCACAGATAAAGGAGGATCCCCCATGAAGCGGGTCCTTATGATTGGTACGGGAGGCACCATTGCCTCCGAAATGACGGAGGCGGGCCTGACCCCCAACCTGAACAGCCAGGATCTGCTCTCCTACGTCCCCGCCCTGGGAAGCCTGTGCCAGGTGGACTGCCTGCAGATCTGCAGTATTGACTCCACCAACATGACCCCTGCCCACTGGCTTCTCATGGCCCGGACCATCCGGGAGCGGTACGAGGCCTATGACGGCTTTGTTATCTGCCATGGCACCGATACCATGGCCTACTCCGCCGCCGCCCTGAGCTACCTCATCCAGAACAGCCCCAAGCCTGTGGTCCTCACCGGGAGCCAGAAGCCTATCCACGCCGATATCACCGACTCCAAGGCCAATCTGTTGGACAGCTTCACCGTGGCCTGCGACGGACGGATCTCCGGGGTGAGCGTGGTCTTCGGCGGGGAAGTGATCCTGGGCACCCGGGCCAGAAAAACCTATTCCAAAAGCTATGGGGCCTTCTCCAGCATCAACTACCCCGTTTTGGGGGTGGTCCAGGATGGACGGCTGGTCCCCTACCTCCGCCCGGAGCCCTCCGGCCCCCTTCGGTTCTATGACCGGTTGAATGAGCGGGTCTCCCTGCTGAAGCTGATCCCCGGGGTCTCCCCCGCCCAGCTCTCCTTTCTCCTGTCCGAAAGCGACGCCGTCATCATCGAAAGTTATGGCGTGGGGGGCGTTCCCGCCGGGGCCGACGGGGAATTCTACCGCCGGATCCAGGCCGCCGAGGCCCAGGGAAAGCTGGTGGTCTTCACCACCCAGGTCCAGAATGAGGGCAGCGATCTGTCGGTCTACGGGGTGGGCCACTGTCTCAAGCAGGACCTGGGGGTCCTGGAGTCCTACGACATGACCACCGAAGCGGTGGTAGCCAAGCTGATGTGGTTGCTGGCCATGAGCCAGGACCCCGGAGAGGTGGGCCGTCTTTTCTACACTCCGGTGGCAGGGGACATCCTCTGCGGCCCCCGGTGAGCCTTTCACCCTTTTCCGCAAACAGAAAAACCGCCGGTCGTGTAGACCGGCGGTTTCCTTTCTTATTTCTTCCCCTTGCCCGTCCCAGCGGGCTTTCCTTTGGGCGCTGGCTTCTCCTCCGGCTTCTTCCCGTCGGCGGCCTCCAGGATGGTGCGCTCCCCCGCCTCCTGGGCGTGTTTTTGGACGTCCATCTGATTCTTGGGGGAGCGGATCAGGATGCCGGGTCCCTGGACGCAGCCGCCCTCGCAGGCCATGCCCTCCAGGAAGTTTACCCCGCCGATCCCCTTGGCGAATTTCAACAGCTCCACCTTGCAGGCATTGAGCCCGCTGCAGGAAACGGCGTTGAGCTTGAACTCCTTCTCGTCCACCCCATGCTCCTTCAGGCCCTGGGCAACCGCGGCGGCCACGCCGCCGGAGTGGGCAAAGCTGCGGCCAAAGCCGCTGGCCCCGTCCAGCAGGGTCTCCTCCAGCGTCTCGGGCTGGATCCCCCGGGAGGCAAAGAGGGGATAGAGCTCCTCAAAGGTGAGGGCGCAGTCGATGGTCCCCATGGTCTTCCCCATCTGGTACTCCTTCTTTTTCGCCACGCAGGGCCCGATAAAGACCACCCGGGCCTGGGGGTCGCTCATCTTGATCCGCTTGCCGATCATCACCATGGGAGAGGGGGTGTGGGAGATAAACTGGGCCAGATCGGGGAAGTTCTTCTCCACATAGTCCACAAAGGCGGGGCAGCAGGAGGAGAGCAGCTTCCCCTTCTCCACCAGCTCCTCGCTCTCGGCCTTGGCGGTCATGTCCGCCCCCAGGGCAACCTCAGCCACGTCATAGAAGCCCAGCTTTTTCAGTCCTGTCACCACCTGCCCCAGGGTGGCGGGGGCAAACTGGCCGGCGATGGAGGGGGCCAGCACGGCATAGACATGGAACCCCCAGCGGCCCGCCCCCCGGAGAAGCTGGACCACATCCACAATATGGGACTTGTCCATGATGGCCCCGAAGGGACACTGGTAGGTACAGGCCCCGCAGGACACACACTTGTTCACGTCGATGGCGGCCTTCTTGTTCTCCCCCATGGCGATGGCCCCGGGGAGGCACCCCCGCTCGCAGGGCCGCTGGTTCTTCTCAATGGCCCCGTAAGGACATACCGAGATACACTTGCCGCAGAGGATACACTTGGAATGGTCAATGGTAGCCCGGTGATTGACGATGGAGATCGCCTCCTTGGGGCAATTGTGGACGCAGCGGGTGGCGATACAGCCCCGGCAGGCGGGCCCCACGGTGATCTGGGTCACGGGACACTCGTCACAGGCGATCTCCATGACCTCCACCATCCCCGGGTTCCCCGTGTCCCCGCCCAAAGCCATCTTCACCCGGCTGGAGATCACCGCCCGCTCCTTGTAGATACAGCAGCGCATCCGGGCCTCAGGGCCGGGGATGATCTTCTCGGGGATATCCAGGATCCCGGTGGTGAGCCGGTCCTCCCAGGCCAGGACCGCCACCTCCTCCAGCACAGAGCTTTTCAGTTCCTGTACGGTAGTCTCAAACTTTCTCATCGTCCATTCTCCTTTGACGGTGTTTGTTTTCTTTTTCACAATTTGACCTTCCCTATTTTACTCTCTCCCCCGGGGCCTGTCAACGATAAGTTTGAAGCCTTTTCCCCGGATATTTTGTAGAAAACGCACAACCGCCCTCCAATCCGCACCACCCTCCCACAGACCGCATAGGTTGGGATGAGCCAATTTTGGAACGGAGGGTCAAGGTTTATGGAAGCAAAGGTCACATTTTTCCTGGGGGCCAACACCCCCTCGGGTTTTTATTCCTTATACGATCAGCTCCTGTCTCCCCAGGAGACCCGGCGGGTCTTCCTGCTGAAGGGGGGCCCCGGCTGCGGCAAATCCACCCTGATGAAGCGGGTGGCCGCCGCCCTGGAGGAACGGGGAGAGCCGGTGGAATACATACGCTGCTCCGGGGACCCCGATTCCCTGGACGCGGTCATCTTCCCCGCCCTGAAGGCCGCCATCGTGGACGCCACCGCCCCCCACGTGCTTGAGCCGGCCCTCCCCGGGGTTGTGGAAAGTTATGTAAACTTAGGCCGGTTCTATGACCACGCCGCCCTAGCGAAAAAGCGGGAGGAGATCGCCGCGGCCACTGCGGGCTATAAGAGCCATTACAAGGGGGCCTACCGCTGTCTCACCGCCGCAGCCCAGCTCGCCGAGGACAGCCGGTCCCTGCTGCTGACCCCAGCATTGGAGGCCAAGGCCCTGAAGCGGGCCAGAGGCATTCTCTCCCGGGAGGTAAAAAAGACGGGCCGGGAGCCGGGCCGGGCGGTCCAGCGGTTCCTGGGCGCCGTCTCCTGCCAGGGGATCTCCTGCCGCTTTGAGACGGTAAATGCCCTGTGCCACAGGGTCTACGAGCTCCAGGACGCCTACGGTCTGGGGGCGGGGATGCTCACCGCCCTGGCCGCCGGCGCCATGGCCGCGGGGTACGATGTGATCCTCTGCCCCTCCCCTCTCTTCCCCGACCGGGCGGAGCACCTCCTCATCCCCCAGCTCTCCCTGGCCTTCGTCACCAGCGCCCCCACCCTTCCCTACCTGGGCAAGCCCTACCGCCGGGTCCGGGTGGACGCTATGGCGGACGGTGAACAGCTTCGGAAATACAAATCCCGTCTGAAATTTGCCCGAAAGGTCCAGCAGGCTCTGCTGGACCAGGGGGTGGAATCCCTGGCCCAGGCCAAGGCCGAGCACGACGAGCTGGAAAAGCTCTACAATCCCCATGTGGATTTTGACGCGGTCAATTCCCAGGCGGATGAGATCATCAAAGAGCTGCTGGAGTTAAAGGCGAAGGGTTGAGGGCCGGACCGCGCCGTATTTTTCAGTACGGCACGGTCCTTTTTCCCTCCGCTCCCATGGGGGCCTCTCCCCGCCAGGGGATTGCTTTTCCCCGGCGGGTGCTCTATAATGGGGGCATATCACGCTTATATTAGGAGGCTCCCATGGAAGAACCCCATCTCCGCCGGGCGGAAAGGTCCGATATCCCCGGCCTGGGCCGTCTGCTCTACCAGGTCCACAAGGTCCACAGCGACGCCCGCCCCGACCTGTTCCGTCCGGGGGCCAGAAAATATACCGACGGGGAGCTGGAGCGGCTTCTCCTTGACCACAGCCGCCCCGTCTTTGTGGCGGAAGGGGATGGACAGATCCTGGGCTACGCCTTCTGCGTCCACCAGCAGTACCCCGAGGGTCACAGCATGACCAATGTGAAGACCCTCTATATCGACGACCTCTGCGTGGACCAGGCCGCCCGTGGCCGGCACATCGGCCGGCTTTTGTACCAGCACGTGCTGGACTACGCCAGACAGCAGGGCTGTTATAACGTGACCCTCAACGTGTGGGCCGCCAACGACAGCGCCCTGGGCTTTTATCAAAAGCTGGGTCTCCAGGTCCAGAAGCTGGGGATGGAAAAAATTTTATAAGCCCTCCCTGTCCCACATAAAGGACTTGCCCCCTCTCATACCCTCAAAGTATGAGAGGGGGTCTTCCTTTGCACACCATGTCCGCCCTGCAAAGCACTGTATTGCTCACCGCCGTCAGCTTTTTCTCCCAGGCGGTGGGATTTGTCTACCGGGTATTCCTCTCCCGGATGGTGGGCAGCGAGATCATGGGCCTTTACCAGCTGGTCCTGCCCGTGTCCGCCGTGTTCATGTCTCTCACCGCCGTGGGCTTTACCGTAGCCTGCTCCAATCTCACCGCCCGGTACCGGGCCACCGGAAACCATAGGGCCGCCGCCCAGACGGTGAAGACCTGCGTGGCCGGGTTCCTCTGTGCCTTCGGCCTGGTGGCCCTCGTGGCCGCCCCCCTGTCCGACTTTATCTCCGTCCACCTTTTGGGGGACGCCCGGAGCCGGCTGGGGATCCTTCTTCTCCTCCCCTGCGTCCTCCTCACCGGGCTGGAGAATATCCACAAGCACTCCTTCTACGGCGCGGGCCATGTCCGCCCCCCCGCCTTCACCGAGATCTGTGAGCAGGTCATCCGCTCCGGGGCGGTCCTGGGGCTTCTGTGGGCCTTCCTCCCCCAGAACCCGGAACGGACCGTTGGTCTCATTGTCTGCGGCATGATCCTGTGCGAGGTCTTCTCCGCCCTCACCCTCACCCTCCTTTACCGCCGCTTCACCGGCAGGCGGCCTCCCGGGGAGGGGGTGGAGCCCTCCGCTCTCCGCCGCAGTGTGGTCCACATCGCCCTCCCCATCGGCTGGACTTCCCTGCTGGGCAACCTAATGGGGGCGGCCACCTCGGTGATCATCCCCCAACGGCTGGTCCGGGCAGGGCTGGACGTGTCCTCCGCCATGAGCCGCTTCGGCGTCATGTGCGGCATGACCCTGCCTCTGCTCACCCTGCCCACCGCCTTCATCTCCGCCATGGGCCTGGTCCTTCTGCCCCGGCTGGCCCAGTCCGCCGCCCTGGGCCGTACCGACCTCTGCCGGGAGCAGGCCGATCAGGCCATCTCCGCCGCCGCCCTTCTCATTTTCCCCACCTCCTCCCTCCTGGCGGTGCTGGCTTCCCCCCTGGCCCGGACCCTGTTCCGGGAGGAGACGGCGGGCCAGTTCGCCGCCCCCCTGGCCCTGGCGGTGGCTCTGAGCTGTCTGGAGTCGGTGCTGGCTTTCTGTCTCAACGGCCTGGGGAGGCAAACCACCACCGCCCGCAACAGTCTGATCTGCGGCGGGGTTCAGCTCCTCCTCACCTGGTGGCGGATGGGCCTTCCCGGGGTGGGCCTTCAGGGGTATGTGGAGGCTGTGCTGATCAGCACAGTCCTTGGGGTGGCCCTCCACTGGCACAGCCTCCGCCGGGCCATCGGACTCCGGCCCCGGCTTTTCCGCTGGCTGGTGGCCCCGGGGCTCAGCGCCCTTCTGGCCGGGTTGTGTGCCAACCTCCTTTTTCCAGTCCTCACCGCCGCGGGCCTGGGGGAGGGTCCGGCCTGCCTGCTCTGTCTGTTCTTCGGTCTTCTCCTCTATCTTTCAGCCCTCCTGGCCCAAGGGGAACTCCCCCGCCGCCCCTGAACTTCCCCTTTTTTACTTTCCTTCCCTCTCCCCTGTGCGTTTTCGCCAAAACCCGCTCCATCTTTTTCCTTTCTCCTCTTGTGTTTTCCATAAAAGACGTGGTATAATTTTCTATCATGGTGGAATATTGCCTTTTCATGTTCGCAATGAATACCAACAGATAGGAGTGTCAGCTATGAAACTAAAGGGGATCGGCGCGGCGGAAGGCATCGCCGTGGCAAGGCTGTGGCACATGGAGACGGTGGACCTTTCGGTGGAGCATCTGACCGACAGGGACCCGGAAACGGAGAGCGTCCGCTTTGCCGATGCCCAGCACAAAGCCACCGATGAGCTCACCGCCCTTTACGAGGAGACCCTGGCCAAGGACGCCGACGCGGCAATGATCTTTGATATCCACCGAATGATGCTGGAGGACCTGGACTTTTGCGAGGGGGTCTCCGGCCTGGTGGCCTCGGGCTGCAACGCCGAGTGGGCGGTAAAGCAGACCGGGGATATGCTCCACGACATGTTCCAGGCCATTGATGACGAGACCATGCGGGCCCGGGCCGCCGACGTGATGGATGTGTCCGGCCGGCTCATCCGGATCCTCAAGGGCCTGGAGGACGCCCCCGCCATGCCCAAGGAGCCCATCGTGGTGGCCGCCGACGACCTGCTGCCCAGCCAGACCGTGAAGCTGGATAAGCGTTACGTGGTGGGCTGCGTCACCCGCAACGGCTCCACCACCTCCCACTCCGCCATCCTCTCCCGGTCCATGGGCATCGCCTGTATCGTGGGCATGGGGGATGAATTCGACAAGCTGCCCTCCACCGCCACCATTGCTATGGACGGCCTTGCGGGTGAGGTCATTGTGGATCCCACCGCCGAGGAGCTGGCCGTTTACGAGCAAAAGAAGGCCGAATTCGAGGAGCAGAAAGTCCTGCTCCAGCACTACAAGGACAAGGAGGCCGTCACCAAGTCGGGCCATCATGTCCACGTGTGCGCCAACATCGGCAGCGTCAAGGACGCCGAGGACGCCAAGGCCGCCGGAGCCGACGGGGTGGGCCTGTTCCGCAGCGAGTTCCTCTATCTGGACTCCCCCGACTTCCCCTCTGAGGAAAAGCAGTTCCAAGCCTACAAGAAGGTGCTGGAGATCTTCTCCCCCAATCAGGTCATCGTCCGCACCCTGGACCTGGGCAGCGACAAGCAGGCCCCCTATTTCAATATCCCCCACGAGGAGAACCCCGCCATGGGCTACCGGGCCATCCGGATCTGCCTGGACCAGCCCGAGATCTTCCGTACCCAGCTCCGGGCCCTCCTCCGGGCCTCGGTCTACGGGAACCTGCACATCATGTTTCCCATGATCACCAGCGTCACCCAGGTGATGAAGTCCAAGGAGCTGCTCAACAACCTGAGGACCGAGCTGAAGGCCGAGGGGGTCCCCGTCTCCGACGATATCAAGATCGGCGTCATGATCGAGACTCCCGCCGCCGTGGTCATGTCCGACGAGCTTGCCAAGCTGGTGGACTTCTTCTCTATCGGCACCAACGACCTGACCCAGTACACCCTGGCCGCCGACCGGATGAACGCCAAGGTGAGCAACATCTTCAACTCCGAGGATCCCGCCATCCGCCGGATGATCGCCATCACCGCCAAAAACGCCCACGAGGCCGGCATCTGGGTTGGCATCTGCGGGGAGGCCGGGGCCAATACCACCCTGACTCCCTTCTTTATGGAGAACAAGATCGACGAATTGTCCGTAGCGGCCGCCTCCATCCTGAAGGTCCGCCGCGCAGTCTGTGAAAGTGAGGGTTAATCCAATGAGAATCATCCGTGTCAAGAACTACGAGGAACTCAGCCGCGCTGCGGCCAATATCATCTCCGCCCAGGTCATCCTGAAGCCCGACTCCGTTCTGGGTCTGGCCACCGGCTCCAGCCCCGTGGGCACTTACCAGCAGCTTATCAAGTGGTATCAGAAGGGGGATCTGGATTTCTCCCGGGTCACCAGTGTGAACCTGGACGAATACGTGGGTCTGGACCCCGACCACGATCAGAGCTACCACTACTTCATGCATCAGAATCTTTTTGACTCCATCAACATCCACCCCGAGCGGATCAACCTCCCCGACGGCTGCGCCAAGGATATGGCCGCCGAGTGCCGCCGGTACGATACCCTCCTCAGGACCCTGGGGGTGGACCTCCAGCTCCTTGGCCTGGGCAACAACGGCCACATCGGCTTCAACGAGCCCGACGAGGAATTCTCCAAGGGCACCCATGTGGTCAAGCTCACCGAGAGCACCCTGGAGGCCAACAAGCGGTTCTTTGACAGTATTGACGACGTACCCAAGACCGCCATCTCCATGGGCACCTACGACATCATGCAGGCCAAGCGGGTGCTGATGGTGGCCTCGGGCAAGGCCAAGGCCCAGGCCGTCAAGGCCGCCTTCTTCGGCCCCATCACCCCCCACATGCCCGCCTCCATCCTCCAGTTCCACAAGGACTTTACCCTGGTGGCCGACGAGGACGCCCTGTCCCTTCTGTGACATACGGCAAAAGGAGATATCATGGACTTTAAGAATGCAATGATCTTTACCGAGGATTTCCGCTTCCAGCTTGGCTGCTTCTCCGTGGAGGAGGGCCGCTTTACCAACGTTCTGGGGGCCGAGCGTCCCGGGGCGGTGGACCTGAAGGGGGCCTATGTGATCCCCGGCCTTATCGACATCCACACCCACGGCAACTCGGGCTCCGACTTCTCCGACGGGGATGAGGAAGGCCTGCGCCGGATGATGGCCTACTACGGCAAAAACGGCATCACCTCCGCCGCCCCCACCTCCATGACCCTGCCTTACGAAGTGCTGGAAAAAGCCTTTGCCACCGGCCGGGCCGTGGCCGACCGCCGGGACCCCGGCTCCGCCCGGTTCGTGGGGATCAACATGGAGGGACCCTTCTTCTGCGAAAAGCGGAAGGGCGCCCAGAACGCCGCCTACCTGAAAAACCCGGATTTTGAGGCATTTGAGAAGCTGAACCAGGGCTGCGGCGGTCTTGTGAGGATCGCGGATCTGGCCGCCGAGCTTCCCGGGGCCGTGGACTTCGCCCGGAAGGCCTCAAAGGTCTGCACCGTCTCCATCGCCCACACCGACTGCACCTATGAGGAGGCCGATTCCCTCTTCAAGGCGGGAGCCTCCCATCTGACCCACCTATACAACGCCATGCCCGGCATCCATCACCGGACCCCCGGCCCCATCGGGGCGGGCTCCGAGCGGGAGGGAGTTTACGCCGAACTGATCTGCGACGGGGTCCACATCCACCCCAGCGCGGTGCGTATGGCCTTCAAGCTCTTCCCCGGCCGGATCTGCCTCATCTCCGACTCCATGCGGGCCTGCGGTATGCCTGAGGGGGAGAGCGACCTGGGGGGCCAGAAGGTCTTTATCAAGGGTCGGAAAGCCGCCCTGGCCGACGGCACCATCGCCGGCTCCTGCACCAATCTCTATGACTGCATGACCACCGCCGTCACCATGGGCGTTCCTCTGGAGGAGGCGGTGAAGGCCGCCACCTGGAACCCGGCCCACGAGCTGGGGATGCTGGACTCCATCGGCTCCATCCGGGACGGCAAGCTGGCGGATTTCATCCTCTGCGACGGCCGCCTGGAGCGGCAGGCAGTCTATATCGGCGGCGAAGCTGTCTGATTGTGTATTTCGCCTAATTTTTAACCATCTCTCCCGGAGTATATTGACAAAAAAGACAATCTCTGGTATTCTTAGGATAGAATATTTTTTGTCATCATTTTAACCTTTTTGTAACTATTTGTAACCACTATTTCCACGAAAGGTCTTGATTTCAAATGGGGTTTTTCCAAAAGCTGTTTGGCAAATCTGAGGAGTCCGCTCCCGCTCCCGCCGCTCCCCAACAGAGCGCCGGCCCCGTTCAACTCTTTGCCCCCCTGGCCGGGGAGGCCGTTTCCATCACCCAGGTCAGCGACCCCACCTTTGGGGAGAAGATCCTGGGGGACGGCATCGCCATCAAGCCCACCGAGGGCAAGGTCCTCTCCCCCTGCGACGGTACGGTGGAGCAGATCTTTGAGACCGGTCACGCGGTCACCCTCACCTCTCTGGACGGGGCGGAGGTCCTGATCCATGTGGGTCTGGATACCGTTGAACTGAAGGGCAAGCACTACACCATCCACGCCCATGACGGCGACAAGGTGAAGAAGGGCGACCTTCTCATTGAGTTTGACATGGCGGCCATCACCGCCGAGGGCTACGACATTATCACCCCCATCGTCATCTGCAACACCGACGACTACACCGCCGTCAAGCCCCACACCGGCCCGGTGGCTCCCGGGGATCTGATCCTGGAGCTGGAAAAATAAAGCGCTCCTCAACCGGGGGTGGGTTTCCGCTCCCAGGCTGAGATACCTGAGATCCTGTTCCCACAGCACCCCACTTCTCCGCACCCAGTATGCAAGAAAGAGGTGTTTCCCATGAAAACGTTTACCCACGTGATCCAGGATCCTATGGGGCTTCACGCCCGGCCCGCCGGACTGCTGGCAAAGGCCGCCTCGGCCTATCCCTGCCAGATCACCGTCACCACGTCGGCGGGTACCGCTGACGCCAAGCGGCTCATGTCCGTCATGCGGCTGGCCGCCAAGGCCGGGATGGAGCTCACCGTCTCCTGTGACGGTGAACGGGAGGAGGAGGCCGCCGCTGGCATGGAGGTCTTTTTGAAGGAGACCCTGTGACCCTTGTGCCCCAAGGCTTATCTCCCCCGTGTATTTTCAAGCGAACACTTTCCCAGCAGCCGCTCCCCCCGTTCCGGGTGGGAGCGGCGCGTAATTCCTATCAAGACAGCCCCGGGGCTGTC
>JAAWNQ010000019.1 GCA_022799035.1 Oscillospiraceae bacterium
CGAGGTGCGGGAGATGGCCTACCTGGGGGTAGTCACCGGCGTGGGGGCAGAGACTTTTGACCCCGACGGTCAGCTGACAAGAGAGCAGGCCGCCACCATTCTCTCCCGGCTGGCGGAGGTGCTGGGCGTGAGGCTTGACAAGGTAGCCCCCACCTTTGACGACAACGGCTCCATCGCCCCCTGGGCCAGCGAGGCCGTGGGGCAGATGCAGGCCGCCGGCATCATGAGTGGCTTGGGCAACAACCAGTTCGGCCCTCAGGGGCCCTATAGCTGGGAGCAGTCCATCTCCACCCTCATGCGGATTTATGACATGACCCTGTGAGAGAAAAGAGGAACCGCGGAATGGGCTTTTGGCCCCTCCGCGGTTCTTTTTGTTTGGAGTGATTGGTGGGAACGGCGGGCTTTACACCTCGCTCAGACCACTGAGGCGGAGCCATTTGCCGCCGCGCCAGCGGAGGATGCACAGGGCCCCCCGGAGGATCAGGTCCACCGCCATGCCGCCCCAGACCCCGGCAAGGCCCAGGTCAAAATGGAGCACCAGCAGGCAGGACAGGGGGACCCGGACACACCACATCCCCGCAAGGCCCATCATCATGGGAAATTTTACGTCATCGGCGCCCCGGAGGGCGTTGGTGAGGATGATGGAGACGGCGAAGAAGGGCTCGGCAAAGGCCACCACACGGAGGGCCAGAGCAGCCTGGGCCACCACCTGGGAATCGGAGTTGAACAGGGAGGCCAGCCCGGGGGCAAAGAGGAACAGGAGGACCCCCGTCACGGTACACAGGGCGAAGCCGATGAGCCCGGTGAGGGTCCCGTATGCCTGGGCGTCCTCCCGGTCCCCCGCCCCCACCGACTGCCCCACCAGAGCGATGGCGGCGTAGCCGATGCCGAAGGCGGGCAGGTAGCACAGCCCCTCGGCGGTGGTGGCGATGTTGTTGGCGGCCATGGCCACAGTGGTGAGGGCATGGCCCACAAGGGCGGTCATGGCGATCTGGCCCATGTTGACGATGACCCGCTCCACCGCGGAGGGTACCCCCAGGTCCACCGCCCTGCGGATAATATCCCGGTCGGGGGCAAAGCCCTCCCGGAGGGAGGTGGCGTAATCCTGCTGGCGGAAAGCGGCCATGGCGGTGGGAATGCCGGCGCAGGTGATGGCGATGGCGGTGGCGATGGCGGCACCCTCCACCCCCCAGCCCGCCCCGGGGATGGTGAGCCCCCTCCACTGGCGGGTGGGGTAGATGAGGAGGAAGTTCAGCACTAGGTTCAGAAGGTTGGTGGCGGTGTTGAACAGCAGAGGGGCCTTGGTGTTGCCCATGCCCCGCAGCACCGCCCCAAAGACGATCATCAGGCAGTTGAAGGGCAGGGCGGCGCAGTAGATGCGCATATAGTTGGCCGCGTGAGGCAGCACCTCGGGCTTGGCCCCCAGCCAGCGGGGGATGGAGCCGCCCAGAAGCTCATAGAGGGCGCAGGCCAGCACGCCGCAGACCACCGCCGCCAGAAAGGTCTGACGGATGATCTTGCGCACCCGTTCCCGGTCCCCGGCCCCCACCGCGTTGGAAATCTGGACGGAGTAGCCCACCCCCACCCCCGCCATAATGCCGTGGATGAGCCAGATGGGAGGCCCGTTCACCGAGACGGCGGCGGAGCCCACCGCCCCCAAAACTCCCACCATGGCGGTATCCACATAGGAGACCATGGTGTTGAGGATCTGCTCAATGATGGCGGGCCAGGAGAGCCGCCAGAGGCGGCGGAGACGGGGCCCCTGGTCCCGGATTTTCAGCGTAGTCTCCATGGGTCACACTCCTGTCAGGTCAAATTGAGGGACATACTCCCCGCCGGCGGCCTCCTCCCCCTGGATATAGCCCTCCAGTTTCAGGGCGGCCATGTACTCCTGGGCGGAGCGGATCTCGCTATGACGCAGCCTCCGGTGGATCTCCGGGTATTCCGCCGAACGGCCCAGGGGGGTATACTGGCTCATGAGGGAGAAACGGACGGTACCCGGCGGAAAGCTGTCCGCCACCCAGTCCATCACCGCCTTGGCCTCGGAAAGGCCCCCGGGAAGGAGGAGATGGCGAATGATGACACCCTGTTTCAAAAGGCCCTGGCCGTCAAAGACACAGGGGCCGGTCTGGCGGACCATCTCCCGGATGGCGGCGGAGGCCACCGCTGGGTAGTCGGGGGCGGCGGAGTAGCGTTGGGCCCGTTGGAGATCCATATACTTGAGATCCGGAAGGTAGATCTGTACCTTTCCCTCCAGACTTTGGAGGGTCTCCACCCGCTCGTAGCCGCCGGTATTCCAGACTACGGGGACGGGCAGGGGATCGGCCAGAGCCTCCAGGACGGCGTGGGCAAAGTGGGTGGGGGTCACCAGATTGATGTTGTGGGCCCCCTGGGCGATCAGCTCCCAAAAGATCTGGCGCAGACGCGCCACGGTTATGGGCTTTCCGTGGCCCTCCTGACTGATGAGGCTGTTCTGGCAAAAGACACAGCGCAGGTTACAGCCGGAGAAGAACACCGTCCCGGAGCCTCCGGTCCCTGAGATGGGGGGTTCCTCCCAGAAATGGAGGGCGGCCCGGGCTACCACGGGAAGCTCCCCCATGGCGCAGACGCCGCCGGAGACGGACCGGGTCCGCTCCGCGGCACAGACCCTGGGGCATTGGCGGCAAATCATCGGGCGGTTCCCCCCTTCACTATGGATATCAATAAAAAGAACGCCGCGGCTCGCGGCGTTCTTTTCTGCCTGTGTATCGGCTGTTTACTCCTCAAAGTTGCCCGAGATCAACTCCACCAAGGCGTCAACGGCTTCCTTTTCATCGGCGCCGTCGGCGATCAGGTTGATGGCGGTCCCCTTGACCACACCCAGAGACAGAACACCCAGCAGGCTCTTGGCGTTCACCCTCCGCTCGTCCTTTTCCACCCAGATGGAGCACTTGAACTCGTTGGCCTTCTGGATAAAAAAGGTGGCGGGACGGGCGTGCAGGCCCACCTGGTTGTTGACGGTAGCTTCCTTCATATACATTGCGGTTCCCTCCCCCAAATTCACATTGGGTCTCTCGCTGATAAAATTATACTAAATTTCCCCTTCCCCGTCAACGGCAATTTCAACAAATCGGATTCCCGCAGTTCCTCCATTGCGGGGAGTTTACCGAAGGAGGTCACTTCAGCTCGGCGATGGTCACCCCGTCCTCACCCTCTCCATAGTGGCCGGGGCGGAAGGCCTTGACATAGCGGCTGCGCTTCAGGTGGTCCCGGACGGCGGCGCGCACGGCCCCGGTCCCCTTGCCGTGGATGATCCGGACCTGGGCCAGTTTTCCCATAACGGCGTTGTCCAGGAACCGGTCCAGCTCCATCACCGCCTCCTGCCCCGTCATACCCCGCAGGTCGATCTCCGGGGCGGCCCCCAGGGCCCGAAGCTGGTGGGAGGCCCGCTCCACCACCCTTTTGGCGGAGGCCTGGGTCTCGCTCTCGGTGACCCGAACCTCCTCCTGGGTGGCGGTGAGCTTCAATATCCCCGCCTGGAGGGCCAGAGTGCCGTCCTTTTTCACGTCCAGGACGGTGGCCTTGGTCCCCGGCATCTTCACAAGCTCCACCGTGTCCCCCTTCACCGCGGGGCGGGTGGGGGGAGGAAGGGGGACCTGGGGGGCCTGGCCCAGCTTGCCCTCGGCCTCGTTAAGGCTCCGGCGAAGTCCTGAGCGGGCCTCGTTCACCCGCTGCCAGTCCTGCTCCTCCTTGCTCCTTTTCCGCATCTCGTCCAACTCTTTGAAGGTCTCGTCGGCGGCCCTTCTCGCCTCCTCCAGAATGCCCCGGGCCTCGGCCTGGGCCCGCTCCACGGCTTTGGCCCGCTGCTTTTCCAGGTCGTCCCGGTACTGGGCGGCCTTCTCCCTGGCCTCCTCGGTCTCCCGGCGGAGAAGGCGGGCGGTCTCCTTCTCCCGCTCCATCTCCTGGCGCTGGCGGTCCAACTGGGTGAGCACATCCTCAAAGCGGACGTTCTCGGCGTTGACCCGCCCTGCCGCCCCGTCGATGACGTGCTCAGGGAGGCCCAGGCGGCGGGAGATGGCGAAGGCGTTGGACTTGCCGGGGATGCCGATGAGGAGTTTGTAGGTGGGCGCCAAGGTCTCCACGTTGAATTCACAGGAGGCGTTCTCCACCCCGGGGGTGGTCATGGCGTAGACCTTCAGCTCGGCGTAGTGGGTGGTGGCGGCCACCAGGGATCCCAGGGAGCGGGTCTCCTCAATGACGGCCGCCGCCAGGGCGGCCCCCTCCACCGGGTCGGTCCCCGCCCCCAGCTCGTCGTAAAGGACCAGGGTACGGTCGTCCGCCTTGCCCAGGATCCCCACAATGTTCACCATATGGGAGGAGAAGGTGGACAGACTCTGGGCGATGGACTGCTCGTCCCCGATGTCCGCCAGGACCCGGTCAAAGACCATCATGCGGCTCTCCCCCGCCGCGGGGATATGGAGACCGCATTGGGCCATGAGGACCAGAAGGCCCAGGGTCTTGAGGGTCACGGTCTTACCGCCGGTATTGGGGCCGGTGACCACCAGGGTATCGAAATCCTCCCCCAGGCGCAGGTCGTTTTTCACCGCCGTATCCCGGTCCAGGAGAGGGTGGCGGGCTCCCTCGAAAAAGACGCCCTTTTCCACGATTTTGGGGGCCATGCCCCCCAGGCGCAGGGACAGGCCCGCCCGGGCGAAGACGCCGTCCAGCATCACGATAAAGTCGTAGTCCTGGGCGATGTCCTCCTTGTGGAGGGCGCACTGGGCCGAAAGCTGGGCCAGGATCCGCTCGATCTCCTTCTCCTCCTTGGCCTCGATCTCCCGGAGCTCATTGTTGGCCTTCACCACCCCCATGGGTTCGATGAAGAAGGTGCCGCCGCTGGCTGAGAGGTCATGGACTAGGCCCGGGACGTCGTTCTTGTGCTCGGATTTCACGGGGACCACATAGCGGCCATTGCGCTGGGTGATGATGTTCTCCTGGAGGTACTTGGACTGGTTGGAGGAGATCAGCTTCTGGAGAATGTCCCGGACTCGGGCGGCGGTGACCCGCTTTTTCCGGCGAAGGTCGGCCAGCTCAGGGCTGGCGGCGTCGGCGATCTCCTCCTCGGAGAGGATGGAGCCGGAGATCTGCTCCTCCAGGCCCCGGTTGGCGGTAAGGCCCCGGAAAAGGGGGTCCAAAGGGGTCTTCTCTCGGCTGTCGGCGGCGTATTCCATGCAGCTCCGGGCACAGCGGAGGACGGCGGCCACCTCCAGCAGTTCCCGGGTGTTCAGGCTGCCCCCCATGTCCGCCCGCTGAAGGGAGGAGCGCACCGGCTTCACCCCCCCAAAGTAGGGGGCGCCCCGGAGGGAGACCAGGTCCACGGCGGCGGAGGTCTCCGCCAAGGCCCGCTCCACGTCGTCGGAGTCGGTGAGGGGACGGAGCGCCAGAGCCCGCTCCTTGCCCTCGTCGGTTACCGCCTCGTGGGAGAGGAGCTCCAGGACACGGGGGAGCTCCAGGGTCTCAATGGATTTTTCAAACAGTTCGTCTTTCATAGCTGATACCTCAAAACAGAGTGATCGGGTAAAATGGGCGGCCGGGCGGCTAATAGCCGCCCCCACAGGTATGGAACCCCCAGGGCCAAGCAATGACCTACAGCAGCAAACTCCCCACCTGGTAGATGAGAAAGCTCATGGCATAGGCCACCGCCACCTGGAAGCAGACGGAGAAGGCGGTCCATTTCCAGCTTCCCGACTCCCGTTTGATGACGGCGATGGTGGCGGCGCAGGGGACATAGAGAAGGCAGAAGACCATGAGGCAGTATGCGTTGAGAGGGCCGAAGCCCATGGCGGCGAGGCCGCTGTGGACTGCCGCCAGCCCCGCGGCGGAATTCACGTTGGCCACCCGGAACAGGATGGCGGTGGAGGAGACCACCACCTCCTTGGCGGAGATCCCGGCGATGATGGCTACCACGATGGGCCAGAAGCCAAGGCCCGCTGGGACCATCACGGGAGCCAGGAGCCGGCCTATAACGGCGGCAAAGCTCTCCTCCATGGCGGCGGTATACCCCCCGGGGCCAAAATTCAGCAGGAACCAGAGAAGCACCGAGGCCACAAAGATGATGGTCCCCGCCTTGGTGAGATAGTCCTTCACCTTCTCCCACACGTAGATCCGGACCGTACGGGCCGAGGGCATTTTATACTCGGGCAGCTCAATGAGCAGGGGACTGCGCGCCTCCCCCCGGTTTCTCTCCAGGGTTTGGATCACCCCGGCGGTGACCAGGGCCACCAGGATACCGATGAGATACATGGAGTAGGCCGCCGCCATGGCGTACCTTCCAAAAAAGAGCTGGGAGAAAAGGATATAGATGGGCAGACGGGCGGAGCAGGACATAAAGGGGGTCACCAGCATGACCTTGAACCGGTCCCGGCGGCTCTCCAGGGCCCGGGAGGCCATAATGGCGGGGACCGAGCAGCCAAAGCCCAGCACCATGGGAAGGAAGGCCCGCCCCGACAGGCCCAGCTTTCCCATGATCCCGTCCATAATGTAGGCTACCCGGGCCATATAACCTGTGTCCTCCAGGAAGGCCAGGGCCAGAAAGAGGATGAAGATATTGGGCAGGAGGGTCAGGATACTCCCCACCCCGGCGATAACGCCGTCGGTGATGAGGGCCACCAGCAGCTCCTCCACCCCCCAGCCGGCCAGGGTATCCCCCACCAGGGCGGAAAACCACTCCACCCCCAGTTCAAAGAATCCCGCCAGGAAGTCCCCCAGGGTGAAGGTGAGGAAAAAGACCAGGGCCATGATACCCAGAAAGATGGGAAGGCCCCAGACCGGATGGGTCAGGAGCCGGTCCGCCTTCTCGGTGAGAGCGGCCTTCTCCTCCCGGTGGACCATGACCTCCGCCATGATCTCCTCAATAAAATCATATTTCTGATTGATGATCTCGGTCTCACAGTCCCTGTCCAGGATGCCGGGCAGGTCCAGGGGATATTTTTCGGCGATCTCCCCGTCCCCCTCCAGCAATTTAATGGCATGCCAGCGGGGGTTGGCCAGACCGGACCACCGCCGGCCCAGGGCGGTCTCCACGGCGTCGATACGAAACTCCATGACCTCGTCATAGACCATGGCATAGGTCTCGTGCTTGGGGCTCTCCGCCGTTTTCCCCCGGCTGTGCCATTCGTGCTCGTGGATGATGGGGTCGTGCCTGCCCGACTCGGCGTGGTGGGCGGCGGCGTGCATAAGCACCTCCAGCCCCGTCCGTTTCCGGGCGGAGACAGGGATGACGGGGACGCCCAGCATCTCGGGGAGCCGGTGGAGGTCGATCTCCATGCCCCGCTTCTGGACCACATCCATCATGTTGAGGGCCACCACCACAGGCTTACCCAGCTCCAAAAGCTGGAGAGTCAGGTACAGGTTTCGCTCCAGAGCGGAGGCGTCCACCACGTCGATGATCACGTCCACCTCGTCGGAGAGGATGAACCGGCGGGAGACCTGTTCCTCCATGGTGTAGGCGGTCAGGGAGTAGGTCCCCGGCAGATCCACCAGGCGGATGTCCAGGCCGTGGTCCTTCATGACCCCCTCCACCCGCTCCACGGTGACTCCGGGCCAGTTCGCCACCTTCAGGTTAGCCCCGGTGTAGGCGTTGAAAAGGGTGGTCTTGCCACAGTTGGGGTTGCCGATGAAGGCCACCGTAAGCTTCTTGCCCATATCACACCACCTCGATCTTTTCTGTGATGCCCCGCCCCAGGGCGAACCGGGCTCCCCGGATCTTCAGGATCAGAGTCCCCCTGTCCTTGCCCCCCAATACGGTCACTCTGCCGCCCAAGGTCATGCCGATGGCGCCCAACCGGTGCTCCACCTGGTTGGGAAGGGCAATGTTTTTTATGGTATAGGTCTCCCCGATGGCGCCCTTGTCTAAGGTCATATCAATGCCTCCCGGTGGGATAAGGGTCCCACCCTATGATTCTTCACTTGCAAGCAAATCCGCCCTGGGGCGGGTTCGCCGCTTTTCCAATTTCCTTACATCAGCCCTTTATAGAAATCCAGGGTCCGGAACCCCCGCTCCAACTGAGTCAGGAGAAACCCCTCCGCCGCCCCCGCCAAAAGGTCCAGGCTTTTTTCGGGAATCTGGAAGGAGAACAGCCGCTTGGGATCCCCGTAGGCGATGTAACGCAGAGCCGTCAGGCTGGGGCCATCCAGAGGCATGGAGATGCCCCCGTCCCCCAGCTCCCGCCGGCATTTTTCACAGTGGAGGACCCCCTCGGAAAGGTTCAGCCGGGGCCTGTCCGGGTTTTCCTCCCCGCAGACAGCGCAGCCGTCCACCAGGGGCTCGTAGCCGGCGAGACAGCACAGCCGCAGCTCAAAGGCCGCCTTCACCACCTTCGGAGGTTTATCCAATTTGTCCAGGGCATAGAGAGAGTTGAGGATCAGAGAGAGCAGTCCCGGGGTCTCCACCCCGTCCTGGCTCACCGCCTCGCAGACCTCGGCAAAATAGGTCCCCAGGGCCAGCTTTTCCAGATCCCCCCGGAGGCCCCGGAACTCCTCCGCCGTAGCCGCCTCCTTCAAAGCCCAGCGGTCCTGGTAGTCGTATAGGGTCATGTCGGAAAAGACCAGAAGCTGGCCGGCCGCCGCCAGGGGGCTGTTCTTCCGGCGGCAGCCCTGGGCCTTCACCGTCCGCTTGCCCTGGCCCTGGGCGAGAACGGTAAGGATCTTGTCCGACTCCTTGTAGTTGACCTCCCGGAGGACCAAGGCTTTCGTCACCAAATGCGCCATATGTATCGGGCGTCAGGCGGTTTTCTCCTCCCTCTGACGCTCCTCCTCTCTCAATTTGCAGTACATATTATACACCTGGGGAAGTCCGGTGTATAGAAAAAGTTCCCACGCCGTCAAGCTGTCCATGGCAAGCCCTCCTTTTTCTCTTTGGAGTTAGCTTGCCTCTTTTTTGGCGGTCTATCACCGCCAAATTTTAGCGCCGTTTTCTTCCAGTTATAAAATTTTTTCTCCCAAAAGGCTTCCGGACCAGGAGATCAATCTGGCAAAGGCCTCTTTTTCGTCCCCCTCGGGAGCCAAGGCCCAGGCCAGAATGGCCCTCTCCTCCCCCTCCAGCAGAGACAACAGCTCTCCCTTAGTCCGTATCTGCTTCCCGGTTCGCAGTTCATGGCAGTCCCGCAACACAAAGAAGGCACTTTTGTGGGCCTCCCCCAGGAAAGCGGACCACCCCTCCTTCTCCCCATAGAGATAGGTGTGGACGGCGGCGTGGTAGAGTCCTGAGGCCCCGATGGCCACGCCCTGGGCCAGGTCCTCCCGGCTCAGGGGAGGCAGGAGAGCATCCCAGCTTCCCCAAACAGGCCGGGTGTCCCGGACCACCGAGCAGAGATCATATGGAGGCCAGCTTTTCAGCTCCTCCACCCCGCAGAGAAAGCCGCAGGCCTTCTCCCCCTCCGGCATCTGCCGGACCAGGGCGCGGTAGGCTTCCAGGTCAGCCAGGTCCGCCTTGTCCAGCACACAGACCACGTCAATATCGCTGTCCTCGGTGGCCTCCCCCCGGCCATAGCTGCCCTGGATCCCCAAAAAGAGCAGCCGGGGGCCAAACGTCTCCTTCAGCTTGTGCGAAAAGGCCTCCATCCATGTGTCAATATTTACCATGGCTCAATCCTCCCGGTAGCCCATGGTGTGGACAAAGTTCAGGTTGTCCCGCCAGTTTTCCTTCACCTTCACCCAGGTCTGGAGAAAGATCTTGGTCCCCATGAATTTCTCCATGTCCTCCCGGGCCAGGGTGGAGATCTTTTTCAGCATGGCCCCCTTCTTGCCGATGATGATGCCCTTGTGGCTGTCCTTCTCACAGTAGATGGTGGCGTCCACCTCGATGACCTCGTCGTCTCTTTCCGAAAATTTCGTCAGCTCCACCGCCGTGCCGTGGGGGACCTCCTTGTCCAGGCAGAGGAGCAGCTTCTCCCGCAATATTTCGGCGCAGACCTGCCGCTCGGGCTGGTCGGTGGTCATCCCCTCGGGGAAGAGCCAGGGGCTCTCGGGAAGATAGCCCTCCAGCAGGCCCAGAAGGTCATGGACCCCGTCCCCCATCTTGGCAGAGATGGGCATGACGTGGGCAAACTGGTAGTTCTGGGTGTAGGCGGCGATGACGGCAAGCAGTTTTTCCTTCTCCACGGTGTCAATTTTGTTGATGACAAGGATGGTGGGGATGTTTCGCTTGCGGAGGTCCTCTATAAGCTCGGCCTCGGGTTCGCCGATATTGGGGATGGGCTCCACCAGCAGCAGGGCGGCGTCCACATCCGCCACGCTCTGGTGGACCACCTCCACCATGTAGTCGCCTAAGCGGGTACGGGCCTTGTGAAGGCCGGGGGTGTCCATGAAGACGAACTGGCTCTCCCCCCGGTCCACCACGGCACAGATCCGGTTTCGGGTGGTCTGGGGCTTGTTGGAGACGATGGCGATCTTCTCGCCGACGAGAGTGTTGGTGAGGGTGGACTTGCCCACGTTGGGCCGGCCCACGATGGCGATCATGCCGGCTTTGGTCTTTGGTGTGTTCATTTTAGGTGATCCTCCTTTTCGTTAAAGAGCAATTTTTATTCGCCTTGGTAGTTGAGGTCGTACCACTTCCGAACTTCTTCAAACGGGTATGTATCGCTCTGTTTTTCATTCGTGCAGTATTCCCGGAAAACCTCGGTTAGTTCTCCATTGATCCGATCCTCAACGGTCGCCAGTTGATTAAATGTTCCGTCTTCATTATGCTCTGGGTAATGTAGCTCAATCTGACGAACACATACCAATTTCCCGTCTTCCCAGCAATGGTAGGTCTCTATACCTGAACAGCAACTGCTTCTGGCCCACCCGGAAATAACGCCCGTCTCCTCATCAAATTGTGGCCAGGAAATCCGGTCAAACTCCGGTTCCGCCACAAATAGGCCCTGTTCTTCGTCCCATATCCAATAGTGGTAATAGGCGGGCTGGTTTCCCATGGCGAACATATAGCCAAAATCTATATATCCGTCAAAGTTAGCATCCCGTATGTCTTTCCACTTAAAACAAGTAACATCTTCCGCCGTCATAGTTTGAAGCGGGTTTATCAAGTCGTTGGAAGTCCACACTGAAAAGTGTTGTTCCTCAAAAAATGTTCCTTCAGCATCCATCAACTCCACCGTCACCAGCACGGTGCCCAGCTTGCCCCCGGTGGGGACCTCAAAAGCATCATGGGTGTCGTCGATGGGGAAGCCCCAGAGGGTCTCTGGAGCTTCGCCGCGGTAATCCAAATCATACCACAAGGAGGCCTTATCATAAATATTGGTCTCTGCTCCGCAGGTCTCCCACCCTATCTCGGTCCACTCCCCGTTCACATACTCCTCCACTGTGAGGAGCTGGGTTATGTTCTCTCCCTTTGTCTCCGGGTAATGTATCTCGATCTGCCGCACACAGGACAGTTTTCCATCCTCCCAGCGGAATATCTCCGTTGTTCCCGAGGAACCGGCTCCATTTGAATGGTTGAGGACCGCCTTTTTCTCCTCGTCCACCTCCAAATGTCCCAGAAAATTCCCCCCGGATAAAAAGCGCCCCTCTTCCTCATTCCAGATATATAGACCGAAATCATTATTTTTAGCCCCCGAGGCCCATATATAAGTAAAATCCATATAGCCGTCAAAATTGGCGTCCAAAAGCTCCCGGCGGTGGGGGGCAGCCCCCTCCTCCTCCATGGTCTGGATGGGAGCTGTCAGATCCGAGGCGTCCCAGACAGATACCGTGGAGATAAACTCCTCCTCGTTCATCTCCACCGTCACCAGCACGGTGCCCAGCTTTCCCCCGGTGGGGACCTCAAAGGCGTCGTGGGTGTCGTCGATGGGGAAGCCCCAGAGCTCCTTTGCCTCCACAGGCTGGTGGGTAGGCTCCGGCGTTGGAGCAGGCGAAGGGGTCGCCGCTTCCGGCCTGGTGGCGAGGGGAGGGACCGACGTCTCCGCCACCGGGGCCCCGCAGGCTGACAGAGTCAGGATCCCAGCCAGCAGAAGGGCCAATTTTCTCTTTCTATGGCACATAATATTCATCCTCCCCCCACTTGGTGGGGTTGGTATCGATGTAATTCCAAACGCGCAGGTAGTCGGATTCATTGCGGATGATGTGGTCGTAATAGGTGGTTTGCCAAAGATCACGGCCCGCGGCGCGGTTTGTCATCCGTTTCAGATATGTGACGATACGGGGAATCAGCTGCGTGGGGCGCGACGACCCCGGCGCGCCCATTCCCGGTCCGTCAATGGACAACAGCAGATGGACATGGTTGGGCATGATGGCGTATTTATATACCGTCACATTCGAGTGGGCGGCGGGGATGGTCAGGATCAGATCTTTCAGCGCAGTCCCACAGGATGTCAGGAGTACCGTTGGGGCAGGTGGGTTTGGCGCGCCGGGGTCGTCGCGCCCCACAGTGGTCAACGGAGGTGGTTCCATTTCGATGTGAGAAAGGATACAGGTCCGCCCCTTGGTGCAAAAGGTGATGAAATAATACCCTGCCAAGCCATAATCATAACTGGGCAGTCGCCCTGGGCGGCTTTTCTTCTCCTCCCTCATCTCCCCATCCCCAGTTCCCGTAAAATGGCCTCCTCCCGGCGGCGCATTTGGGCCTTCATGGGGCCGTCGTCCATGTGGTCGTAGCCCAACAGGTGGAGAACGGAGTGGACCGCCAAATAGGCCGCCTCCCGCCTCTCCCCGTGGCCGTACTCCTCCCCCTGGCTTCTCACCCGGTCCAGGTTCAGCACCATGTCCCCCAGGGGGACCAGATGGGAGCCGGGATCGGCGTCGGCCTCGGAGGGCTTGTCCCCCGGCTTCAGGTCGAACATGGGAAAGCTCAGGACGTCGGTGGGGGCGTCCACCCCCCGCTCGGCCAGGTTGATGGCGTGGATGCCCTCGTCATTGGTGATAAGTACATTTATCTCACAGCCCACACGGACATCCTCCGCAAAAAGCACGGCGGGGATAACCTTCTGAAGCAGCTTTTCTATTTCCGAGATATCCTCCTCCAAATCGGAGGAGATAAAAACATCATTTGCACCCAATGGCTTTCCATCCTTCCAAGGCAAATTGAGTTCAAAGGTAATATCAAAACAGGGCTCCGGAAAATCCTTTGCGCTGGTGGGACCCTCCGCCGGGGAACACCACAGGATCGTTCCGTTCTCCATCCTTTCGTCTCCCAGAGCGAGGGTTTTCCCCTGTTCTTTTCGATTGGGATTTTCCACAATTCGTCCCACTACCCGATATGTTACACGATAGAGCAGGTCATCTTCCTGTCCATTCAACTCAAAAACATAAGTGGCCTTCTCAGGAGGGAGCCTCAGCGTATCCAAAAACTCCAGCATATCGCCCGGCAGCAGCCGTTCCCGGGCTAAAAACACAAAATTCCGGCAGTGGCCGCAGGTGCAATCCCACTCCATGCTCTCTGCATAATAATCCTGGGTGGCGTCCTCGTTTACCTCTATCCGAATATCGCCCCATTTGTATATGCCCATATCGGGCCTCCTTTTCTCCTGTTCCCTCCGGCAGGCGGGTTTGGAACCCGCCCCTACGGTTTGATCTGCTTCACGTCCGCCAACCGGATGAGCAGCTCCCGCTGGTTCTTTTTCCCCTCGTTGCGGAGGACGTGGAGCCACTCCTCGTCCGCGTCCAGAATTTTACAGATGGTGGTGGTGCCCTCCCCGCCCTCATACAGGGTGATGGACAGGGTCTGGCCCACCCGCTCCCCAAGCTGATCGCCCAAAGAGCCTGTCCCTCCGGGGCGGATATTGTTCTCCCGCAAAATGCGCTCCAACCGCTTCACCTTTCCCCAAAGGCCCAGGACAAAGACGAAGGCGAGTAAACCCATGTACTCCATCAGCCCCTGCCCCCTTCCGGAAGAATGGTGATGGTGCGGATGGAGGACAGGGGGATCAGTCTTGTCTCCCGCTTGTCCCTCTTCTCCCTCACAAACTCCACGTTGGCCCAGCCCCCGTCAAAGTCCAGGATGAGGGCGTAGTCGCAGAAGATGAAATCCTCCTCCTCGTAGAAGGCCAGCAGCACCTTTTTGCCCACCGTCTCCCGGAGAAGGCGGGTCACCAGGGAGGGGGGCTTGTCCAACCCCGGGGCGGGGGCGTCGCTCACCCCCAGCAGGTAGTCGCAGCTCACCCCGAAGATGGCGGCCATACGGAGGATCTTATCGGTCTCAGGGTAGGCGGTATCCGACTCCCAGCGGGAAACCGCCTGCCGGGTGACCCCCAGCTTTTCCGCAAGCTGTTCCTGGGTCAGGTTCTGCTTTCTTCGCTCCTGGGCCAGTCTGGCGCCCATACTCATAAGTATCACCTCATACTTGGCCCCACGGGGCCGGAATGGGACCAGTATAGAAAACCCGCCCCATTTTGCCCAGGGATTTGCGGTTTCGGAATGGAACCTTTGGGTTGCGTCAGGGGGCAAAATACTCATCCTCCGGCCATTTGGCCGGGTTCATGTCAATATAGTTCCAAATCCGCAGATAGTCCGCCTCATTGCGGATGATGTGGTCGTAGAAAGTGGTTTGCCAGAGGGGCCGCCCCACCTTTCGCCGCGTCAAGGATTTCAATCCCCCAATGATTTTCTGGATATTGGGATGGACCTCTTGTGTGGGAAGGGGTGCCTTTGTGGGGCGGGGCGCCCTCGCCCCGCCATCCCCCTTCTCTGTAATCTGTATCAACAAATGCACATGATTTGGCATAATGACGTATTTATCCACAATAACCCCCGGATACACCTTCGGGATATTCTGGATAAACCCGTCCAAAATCAAGCCAGGCTCCCGCAGAACGACCCTCAGCGGGGCGAGGGCGCCCCGCCCCACAATCTCCTCTTCTGCCGCCCTTGTGGTGACAACAGAGGACAAACAGCAATCACGGTTTCTGGTGCAAAAGGTGATGAAATAATACCCCCGTCGAGCCGTAATCATAATTTAGCAGCCGCCCCGGGCAATTTTTCTTTTCCCCAACCACTATCTCTTCGCTCTCTTCTGTTCATCGACCTCATACGCTTTAATGATCCTCTGCACGATCACGTGGCGGACCACGTCGGCTCCGGTGAGCTGGCAGATGGCGATGTCCTCCACCCCTTTCAGGACCCGCATGGCCTCACGAAGGCCGCTGACCTGCTCGGTGGGAAGGTCGATCTGGGTGATGTCGCCGGTGATGACGATTTTCGAGCCGAAGCCCATCCGGGTCAAGAACATTTTCATCTGCTCCCGGGAGGTGTTCTGGGCCTCGTCCAGGATGATGAAGCTGTCGTCCAGGGTCCGGCCCCGCATGTAGGCCAGGGGGGCCACCTCGATGTTGCCCCGCTCCAGGTACTTCTGGTAGGTCTCGGCCCCCAGCATCTCAAAGAGGGCGTCATAGAGGGGCCGCAGGTAGGGGTCCACCTTGCTCTGGAGGTCCCCGGGGAGAAAGCCCAGTCGCTCCCCCGCCTCCACGGCGGGCCGGGTGAGGATGATCCGGTTCACCTCCCCCGCCCGGAAAGCGGCTACGGCGGCGGCCACCGCCAGATAGGTCTTGCCCGTGCCGGCGGGGCCGATGCCCAGGGTCACCAGATTTTTCCGGATGGCGTCCACATACCTCTTCTGGCCCAGGGTCTTGGCCTTGATGGGCTTACCCTTGGCGGTGACGCAGAGGACGTCGGCGGAGAACTGGCCGATTTTGTCCTCGTTGCCCGTCTTCACCAGGTTCAGGATATAGCGCACATTCTGCTCGGTGATGGTCTCCCCCCGGCCGATAAGCTTGAGAAGGCCCTCCAGGGCCTTGACGGCGTAGATGACCCGCTCGCCGTCCTCCCCGGCCACCTTCAGCCGTCCGTCCCGGCTCACCACCGTCACGTCCAGCTCCCGCTCGATGATCTTTACATTCTCATCCATGGAGCCGAAAAGGTTTACCGCCTCCTCCAGCCGCTCGATGGAAATGCTCTGCTCTACCATATGGGGTTCTCCTTTGTATTTCACGGTTTTATTGGGCTGGAACAAATCGGCCCAGCTCCTCCTCGCATTCGGCGGTAAGGGTCACCACCAGGGTCCCGTCCCGCTGACCGGCGGAGAAGGTATGACTCACCTCCCGGCCCGTTTCCCCCAGCAGTTCCCCCAGCTTTTCCAGCAGCCGCTCCTCCAGCATAGCCTGGGCGGAGGCCGGGTCGATGGGCAGGGAGACGGTCTCGTAGGCCCGCAGGGTCTCCCGCCGGAGAAAGAAGGGCAGGGCGTCTCCTCCGGGAAGGGTGAGATTCCATGTATTGCTTATTTTATCATATCTGTCAAAGGGAATTCCACCATTTTGAAAAAAATCCCTCCTCTGTCCCAAAATCGTCACCGACCAGCGGGTGGACTTCTCCCCAGTATAGGCCTTCCCCTCCGCCGTCAGGGGGATGGAGGCGGTGAGGGTACGCCAGGTCCGGCCCTCCACCTTCCCCATGGCCCGGACCGGCATCCACCGAACGGGCTGCTCGCTCCACTGGGGAGGGTCCATTTGAACCGAGCCCCGGATAAGCACATCCCCGGGAACCACCGTGGCCCCCTCCGCCACCGCCTCGTCCCCTGACCAGACCTCCATGCGGGTCACGATACCGGGAGCTTCCGCCACAATATCCCCTAAAATACTTTCGTCCACCAGCTCCGGCTTGGGGACCTTCTCCCGGACCAGCACATGGGCTCGGATCCCGTGGAGATTTACCGCCATCCAGGAGATATCGTCCAGTTGCAAAAGGACCCCGTTGGAGATATCACGAACCGCCAGGGAGGGGCCGTATACCCCCGGCCGCAGCCCTTGCCGGCGCAGCTCGGAGAGGATGATCTGAGTTGGGACCCGGTCGTTTCCCTCCACTTCAATGACCAGCACAAAGCGGTTGAGGAAGCACACCGCCAAAATAGCCAGAGACAACCCCACCAGGAAGGCGTACCGCCTCCGGAACCGCAGCAAGAAAGGGGGCATCCCCCCCTTTTCCCCCTCCCGGATCTGACAGCCGGTCCGCTGGGCCAACTCCTCCAACCCCCGCCGGTCCTGCCATGCCACTGTGAGCCGGAGAGTGTGGCTGTCCGGCCACTCCACCGCCCAGAACGCGGTCCCCCGCTGGGCGCACAGGTTCAAAAAGCGCTCCGGGAAATCCCCGGCCACCTCCAGCCGGACGCTCCCCCGAAGCAGATTTACGATTTGGCTTACCGCCATTCTCTCACCTCACTCCAATTCCACCGCCAGCACCGTCCCGGTGATGAGCAGTTCCTCCCCCGTCATGGCCCGCAGATCCAGACCCTCCCCCTTCACCCGGACAAGAAGCTTTCCGCCGCTGATCAGGATCTCCTCCGTCCCATAGGCCAGGATCCCCCGGTGGTTGGACATTCGCAGCTCGTGACGGCCCGTCAGCTCCACCCGGGGCAGACCCGCCGCCTCCCCGGGAATGTCAAAGATCTGAGCGGTCCGCTCCAAAAAGCCCTCTTTTTTTCGTTGATGTTCCATCAAACCGCCCCCATTCCTGTTATGAATATGCATGAAAGCGGCGGGAAATGTATAAGAGGGACCGCGGATGACTCCGCGGTCCCTCTCGCTTTTTCTCCCTCTGCCTTCCGGTCATATTTCCTGGATACCCGCCTGCCGCAGCCAGTCCTGCAGCTTTTTGGCTGGGAAGCCGGTGAACACATAGCTCTCCCCCGTCCGGCTGTGGATGGTCACGGCGGTGAATATGGCCTTTTTCACAGAGAATCCCTTTATGTCGGAGACGGGCAGATCCATCTCCGGGCTGACCACCATGCTGATATAGAAGCAGGCCCTCTGGTCGGTCACATAAATATTGCCGCTGAACGGCTTGGTGTTGAGAAACTGCTTTTGATGAAGCGCCATCTGTCCCTTGCCGATCAGGGTCTCCCCGGGATTTAGCTGAAACTTTGCCATAACAAATTCCCTCCTATGTCTTTATATTGTCCTCTGTCAGGACAATATTTTTTCGCTCATAGTATACCCTTAGTTTTGTCCTATGTCAAGACAAAGAGGAGGAGCTCTATGGCACGCATCATTGATGGGCAGGATATGAATATAATTGGGGACCGGGTCCGCCAGCTTCGGATGGAGCGGAGACTGAGCCAACAGAAGCTGTCTGACAAGCTGGAGGTACTGGCCATCTATATCTGCCGGGGCTCTATCTCCCGCATTGAGGAGAAACGACGCACCGTTACTGATATCGAGCTCTACGGCCTGGCCCAGGTGCTGGGCGTGTCCATTGAAAGTCTGTTTGAAGCACCTGTTGACAAAAGATAACGGTCAAAAGCTTTCCTATTATGAGCAAACGCCCCCTGTCCCGCCAAAACATACGGGACAGGGGACAATTTATTGGTAAAAGGAGGCTTACAATCTGAACGATATAGCTCCTTCTCTTTGATAATTCTCAACACACTTTTGAAAAATCCTAATTATCTCCCCAAGCTTACGGCAGTCACCGGATCCTTCAAAAATCTTATTTTCTATCCGGCACACCAGCCAGTCATTTTCCCCATGATCCTGCTCTACTTTATCAATACTCATATGCTCATATCCGGTCTCTCGCAAATCGATTCTGACCCTCCAACCCGGGTTATCCAACGTATCTATGCTTATTCCATATATGTGTTCCCAGTCTCCATCACAGGTCTTCTCATACCACTGTTCCAGCCATTCAAGTTCCTTCATCCTGTCCCCACCTCTAACATTTTCCTCAATTTTTCCGTTGTGTTATCCCCCGGGCATTCCAACACATGGAAAGCCAGCTTTCTCTGGGCTTCGCTGATGGCCGGGCCCTCCAGGCCCAATTCCATCAGGTCCCTGGGCTTCAGGGCCAGGGTGGGGATGACCGCCTCCTCGGGGCGCTCCACCCCACGGCGGAGCTTCCGCTCCACGGGAAGGGCGGAGATGGGAAACCCGGTGAGGACGCAGAAGCCCCGCCAGCGGTCCTCCCGCACAGGAGGCAGGGCCTCCAGGCCGAAATAGTCCAGCCCCCGGGGGAAGGGATAGAGGTGGTCCAGCAGCCCCGCCTCCACCATGAGCCCCACCATCCCAGGCCGGGGGGAGAGAAGGGTCTTTTCCATCTCCCCCTTGATCCGCTCCCGGGAGACCTTCTCCACCCGGAAGGCGTTTCGGTCCATGGCGGCGGCTGTCTCCCCCTCCAGCGTGAAGCCCAACTGGGAGGCAAATCGAACCCCACGAAGCATCCGGAGGGCATCCTCAGAAAAGCGGCGGTCCGGAACCCCCACGCAGCGGATGATCCTCTTTTCCAGGTCCTCCCGGCCCCCGAAGGGGTCCATGACCTCCCCATCCCCGCTGAGGGCCATGGC
The DNA here is from genome assembly GCA_022799035.1 of Oscillospiraceae bacterium. Classification (GTDB taxonomy): domain Bacteria; phylum Bacillota; class Clostridia; order Oscillospirales; family Oscillospiraceae; genus Vermiculatibacterium. The sequence continues at coordinate 19,301 of JAAWNQ010000019.1, forward strand.
GTTCACTGTAAAGTCCCGGCGGGACAGATCCTCCCGGAGGCCCACGTCAAAGCTGACCCCGTCCGGATGCCGGGAGTCGGAATACCCCTCCTCCCGGCGAAAGGTAGTGATCTCCACATTTCCCGTCTCTGTGGGCACAGTGACGGTACCGTGGCGAAGCCCTGTGGGCACAGCCCGGGGAAAGAGGGCCATGACCCGCTCCGGATGGGCGGAGGTACACAGGTCCACATCCCCCGGAGCCCTGCCCAGCAGCAGATCCCGGATGCAGCCTCCCACCGGGTAGGCCCTGTGACCCGCTGTCGTCAAAATCTCCAGGCAGTCCGCCGCTCCGGTGTGCAGATCTCCCCAGGTCATCTTCCCTCCCCCTTCCTTCTTTTGACTGGTATAAACCCCTTTTTTCGCTGATATAATGTTCTTGCCAATTTTATCCCAATGCCTTATAATAAATTGATCCAGTTGATCCAGATTCTTTCAAAAGGTTGTGTTATCCATGACAACTTTCGATATTTCCCCTTATCTGACCCCCGGACGCCGGGCCCATCTGGTGGGTATCGGCGGGGTATCCATGGCCCCCCTGGCCGAGGTGCTCCACGGCATGGGCATGGTCATCACCGGCTCTGACTCCCGGGACAGCGCCACAGTACAGCACCTGCGCTCCCTGGGCATCTCCGTGACCATCGGTCAGCGGGCTGAGAACCTTGGGGAGGCGGAGCTGGTGATCCGCACCGCCGCCGCCCACGACGATAACCCGGAGATCTCCGGGGCTCACACCCGGGGGATCCCTGTTTTTGAGCGGGCCCAGGCCTGGGGCGCCATCATGCGCCACTACAAGAACGCCCTGTGCGTCTCCGGCACCCACGGAAAGACCACCACCACCAGCATGTGTACCCACATCATCATGGCCGCGGGGATGGACCCCACGGTGATGATCGGCGGCACCCTGCCCCTCCTGGGGGCGGGCCACCGGGTAGGTCAGGGGGACACCATCGTACTGGAGAGCTGTGAGTACTGCAATTCCTTCCTCTCCTTCTTTCCCACCATCGCCGTCATTCTGAATGTGGACGCCGACCACCTAGACTTTTTCAAGGATCTGGAGGATGTGGAGCACTCCTTCCGGGCCTTTGCCGACCTGGTCCCCCAGCAGTCAGGCCTGATCATCGCCAACCGGGACGACGAAAACACTATGGTCACCCTGAAAGGAGAGACCCGGCCCATCCTCACCTTCGGCCTTACCCAAGGCGACGTCCATACGGAGAGTCTGGTCTACACCAAGGGCCTTCCCTCCTTCGATGTGATCTTCAAGGGGGAGAAAAAGGCCCACATCACGCTCCAGGTCCCCGGGGAACACAACGTCTATAACGCCCTGGCCGCCGCTGCCGCCGCCTTCTCTTTGAATGTTCCCGCCACGGCGGTGGAGAAGGGGCTGGGCGCCTTCCGCGGCGCGGGCCGGCGGTTTGAGAAGAAGGGCACCTGCAACGGGGCCGACGTCTACGACGACTATGCCCACCATCCCAGCGAGGTAAAGGCCCTGCTGGACACCGCCATGAGCCTGGGCTATGACCGGGTCATCTGCGCTTTCCAGCCCCACACCTACTCCCGAACCAAGGCTCTGTTCCAGGAGTTCACCCAAGTCCTCTCCATCCCCCACATGACCCTTCTGGCCGAGATCTTCGCCGCCCGGGAGGACAACACCCTGGGTATCTCCTCCCGGGATCTGGCGGCCCAGATCCCCGGCAGTGAGTATTATCCCAACCTGAAGGCCCTCACCGCCCGGCTGAGAGAGCTTGCCCAGCCCGGGGACCTGATCCTCACCGTAGGGGCCGGAGATGTCTATACCGCCGGCGAAATGTTGGTCCAAGGACTGTGAGAGCGCTGAAAAAATTCAGGACTCGGGTCCGTTTCCTTCGGGTCCTTCTTCGGGCTGTTCTGTTTTGGCCGCGGTGGAAGTAAGCTCCACCGCGGTCTCCTTTTCCCTGGCCCGCTCCTCTCTCCGCTTCCTCCACTTTTTCCGCAGGCTCCGCCACTGGAGAAGACAGCCCAAGAGGGCAAACAGGATGATACAGAACGCGGCGGTATAGCCTCCCGCTGTGGGGGCAAACTCCCCCTTCAACCCCGCCACATAGCTGCCGCAGAGCCAGCCCAGGCCACAGCCTATGTAGTAAGGAAGGGCAAACCGCCACAGCCCCAGCAATACAGCCCCAGAGCCGGCCAGGGCCAGCAGGGCGTAGAGGGAGGCCAGATCCCCCGTCACAAATTCCCCCACCGCCCCGTAATAGGCTCCCACCCCCGCCACCATAAAGACAACAAAGCTGGTCACAGCCAGAGCCAGCCGCAGAGTGGATATCCGGAGCTTTCTCTCCCGCTTTTGCTCCTCTTTCACAGGTTTTTCCTCCCTTGCACACTTAAAATTCAAACCCCCGTCCGCATGGCGGACGGGGGTTTTCCGCCTCTTCGGCGTTCCATTCATCAGGCGTTGAGCTGCTTTCTCCGGGACAGGTTGATGGTGCCGTCCTGCATGGCGTCCAGGGAATCCAGACTCTTTCCCGTGCCGTAGGCGACACATGAGATGGCGTCGTCGGCCACATGTGTCTCAATGCCGGTGTGAGACTCAATGAGCTTATCAAAGCCCTGGATCAGGGAGCCGCCGCCGGTCATGACGATACCGTTGTTGGAGATATCGGCCACCAGCTCAGGGGGGGTCCGCTCCAGGACCCCGTGGATGGCCTCCAGGATCCGGGTGGAGGGCTCCTCAAAAGCCTCGATCATCTCGCTGGAGGTGACGGTGAATACCTGGGGAAGGCCGGTCATCAGACTGCGGCCCTTGATCTCCACGCTTCTCTCCTCCTCCGGGGGGAATACGCAGCCGATCTGCATCTTCAGCTCCTCGGCGGTACGCTCGCCGATGAGAACATTGTGGCGGCGGCGGATATACTTGATAATGGCCTCGTCAAACTTATCGCCGGCGGTCTTGATGGAGGCGGATTCCACCACGCCGCCCAGGGAGATCACCGCAATGTCGGCGGTGCCGCCGCCGATATCCACCACCATATGGCCATCGGGCTTGGTGATGTCGATGCCCGCGCCGATGGCGGCGGCCACAGGCTCCTCAATGAGGAAGGCCCGACGGGCGCCGGCCTGGATCCCCGCATCCACCACGGCCCGCTCCTCCACTTCGGTGATGCCCGAGGGAATACAGATCAGCAGGCGGGGCTTGAAGAGGGTGAAGGAGATCACCTTTCTGACAAACTCCTTCAGCATCTTCTCGGTCATATCGTAGTCGGAGATCACACCCTCCCGCAGGGGGCGGATCGCCACGATGTTGCCGGGGGTACGGCCCAGCATCTGCTGGGCCTCGGTCCCCACCTTCAACAGCTTGCCCGTATTTTTGTCAATGGCCACCACGGAGGGCTCCCGCAGGACCACACCCTTGCCCTTGACATAGACCAGGATGGAGGCGGTACCCAGGTCGATCCCGATGTCTTTACTGAACATATTCAGCACCTCATATATCTTTCCGTTTCGGCTATTGTTGCCGGAACCCTGTTGATTTAGACCACATTATTATAACGGCTTTTCTTCCACATTTCAACGAAAATAGCGAAAAAAAGAAAATTCATTTCCCCGCCTTGGCTAAAGTCGCGCAACCCACCCTCTCTGCCCCCGCCAGACGAAGGGTCTTGGCGCACTCGGAGAGGGTGGCTCCGGAGGTCACAACATCGTCGATGAGAAGGACCCTTTTTCCCCGAAACCGCTCCGGATCATGGGCGGTATAGGCCCCCAGCAGATTCGCCCGCCGGGCGGCCTCCCCCTGGATCCCCGACTGGGCAGGGCGGTCCTGCTTGTCCACCGTCCGCAGGACGGGCAGGTTCAACGCCTTCCCCACCTCCCGGGCCAACAGCTCCCCCTGGTCATACCCCCGCCGGCGCCGCCGTTTTTGGGACAGGCTGGGCCAGGACACCAGATCGGCGGCGAGGCCGTGATCCCGGATGGCCTGGGCGGTAAGGATCCCAAAGGCTCTGCTCCGGGCCGAGTATCCGCTGAATTTGTAGCCATGGATGGCGGAGCGGACCTTATCCTCATACCGAAGAGCGGAGACGCAGCCCTCCGTCAATTCCACCCCGGTCTCCCCCGCCCTTCCCTCCAGCCAGGGCAGGTCCCGCTGGCAGTCCGGACACAACAGCTCCCCCTTCTCCAGCAGTCTGCCGCAGAAGGGACACTTGGGTGGAAAGAGGAGATCCAGAACCCAATCAAGAACGGGCATTTTTGATATCCTGCTCAGTGATAGGGCCGTGCTCCTTCTCGAACTCCCGCACACAGGAGGTCACCAGATACAATATCTGCTTGCTCATGGAGCGGCCGTCATATTTCGCTACGTACTGAAATTTGTCATGGAGCTCTCCATCCAGACGGATACTCAAATGTTTCCGGTCCTTCGGCATATCCCATTCCTCCGGTTTTTACAGATAAAAACAGGATACCCCGCAGACTAATTTTTAGTTTATATTTAGTGCATTATTACGGCTTATTATTCTATGCTCACCCACCAGCTTCCCACAGCTTTTTAACTTTTCATTTTTCACTTTTAACTTTTCCCTTCCCCGGCCAGCCGCCACCGCAGCCCTGAATACCGCTTGGCCTGCCGGTTGTTGGCAGTCATCCGGGCCACCACCCCCTCGTCCCCCACGATGACCAGCAGCTCTCTGGCCCGGGTGATGGCGGTATAGAGCACCCCCCTGGTCAGAAGCCGGGGGGCGGTATCCAGGGCGGTGAGCACCACCGCCCTGTACTCGCTGCCCTGGGATTTGTGGACGGTGACAGCATAGGCGGGCTCCAGTTCCCCCAGCATATCGGGGGCATACTCCACCACCCGTCCCTCGAAATCCACGGTGATCAGCTCCCGGCGGTTGTCCACCTCCACAATATGCCCGATATCCCCGTTGAAAACCCCCATGCCAACCTCCAGGCCTTCTTGGGTTTTCCACAGGATATCGTAATTGTTCTTCACCTGCATGACCCGGTCTCCCTGGCGGAAGGTGTAGGGACCAAACTTCCTCTCCCCCTTCCCCTCGGCGGGAGGGTTCACCGCCGCCTGAATGGCCCGGTTCAAGCTCCCCGTTCCCCCCTCGTACTTCCGGGTGGGGGAGAGCACCTGGATCTGGTGGTAGGGGATCCCCATCCTCTCAGGCAGCCGCCGGCTCACCAGCTCCACAATGGTCTCCTCCGCAAGGGCCGGATCGGTCCGTCGAAGGAAAAACACATCCTGTCCGCTGCCGTTTCGCAGCTCCGGCGTCACTCCCTGGTTCACCTGATGGGCGGAGCGGATAATGGCGCTTTGGGCCGCCTGCCGAAAAACTTCTGTCAACCGGACCATAGGGACCTCCCCACTGCGGATCAGGTCGGAAAGAAGATTTCCAGCTCCTACGGAAGGAAGCTGATCCGGGTCTCCTACCAGCACCAGCCGGCAGTCCTCCCGAAGACCGGTCAAGAGCGCCCCCATAAGTATTATGTCAACCATAGAGGTCTCATCCACTATGACCGCGTCCGTCTTCAGAGGATTCCGCTCATTGTGGGTGAAGATCAAGGCCCCCGTCTTGGGATCAAAATGGGTCTCCAGCAGCCGGTGGATAGTAACTCCCTCCATGCCGCACAGTTCCCCCATCCGCTTGGCCGCCCGGCCTGTGGGGGCGGCCAGGGCCGTCTTCAGCCCCATGCTCTCAAAAAGGGAGAGGATCCCTTTCAGAGAGGTGGTCTTTCCCGTGCCCGGTCCTCCTGTGAGGAGCATGACCTGGTGCCGGGCCGCCGTCTCCACCGCCAGCCGCTGTTGGGGAGCGTAGGTGATGCCCTGATCCTCCTCCATTTGATCTATGAGCCTGTCCAGGTCCTCCGGCGGATACAGCTCATTGCCACTCATGGCGGAGATCCGTTGGGCCACAGTGGTCTCCGCCTCATAGTATTCCGCCAGATAGCAGGCCTCCTCCCCCGCCGCTATCTCCCGGATCACTGTCCCCCGCTCCTCCAGGACCCCCAGGGCCTCCTCCACCGTCTCCAGGTCGGGGACCCCCAGCAGGGCGGAGGCCGCTTGGATCAGCTTCTGCCGGGGCAGGAAGGTGTGTCCGTTGTCCAGGTTGTGCCGCAGGGTGAAGCCCACCCCCGCCTCCAGCCGCTGGGGGTGGTCGTCGGCAAGGCCCAGCCGAATGGCCAGATCGTCGGCCTGGCTGAAGGGGATCGCCAACTCTCCCTCGGCCAGCAGATAGGGGTTGGCCTCCACCGCCTCCCGGGCCCGATCCCCGAACCGGCGGTAGAGAGGCATCCCCAACTGGGGAGGCAATCCGTAGGCGGTGAGGAAATCCAGCAGCCGGCGCATCCCCATCTGGAGCCGGAATGCCTCCCCCATGGCCTCAGCCCGCTTTTTCGTCAGGCCCTTGATGGCGGTCAGCTTTTCCGGGGCGTTCTCCAAAACCTCCAGGGCCTCATCCCCAAACTCCTCCACCATCTTTTTGGCGGTGGAGAGCCCGATGCCCCTCACCGCGCCGGAGGCCAGATAATCAAAGATGGCCTTCTCCCCCACCGGCATCTCCCGGCGGGCTACCTCGGCCTTAAATTGCTGCCCGTATGTAGCGTGATGGGTCCAAGTGCCCTGGGCGGTGAGAGTCTCCCCGGGGGCCGCCCCGGGCATACATCCCACCACCGTCACCGGCTCCTCTCCCACATCCAAACGGAGAACGGTATACCCGTTCTCCTCATTCTGGTAGATCACCGAATCCACGATGCCCTCTATGTAGTTGGAGAGTTCTTCCATAGGAGCACCCCCGTAAAGTGAAAAATTAAAAATGAAAAGTTAAAAAGCTAAGGGCCTTTGTGGTCCGGCTCTGCCGGACCATTCTAATAAGCCGCCGCAGGCGGTCACGGGAAATGGCTTTTTCACTTTTCATTTTTCATTTTTAACTTCCTTTGTATCTGTCTCGGCAGATCGGACAGCGGCCAGACCTCCACCCCCGGCTCCCTCATGCACAGGGCGGCGGCAATGGCCCTCCCTGTGGGACTCAGACCGCAGTCCACGATCACCAGCTCCCCCTGGAGCATCCCTCCGCCCCGGAGCCAGAGCAGTCCCCGGACCGCCTGTTCCAGTCCCTCTCCGTCCCCCTGTCCCGGCACCATGGACACAGTCTCCCGGTTACCCGCCGGGGTCAGGATCCTGCCAAACAGGAGCCAGCTTAAGCTCATCATCCCCGCCACAGCCAGCAGGGATAAAACCACTTCCAAAACAGGTCTCATCACACTTCACCTCTCCCCATTCTATGGAAAAGGAAAGAAAGAGTGAAAAATCAAGCCATAACAGCGGCAAAAAAATTAAAACCCAGATGGGTAAGCCCTGTCATAATACACCCGGCCAAAATGACTCCCAGGATGATGGAAGGCATGGCTTTCCGCAAGGGCATGTCCAAAAAAGCCGCCGCCAGAGCCCCGGTCCAGGCTCCGGTCCCCGGCAGGGGAATGGCCACGAAAAGCAGCAGACCCAGATATTTATATTTATTTACCTTACGCCCCTTCAGATGGGCCTTGTTCTCCAGGGCGTCCACCATGCCGTCCAACCTGTGAAAGTGGGAGCGCAGCCACTGAAAGATACGGCGGATATAGATGATGATGAAGGGGGCAGGCAGGATGTTCCCCATGACGGCGGCGATAAACGCCACTGGGTAGGGAAGCCCAAGCCCCACGCCGAAGGGGATGCCCACCCGGAGTTCGATAACAGGGATCATAGACACCAGGAGGGTGAAGATAAATTCGCCCCCCATGGTGGTCTCCAGCCAATTCAAAAGGTCCAAGGGATCCCCCTCCTCTTTTGCGTTTCCTCTATCATACCACAGTTTCCCATGGGAGGAGATAAAATTTTTATGAATCTTTTTCTCTGTGGATCAGATAAGGCGGCTCCTCCCCCTCAAAGATGGCCGACCACAGTCTTTTCCTCTGGATGGGGTCGGAATACCGTTTCCGGAATATCTCCCACTCCTCCTGCTTTTTTCTTTCCAGCTCCTCCGCCGGCATTCCCTCAAAAATGAACGCCCGCATCTGCTCCAGCAAGCCGGGATCCCTTTTGAAGTAGGTCCGGGCCCGTGTCCAGGCCCGCTCCCGCTCAGCCGACCGATCATTCCATGTGGAGCGGCGGGGGATGGGTTTTCCCCGCAGGACCCACTCCATGATCAGCATCTCTCCCATAACTCCCCAGCGGGTGGTCTTCTTCCTGTACTCCCACTCCTCCCGGGGAAAGGCGGGAAGCTGTTCCAAATGCCCCAGCTTTTTCAGGTCGTTCCATTAGTCCTGCCGGAGAGGATGATCCACAGAGTGGAAATACCACTTATGCTCCTCCGTCCCCCGAAACCAGTCGTCCCCCCGGAGAAAGGGCGTCACCGCCAGGTCCTCCATGACAGCCTCTTCCGCCCCCACCCAGTCATAGACCGCCACCACGGGAATATCGTAGATATCCCCCACATCCTCCTCCCAGCTATCCACGATCAACACCGCCGTATACAGATCGTCAAAAGGCCAGCAAAAGGTGGAGCCACGCCATGGCTCACACTCCCGCCCTAGGCGCAGGGAAAGCACATCCCCCACCTTCCAAGGCAGCCCCTTGTGGGTGTATGGCCGGAGTTTCTTCCCCTCGGCCGGCTCCGAGCGCAGCTTTTCCTCCAGCTTGGCCATGACCTCCCGGCGCTTTTCCCGGTCCCTGGGCCTGACCTCGGCCCACCGGGCTTCGTCTACACCGGAGGCCAGGATCGCCAGAGCCTTCTCCCGGCGCTCCTGGGGCAAATGACCGTATTCCCACTGAAGGAGCGCAATGGTGAGCCAAAAGAGATAGCCACACTCTTCGTCCCGGTCCGGCTTCCACTCCTCCAGCATCTGAGCCACCGCCTCCTCGGGCGGCACTCTCTTCCGCAGAAGGTCCAGATAGGTATCCCTCACGTCGGAGGTCGTGTCATCGCTGTAAAATCCTGTGCCCCACGCGCCCATCGGGTCCCCTCCTTCCCGCCGCAGGCCAATCTGAGCTTGTTCAGTCAAAAACCTTCCCCCTGAAGGGGTTCGGATTCCCCAGAGGCTTCGCCGTCAGGCGGAACATGACGCAGCCGTCGGGACAGACCACTACCTTGCTGTATTTTCCGTCCCCGCCGATGTTCTCCAGGTCGCCTCCGCTGCGGACCGCCTCCATAATGGGAAACAGGGTCATCATCACCTTGGAGCAGATACCGCAGCCCTGGGCGTTCACCGGGCAGCCATAGGTGCAGGTATACCTGTCCCCCACCTCTTCCCCGTTCCGGCAGTAATGCTCCGTCTGTTCTCCCTGAAGGAAGCTCATCACTTCAATTTCAAATTCATACTCCTCGTCCAGCCACTTTTTCATATCCTGTCTCCCCTTACAGCATCCGCTTCAGATACAGCCCGGTGTAGCTGCCCTCACAGGCGGCCACCTCCTCGGGGGTGCCGGTGCAGACAATGGTCCCGCCCTTATCTCCCCCCTCGGGACCCAGGTCGATAAGGTGGTCGGCGGTCTTGATCACGTCCAGGTTGTGCTCGATGACCAGGACGGTGTTCCCCTTCTCCACCAGCTGTTTGAGAACGTCGATGAGTTTGTGGACGTCATAGCTGTGGAGGCCGGTGGTGGGCTCGTCCAGGATATAGATGGTCCTGCCTGTGGAGACCTTGGCAAGCTCGGTGGCCAGCTTCACCCGCTGGGCCTCACCGCCGGAAAGCTCGGTGGAGGGCTGGCCCAGCTTGATATAGGAAAGGCCCACCTGGCTCAGGGTCAGCAGTTTATTGTAAATGCGGGGCAGGTTCTCGAAGAAGGGCAGGGCCTCGTCCACCGTCATCTCCAGCACCTCGTAGATATTCTTGCCCTTGTAGCGGACCTCCAGGGTCTCCCGGTTATACCGCTTGCCGTGGCACACGTCGCAGGGGACGTAGATGTCGGGCAGGAAGTGCATTTCGATCTTGAGAAGGCCGTCGCCGGAGCAGGCTTCGCACCGTCCGCCCCGGACGTTGAAGGAGAACCGCCCCGGCCCGTACCCCCGGGCCTTGGCGTCGTTGGTGGAGGCGAAAAGTTCCCGGATATCGTTGAAAAGCCCCGTATAGGTGGCCGGGTTGGACCGGGGAGTACGGCCGATGGGGGACTGGTCGATGGCGATGACCTTATCCAGATACTCCTCCCCCTCCATTCCGGCGTGTTTACCGGGGCGGGTCTTTGCCCGGTTCAGGTCGGCGGCCAGGCGCTTATAGAAGATCTCGTTCACCAGGGAGGACTTGCCCGAGCCGGACACACCAGTGACGCAGGTGAAGGTCCCCAGGGGGATGGACACGTCCACTCCCCGCAGGTTGTTCTCCGCCGCCCCCCGGACGGCGAGGAATTTTCCACTCCCTGCTCTCCGCTCCTTAGGCACCGGAATTTTCAGCGCCCCGGAGAGATAGGCCCCCGTCAAGGATTCGGGACTGTGCATGATCTCCTCCGCCGTGCCCTGGGCGATGATCCGCCCCCCGTGGACTCCCGCCCCGGGGCCCACGTCGATGATGTGGTCGGCGGCGCGCATAGTGTCCTCGTCGTGCTCCACCACCAGAAGCGTGTTGCCCAGGTCCCGCAGCTCCTTCAGGGTCGCCAGCAGCTTGTCATTGTCCCGCTGGTGGAGGCCGATGGAGGGCTCGTCCAAAATATACAGCACCCCCATGAGGGAGGAGCCGATCTGGGTTGCCAGGCGGATGCGCTGACTCTCCCCTCCGGAGAGGGTGGCGGCGGCCCGGGAGAGGGTCAGGTACTCCAGGCCCACAGACTGGAGGAATTTCAGCCGGGCCTTGATCTCCTTCACGATCTGCCCCGCGATCATGGTCTTCTGCTCGTTGAGCTTCAGCTTTTCCATGAAATCCAGGCCGTCTGTCACCGACTTGTGGCAGTAGGCGTCGATATCCATATCTCCCACGGTGACCGCCAGGGATTCCCGGCGCAGGCGCTTGCCCTTACAGTCGGGACAGGGGCACTCGGACATGCACTCCTCCAGCTCCCGGCGCATGGCGTCGGACTGGGTCTCCCGGTAGCGGCGCTCCAGATTGTTGCAGATCCCCTCGAAGGGCTGGGTCAGGGTCCCCTGCCCATTGGCCCGGTCGTAAGTCAGCTTCAGTTTCTCCCCCTTGGTGCCGTATAGGATCACGTCCAGCACCTCCGCCGGCAGGTCCTTCACCGGGGTGGTAAGCTTGAAATGGTACTGCTTGGACAGGGCCTCAAAGTACATCCGGGAGATGGAGTCCCCTTTGATGTTGTTCCAGCCGCTGGCGGTAATGGCCCCATCCAGGACGGACAGGTCCCGGTTGGGGATAATGAGATCCTGGTCCACCTTCAGCTGAACTCCCAGGCCGGTGCAGGTGGGGCAGGCCCCAAAGGGATTGTTGAAGGAGAACATCCGGGGGGTCAGTTCCTCAATGGAGATACCGCAGTCCTCGCAGGCGTAGTTCTGGGAGAAGGAAATGTCCCGGTCCTCCCCCACGATGTTGATGATGACCAGGCCCCCCGCCAGACCCGAGGCCACCTCCACCGAGTCGGTGAGCCGCTGGGTAATATCCTCCCGGATGACCAGCCGGTCCACTACGATCTCAATGTTGTGCTTTTTGTTCTTATCCAGCTTGATCTCTTCGGACAGGTCATAGAGGGACCCATCACACCGCACCCGGACATAACCGGATTTCCGGGCATCCTCAAAGATCTTCAGGTGCTCGCCCTTCTTCCCCCGGATCACCGGGGCCATGACCTGAATACGGGTGGCCTCGGGGAGCTTCATCACCTGGTCAATGATCTGGTCGATGGTCTGCTGCTGGATCTCCTTGCCGCAGTTGGGGCAGTGAGGGGTTCCCACCCGCGCCCAGAGAAGGCGGAGGTAATCGTAGATCTCGGTGACTGTGCCCACAGTGGACCGGGGGTTTTTGGAGGTGGTCTTCTGGTCGATGGAGATGGCAGGGGAAAGACCGTCAATGGAGTCCACGTCCGGCTTCTCCATCTGGCCCAGGAACATCCGGGCGTAGGAGGACAGACTCTCCACATACCGCCGCTGGCCCTCGGCGTAGATGGTGTCGAAGGCCAGGGAGGACTTGCCCGAGCCGGAAACGCCGGTGAGGACCACCAGCTTGTCCCGGGGGATGGCAACGTCCACATTCTTCAGATTGTTGGCGCGGGCGCCTTTGACTACGATGGTATCCTGCATGGGAATATCTCCTTTGTGTTCCCTTCAATTTTCGGGCCGAATCACAGCATAATGGAATGAATTTTTAATGTCAAGAGGGAGATTTAAAAACCTTTTCATGCTGTTTCTTTTAAATCAGAAGCGCACTCCATGGATGGAAAAGGAGGAGCAGGGCACAGACGGCCACCACGACGGCCTCCCACACCATACCGCCGGTGAGCAATACCTTGACCGCCAGAAGGCCGTAGTGTCGCCAGCCCTCATAGGAGTTGATAAACTCCGACTCCAGCCTTCCCGCAGTCTTCCACTTGGTGCGAAGGAAGAGGAGCAGAATCAAAAAGGCAATATTGGCAACCAGCATAATGGTCACCACCACGTTAAGAGCCGTATTCAGCCAAATCAGAAAAGCGGCAAAGGCAGCCAATATAAAGAACAGCGGCCAGCAAAAGATGATTATCAAAGAAATGAAGCCCATTTCCATTCTCCCCTTCTTCTCTAACAGTGCTTAGGCCTTTCTTCTTTTTTTCGGCAAAAGGGTGACCTCTTCCGCCAGGCGCACCGCTTCCCGGAGGGTCTCCCGGTCGTCCGGATCCAGAACGTAGTGGTCCTTGGCCCCCTCATAGGGCGGGGCGGTAGGGCGGTCCTTCAGCAACGGCTCCAGGATGGGCAGCATCTTCACCATGGGCCGGTCATCGCACACAATGAGTACCGGCTTATCGTTGCAATAAACCATATACTCCCCAAACATCTTCCGGGCCCGGATACTCCCCACGCCCTCCAACTGATCGCAAAGATACGCAATAAACCCCGCCTCGGTAGCCATGGTATCCCTCCTTATTCAAAAATAACCGTCCTCTTACAGGTACCCGTGCTCCACATCCCACCGGATGACCCGCTTCGCCAGCCACCCCCAAAAAAAGACGGCAAACAGCCCGGCAAACAGGGCCAGCATCCCCATCACCAGCACGTCCAGCCCCGCCAGTCCCGCCATCCACATGGCGCCGCTGACCCACTGAAGCCCCCGCCAGCAAAGTCCAAACAGCCCCACCGAAAACACCCCATGCAGGATCCACTTCGTCATCTTCACCCATCTCCTTTTCAATCAAAGAATATAATAACAGTCCTCCTGCCACTTACCGGGATTGGTGTCAATATACTCCCAAATCCGCAAATGATCCGCCTCATCCCGAATAACGTGGTCATAAAACCCCTTTTGCCAAATGGGCTGTCCGGCTAATTTGCTGGATATTCGTTTTACCTGTCCAATGATGGTAGAGACTGATTTTGTAGGGGCGGATATTATCCGCCCATTCTCCTCCAGTATCAGGATCATGTGAACATGATTGGGCATCACCGCATATTTGTTGATCTTGGCATGGGGATAATGGTCTGGGATTTCCCGGATCGCCCTATCCACGATCTGTCCAACCTGGGACAAGGTCGGGGGGCCCGGGCGGATGATATCCGCCCCTACAGGGAATGTACCGTCCCAAAATAGCTTCCTCTTCTCTTTGGTACAAACCGTAACAAAATACCCGCCCGGCGTACTGTAATCATATCCCTCCAGGCGAATATTTTTCCTGTCCAACCGCTCCATCTCACTTCCCCCGCAGCTCAATGATCCGGTCCCGCAGTACCGCCGCATATTCAAACTCCAGCCGCTTGGAGGCCTCCTTCATCTCCTTCTCCAGCTTCTCAATGGCCTTCTCCAGCTCTGTCCGGGTCATCTTGTGCTTGCTGCGCAGAGCTCGGTCGGCCTCCTCCTCCACCTCGGACAGGTTCACCACATCCCGGACGGACTTGATGATGGTCTTGGGGACGATGCCGTTGCGCTCATTATACTCGTTCTGCTTCTTCCGCCGCCGGTCGGTCTCCCCGATGGCAGCCATCATGGAGGGGGTCATCTTGTCGGCGTACATAATGACCACGCCCTCCGCGTTCCGGGCGGCCCGGCCGATGGTCTGGATCAGGCTGGTCTCGCTGCGGAGAAAGCCCTCCTTGTCCGCGTCCAGAATGGCCACCAGGCTCACCTCGGGCAGATCCAGTCCCTCCCGGAGCAGGTTGATGCCCACCAGCACGTCGTAGGTGCCCAGCCGCAGATCCCGGATGATCTCCTGCCGCTCGATGGTGTCCACGTCATGGTGCATATACTGGACCTTGACCCCCACGTTCTTCAGGTAGGCGGTCAGATCCTCCGCCATCTTCTTGGTAAGGGTAGTGACCAGAGTCCGCTCTCCCTTGTCCACCCGCTGGTTGATCTCCCCCAGCAGGTCGTCGATCTGTCCCTCCACAGGCCGGACCTCCACCTTGGGATCCAGCAGCCCCGTGGGCCGGATCACCTGCTCCACGATCTGTCCCGAGCGGCTGCGCTCATACTCCGCCGGGGTGGCCGAGACATAGATCACCTGGTTGAGCCGCTCCTCGAACTCCTCGAATTTCAGAGGCCGGTTGTCGAAGGCGCAGGGCAGCCGGAAGCCGTAGTCCACCAGGGTGGTCTTCCGGGCTTTGTCCCCGTTATACATGGCATGGACCTGGGGCAGGGTCACATGGCTCTCGTCAATAAACAGCAGAAAATCCTTGGGGAAATAATCGATCAGGGTCATGGGGGCCGACCCCACAGGCCGTCCCGAGATGACACGGGAATAGTTCTCAATGCCCGAGCAGAATCCCAGCTCCTGGAGCATTTCCACATCATACATGGTCCTCTGCTTGAGCCGCTGGGCCTCCACCAGCATGTTGTTGCTCTCAAAGAAGGCCACCCGCTCTTCCATCTCCCGATAGATCTCCTGGATGGCGGCGGCCATCTTCTCCCGGGGGGTGATATAGTGGCTGGCGGGGTAGATGGGGATGTGCTCCAGACGGCGGATCACCGCCCCGGTGACCACATTGATCTCGCTGAGGCGGTCGATCTCGTCCCCGAAGAACTCCACCCGGATGGCAGTGTCCCGCCAGTAGGCGGGCCAGACCTCAATGGTGTCCCCCCGGACCCGGAACATATTCCGCTCCCAGGCGATATCGTTGCGCTCGTAGCGGTCCTCCACCAGCCGGCGCATCAGCTCCTCCCGCTTCAGCTCCTCCCCCACCCGGAGAGGGATCATCATATGGGCGTAGTCGTCGGGCTCTCCCAGACCATAGATGCAGGATACCGAGGACACCACGATCACGTCCCGCCGCTCGATGAGGGAGGCGGTGGCGCTGAGCCGCAGCCGGTCGATCTCGTCGTTCACCGAGGAGTCCTTTTCAATAAAGGTATCGGTATGGGGGATATAGGCCTCGGGCTGGTAGTAGTCGTAGTAGGAGACAAAATACTCCACCGCGTTGTTGGGAAAAAACTCCTTGAACTCAGCGCAGAGCTGGGCGGCCAGGGTCTTGTTATGGGCCAACACCAGGGTGGGCCGCTGAACCTTCTCAATGACCTTGGCCATAGTGAAGGTCTTGCCTGAGCCGGTGACGCCCAGCAGGGTCTGCTCAGAAAGGCCGTTCTCCACCCCCGCCGCCAGGGCCTCGATGGCCTGGGGCTGGTCTCCGTTGGGCTCAAAAGGACTGACTACCTGAAATTCGGGCATGGGATGGCCTCCTCCCGGGCAAAGTTTTTTTCATTGTACCAAAACATCCGTTCTATTTCAAGGGGTAACTCGAACAAATTTTCGCTTCTCAAAAGGGTACGTTGCTCTCCCGCAGGGACACCATATCATCATCCACAAAGATCAGGTGATCCACCAGCGTCACCCCCACTGTCTCCAAAACCTGACTTATCCGCCGGGTGCTGGCCTTGTCCTCCGCCGAGGGCAGGGCAAAGTTGGAGATGTGGTTGTGGGCCAGGATGGCCTGGGAGGCGTTGAGGGACAGCGCGGCCTCCACCGCCGCCCTGGTGATGATCTGGGTGGCGTTGACACTCCCCTCCCCGATCATCCGGACTCCCAAACTCTTCCCCTTTCCGTCCAGGCAGAGGATACACACCCGCTCGGTCCTGGCTCCGAAAAAGTAGGGCCGGAGGATGGCCTCCGCCGCCCCGGTGGTCTGGACGATCTCCCCCATCTCCACCCGGGCGTTGAGATAGCGGCCCGCCAGTTCCTTCACCACTTTCAAAAGAACGATGGCATGCTCCCCCACCCCCGGGGTCTTCCCCAGCTCCTCGGGCACCGCGTCCAGTACCCCGGCCAGGGAGCCAAACCGCTCCGTCAAAGCATGGGCGGTGGGGTTGGTGTCCCCTCTGGGATTCGCGTAAAACAGGAGCAGTTCCAACAGCTTGTGATCCGGAAAGGAGTCCGGTCGGGCCAGAAACTCCTCCTTGAAACGCTTTCGGTGACCGTCGTGGATGGACATAAGCGCCCTCCCCCTTTCGGGTTTCTCTCTATTCGGCGTAATATTATACCATCTTTCCCCCCTTTGGACAATAGCGGATCACAAAAGAGGATTCACCCTTTCCACTCCCCAAACGTAAGATGGATTGACGTGGACGGGAGAGGGGGCGGACCATGGAAGAACACGAGGACCTGAAGCGGGATCTGGACACCCTGAACCTCTCGCTCGTCTTTCTCCTCCTCATTATCCTGGCCGTCCTCCTCTCCCTGTGGTCGGCCCTCCTCCAGCGGGAACAGTTAAGACTGGCCCTAAGGGGCAAGGATCCCAGCCGGGTCCCTGATCCCAACCCCTTCCGGCGTCAAGGCTCCGCCCTTACGGTGGGCTGTCTGGGATTTTTCCTCTGTCTGGCCCTGGGCACTCTCTCAAAGACCCGGGCCATAGGGGATCCGGCGGCGGAGAGGTCGGCCCAGGTCAACGTATGGGCCTCCCTTTTGGTCCTGTTGGCCGCCATACTGCGCCTGGTGGATCTGCAGACAGTGGAGCGGGAGAGACAGACCCCCCTCTTGGAGGAGACCACCCTGCCCGACTGACCACGGACAAAGGAGTGAGACAATGGCATATTCTGACTTGGAG
The DNA here is from genome assembly GCA_022799035.1 of Oscillospiraceae bacterium. Classification (GTDB taxonomy): domain Bacteria; phylum Bacillota; class Clostridia; order Oscillospirales; family Oscillospiraceae; genus Vermiculatibacterium. The sequence goes on from JAAWNQ010000019.1 coordinate 36,451, forward strand.
CTTCTGGCCCGCATCATCAAATGCGAAGCGGGGGGCGAAGGGGAAAATGGCATGAAGGCCGTCGCCAGCGTGGTGATGAACCGGGTGAACATTACATACGGCGAGTACTCCCGGTACAAGACCGTCCGGGCCGTGGTGTTCCAGCCCCGGCAGTTCGTCTGCGCCATGGAGACGGTGGGAGGAAGCTACAACGCCCAGAACATTTACAACATGGCCCTGGAGCAGATCCATTGGGATATCGCCCAGTGGGCCATGGCGGGCAACCGGCTCACCAACCTGGGTACCGCCCTATGGTTTTTCAATCCATACAGTCCCGAATGCCGGACCTATTTTCCCACCAAGGTGGGCGTCTTTGCCATCCGCATCGGCGACCACTGCTTCTACAACCCGACAGACGCATACGCGGATACTTAATTTTAGGAGGCTGTGACTATGGCAAGACTTTATCCCAACGGCGCCCCCGCCGTCACCTACAGCGCCGCTGATATGGCAGGCATGGCGGCCCCGGCGGTCCAAAACGATTCCGGTATCAACACCCCCCCGCAGCAGGACTTCAACACCCCCGCCATGGCGGGATCCATGCAGCAGTTTTTAAGCGACAACCTGGGAGAGTATGTGGTCATTGAGTTTCTCATCGGCACCCAGACCATGACCCAAAAGGCGGGGATCCTCTACGCCGTGGGCACCAGCGTTGTGACCCTCTATGAGGAGGTCAGCCAGACCTTCATCACCTGCGATATCTTCTCGGTGAAGTTCGTCACCTTCTTCCTCCCCGGCCACCGCCCCTGGGAGGCCAACCACCCCCTGTTCCCCACCAACGGGATGCGGGGGGTGGCCGCCGCCCCCTCCTCCCCCTCGGGCGGCTGCTTCGGAGCAGGCTGCGGCGGCTACAACGGGCCAGTGGTGTAAAAAAGGAGGGCCTCACCCCCTTGGGTGAGGCCCTCCTTTTTTACGCTTTATCCCTCTCCATACCGGAGTGGACTGAAGAATATCAGCAGTTCCGCCCTTCCCCCCTCCTCCTTCCGATCACAGTGGATATAGAAGTCTCCCAGTCCGAAGCCCAGGGTCCGGCTGTCAAAGGTCTGGACTTCCCTGGTGGTGAGATCCACCATCCCAAGTCCTGTCCTCTCCGTTCCATCTTCCGGCAGGATACGCTCCAGGCAGTCCTCACACAGAAAGGCGGCGGCCTTTTCCCTGTCCGCTGTCTCATCCTCCTCCAGAGTGACGCTCACCATGGCATATCCCCGGTCCGGATCCTCGATCCCGGAGGCCCGAAATCCCCCCTCCTCGCTTTGAAAATTCCACACCCTGGCGCAGCCTGTGTTCTCCTCTATCAGCACTCCCTTATCATCGTATCGGTTTATCTCTATGGGGATCATCTCAAAGGTGTTCAAGCTGATGAGCCCTACATTGTCCTGGCCCCAAGGGCTTTCCCCCATCCTCCCACATAGACGGCAGTCTTCGGGGGATACGTAAGTCAGCAGCTCCTTGGAAGGTTCCTTTTCTCTGCAGGCAGGTAGGAAGCATAGGGATAGGAGCAGTAAGGCAAGGCCTTTTTTCATCTCTTTCCCTCCCCTTTCCCGCAGAGGATCCGTCTGATAGTGGCACAGATCAAGCGAACAGCTTCCCCCCGGGGCGGCTTTCACTTGCTTTTCCGAAAGGTCCAGCTTCCCCGGGCGGTGGCCGGTGAAGCAGCAACGGTGCTTGCGGAGTTCTGTTTCTGTTGGCATTTTCTCATCACCCCTTACCCTGATATTATTTTCGAAAAGTATATCACAAAATTTTGAATTAGTACAGCTACAGGGACTATATTTTTATCCCACGCCCATATACTGATAGTACAGTTATAGGGACGTGTGGTGATGATATGCAGTTGAATAAAGCCATAAGCAAACGTCTTGTGGAGCTTCTCAAAGAGAACCACATGACTCAATATCAGCTTTATAAACGGAGTGGCGTTCCCAAGTCTACTATTGGAAATGTCATTAACTGCTCCTATGATTCGGTCAAGCTACGTATTATCCATGAAATATGTCAGGGATTTGAAATCAATATCTATGACTTCTTTCACTCTCCGCTTTTTGATGAAATCAATCTGGAACCATAAAACCGGTACTGTCTTTTAACAGTACCGGTTTTTCCTTGACCTTTGTAGGGGCGGATATCATCCTCCCGAATCCCTCCATTCTCACTGGGTGAGCTGGGGGATCATTCTTTGGCGGCAAAGAATGACCCCCCAGACCCCCCAAGAAACCGCCAAGGGGAGAGAGTTTCGATTCTCTCTCCCCCTGGAC
>JAAWNQ010000020.1 GCA_022799035.1 Oscillospiraceae bacterium
TCCCGGACGCCCAGCATATACTCGCCCAGGGTCTCCTCCGAGACCTCGTTGGCCTTGGGGAAGGCGGCGGTGATCTTGCCCTTGCGCATGACCAGCAGCCGGTCGGAGCACTCCAGCACCTCGTTGAGGTCGGCGGAGATGAGCAGGCAGCCCAGATTCTCCTCCCGGGCCTTCTTGACGATGGTCTTCCGGATCATCTCGGCGGTACCCACGTCGATGCCACGGGTGGGCTGGCAGGCCAGCAGGAAGTTGGCGCCGGAGGTGAACTCACGGGCCACCACCACCTTCTGGATGTTGCCGCCGGAGAGCATCCGCACAGGCTCGTCGGGGCTGTCGCAGGCGATCTCAAAGTCCTTGATGTACTGGTCCACCATCTGGTTGATTTTCTTGGCGTCCATGAAGACTCCCTTCTGGAAGCTCTTCTTGGTGAACCGGTCGGCCATAATGTTCATCTTGATGGACATATTGCCGGCCACGCCCTCCACCATCCGGTCCTCGGCGATGTAGGCCATGCCCATATCCCGGATCTGGCGGACGCTCTTGCCCTTGATGGACTCGCCGTTGAGGAGCACGTCGCCGCTGGCGAACATGCCCAGGCCGCTGAGGACCTCGGCCAGCTCGGTCTGGCCGTTGCCCTCCACGCCGGCGATACCCACCACCTCACCGGCGTGGATGTCGAAGGATACCCCGTCGATGACGTTCTTGCCGATGGCGTTGATCTTGACCAAATTCTGGATAGATACCACCGATTGACCCAGGGTGGGATCCTCTTTTTCGATTTTAAGCACCACGTCCCGGCCCACCATCAGCTTGGAAAGGGAAGCCTGGGTCAGGTCCTTGGTGTCGTGGGAGCCCATACACTGACCATGGCGCAGCACGGTGACCCGGCTGCAGATGTGCATGACCTCCTCCAGCTTGTGGGAGATAAAGATGATGGACACGCCATCATCCCGGAGGACGAACAACTGCTCGAACAGCTCCTCGGTCTCCTGGGGGGTAAGGACGGCGGTAGGCTCGTCCATAATGAGGATCTTGGCGCCCTTGATCAGGGCTTTCAGGATCTCTACTTTCTGCATCTGGCCTACGCTCAGATCCCGGACCTTTGCCCGGGCGTCGATCTTGAAGTTGTATTTGTCGGCGATGGCCTGGGTATCGGCCACAGCCTTCTCGAAGTCATAAAGGCCGTTCTTGACGGGCTCCACGCCCAGGGTCACGTTCTCCGCTACCGTCAGGGAGGGCAGAAGCATAAAGTGCTGGTGCACCATGCCCACGCCCTTGCTGATAGCGTCCAGGGGGTTGGCGATCTTTTCTTCCTTGCCGTTGATGAGGATCTGCCCTTCGTTGGGAAGCTCCATACCAAAGAGGATCTTCATCAAAGTGGTCTTACCGGCGCCGTTCTCGCCCACCAGACCGTGGATCTCATTTTTCTGGATGGCAAGAGTCACGTCTTTGTTGGCCATAAAGCCGTTGGAATAGATCTTGGTGATATTCTGCATTCGCAGTACTTCATCCGCCATACAGGGACCTCCCTCTTTTTGGAAGGGGGGGCCGACAGGCATTACGCCCGCCGGCCCCACTCCCAATTCATAATTTGGAGCAGTTTGGGGCTTGCTTATTTCGCAGCGGCCACGAAAGCCTCGTACTCAGCCTCGTCGGCAAAGTCGTAGTAGCTCTTGACCTCCAGCTCGCCGGCCTTGACCTTGGCGGCGGCGTCGGCCATGGCGTTGCGCAGATCCTCGGGAACGTTGGCCTTGAAGAAGTCGTTGTCCACGTAGCCCACGGAGTCGTCCTTCAGGCCCAGGGTGATGGTCTTGCCCCACACGTCCTCGCCGGCCTCAACCTGATGGAAGAAGGAGACGAAGGAGTTGCCCACTTCCTTCAGCATGGAGGTGAGGATCACGTCGGCCTTCTCGGGGTTGCTGCCGTCCTTGTAAGCCTGCCACTGGTCGGAGTCCACGCCGATGGCCCAGGAGCCGGTCTCGATGGCGGCGTCGAACAGGCCGTCGCCGGAGCCGCCGGCCACCTGATAGAACACGTCCACGTTGTTGTTCCGGTTCTGATCCAGGCACAGAGTCTTCATCAGAGCGGGATCGGCCCAGGAGCCGCAGGCGGCGGTGATGACGGAGCAGTTGGGATCATAGTCCTTGGCGCCCTGGACAAAGCCGGTGACGAAGTCGTTGATGACGGGGTTGACCTGGCCCACGTTGACGGCCACAGAATGGTTCTTGCTCATGCCGGCGGCCATCATGCCCACCAGGTAGGAGCCCTCGTTCTGGGCGTAGAAGATGGAGGACATGTTGGCGGGCAGATCGGTACGCATGTCGTCGAACACCAGGAACTTCACGTCGGGGTGGTCGGCGGTCAGGGGCAGGAAGTAGTCGCCCTGGCCGGAAGCGCCCACGATGTACTCATAGCCCTGGTCGATCAGGTCCAGATAGATGTCGGTCCACTTGTCGGCCTTGGAGTCGTCGCCGATCTCCACGGTCTTGGCGTCCCAGCCCTCGGCCCGGAGGATCTCCATGCCGGCCTCGCCGGAGTCGTTGAAGGACTTGTCGCCCAGGTTGGAGCAGCAGTAAGCGATCTTACCCTTGCTGCCGGCGGTTTCGCCGCCATTGGGACCCTTGGTCTCCTCGCCGCCCTTCTTCTCGCCGCAAGCGGCCAGAGAGAGGACCATGGTGGAGGCAAGCAGGACACTGATAAGCTTCTTGTTCATGTTTTTTCCACTCCTTTTGTTATTTTGAACAACCTTTCCTCTGGAAAGGGAAGTTCCGTAAATGGATCGGGCCTTCGCCCAAAAGCCTTTCCCCCTAAAGGGGAAAGGTGTTTCGCCAAAAGGGATCACATACCGTCCCAACCGGCTTTTTCATTTTTAACTTTTAACTTTTCACTTCCTCGTGCCGGGTCAGATCCCGGATCCATCTCATTCCCAGGACCCTCCATATACCCACCAGGGCCTCCAGCACGATGATGGTTTTCAGGATAGCCACCACCGCCACCGGCGGGATCTTCCAGACGAAAGCGCCCAGAGCCGCCAGGGGGATACAGAGCATCCACATGATGACGATATCGGAATAGAATCCGGTCTTTCCGTCCCCTCCGGCCCGGAGGATGCCCACCATGCCCACCATCTCCAGCATGGAGAAGGGCCAGACCAGGGCGATGACCACCATGAACTGCCGGGCATACCCGACCGCGTCGGGCTCCAGATTGTAGAGGGAGAGGAAGGGACCTCTGGACAGCAGGGTGACGCATCCCAGAAGGACGCCCAGCCCGGTGCCCATGAGAAGCATGGTCTGGGCCTGCCGCTTCACCTGATCCCGGTGTCCCATGCCGATGGTTTTGCTGATGGTGACACTGCAGGCGTTGAGAAAGCCGTTGCCCACGCTGGCGCAGAGGTTGTAGAACACCATGGCCACGTTATAGCCCGCCACCACGCTGGTGCCAAGCTGTCCTGTGATCATGCTCCCCGTGCTGGTGCCCAGGGACCAGACGATCTCGTGGGCCACGATGGGGGCGCTGACCTTCATCAGGTCCCGGCCCAGCTCCCTGTCCCGCCGGTTCAGGAAGGACAGCCGGAAGCCGATCCGCTTCTCAAATTTCAACAGGTAGGTCCCGCAGATCACAAGCTCCAGCAGCCGGGCCGTCACCGTACCGATGGCGACCCCTGTGATCCCCAGCTTGGGAAAACCGAAAGCGCCAAAGAGCAGGACATAGTCCAGAAAAATGTTTACCGAGTAGGAGATCAGGTTGGTCACCAGCACGATCCGGACCTTCTCCACCCCCCGGCACCCGCCGAAGATCATGACGCTCAGGGCGCAGGGCAGGTACATCACAGCTACCTTCCGCAGGTAGGAGGCGCTGAGGGCCAGGGCCTCGGGATCCTTCAGATAGATCCGCATCACCATCTCCGGGGCGGCCATGACGATGAGGGTGAAGCCCAGACCGAACAGGGCCACCGTCCGAAGGGCCGTAGCCAGCACGGTACGGATGGCCTCCATGTTCCGCTGGCCCCAGTACTGGGCCACCAGCACACAGCAGCCGATGGCGAAGCCGTTGCAGATGGTGTAGTAGACAAAAAACACCTGATCCACCTGGGATACCGCCGTCATCTGGAGCTGGTCGATGCTGCCCAGCATGATGCTGTTTACCGTATCCACGCTGAGCCGGAGAAGCTGTTGAAGCAGGATGGGAAAGGCTAGGGAAAAAATGCCGGTGTAAAAGGATCTCTCCCGGATGAGAAAAGGGCTTCTCATTTTTCCGTCTTGCCGGCCGAGATGGTCTCAACCAGCCACCGGCGGAACTTGGGAACGTCAATGTCCAGGGCCACAGAGGCGTTGGGCTTCTTCCCCGTCCGCCCCCGGACGTCGGCAAAGGTGTGGCCCAGGGTGTATTCCCCGGCGCACTCCACGTCTATGTAGCAGTCCTTGCAGGACAGGCACTCGGGGTATACCGCCGCGGCGAAGGCCAGGGCGTCGTGCATCACCAGGTCCTCGCCTCCTCTGTCCCGCCGGGCCACCATAAAGTCCAGCAGGTCGGCGGTGAGGTTGGCGGCCTTGGTCCCCGCCTTCCGAAGGTCGGCGATGTCCTCCTCGGTCATCACGGCCTTCAGCGTCACGTCCAGGCCCACCATGGTCATGGGGATACCGCTCTGGGTGACGATATGTCCCGCCAGGGCGTCGGCCCAGATGTTGAACTCCGCTGTGGGGAGCACGTTGCCCCCCTGGTAAGCCCCGCCCATGAACCAGATGTGCTTGATGAGGGGGGCCAGATCCAGATGGTTGCACAGGGCGATGGCCACGTTGGTCATGGGTCCGATCACCAGCAGCTCCAGCTCCCCCTTGCAGGCCACGGCGGTCTCATAGATGACCTGGTCGGCCACCCGGGGGTCAAAGGCTCTCTGGGAGGTGGGCAGCTTGATGCCCCCCAGTCCCGTTTTGCCGTGGGTATCGGGGGCGCCCTCGGTGTCAAGGGCTCCGCCCATCAGGGGGCGCACAGCCCCCCGGGAGACCGGGATATCCTGGTCCAGATAGTCCATCAGGTCCAGGTTGTTCCGGCTGGTATACACCTCAGCCACGTTGCCGTTGACCGAGGTGATGGCCTTGATATCCACCAACGGACAATGGACAGCCGCCATCAACGCGATAGCGTCATCCGTCCCTGTATCGCAGTCAATGAGAAAAGGTCTCTTGTTCATATCGCTTTGCTCCTCTTTCCGGGAAATTCCCCACGGGGCGGTTTTCTGTTTGGGCCGCCCCTTCCAAAGTAAAGCTGTCCTCGTGTCACCGGGGCGGCATTCTCCGCCGTCCCCCGGATGTGCCGGCTCTCTCCCATCAGGCCAGGGAGAGGGCCACCTCCATCATCTGGGTGAACGCGGTCTGCCGCTCCTCGGCGGTGGTGATCTCCTCGGGACCGTCGGAGATGGTGACGATGCACAGGGCGTTGACCCCGGCCATGGCGGCGTTGGTATACAGGGCGGCGGACTCCATCTCTCCGGCCAGGATGCCCATCTCGGCCTCGGACTTGCCGAAGTCCAGGTTGGTGCCGTAGAAGCAGTCGCCGCAGCCGATGTTGCCCACGTGGAACTTGAAGCCCTTCTCCCGGGCCACGGCAACGGCCTTCTCCAGCAGCTCGAAGCTGCAGCAGGGGGAGTAGTGGAACTTCCGGGCGGGGCCCATGTGCTCCACATACTCGCTCATGTAGGTGGAGGCCATGCCGAAGACCATCTCACGGGCATGGACGAAGGGCTGAACGGCGCCGGCGGTGCCGATGCGGATCAGGTTCTTGCAGCCGTAAATGTTGATCAGCTCATAGCTGTAGATGCCCATGGAGGGACAGCCCATGCCGGTCCCCATGACGGAGACGGGCTTACCATTGTAGGTGCCGGTGAAGCCCAGCATACCCCGGACGTTGTTGAACTGCTTCACATTCTCCATGTAGGTGTCGGCGATAAACTTGGCCCGCAGGGGGTCGCCGGGGAGCAGAATGGTCTCAGCGATCTCGCCCACCTTGGCCTCGATATGGGGGGTGGGAGCAGTCATCTTGTGCGGCATAGTAGTGTCCTCCTTGATAATAAAATGTTGCTATTTTCACCGTCCAAAGCGGTAAAAATCAAAAACAGATAGGCCGGGACCAGCCGGTGTCCGGCCCTTTTCCTTTTTGCGGCTTGCGTCTCCGCCCTTCGGGCGGTCAAGCTCCGAAGGGGTCTGGACGCTTCGGGACTAAGCCGTCCGCCACACTCCCTATGGTCGTGGGGTTCCCTTCGGCATCGGCTCCGCCGAACTCCGCAAAATTCGCTCTGGGGTAATGGGACTTTGCCCCGCCGCAAATTTCGCTGCGCTCCCGTCTTAGTCCATCAGCAGCCCGCCTCTCCGCTCTTCAAGCTGTCAAGCTCCGAAGCGGTCTGGACGCAAAAGCCTTAAGCCCTCCGATTCCGCAAAACGTCCGCCGGGGCGATAGGACTTTGCCCCTCTGGCCGTTTCGCTCCACTCCGGTCTTAATTCTTTTGCAGCCCCCTTCTCCGCTCTTCGTGTTACGCCAGAGCCAGGGCTACCTCCATCATCTGGGTGAAGGCGGTCTGCCGCTCCTCGGCGGTGGTGATCTCGTCAGGGCCGTCGGAGATGGTCAGGATGCACAGGGCGTTGACCCCGGCCATGGCGGCGTTGGTGTAGAGGGCCACCGACTCCATCTCCACCGCCAGGATGCCCATCTCGGGCCAGGTCTTGGCGTGGGGCAGGTTCTGGCCGTAGAACACGTCGGAGGAGAGGATGTTGCCCACGTGGTACTTGAAGCCCTTGGCCTTGGCGGCGGCAACGGCTTTCTCCAGCAGCTCGAAGCTGCAGATGGGGGCGAAGGTGCCGGGCAGGCCCTGAAGCTGGGCGTAGTTGCTGGTGGTGCAGGCGCCCATGCCAAAGACCATCTCCTTGACGTGGACATAGGGCTGGAAGGTGCCGGCGGTGCCGATCCGGATCAGGTTCTTACAGCCGTAAATATTGATCAGCTCATAGCTGTAGATGCCCATGGAGGGGCAGCCCATACCGGTGCCCATGACGGAGACGGGCTTGCCCTGGTAGGTGCCGGTGAAGCCCAGCATACCCCGGGTGCCGTTGAACTGCTTCACGTTCTCCAGGTAGGTGTCGGCGATGAACTTGGCACGCAGGGGGTCGCCGGGGAGCAGGATGGTCTCGGCGATCTCGCCGGGCATGGCCTGGATGTGGGGAGTAGGTGCAGTCAGAGGGGGCATAGTATTTGTCTCCTTTCCGATTTTCAGGCGGCCCCAAAGGGGCCTGTTGCGGATGGCGTACGGGCAAAAGATGGTTACAAAGCGGGAACAAGATCGTAACTATTTGTAACCTTTTTCAGGAATGACTTTTTTCGAACTCCTCCACCTGGCTCCAGGTGGGGATGGAGTTGGCGGCCCCCTTCACCCCGATGGCAAGGGCGCTGGCCATGGAGGCCATGTGGAGGGCCTGCTGAGGCTCCAGCCCCTTGGCGATGGAGGTGAGGAAATAGCCGCAGAAGGTGTCCCCGGCGGCGGTGGTGTCCACCACGTCCACCTTGAAGATCCCGTGGCTGGCGCGGTCAGACCCCTTGCCGTACAGGACTCCGTGGCTGCCCAGGGTCAGGACCACGGCGGTGTGGGGGAACTTGGTCAGAAGGGCCTCCAGGATCTTTTCGTGGTCGGTCTCCTGGATGGCGGCGATGGACTGGCCCTCGATCTCGTTGATGATGAAGTAGTCCACCAGATCCAGGGGATAGGTGAGAAGGGTGGGGGTGATGGGGGAGGCGTTGATGGCGATCTGAAGTCCCCGGTCCTTGGCCTTTCTCATGATGTAAGGGATATTGTTGGTCTCGTTCTGCAGGAGCAGAAGGTCTCCGGGACCGAAGTGGGACAGGGTGGCGTCGATGTACTCCTCCGAGAGGCAGCCGTTGGCTCCGGGGGCGGTGATGATGCAGTTCTGGCCCGAGGGATCCAGCTGGATGATGGCGTGGCCGGTGTCTACATCGGAAAGCTGCAGGACATGGTCCACATTGGCGCCGCTTTCCTTGAGAATGTCCACCAGGAACTGGCCGTCGGGACCTACGGCGCCGGCGGCGTAGACCTCCGCTCCGGCCCGGGCCAGGGCCACCGCCTGGTTCAGGCCCTTGCCCCCGGGGAAGGTGCCCATGTGCTTGGAGGCCAGGGTTTCCCCGGCGGTGACGAAGTGGTCCATGGTGTAGACCTTGTCAATGTTCAGAGAGCCGATATTCAGGATCTTCATGGGGCGGTCCTCCTATTATAATTACAGTTTGGCCAGCTCAATGGCGATCTGGGCCGCCACTCTGGCGTTATTGTAGGCAAGCTGGAGATTGGAGGCGAAGGAGACGCCCTTGGTGCAGTCCTTGATATGGGCCAGCAGATAGGGGGTGGTGTCCTTGCCCCGGATATTGTCCTTTTTGGCGGAGTCCAGCGCCTTCAGGATGACCTTCTCCATGTCGTCGAAGTCCAGTTCGTACTCCTGGGGGATGGGGTTGCCGATGACCACGCCCCCCTTGAGACCCAGGTCCCACTTGGTCTTCAGGATGGCGGCGGCCTCCTTCACGTTCACCTTGCAGTCCACCTTGCACCCGCTCTTGCGGCAGTAGAAGGCGGGGAAGTCCTCGGTGTCGATGCCCAGGACGGGGACCCCGTGGGTCTCCAGATACTCCAGGGTCTTGGGGATGTCCAGCAGGGACTTGGCACCGGCGCAGACCACGGCCACGCCGGTGTTGGCCAGCTCCTCCAGGTCGGCGGAGACGTCCATGGTGACCTCAGCCCCCCGGTGGACGCCGCCGATGCCGCCGGTGGCAAAGACGCGGATCCCCGCCATTTCAGAGAGCATCATGGTGGTGGCTACGGTGGTGGCGCCGGTCTTGCCGGTGGCAAGGTAGGCGGCCACGTCCCGGCGGCTGACCTTGCCCACCCCGTCGGCCTTGCACATGATCTCCAGCTCCTGGGGGGTGAGGCCCACCTTCAGCTTGCCGCCGATGATGGCGGTGGTGGCGGGGATGGCCCCCTCGCCCCGGATGACCTCCTCCACCTTATGGGAGAACTCCACGTTTTCCGGGTAGGGCATACCGTGGGAGAGGATGGTGGACTCCAGAGCCACCACGGGAAGACCCTTGTCCAGGGCGGCCTGGACTTCAGGGGAGACGGAAAGGTAGTTGTGCATGGGAAGGACCCCCTTCTGGTATTAATATTAAGATATATGTTTTTAAGGCGTCAGAGCTTCGATATGGAGGCGGCCCTGACGGGCGGCGGCCCAGGCCCCCTCCACGGTGACGTTGGGGTTGATGGTGTGGGGGTGCTGGAGAGCCAGCCGGGCTACGCCGGAGGCGAAAATGAGGGAATCCTCGGGGGACAGACGGTTCAGAGAGGCAAAAAGAAGCCCGCCCATGAAGGCGTCCCCAGCCCCGGTGGCGTTGGCAATGTTGTCCAGAGGGTCCCCCAGGACCCGCAGGGCCTTCCCCTCCCGGTCCAGGGAGAAGCTGCCCTCCCTTCCCAGACTTACCACCACCTGGCGTACGCCACGGTCCAGGAGCTTTTCGCAGGCGGCGGGAAGGGCGTCGGCCAGACTCATGCCGCTGAGGACTTCCAACTCGAAGCGGTTGGGTTTGATAACGGAGTAGCCGTGAAGGGAGCCGGTGAGCTTTTGGGCGTAGGTACAGCTTACCGGATCCACGAAGACAGGGATATGGTCCCCGTAAGTTTCGGATATGTAGGTCAGGATGGCCTCCGGCAGCCCGGTGTCCATGACAATGGCTCCGGCGCCCTGGATCACGTCCCGTTTTTCCTCCAGATGCTCTATGGTGAGATGCTGGAGCACCCGCATGTCGGACACGGCCAGAGCCATCTCTCCCCGGTCGTTGTGGAGGGAGAGGTAGATCGAGGTGCCGTGGCCGGGGATCACCAGGGAGTGGGAGGCGTCGATGCCGGCCTCCCGGCAGTCCCGGAGGATCTCCTGGGCGTGGACGTCGCTGCCCAGGGCGGTGATAAGTTTGACTTCCAGGCCCAGACGGGCGGCGTTGGCACAGATATTATGGGTCACACCCCCCACGCTGGAGCTGATGATCCCCGGATTGGAATCCTCCATGACCAGAGGAAGGCCGCTGCGGCCCATCATGTCCAGATTGGCGGCGCCGATACCCAAAACATAGGGCTTAGGGGGAGAAGAGAGATGCGGATCCGCAGAATAAAGACTCATATTTTTGTCCTATCTATACAGGAATAATGGGCATACTCTTCCGGAGGGTGTAAAGAATCAATAAGATTATAGCAGTTTTCCTCCACCATGTCAATCAAAAGGAGAGGGGAAAATCCAAAAGAGGAAAAAAGGGGGAAGCCGTTGAAATGACAGTGAAAATGGGGTATACTGATCCTGTCCATGTTCATATTGACGGAAAATTCACAAGAAATGGGAGGCCGTGTCATGTCCTATCAAGTGTCCGAAAGGGTCCGGGAGAGCTTTGAGCTCCTCACCGCCCATCCGGGGGTAAAGCAGGCCCTGGAGTATATGGAGAAGGACCAGGAGGAGATCCTCCAGAGACAGATGGAGCTGACCCTGATCCCCGCCCCCACCTTCCACGAGGAGAGGAAGGCCGCCCGGCTGCTGGAGATGTTCCGGGATGAGGGGCTGGAGGATTGTCACATCGACGAGTACGGCAACTGTGTGGGGCTCCGCCGGGGGACCGGGGGAGGGAAGACCGTGCTGCTGGAGGCCCACATGGACACGGTGTTCGATATGGAAACCAAGCTGGAGATCCGCCGGGAGGACGGGTGGATCCGCTGTCCGGGGATCGTGGACGACACCCGGGGGTGCGTCACCCTGCTGTCGGTGGTCCGGGCGTTGAACGCCGCCGGGATCCGGACCGGAGGGGACATCCAGGTGGTGGGCACCGTCCAGGAGGAGGGGACGGGGGCCCTGAAGGGGATGCAATATTATGTAAACCATCACCCGGAGCTGGAGGCCAGCGTGTCCATCGACGGGTCGGGGCACCGGGGGGTCATCTACCGGGCCACGGGGATCCAGACGGTGGAGATCACCTTCCACGGGAAGGGGGGCCACGCCTATATCGCCTTTGGGGAGGTGGCAAACCCGGCCCACGCCGCAGCCCGGGCGGCGGCCAAGATCGCCGAGCTGCGGGTGCCGGAGAGCCCCAAGACCACCTTTGCCGTCACCAACCTCCACGCGGGGAACATGTCGGCGGTACACGCCATCCCGGGGGAGGCCAGGATGGTGGTGAACTTCCGCTCCAACTCCCACGCCGAGCTGGAAAAGCTGCGGGAGGCCATCTTTGGGGCCATCGAGGAGGCCTGCCGGGAGGAGACGGAGCGGTGGGGGAGGGATACCATCACCTGGGACAGCCACTATTTCTGCGATGTGGACGCCGGGGAGCAGGAGGAGCACGCCCCCATTGTGGAGGCGGCGGTGGCGGCCTCCCGGTTTTTGGGGTGCGAGGAGCCCAATCTGCCGGTGGACGGGTGTACCAACTGCAACCGGGCCATTGAGGCGGGGCTGCCGGCGGTGTGTTTGGGGGAGGGGGATTACGACCCCCACATCCACTCCCTGGCGGAGGAGTTTAAGGAGGAGGACGCCTTTAAGGGGTGTCAGCAGGCGCTGTTGACGGTGCTGATGTGTACCGGGGGAGAGTGGGGGGAGAGTGTGCTCCTTTGATAGGGGGCTTTGATGGGATGGATTTTTGGAAGGTCTATCCTTATTAAAGGGTAGGACCGTGGCTGGAAAGGGAAACCGTACCTGGCGGCGCGCCGGGTCTGCGCGCCCTACGGGGGATACCCCCACAAGGGATACCCCACAGGGGGATGTTCGGGGAGAGTGGGGAGAGAGTGTGCTCTTTTGATGGGATGGATTTTTGGAAGATCTGTCCTTATTAGAGGGTAGGACCATAGCTGGGAAGGAAAACCATGCCTGATGGCGCGCCGGGTCGTCGCGCCCCACAAGGCATACCCCGCAGGGTATGCCCAACAGGGGGGATGTCCGGGGTATATCCCACAGGGGGTGTTGCGAGGAGGGGGAGACGAGGGAAATGTTGACTTCTTTTTTTCCCTGTGGTATAATCATGCCAACATACATATAAGGAGGGGGAACCCCTATGAAGCACATTCAGACTCTGGAGACCCGGAACCTCTGCGACAGCGCCAAGACCGGCGGCTGCGGCGAGTGCCAGACCTCTTGCCAGTCCGCCTGCAAGACCAGCTGCGGCATTGCCAATCAGCAGTGCGAGAGCGTGAGCAAGTAAGCTGTTCGAGCCTGAAAATGCCGCCGGTTTCGGCGGCATTTTTGTTGGAAAGAGGGGCGGAGCGACAGCCAGCAAGATGGGTAAGACCCGGAGCGGAGCGAAAACACGGAAAAGGGCGGAGCCCTTTGGAGGGATTTTGCGGAGACGGAGGGGCTTAGACAGATTGCGGTATGGCTGGCGCAGAGCCTGACAGCCAGAGGGGCGGAGCGGCGGTCCTCTATGGACAGGTGAAAATGGGAGGAGAGTTGTACGGTATGATACACCGGTATACATTGAACGGGATGAACATTGTCATCGACACCCACTCCGGGTCGGTCCATGTGGTGGACCCGGCGGCCTATGACGTCATCGGGCTTTACGACGAGGGAAAGGGGCGGGAGGAGATCATCCCCGCCATGCTGGAGAAGTACGCCGGGGACCCTGAGGTCACCCGGGAGGAGCTGGAGGAGTGCTGCGGGGAGATCGAGGCCCTGCGGGCCGCGGGAAAGCTCTTTGCGGAGGATACCTTTGAGCCGCTGGCGGGGGAGCTGAAGGAGCGGTCGGCGGGGGTGGTGAAGGCGCTGTGCCTCCATGTGGCCCACACCTGCAACCTGAACTGCTCCTACTGCTTTGCCAGCCAGGGCAACTACCATGGGGACCGGGCGGTGATGTCCTTCGAGGTGGGCAAGCAGGCCCTGGACTTCCTTATGGACCACTCCGGGTCCCGGCGGAACCTGGAGGTGGACTTCTTTGGGGGGGAGCCCCTGATGAACTGGCAGGTGGTGAAGGATCTGGTGGCCTACGCCCGCTCGGTGGAGAAGGAGAGGGGGAAGAACTTCCGGTTTACCCTCACCACCAACGGGGTGCTCATCGACGACGACGTGATCCAGTTCGCCAATAAGGAGATGCACAATGTGGTGCTGTCCCTGGACGGGCGGAGGGAGGTCCACGACCGGTTCCGGGTGGACTACGCCGGACAGGGGAGCTGGGAGAGGATCGTGCCCAAGTTCCAGAAGCTGGTGGAGGCCCGGGGGAACAAGGGCTATTACATGCGGGGGACCTTCACCCACCACAACCCGGATTTTCTGGAGGATATCAAGGCCATGCTGGAGCTGGGGTTCACCGAGCTCTCCATGGAGCCGGTGGTGTGCGCCCCTGACGACCCCTCCGCCCTCACCCGGGAGGACATGGACATTGTGATGGAGCAGTACGAGAAGCTGGCCGGGCTGATGGCACAGCGGCGGAAGGAGGGGCGGCCCTTTACCTTCTACCACTACATGATCGACCTAACCGGAGGGCCCTGTGTGTACAAGAGGATCTCGGGGTGCGGCTCCGGGACCGAGTACATGGCCGTCACCCCCTGGGGGGACCTGTATCCCTGCCACCAGTTCGTGGGGGAGGAGAAGTTTAAGTTGGGGGACGTGTGGCACGGGGTCACCGCCCCCCAGGTCCAGGGGGAGTTTGCCGCCTGCAACGTCTACACCCGGCCCCAGTGCCGGGAGTGCTGGGCGCGGCTCTACTGCTCAGGCGGCTGCGCCGCCAACGCTTACCACGCCACCGGGTCGGTGAACGGGGTGTATGAGCAGGGGTGCGAGCTGTTCCGGAAGAGGATGGAGTGCGCCATCGCCCTGGAGGCGGCCCGGACGTTGGGGGACGGCTGATGGAGACCCCCATCCTGGACTTTTTGCGGGAGTATGAGAAAAAGAATATGAGCCGGCTCCACATGCCGGGGCACAAGGGGATTGGCCCCTTGGGGTGCGAGGGCTGGGACATCACCGAGGTGAAGGGGGCGGATTCCCTCTATGAGGCGGAGGGGATCATCGCCCGGAGCGAGACCAACGCCGCACGGCTTTTTGGCTCGGGGCGGACGCTTTACTCCACCGAGGGCTCCAGCCAGTGCATCCGGGCCATGCTGGCGCTGGCATTGCAGAACCGGCCCGCCGGGAGCGGCCCGGTGGTGCTGGCAGGGCGGAACGCCCACAGGAGCTTTCTCTCCGCCGCCGCCCTGCTGGATCTGGAGGTGGAGTGGCTGTGGCCGGAGGGGGAGGGGCGGAGCCTGTGCAGCTGTCCCATCACCCCGGAGGGGCTGGAGGGGGAGCTCTCCGCCATGGAGAGGCCTCCGTTTGCGGTTTACATAACATCGCCGGACTATCTGGGGGGGAGGGCGGATATTGCCGCCCTGGGGGAGGTCTGTCACCGGAGGGGGATCCCGCTGTTGGTGGACAACGCCCACGGGGCCTACCTCCATTTTCTGGAGAAGCCCTGCCACCCCCTGGATCTGGGGGCGGATCTGTGCTGTGATTCGGCCCATAAGACCCTGCCCGTGCTGACGGGAGGGGCCTATCTCCATGTTTCCCCCAATGCCCCCAAGGGTATGGGGGAGGGGGCCAGGGGGGTTATGGCCCTGTTTGGCTCCACCAGTCCCTCCTATCTGACCCTGGCCTCCCTGGACGGCTGCAACGGCTGGCTGGCGGAGGAGGGGCCGGGGAGGATCCGGGGGACGGCCGAAGGGCTTGCCGGGGTAAAGGCCAAGCTGCTCCAACAGGGCTGGAGGCTCTGGGGGGAGGAGCCCTTGAAGCTGACGGTGGACGCCGCCGCCTCGGGCTGGAGGGGAGACGAGCTTGGGGAGCTTCTCCGGGCGGGGGGAGTGGAGCCAGAGTTTGCCGACCGGGACTATGTGGTGCTGATGGCCTCGGGGAATACGAGGGGGGAGGAGCTTCAAAGGCTGGCGGAGGCCTTTGCCCGCGGGAGGCCCCAGCCTGGGGAGCCTGTAGCCGCCCCTGCCCTGACCCGGGGGAAGCGGGTCATGTCCATCCGGCAGGCCATGCTCTCCCCCCAGGAGGAGCTAACCGTGGAGGAGTGTGTGGGGCGGGTGTGCGCCGCCCCTACGGTGAGCTGTCCCCCCGCCGTCCCCATTTTGGTCTGCGGGGAAGTGGTGGATGAGGCGGCGGTGGAGCGGTTCCGGTATTATGGGATCGACCGTTGCGTAGTAATTAAGTAGGGGCGGATAGTATCCGCCCCTACTTTCGGGAAAGGAGAACCATATGGGTGGTTTCAACGTTAATGTGAGCGTTTCGGCGCTGACGGTATTTTTGCAGGGACTGCTGAGCTTTTTCTCCCCCTGTGTGCTGCCCCTGCTGCCCCTCTACATCGGCTACCTCTCCGGGGGCACCGGGGTCCGGGGGGAGGATGGGGTCATCCGGTATGACAGGAAAAAGGTGATGATCCATACTCTCTGCTTTGTGGTGGGAGTCAGCTTTGCCTTTGTGCTGCTGGGACTGGGAGCCTCGGCCCTGGGGATGTTTTTCCAGCGTAATCAGGTGTGGTTTTCCCGGATCGGGGGCGCTTTGGTCATCCTCTTTGGGCTTTATCAGCTGGGGGTCTTCGGGACCTCTGCGGCCCTGAGCCGGGAGCGGCGGCTGCCCTTCCGGATGGATAAATGGACTATGTCTCCGGTGACCGCGCTGGTCATGGGGTTCACCTTCAGCTTTGCCTGGACCCCCTGCGTGGGGCCGGCTATGACCAGCGTACTGCTGATGGCGGCGTCGGCCGCCACCCGGTGGGCAGGGATGGCTCTGATGGGGGTCTACACCCTGGGATTCGTGCTGCCCTTTCTGGCGGTGGGGATGTTCACCACCGCCCTGCTGGCCTTCTTCAAGGCCCACGGGCGGGTGGTGCAGTATACGGTAAAGGTCGGCGGGGTCCTTATGATCCTCATGGGACTTCTGATGGTCACCGGGGGGATGGGGAAAGTGTCGGGGTGGCTGTCGGGGTTGTCCGGGCCGGAGCCTTCCCCCACAGCCACGGTGGAGATCACTCCCTCTGGTTTGCCCCAGCCCACTCCGGAGGGGACGGAGCACCCCCAGGCCAGCGAGAGTCCGGAGCCCACTCCTGAGGCAAGCCCGGAAGCCACGGAGCCGCCCGAGGCGGAGCCAGAGCCAACCGTGGCTCCGGAGCCTACGGCGGAGGCCACGGAGACTCCGGCGGCGGAAAGTCCCGAACCGGACGAACCGGAGCCGGAGGAGACGGTGGATCCCGACGCCATCCCGGCGTTGGATTTCACCCTGGAGGACCAGTTTGGGAACAGCCACTCCCTGGAGGACTACAAGGGCAAGACCATCTTCCTCAACTTCTGGGCCACCTGGTGTCCCCCCTGCAAGGCGGAGATGCCGGAGATCCAGCAGCTCTATGACAGCTACAGCCGGGAGGGGGAGGACGCCCTCATCGTGCTGGGGGTGGCCGCGCCGGAGATGGACCGGGAGGGGACGGTGGAGGACATCACCGCCTTCCTGGAGGAGAATGAGTATACCTACCCGGTGCTGATGGATACGGATTGGAGCCTGTTTTACGGCTACGGGATCCGCTCCTTCCCCACCACCTTTATGATCGACCGGGATGGGAATGTGTTCGGGTATCTCACCGGACAGATGAGCTATGAGATCATGGAGGACATTGTGGCCCAGACCATGAGCGGAGAGAGGCGCTAAAACAGAAAAAGCGCGAGGGCGGCAGGGGATCAACCTGCCGCCCTCGCTTTGTATAAGGAGAGTAGTAAAACGTTATTTCACTTGGCTGAGGGCGTCGGCCACAGCCTCTTTGATGGCCTTGGAGGTGATGGTGGCGCCGGAGACATTGTCCACCTCCACGGAATTGGCCTTCACGATGGCGTCGGGAATGGCGTCAATAGCCTTGGTGCCGATGCCCGGGGTCTCCTTGTTCTCCAGGACCTCCACCTTGGCGATCTTGCCGTCCTTCATGGTGACCTTCACGTGGAGGTCGCCGCCCATGGCGTTGTGGCTCACGCCCAGGTACTCGTTGGTGGACAGGGACACGTCAGGGCCATTTCCGCCCAGGTCAGAGACCTTGCCGGGGGTGTATACAAGGTTGGAAGCGGCTTTCACCAGAGAGGCGGGGGCGTCGCTCTTGGCGGCTGCGGCGTTTTTACCGGCAATCTGGCCGAAGATGACACACTCGGCGATGTTGCCGCCGCCCTGGTAATGATAGGCGCAAATACCACCCAGCTCACCGGCGGAGTAGAGGTGGGGAATAGGGTTGCCGTTTACGTCCAGAACTTCGGCGTTCTCATTGCGCTGGGGACCACCTTGGGTATTCAAAATGGAGGGAATGACCTCAATGGCATAGTAAGGACCGGAATTGGAGATGGCGGTCATGGTTTCAGGGGCACGACCATAGGCCAAATCTTTACCATTTTTGACAAAACTATTATAAGAGGAAATGGTGTCGGTCAGAACCTTCTCATCCATGCCAGTCAACTTGGCCAATTCGGAGAGAGTGTTGGCCTTGATAATGTCTTTTTTGAATTCATCGGGGATGGCAGAGTCCATGACAGAAGCTTGAACCTTGTCATAGAACACAAAGTTTCGGATGGAGTAATTGGGATTACGCCAAGTGCCACCGTCATATATATGACCATGACGGGCGGCGGCATCCTCCCGAAGATAACGGCTACCATCGGAGGCCAGGAATAGGACACTACCATTCATAAAGGCGGTGTTGGCAACTTGGGAAGTGCGTTCACCCGGATTAACTTTGAAGGAAGTGGCTCCATAGACAGCACCACCGCCTTCATAGACATCCATGTGCCAGAGAGCGGCGCCCACCTCCATAGCCATATTGATTCCATCGCCAGTGTTATAACCGCTGCCAAGGTAGGCGGTCCTGGACATATCCAAATAGGTTTCGATCATCTGCTGATTGTTCTCAAAGCCGCCGGTGGTAAGGATCACACCATTGTTGGCACGGATATTGACGGTCTTGCCATCCCGATCTATCTGAACGCCCAGAATGGTCTTGGACACCGGATCCTGAATGAGGTGGATGGCAGGGGACTCAAACCAGACATCAATACTATCAGCACGGTCAGTAACCAAGCTGCGGAGAGACTGCCAGAGGAAACCGTCACCGAAGCCCTCGTGAAGAGTATTCAAGGTGATATGGTCAGAGCCGGGAAATTCCGGGTATTCAGGGGACATAGGCCCTACGAATGGATGGGAGCTACAATCCACATAACCGGATTTGCTGATGCCAGTCAGCTTTTCCATCACATCGTACATATGGGCGATATTTTTGGTATAGAGCTGTAGCATAGTTTCCGGGATTTCCCGGTCGGCAGCCAGAGCCTTATAATAGGCGAGGGTGGCCTCCTCATTTCCATCACCGTACACAAAGAGTTGCCCACAGTAGCGGGTGTTGCCTCCCTCGTGGCCTTCGGGGGCCTTTTCCACCAGCAGGACCTTGGCGCCTGCATCGGCGGCGGTGGAAGCGGCTACGGCACCAGCACCGCCGAAGCCGGCTACGACCACATCGTACTGACCGTCCCAGGCGATGGTGTCGGCGTAGGTGAGACCGCCGGTGGTGATCTTGGCGGTGTTGGGATCGTTGGCGTCCCACACCACCTGGTTGCCGTTGAGCTCGGTGAGGTAGCGCAGGGGGGCGTAGGTGGTGCCTTCATAGGCAAAGACCTCGGCGGGGGTGCCGTCGGACTTGGTGGGGGTGACCACCTGGCCGTTGACGTTCAGGGTCATGGGGGTGACGGAGATGGTCTTCTCCACACCGGCCGCCGCTGCGACGGTGCCCATGACCATGAGACAGGCCAGGGTCAGGGCAGTGATTCTCTTTTTCATGATACTTCTTCTCTCCTTTTTTGATATTTTGGGGCATGGGGCTACTATTTGTATCATACATAGAGCGTTAGAAAACTGACAAGGGAGATAAATTTCATCCGCTCTGTAAAAAATCTACTTCACAAGGGCGGTTTTGCCCGGTATAATCAAATTGTGAAAATATGTACAAAACCGGTTTGGACAGGATGGAGGAGAGAGCTTTGTCTCGTGCCCCTTATTTTGGAAGGAATCCGGGAAAATCAGAACTCCGGCAGTTTCAGAGCCATGAAGGATATTTTTATATGCTGGCATTTAACGAGTGCCTGAGAAACAATGCGGAAGACCAAATGCGGAAGCACTTGTCCGTGTGGAAGATCAAGTTTTCCTTTTCCGTAGAACAGTTTTGGTTTTGCCTATCGGGGGTAAAAAAGTCTATTTATTATGGGGTCTACGGTTGGGATGCGGGACGATATCTGGAACTTTATGACCGTTGGCGGCTGTCTGTGGAGGACGCTGTAGAGCAAAACGGATATCTGGCCAACATATTTATGGTATTTGAGGAGGACGCCAAGCAGATGGCGGTGCTCTTCTCCCCTGGAGAAGACCCCAAATGTACGCCTGGGGAGCTGGCGAAGGAAATCAACGATCTGGGACAGGAAATATACGCAAAGGAAATGTTCAAGGGGGACACCCGCTACTGCAATATCACCGCCCTTTCCGACGAGCTCTACGGCTACACCGGGATCCGGGAGGGGTATCTCCAGACCCGGAAGCTCAACGACCTCTCCTTCTTCCACATGGAGCCGGAGGTGCTGACCCGGGAGGGGGTGAACGCCCTCCGCAACGAGGCGGACTATCGGGTGGTCATCGGGGAGTGCCGCAAGCTGGAGCAAGCCCTGGACCAGGGGGACGTCGGGCTATGCAAAAAACGGTTGGATTCCCTGTTTTTGAAAACGGTGAAGGGATCCCTCCGCTGGACCCTGCTGCGGGACGCCCTGTCCTACTGCAAGCACATGCTGGAGCTGCGGTGCACCGCCCGGGGAGTGGGGGAGGTGGACTTGGAAAGGCTGTGCGAGGCGGAGAGCTATCTGAAGATCGAGGAGTGTGTGGAGGCCCTTTGGCCTGTGTTGGAGAAGCTGTGCGCTTTGGTGGGGGAGCAGGGGCCCTATCAGGAGCTGATGCTCCAGGCGGTGTACTATATCAAGCTACACTATGCCGAGGATCTGGCCCTCACCGACGTGGCCCGGTACGCCAACGTGAACCCCAACTATCTCAGCGGAGCCTTTCAGAAGGAGATGGGGGTGTCCCTGCGGGAGTATATCACGGGGGAGCGGATGAAGGCGGCCAAGGCCCTGCTGGAGCAGGGGGAGCTGCGGGTATCCGACGTGGCCGAGGGGGTGGGGGTGCATGATGTGAAGTATTTCAGCCGCCTGTTCAAGAGGGCGGTGGGGATGACGCCGGGGGAATATAAGTTAAAAATGAAAAGTGAAAAGTGAAAAAGGAGAGCCGTGCTGTATTTGGCGCGGCGAGGTTCCTTTTTGGGCAATTGGGTTGGAAATAAGGATTTTTACAGATATCTTTGCCCTTGTGAAGATTTTCTTAACCTTCCCTTAAGTTTGGCTGGAAGGCCTTGCAAAACGAAGGTTTTATGGTAAAATCGGGATGAACCATAGAAAGGAGGGGGAGCCCGGTATGAAGCTGCTCCACTTCGTAGAGACGTTCAATCTTATCATTGCCTTTGTCATTACGGCCCTCTACTCCTACCAGGGGATATATCTTCTTTTGGGCCTGTGCCGCCGCCACTGGCGGGACCGCCGGGAGCCTGTTAGGCTGGGCCGGTATGCCGCCCTCATCTCGGCCCGGAACGAGGAGGGGGTCATCGGGGAGCTGATCGCGAGTCTGAAACGGCAGAACTATCCGGCAGAGTTGCTGGATGTGTACGTGGTGGCCGACAACTGCACCGACGACACCGCTGGGGCCGCTCAGGCCGCGGGGGCCCGGGTCTACCGCCGGTTTGACCGGACCCGGGTGGGGAAGGGCTATGCCCTGGATTACCTGCTGAAAAAGCTGGCCGAGGATGGGCTGGAGAGCCGGTATGAGGGCTATTTCGTCTTTGACGCGGATAACATTGTGGACCCCAACTTTGTCTCTGAGATGAACCGGACCTTTGACCGGGGGGACTACGTGGCGGTGACGGGATACCGCAACTCCAAGAATTTCGGGCAGAACTGGATCACGGCGGGTTACTCCGTCTGGTTTCTGCGGGAGGCCCGGTTCGTCAACTCCGCCCGGATGGCCCTGGGCACCAACTGCCATGTGTCGGGCACTGGGTTCCTTATCTCGGCGGAGTACCTCCGGGAGAAAGGGGGCTGGCCCTACCACCTGCTCACCGAGGACATCCAGTTCTCCGCCGAGTGCGCCGCCCTGGGGAAGCGGATCGGCTACTGTGAGGGGGCGGTGATCTATGACGAGCAGCCCACCTCCTTCCGCCAGTCCTGGGATCAGCGGCTGCGGTGGTCAAAGGGGTTTTACCAGGTGGATAAGGCCTACGGCCTGTCCCTGGCCAAGGGAATATTCCAAGGGGGACGCCGGGGGATGGGGTGCTATGACATCCTGCTTACCGTGACCCCGGGGGTGCTTCTCACCGTGCTGGGGGGAGCACTCCAGGTGGTGGTGGCCCTGGCCTGTCTGTCTGCGCCCAACTATGTGGTGAAGCAGGTGCTGCTGACAACTGGGAGCTTTCTGATGGGAGGGTTTCGCAGCTTCTACGTGGGATTTTTCCTCTATGGGCTGCTGACGGTGCTCAGCGAGTGGAGGAGCATCCGGGCCCCGGGATGGAGGAAGCTGGCGTTTCTGCCGGTGTTTCCCCTGTTTATGCTGACCTACATACCCATCACGGTGGCGGCCCTGTTCCAGAAGGTGGAGTGGAAGCCTATCGCCCACAAGTCCCTGGCCCAACTGGATCAGGCGGCTTGAGAAACGAGGAAAAAAGTACCGCCCTGTACCTGGTACAGGGCGGTCTCTTTATGCTCTGCTGTAACGGAGCTCCGCGAAGGGGCCGTATTGCCGGACCTCGTCCAGATGAAAGCGGTGGAGATGTTCCTCCTGGGTAAAGAGGGGGATCCCCCCGCCAAGCAGCACAGGGGCCAGCTGAAGGATGATATGGTCCACCATGTCCCGGTTCAGGAGAGGGGACAGGATGGTGTTTCCCCCGATGATCCAGATGTTCTTGTCCCGGCCCAGCCCCTCCACAAGGGCGGGTACGTCCCCGGAGACCGGGGTGAAGCCTTGGGGGAGGGGGGCTGTCCGGTGGGTAAAGACATAGTTTTGGGTGGTGGGATATATGGAGGATGGGTCCCCCAGGGTCTTGATCTCCTGAAAGGTTTTTCGCCCCATGAGGGTCACGTCCATCTGCCGGTAGAAGGCATCGTAGCCGGTCTCCTCCACGCCGCCGGTCTCGTGGAGCCAGCCAAGGCCGTGGTTTTTATCCGCCAGATATCCGTCCAGGGTGACGCAGCCGTAAAAATAGACGCTCATGCCCTGCCTCCCGGCTCGGACAGCTCCCGGGCCTGCTTGCCGGTCATATGGGTTATGGACATCTCCAGAATATACATCCGGCCCAGGGCGCCCTGGATCTCCCGCTCCACCGCCTCCGGGGCTTCCCGGGGACAGTATTTTTCAATGAGGATCCTGGCCGCGGACTGTACCTCCTGAGGGGCGGACAGGATGCGGACGGGGCCAAAGAGGATAACGCTTCGGTAATAGGTGGTGAATTCCTGGGGGATGATCCGGTCCTGGTCGATGACGCAGAAGGAGGCCCGGGGTTCCCCTTTCAGGGCGTCCAGCTTGTGGCCTGATTTAGCGCAGTGAAACAGGAGCCGCCCTTCCTCATAGACGTAGCTCAGGGGGACGGCGTAGGGCCAGCCCCCATCCCCCGTCACCGCCAGCACTCCGGAGGTCCCTTGGCGGAGGACGGTCTCACAGGCCTCTTTGGAAAGGGCTTGACGGAAACGCCGCATATCTCGAAATTCCATGGAACATACCTCTCATTGTCTTTTCGTACCGCCCCGGTTGGGGTCTGGAGACAGTATACTACATTTGCCCGTCCCTGTCATCTTCCAAGATTGACTTTTCCCCTGTTTTTGTTTACACTGGGAGGGAAAGGACGTGTATGGAATGGAGAAGGTGGATTTCAGTACCTGGTTTCACCGGGAGAAATATGAGTTTTTCAAGCCCCAGTCCTGGCCCTTCTGGTCGGTATCCTTTCCGGTGGATATCACCAACCTCCACCGCTGGAGCAGGGAGCGGGGCTTGTCCTTCTACTATGCCCTCACCTTCCTGGTGACCAAGGCCATGAACGGCATCGACGCCTTTCTTTATAAGGATCGGGGGGATTGCATCGTCCGCCACGACCACCT
The DNA here is from genome assembly GCA_022799035.1 of Oscillospiraceae bacterium. Lineage (GTDB taxonomy): Bacteria > Bacillota > Clostridia > Oscillospirales > Oscillospiraceae > Vermiculatibacterium. Next base: position 23,294 of record JAAWNQ010000020.1, read on the forward strand.
GGTGCCCAGCTTCTCCGATCTGAAGCCGGGCAGCGAGGATTTCTACTTTGTCACGGTGGAGCCCGGGGAGGATATGGCCGATTTCTGCCGCCGGGCCAGGGAGATCAGCATGGCCCAGACGGAGTTCCTGGTCCCCGGCCCCTGGGAGTATGACCAGAGTATCTATGTGAGCTGCCTGCCTTGGATCCCCTTTACCTCCCTGGTCAACGACAGGGACAGCGACGTCACCGACTCGGTGCCCCGGGTGACCTGGGGGAAATATGTCCCCGACGCCCAGGGCAGGGAGGTTTTGACCATGACCCTGAACCTGAACCACCGCCTGCTGGACGGGGTCCACGCCGGGCGGTTTTACGAGAAACTCACCGCCCTGCTGGAGGAGCTATGACCCGCCGGGAACAGTTGGGGCCCTGTGTCTACCGCTGGACCGAGGAATGCTTCCCCCTGGGGGCGGACTCCCTGGCCCTGGGGGAGTTCTGTACCCTGAAGCCCAAAGACCGGGTGCTGGACCTGGGCTGTGGGGCGGGGCTGCTGCTCCTGCTCTGTGCCGGGCGGGAGAGGGACCTGTCCCTTTTCGGCGTGGAGTTGGACCCCGTAGCGGCGGATCTGGCCCGGGGGAATCTGGCGGAGAACGGTCTGGCGGGGGAGATCCTGGAGGGGGACCTGGGGACGACCGCCCTTCCGGAGGGGATGGATCTGGTGGTGTCCAATCCCCCCTGGTATCCCCGGGGTTCCGGGGCCGAGGGGGGGCCGGGGCGGATGGAGGGCTGTACCCTACAGACTGTGTGCGCCGCGGCGGCGAGGGCTTTGAGGCCCAAGGGCCGCTTCGCTCTGGTCCACTCCCCGGAGAGGCTGGTGGACCTGCTGGCCGGCCTGCGTGGGGCGGGGCTGGAGCCCAAGCGGCTCCAATTCTGCCGGGGCAGGGGAGACAGACCTCCTTACGCCGTGCTGGCAGAGGGGGTGAAGGGAGGCCGTCCGGGGCTGAAGGTCCTTCCCGACCGCATTTCACTTTGAAGGAGGTTTTTCCTATGGCCGGAACCCTCTATCTGGTTCCCACCCCCATCGGCAACCTGGGGGATATCTCCCGCCGGGTGGCGGAGACCCTGGAGCGGGTGGATCTCATTGCCGCTGAGGACACCCGGGTGACCCTGAAACTGCTTAACCACCTGGGGCTGAAAAAGCCGCTCATCAGCTACTACCGCCACAATACCGAGGAGGCGGGGAGACAGGTGCTGGACCGGCTTCTGGCCGGGGAGAGCTGCGCCCTGTGCACCGACGCGGGCACCCCCGCCATCTCCGATCCGGGGGAGGATCTGGTGGCCCTCTGCGCCCTGCATGACGTGCCTGTGGAATCCCTCCCCGGTCCCTGCGCCCTGGTGGTGGCCCTGGCGGCGTCGGGCCTGCCCACCGCCCGGTTTGTCTTTGAGGGGTTCCTGCCCATGAACAAGAAAAACCGCCGCTCCCGGCTGGAGGCCCTGGCCGGGGAGGAGAGGACCCTTATTCTCTACGAGGCCCCCCACAAGCTGACCGCCACCCTGGCCGACCTGCGGGAGGTTTTCGGCCCTGACCGGAGGATCTCTCTGTGCCGGGAACTGACCAAGCTCCATGAGGAGATTTTCCGTACCACCCTGGACGGGGCGATGGAGCGGTATCAGGGGGAGGTCCCCCGGGGAGAGTTCGTCCTGGTGGTGGAGGGGGCTCCCGCCAAAGAGGGGGAGGAGTACACGCTGGAGGACGGTCTGGGGCGGGTGGAGGCCTTGCTGAAGGAGGGCCTGTCCCGGAAGGACGCGGTGAAGCAGGCGGCCAGGGAATTGGGCCTGTCCCGGAACGAGCTTTACGCCGCGGCCCTGGACTTGTAACGGGAAAAGGTTTACATAACTAAAAATAGTTTACATAAGAAGGGGGACCCGTCCACCGGCGGGTCCCCCTTCTTAGATATCCTGATCACATTTGACCCAGTTCCCGCAGACAGTTGACACAGATGTTTTTCCCCCGGTAGACGCTCACGTCCCCCGCGTCGCCGCAGAAGACGCAGGAGGGCTCATACTTCCGCAGGATCACCGAGGAGCCGTCCACATAGATCTCCAGGGAGTCCTTCTCGTCGATATTCAGAGTCCGCCGCAATTCGATGGGAAGAACGATCCGGCCCAGTTCGTCCACCTTTCTGACAATTCCCGTTGATTTCATATTCCGTTCTCCTTCTTTTGGCGATTTTCAGAATTTTACTGAAATCCCATATATTGTAACAAATTCCATTATCAAGGATTTTCGTGTCGAAGTCAAGAAAATTTTGGAAGAGGTGGAAGAAAAAGTTTTTTTGTTTTAGAAATAAAAGAGGTTGGATGGGACATACCCTCTCCCGCCACCGCATAGATTGGAGGGAGGAAAGGGGTGGACAAGATATGGCCATGTCGGTGATCTGGACGGGAATGGTGGCGGTGTCGGTCCTCTACGGCCTGTTTGCGGGCAACGGCGCCGCCGTGGCCGCCGGGGCGGTGGAGGGGGCCGCGGCGGCGGTGGAGCTGTGCCTGACCATGGCGGGGGTCATGTGCCTGTGGATGGGGGTCATGGAGGTGATGAAGCGTTCGGGACTGGCCGAGAGCCTGTCCCGGCTCCTGCGGCCTGTCCTGGGTTGGCTCTACCCCGAGTTCCGGCGGGACAGGGAGACCATGGACGCGGTCTCCGCCAATGTGTCGGCCAACCTGCTGGGCCTGGGCAACGCGGCCACCCCTCTGGGCATTCAGGCCGCCCGCCGGATGGCGAGAAGGACCCCGGGGGTGGCCTCCAACAGTCTGTGTATGCTGGTGGTGTGCAACACCGCCTCCATCCAACTGATCCCCACCACCGTGGCCGGCGTACGTCTGGGGGCGGGGTGCGCCACCCCCTTTGATATCCTGCCGGCGGTGTGGCTGGCCTCCGCCGTCTCGGTGTCGGTGGGGGTTTTGGCGGCCAAGATCATGGGCCTGCTGTGGGGGAGGGAGAAGGGATGACCCTGTTTTTCCAGATGGTGGTGCCTTTCACCATCACCGCCGTAGCCCTGTGGGGCATGGTAAAGCGGGTGGACGTGTACGACGCGCTCATCCAGGGGGCGGGAGAGGGTCTGGGGGTGCTGGTAAAGATCATTCCCGCCATGGTGGCCCTGATGACGGCGGTCTACATGCTCAGGGCCTCCGGGGCGCTGGAGGCGTTGGGGGAAGTTCTGGCGCCCCTCCTCACCGGGCTGGGGGTACCTCCAGAGACGGTGGGCCTTCTCCTCATCCGTCCGGTCAGCGGCAACGCCGCCCTGGGGGTGGGGGCGGAGCTTATCTCCACTTACGGACCGGATTCCAATATTGGCCGCACGGCGGCGGTGATGCTGGGCTGTACCGAGACCACCTTCTACACCGTGGCGGTCTACTTTGGGGCGGCGGGGGTGAAAAAGACCCGGTACGCCATCCCGGCGGCCCTCTGTGCCGACGTGGCCGCCTTTCTGGCGGCGGCCTGGGCGGTACGGTGGTGGTTTGGCTAAGAGGGCTTTTTCTGAGGGGAAAGTCAAGGAGGAAAATGCGGGAGGACCGCCGGTCTCGGCGGTCCTCCCTTTATGTAGCCGCAAATGTGCGGACATTCCAAGAAAAGTATGATCTATTTCTCTGTCTTCTCATGGTACCGGGTCACCAGATCCCTCAGGGTGATGTGGTCCACTACCCCAGCCACCGCCGCGGCGATCTGCTCCCAGACCTCCATGGTCACGCAGCTCTCCGCCCTGCCGCAGCAGGCGCCGTCCTCAGCGCAGCTTACGGGGGCCAGACTGCCCTCCAGGATGCGCAGGATCTCCCCCACGGTATACTCCTCCGGGCTCCGGGTCAGAAGATAGCCCCCTCCGGCCCCCCGAACGCTGCGGACCAGCCCCGCCCGGGTCAGGGGGGTGACGATCTGTTCCAGATACTTGTCGGAGATGTCCTGCCGGAGTGCCACATCCCGGAGGGATACGGGGGAGTCCGCGCCGGTGAGGGCCAGGTCCAGCATAAGCCGCAGAGCGTAGCGTCCCTTGGTGGAAATTTTCATGGAGGGCCTCCTTGCTGAAAACAGAGTAAATATATCGACTTTCTATATCATACCACATTCCCCGGAAATTTCAAGAAAAAAGCCCTTGACTTTCGCACCAAAAAGTGCTAAAGTACCCGTAGAAAGCAGGTGCCGTATGAAAAAGCAAAACGGACATGGGTATTATGGCTATTACCGCTATTCCGATAGCGGCCTTTTGTGACGCCCAAGTCCGGATCTGCCAAAGCACTGACACAGCGCGGCAGCCCGAACTGGGCCGCCGCGTTTTTTCACGGGAAAATCAACAGAGGGGAGAGATAGAATATGGTCGTTATCATGAGACCGACACACACCCGGGAGGAGCTGGACCGGGCCATACGGGAGATGGAGCGGGGCGGGGTCAATGTGATGATCTCCCGGGGCACCGAGACCACCATCCTGGGCGCCGAGGGCAACGCCGCCGGGATCGACACCGAGAAGATGGAGGCCCTGCCCGGGGTGGAGCGGGTCATGCGGGTGTCCGAGCCCTACAAGAAGGCCAACCGGAAATACCATCCCGACGATACGGTGGTGGAGCTCTCCCCCGGGGTCACGGTGGGGGGCAAACGGCTACTGGTGGCGGCGGGGCCCTGCTCGGTGGAGAGTGAGGAACAGATCACAGCCGTGGCCCAGGCGGTGAAGGAGACCGGAGCCCAGGCCCTTCGGGGGGGCGCCTTCAAGCCCCGGACCAGCCCCTATGCCTTTCAGGGCATGGGATACACCGGCCTGGACCTTCTGGAGAAGGCCCGGATGAATACGGGACTTCCCATCTTCACCGAGATCATGAATACCGACGACGTGGACTACTTTGTGGACCACGTGGACGTGATCCAGGTGGGGGCCCGGAATATGCAGAACTTCGATCTTCTGAAGCGGCTGGGCAAGACCAACAAGCCCATCCTCCTCAAGCGGGGCCTGTCCTCCACCATTGAGGAGTGGCTTATGTCGGCGGAGTATATTTTGGCGGGGGGCAACCCCAATGTGATCCTCTGCGAGCGGGGGATCCGGACCTTTGAGACCTTCACCCGGAACACCCTGGACCTGTCCGCGGTGCTGGCGGTGAAGCGGCAGAGCCACCTCCCCGTCATGGTGGACCCCTCCCACGCCAGCGGTCAGGCCTGGATGGTGGAGCGGATGAGCCTTGCCGCCATTGCCGCCGGAGCCGACGGCCTTATCATCGAGGTCCACAACGACCCCATCCATGCCCTCTGTGACGGCCAGCAGTCCATCACCCCGGAGCAGTTCCGGACTCTGATGGACAAAGCCGCCACTGTGGCGGAGTGTGTGGGGAGAGAGGTGTAAGTTAAAAATGAAAAAGGAAAAGTGAAAAAGCTGGAAGTGGCGAGGCGGCGCAGCCGACCGCGTTTAAATAGGCCGCTTACGGCGGCAACAGGTCAAATAGCTTTTTCACTTTTAACTTTTCACTCAAATGAGGTGTTCTTTATGGAGAAGAAGATCGTGATCGTGGGCCTGGGCCTCATCGGCGGCTCCCTGGCTCTGGCCCTGAAGGGCTTTGAGGACTACAGGATCGTGGGTGTGGCCCGGCGGCAGGCTACGGTGGACTATGCCCTCAGCCATGGGGTGGGGGATGAGGCTACCCTGGATGTTACCGCCGCCCTCCGGCAGGCCGACGTCACCATCCTGTGCATCAACCCCGAGGATACCGTGGACTTTCTGGCCGCCCACCGGGAGGATTTCAAGCCCGGGAGTCTGGTCACCGATGTGTGCGGGATCAAGACCGCCATTATGGAGGGAGCCAGGGTCCTGCCCCCCTCGGTGGATTTTATCGGCTGTCACCCCATGGCGGGGACGGAGTTTTCCGGGATCGAACATGCCTTTGGGGAGATGTTCCGGCATTCCCACATGATTCTGACTCCCCGGGAGGAGAGCCATCCGGCCCACATTGCCCTCATGGAGCGGATGGCGGAATACCTGGGCTGCCGGGATGTGGTAAAGACCACCCCGGCCCGGCATGACGCCATCATCGCCTACACCAGCCAGATGATGCACATTATCGCCGTCAGCGTCTGCGATGACGAGAGCCTGTTTACCTGCAAGGGCTACGAGGGAAGCTCCTTCCGGGGCTGTACCCGGGTGGCCGCTCTGGACGTGCCCCTTTGGACCCAACTGTTCTCCCTGAACGCTCCCGCCCTCACCGCCTGCCTGGATACCCTGATGGAAAATCTGAAAGCCTACCGGGAGGTGATCGCCTCGGGGGACGAGAAGGCCCTGGAGGAGAAACTGACCTGGTCCTCCCAACGGAAGCGGGAGATGGATCTGCCGGGACCCGACCTGCTGGCCTGAGGGGAGAGGAAGGCTTGCCATTTTCCCATTCCTGTGCTATGATGGGAAAAAACAGAGAAGGAGTTGTGCGTTATGGCCATCAACTATCAGCCCCAGGGGGTCTGTTCCCGCCAGATGCAGATTGAGGTGGAGGACGGGATCGTGAAATCCTTTCAGGTGGCCGGCGGCTGCCACGGCAACCTCCAGGGCATCGGCAGACTGGTGGAGGGAATGAAGGTGGAGGACGTGATCCAGCGTCTGGAGGGGATCCGCTGCGGCGGAAAGCCCACCTCCTGCCCCGATCAGTTGGCGAGGGCGCTGAAGGAAATGAAAAATGAAAAGTGAAAAGTTAAAAATGAAAGGAAGGCTCTACGAGATCCGTAGAGCCTTCCTTTTTTATTTGTGATATACATGAAATGGGAGAGGAAAAGCGGTCGGCTTTTACACTTATCTTCTCCGGCCCCGGTAGGAGCCGCTGTATGTACGGTTCCGTCCGCCGCCTCCCCGGCGGTTTCTCCGGCGGCTGGGGCCAAAGATGGCCCGGCGGAGGGAGAAGATGAGAACGATGAGGACCACCGCCAGCAGAAGGAGCTTGACCCAGAGCTGGCCAAAGAGCCGGTGGAGCCGGTCCAGGAAGGACAGCCACTGGGACCGCTCCAGGGAGGTGGAGGCCACCAGGTTTACCGTGCCATAATCCTTGCCCTGATAGGAGATGGAGATGGTTCCCAGGATCTGCCCCTTTTCGATGGGAGCCTCCAGGGTCTCGGGCAGAAGGACCTCCCGGTCAAAGAGGGCGGGGTCCAGGTCGTTGGACAGGGTGGCCTCCAACCCCTGGGCGGGCTGGACGGTAACATAGTCCTGCTGGGCGCAGAGGGTGACGGGGATGGTGCCGATGGGCTCAATGGGACTGAGCACGTCCTTCCGGGAGAAGTTGTTGAAGCCATGCTCCAAAAGGGCCTTGCTCTCAATGAAGTAGTTATGGTCCACATACTCCCCGTTGGCCCGCCAGTTCACGCCCCCCAGCACCACGGCGATCATGGTGCGGCCGTTCTTCTCGGCGGCGGAGGCCAGACAATAGCCCGCCTCGGGGGTGGAGCCGGTCTTGATCCCCACGGCATACTGGTAGAGCAGCCGGTTTTCCCCTGTGCGGAAGTTGGACACCAGAGCGTTGGTGTCGTGGAGCTCTCGGGCGGGACTGAGGTTGGTGGCCGGGACGGTGTAGCTGGTGGAGGAGACGATTTGCCGGAAGTCGGCGTGGCGCATGGCCTCCAGACACATCCGGGAGATATCCCGGGCGGTGGTATAGTGGCTTTCGTTGTGGTAGCCGTGGGTGTTGACAAAGTGGGTGCTGGACATACCCAGCTCCTGGGCCCGCTGGTTCATCCGCTCCACAAAGGCGGGAACAGTGCCGCACAGGGCGGAGGCCAGGGCGTTGCAGGCCTCGTTGGCCGAGGGGAGGAGAACGCAGTTGAGCAGATCCCGGACGGTAAGGCACTCCCCCTCCTTCAGCCCTTGGGAGGAGCTGCCCGGACCCACGTCGGTATAGAGGTCGGACTGGAGGGTCACCACCGTATCCATGGTCAGGGGCTCTCCCCAGGCGGTGAGGTCCCCCCGCTCCACCGCCTCGATGGTGAGCAGGCCGGTCATCACCTTGGTGATGGAGGCGGGGTACCGCAGCTCATCAGCGGCCTTCTCATAGAGGACCTGGTCATAGTCGGCGTCCACCAGGATGGCCGAGGTGGCGTTCACATCAAAGCCCTGGTCCCCCACGGCCAGGGCGGCGGGGCTCATAAGTCTTGCCACGAGAGTGATGAGAAGGAAAAAAGCGGAGAGGGAATGATATTTTTTCATAGGAAACTCCTGCAAGATATGTTATAATATTGATAACTATTCAAGTATACCAGAATACGGGCTGGGACGCAACGGGAAAGGAGCTTACAATTTTATGAAACTTTCCAGATGGGAGGGGGCCATCCTTGTGCTCTCCGCCCTGTTCCTGGCCTTTACCGCCGGCTGGTTCCTCCGGGGGAGCTCCTCGTCCCAACCCCTGCGGGTGGAGACCCAGCGAAGGCTGGAGGTCACCGTCACCGCCCTCCCCGCCCCCACGCCGGAGGCCCCCAGGGAGAGAGTAGATATCAACACCGCCGACGCCGAGGCCCTGAAAGAGCTTCCCGGCATCGGGGAGAAGCGGGCGGCGGACATCATCGCCGACCGGGAGAAAAACGGCCCCTACCGTTTCCCTGAGGAGCTCACCCGGGTGAAGGGCATCGGGGAGGAGACATTGGCGGAGCTGCTGGACTACATTACCACAGGGGAGGAAACCCAATGAAAATACTGGTCGTGGACGATGAGCGGGTGCTGGTAAAGGGCATCAAATTCAACCTGGAGAGCGAGGGCTACCAGGTGGAGGTGGGCTATGACGGTCAGGCCGCCGTGGACCTGGCCCGGAGCGGGTCCTTCGATCTGATCCTCCTGGATCTGATGATGCCCAAGATCGACGGGCTCCAGGCCTGTATGCGCATACGGGAATTCTCCAATGTGCCCATCATCATCCTTACCGCCAAGGGGGAGGACGGGGATAAGCTCATCGGCTTTGAGTCGGGGGCGGACGACTATATCACCAAGCCCTTCAACATTCTGGAGCTGAAGGCCCGGATCCGGGCCCTCCTTCGCCGGGCGGGGATGACCCAGCAGGAGACGGGGAGCGGACGGCTCACCGCGGGCCACATCACCCTGGCTCCCGGGGAACGTTCGGCCTGGAAGGAGGGGGAGAGCGTGGAGCTCACCGCCAAGGAGTTCGACCTGATGGAGCTTCTCATGCGTAACCCCGGCCGGGTCTACTCCCGGGAGAATCTGCTCAATGTAGTCTGGGGCTACGAGTATGTGGGAGATTACCGCACCGTGGACGTCCATGTCCGCCGTCTCCGGGAAAAACTGGAGCTGGACCCCGCCAACCCGGAATACATCCTGACCAAGTGGGGCGTGGGGTACTATTTGAAAGGGAAAAATTAAAAGTTAAAAATGAAAAAGCCGCGAAGGGAAGCAAGAGATCCTTTGCCCAAAAGTTTTCAGCCAAAAAAGCGTTGAGCAACGATTTTCTCTCAACAGAAAGGGACCATGACAAGAGCAGGAAGCTCTCAGCTTTTTCACTTTTCACTTTTCATTTTTAACTTACATTGGGGGGTGCCGTCAAAATGGAATCTGTAACCACCGGGAAGGTCCCCTTCTGGCGGAGCCTTCGGATGAAATACGCCGCCACCTACCTGGCCCTTATCGCCGTGGTGCTGGCGCTGCTCAACACATACCCGGTGCTGGCCTCCCAGCAGATGGTCTTCCAGTCCAAGCAGACCTCCCTCCAAAGCCAGGTCTCGGTGATGGCCTCCGCCCTGGCGGGCCCTGAGGGGCTGAGCCGGGAGAGCGTGGCCCGTGTCATGGAGGTGCTGGGCAATGCGGGCCTCAGCCGGGTACTGGTCACCGACGCCTCGGGGATCATCCTCTACGATACCTCCCCGGCCTCCGGGGCGGTGGGTAGGTATGCCCTTCTTTACGAGATAGCCCGGGCCCTCCAGGGCCGGGATGAATTTTGCTCCGATTATACCGCCGGGGCCTTTCACAGCCGGGCGGCGGTCCCGGTGACCTACCGGGGCATGACCCTGGGGGCGGTGTACGCCGACGAGTACGACCCGGAGCAGGGCCAGCTCTTGGTGGGCATACAGCAGACCCTGCGGAATATCTCCCTGGTCATCGCCGTGGGCTCCGCCGCCCTGTCCCTCATCTTCTCCCAGGCCCTGACCCGGCGGATGGGCCGGCTTCTGGACGCCATCCGGATCGTTCGGAAGGGGGAGTACAACCACCGGGTAAAATCCCAGGGCCGGGACGAGCTGAGCCAGCTTGCGGGGGAGTTCAACGCCCTCACCGACCGGCTCCAGACCACCGAGGAGGTGAGAAGACGCTTTGTCTCCGACGCCTCCCACGAGCTGAAGACCCCCCTGGCCTCCATCCGGCTCCTCACCGACTCCATTTTGCAGAGCAGCGACTCCATGGACCGGTCCACGGTCCAGGAGTTCGTAGGGGATATCGGGGACGAGGCCGCCCGGCTCCAGCGGATCACCGAACACCTGCTGACCCTGACCCGGCTGGACGCCGCCCTCCCGGTGGTGGAGGCCGAGCCGGTGGAGGTCCGGGGGGTGGCCCAGCGGGTGGAGCACATGCTGGAGCCCCTGGCCAAGGCGGTGGAGGTGGAGCTGAGGCTGGACGTGCCCGAGGGTCTGATGGTGAAAACCACCCGGGACGATCTGTATCAGATCCTTTTCAACCTGGTGGAGAACGGGATCAAATATAACCTCCCCGGGGGTAAGGTGGAGCTTTACGCCCAGGACTGGGAGGGAAAGGTGGTCATCATGGTGGAGGACACCGGGGTGGGCATCCCCGAGGAGGATGTGGGTAAGGTATTCGACCGGTTTTACCGGGTGGATAAGGCCCGGTCCCGGGCGGCGGGAGGCACCGGCCTGGGCCTGTCCATCGTCCGGGATACCGCCCACCGCCATGGGGGGGACGTGACCGCCCAGCGGCGGACCCCCGAGGGGACCCGGTTCACCGTCACCTTCCCCCTGTGCCGAGAGGGGGGAGTGGAATGAGGAACAACCGACTGCCCCTCCTCCTGCTCCTTCTGGCCGCCCTCTGCGCCGCCTGCGGGGTGGCCGGAGAGGGTTTTTCCAGGGACCCGGCCGGGGAGGGGATGACCCTTTACTATCTCTCGGCGGAGAACGGGGAGACAGGGGGCATACTGGGCCGGGAATTCCGGGACGTGCCGGGAAATACCGCCGGGGATGTGATGACCCGTCTGTTGTCGGGGCCGGAGGAGGTGGGACTCCGCTCCCCCTTTCCCGGAGGTACCGTGGTGCGAAGCTGCCGGGAGGAGGGGGACCTTGCCATCGTGGACCTGTCCGAGGCCTATGGGGGCCTGTCCGGGGTGGAACTGACTCTGGCCGACGGCTGTATCGTGCTGACCCTGTGTGAACTGAGCCATATTGACCGGGTCTACCTGACGGTGGAGGACCGGCCCCGGCCCTTCCGGGACCAGATCTTTACCGCGGAGGACTTCCTTCTGGACAACGGCGCCGGTCAGGACCGGCAGGAGACCGTAAAACTCTGGTTCCTCCAGGGGGAGGGCCTGGGGATGGAGGAGCGGACCCTCACCCTGCGGATGGGGGACCGGATAGAGATCGCCGCGGTGCAGGCCCTTTTGGAGGGGCCTGAGGGCGGGGACCTGGAGCCCGTCTCCCCCAAGGATACCCAGCTTCTGGCCCTGACCCGGGAGGGAAACCGCTATACGGTGGACTTTGACGGCAGTTGGCTGGAGGGGGAGGAGGACCCCCGCCGGATCCTGGCGGTGGCCGAGACCCTGACGGAGCTGAACCCGGAGGCGGAGATCCTTTTTCAGGTGGAGGGGATCCCCCTGGAAAGCTTCGGCGGCGTGGATCTGGATGAGCCCCTGGGGGCGGAAGCCAAGGACTGAGAAAGGGGGTGGAGAGATGCATATAAGGCTCCTGACCATCCTTCTGGCGGCCCTTCTGACCCTTGGAGAGGGGACGCTCCAGATGCTGGCCCGAACCCCGGAACCTGCCAAAGGCCCGGAGGAGGTCATCGCCTATATCGGCCAAACCGGGGCGGAGCTTCGCCAGACCCTGAACGGAGGGGAGGGGCCCTGGATCTTCCACAAGGAGGACGCAGGGGGCTATGCCTTCCGCCTGGAGGGGGTGGACTGCCTCTTCTCCTTCTCCGGGGAGGAGCTGGACTATGGCCGGAGCCCCGACGAGGCCCACTGCGTGAAGGTGGAACTCCCCCTGCCGGACGGGGAGATCACCCCCCTGGAGGAGCGGCTGGAAGTCCTTTTCGCCTATGAGGAGTACGAGGACGGGAGCGGAGGCCCCGGTTGCTTCTTTGCCGCGGACATGGAAAAGCGGCTGATGTACTACGTGGAGCTGTGGGACGACGGGGGAGAGGGACAGTTCTGGCTGACCATTCTCTACATGAACGATGAGAATTACCGGGCGCTCACAGAGATAGGGAAAGAGAAAGCGAAAGGGTAAAAAATCCCCGCTGAGACCGATTCAGCGGGGATTTTTTTGTGAAAAAGGGAAAAGAATCCTGGGAGGGCTTACCAAACCGCCCCAAAGATGATACACTTACCCCAGAAATCATAGGGGAGGAAAGAGAAGATGGATGAGAACGCGATCAGGGAGAGCCGGGAGGACCGGCTCCTCCGCAGGGTACTGCTGGCCTATTTTCTCAACGGCTGGATCGGCATATTCGGCTCCCTGCTGCCCTATCTGCGGCAGGCCTATGGCCTGAGCTATGACCAGGCGGGGCTCCTTCTCTCCGTCAAGTCGGTGGGCAATCTGGTGTCCATGCTGCTGTGGGGCCTGCTGGTCCTCCGGCTGGGGCGGCGGAGGAGCATCCTTCTGACCGTGCTCCTGATGGTGGGCTGTTACGCCTTAGTAAGCCTGGGCCTGGGAGATCCCCCCATGCTGATGGTGGTTTTCCTGGTGGAGGGGACCACCATGGGGTGTATCAACAACTTCTCCAATACCATGATCTCCACCCTGCCGGGGGAGAAGGCTACCCGGGGCTTCAACCTGCTCCACGGCTCTTTCGCCATCGGGGCCTTCCTCTCCCCCCTGGCTCTGGCCCTTCTGGTGTGGCTGTGGCCTCAGGGGGGCTGGCGGGTGATGACCTGGGGCCTGTGTCTGCTGGGTCTGGGTCAGGGTCTGGTCTACGCCCGGATGGATATGACGCCGGAGGTCGGGGGAGAGCGGGGAGCCAAGGCGGACGTGAGCTTTCTCCGGAACAAGCGGTTCTGGCTGACCACTCTGATGCTCTTTTTCTATCTGGCGGTGGAGTACACCATCATGGGCTGGCTGGTGACCTACTTCCGGGACGCGGGGATCCTGAGCCCCCAGGCGGCGCAGGTGATGAGCAGTCTTCTCTGGCTTCTCATGTTCCTGGGCCGGATGGCGGGGGCCGCCATCACCGGGAAGGTCTCCCGGGGGAGAATCCTGGTGGTGGACTGTATCGGCCTGCTGGGCTTTTACCTGCTGATGATCTCCACCCGGAACCCGGTTGTGGTGGCCCTCTCTCTGGCGGGGGTGGGGGCCTTTATCGCCACCCTCTATCCCACCGCCTTCGCCTTTGGCAGCGAAGCCATCAAGGGCAACGACCTGGGCTGCAGCGCCATGAATCTCATCGGAGCCATCGGCGGGACCCTGGCCCCCGCCCTGGTGGGCTTTGTGGCCGAGCGGACGGGGAATATCCGCTCCGGCATGGGGCTGGTGACCGTGTGCCTGTGCCTCCTGCTGGGCTCTATCCTTCTCAGCCTGTGGAGCGTGAGGGGAGAGGAAGAATAATAAAGGGATGAGGGGACGGCGAAGGCCGTCCCCTCATCCCTTTATTATCCATAGAGAAAGGCCAAAGGGCCCGGCGGGAGGATCCCGTCAGGCCCTTTGGCTGTATAAGGAGAAAGTAGTATAACGCTTATTTACCGGCGGCGCTCTTGCCGGCGATCTGGCCGAAGGTGAAGATATCGGCGATGGCGTTGCCGCCCAGACGGTTGCCCGCATGGACGCCGCCGGCCACCTCGCCCGCGGCCCACAGGCCGGGGATGGTCTTGCCGTTGGTGCCGATGACCTCGGTCTCGGTGTTGATCTTCACACCGCCCATGGTGTGGTGCAGGGAGGCCTTACGGGGGCTGATGCAGATGCCCACGTCGTCGTGGCTCTCAATGTACTCCAGGTCGATGTAGCCCTTCAGGTTGCCCTTGTGGAAGTCGGGATCGTTCTGGGCCTCCACGTAGCTGTTGTACTGCTCGATCACGGTGCGCAGCTGCTCCTCGGTGAAGGAGGAGGTGGCGCCGCCGGCGGGGGTCTTGGTGGCCTCGGCCAGCTCCTTCAGGTCCTTGCCGTACCAGATGTGGCCGCCCTCCACCATGGCCTGGACGGTGCCGCCCATGCCGCCGGCGGTGTAGCTGGTGCCCTGGCACTTATCCTTGCCCTCGCGCATGGCGCTGCCGGCGTAGATGATGTAGAAGATGCCGTCGGGCTGCTCCATGGAGGCCTTAGCCAGTACGTCACGCTCGGCGTACTCGTCCACGAACCGCTTGCCGTCGGCGCCGATCCAAAGCTGCTCAGCGGCGTCGGCCCAGATGCCGTCGGTCATGGTGCCCTTCAGGGGGGAGGAGGAGGGCATCATCTGGGCCACGCCCAAATCCACGGTGTCGGCGCCGATGGCCATAGCCATCTTGATGCCGTCGCCGGTGTTGGTGCCCGCGTTGGTGCTCAGGGTCCGGTCAGAGAGGTTGTCTCCCCAGTACTCGTCGTACTCCTTGACCATGGCGGGGTTGGCGCAGTAGCCGCCGCAGGCCAG
>JAAWNQ010000059.1 GCA_022799035.1 Oscillospiraceae bacterium
CCCTTCTTCACCGCGTCGTTGAGGAGGGCCAGGGCGGCGGTGGTGCCGTGGGTGCCGCAGGTCTCCAGCCCCATCTCCTCCAGGATCCGGGCCACCGAATCCCCGATGGCGGGGGTGGGGGCCAGGGAGAGGTCCACAATGCCGAAGGGCACCCCCAGCCGCCGGGAGGCCTCCTGGGCCACCAGCTGGCCCATCCGGGTGATACGGAAGGCGGTCTTTTTCACCGTCTCGGCCACCACGTCGAAGGGGGCCCCCTTCACGCTCTGGAGGGCGTGGTACACCACCCCGGGGCCGGAGACCCCCACATTGATGACCCGGTCGGGCTCGCTGACCCCGTGGAAGGCCCCCGCCATAAAGGGGTTGTCCTCCACCGCGTTGCAGAACACCACCAGCTTGGCGCAGCCAAAGCCGGCGGTATCCGCGGTTTTGGCCGCCAGCTCCTTGATCGTCCGGCCCATAAGGGCCACCGCGTCCATATTGATCCCCGCCTTGGTGGAGCCCACATTGACGCTTCCGCAGACCAGCTCGGTCTCGGAGAGGGCGGAGGGAATGGAGCGGATCAGCCTCTCGTCCGCGGGGGTCATTCCCTTCTGGACCAGGGCGGAGAACCCTCCAATAAAGTTGGCTCCCGTCTCGGCCCGGGCCTTATCCAGAGCCACGGCGAAGGGGGTGTAGTCCTCACACCGGGAGGCCCCCGCCACCAGGGCTATGGGGGTCACCGAGATCCGCTTGTTGATGATGGGGATGCCGAACTCGGCCTCGATATCCTCCCCGGTTTTCACCAAGTTCTTGGCGGAGCGGACGATCTTCTCATAGATCTTCTCGCAGGCAGCCTTGGGATCCGGGTCGCAGCAGTCCAGCAGGGAGACCCCCATGGTGATGGTCCGCACGTCCAGGTGCTGCTGGTCAATCATATGGATGGTATCCAAGATCTCGTTGGAATTGAACATAGGCATAGTATCGAACCTTCTTCCTTCACTGGGATAGGGTCAAGTGAAAAGTTAAAAATGAAAAGTGAAAAGTGAAAAAGCTATTTGGCCTGTGGCCGCCGTAGGCGGCATATGAAAGTAGTCCGGCTCCGCCGGACACCCTACCTTTTCACTTTTCATTTTTCACTTAAATGCGGTGCATGGCGTTGAAAATGTCCTCCCGCTGGGCGTGGATCACCAGCCCCTGGGCCTTGCCCTCCTCCTCCAGCAGCTTTACAAGCTGGGCGAAGGGGATGGGGGAAGCGGCGGTGTCCACCAGCATGATCATGGTAAAATACTCCTGTAAAATGGTCTGGCTGATATCCAGCACGTTGACCCCCTGCTCACTGAGCAGGGCGCACACCCGGGCGATGATACCCACCTGGTCCTTGCCGATGACGGTGACGATAGCTCTCATTCCTTCTTCAGCTCCCTTTTCCCTCTGATATTTTTCATAAAACTCATCTCTGATCTGTCGAAAACGGACCGGGTCCGTCTGATACAGCTCATAGGTCTCGCGAAACAGATGGCTCACCGAGGACATCCCCTCCGCCCCATCTGTTACCACATAATGAACACAGCCCAACTGCAGTCGAAGGCCAGCCAGATTGCGGTATTTCTCATCCACCGCTATCCCCAGCATCCGAGCCCGCCGATTATATAGGCGGGATAGCTCCATCAGCTTTTTATCTTTATCAAATATACGCAGATCGCCGCCATTTTCAAAGTAGAAATCAAAAAGGACCACAGCCTCTTCCAATTCCCAATCAACCTTTATCATCTTTGTCCTCCTCCCCGTTCCATTCCTCCAAAATAGTCTCCCAACTCTGTCGGCAGGATCCTCTCCTGTCAGTCTCTTTCCTCTACCATCCGTCTTTTAGCCTCTCTCCAAATCCATACGGCGCTGAAGATATCAACGCAGAACACAAACTGCAAAACGCCATAGAGAAGGGTCTTTCCGGTGGGCAGGCATCCTTCCCCCCGGCAGTTCAGGACGGCGGCAAGACCGATAAGACCGCTGAGGCTGATGGCTATAACGTCCATCACAAAGGCCAGCGGTGCGCCCATAAAGAGGAAAAACAGCATACCCGCGGCGAACCAGAACAAATAGGCGGGGATATGGACCAGCTTGATGAGCAGATTGGCCAGGGCCAGCTCCCGGGCGGTCCAGCCCTTCCGGGTGAGGAGGACAGCAAGCGCCGCCCCCAGCCCCGCCAGCTAGAAAAGCCCGATCAGGGTAAAGGGATGTCCTGGAAATATGGCCCGCAACCGTTCCACATACAGTCCCGCGAGGCACAGGTATGGGAATGTCCCCACGAACAGCAATGGGAGCCATTTCAGGTATTTCACGCTCACCCTCCCCCCTATTGCAGCTCGTCCAGCGTCAGCTCAAAACCAGGGAGGAAATACTTCAAAAAGTAGTCCAGCTCGGGCATCTCCATGCGGTTCAGGGCCTCCCGGGTCTGGCGGGCGGCCTGCTTAAACTCGTTGTTGCCCGCCTTCACCTCCTCCACGCACTTCAGGTAGGCCGAGAGCTTGTCGGCGGCCTTCACGGTCCGCAACAGCTCCGGGTCCAGCTCCTCCCGGACATAGGGGGCGAAGGCCCCCCGCAGCTCCTGGGGCAGCATGGTAAGGAGCTTGTCGGCGGCCACGCTCTCCACCGCCTTGTAGGCGTCCTTGATGGCGGGGTTATCATACTTCACCGGAGTGGGCAGGTCCCCCGTCAAAATCTCCGGGGCGTCGTGGTAGAGACCGGCCACGGCGGCCTGCCCCGGATCCACCTGGGAGCCAAACTTCTCCCGGCCGATGACAGCCAGGGCGTGGGCCAGCACCGAGACCTGATGGGAGTGTTCCTGAATATTCTCCTGGAAGGTATTGCGCATCAGCGCCCACCGCTGGATATACCGCATCCGGGACAGGTAGGCAAAAAAATTGTAGGACATAGGCCCCTCCTTGGCGTTTTCCTCTGGACGAACGCCCATTTCTATTCTATAATGTTTTCGTGCGTTTTGGATCGGTTTTGAACCGGAGATTGTAGCATGGTTTACAATCCTGTTTTTCGCCGTCTCATTATACACCATCAGGGTCCCTTCTTTCAAGAGGGAGGGGCGCCGGGAAGGAAAAACCCATGAAAATTGCCATCTGCACATTGGGCTGTAAGGTCAACCAATACGAGACCCAGGCCATGGAGGCCCAGCTTCTCCGCCGGGGGCACCAGCTCGTCCCCTTTGAGGACAGGGCGGACGCTTACATTATCAACACCTGCGCCGTTACAGCCATGAGCGGCCACAAATCCCGGCAGATCATCCGCCGGGCCCGGAAGCAAAACCCCGCCGCGGTGGTGGGGGTGTGCGGATGCTACGCCCAGACCGATCCCCAGGCGGTGGCTGAACTGGAGGTGGACCTGATCTCCGGCCCCAGTGGACGGATGATCTTTTTGGATGACCTTGAGGAGATCGCAGCGGCCCGTCTGGGAAGCCGTGCCCCACAGGCCCCCGTTTCCCAGGAGCCTATGGTCGCACCCAGGATCACTGTCAAAAATATTATGTCAACCAAAATATTTGAAGACCTTCCCGCCGGAGGTCTGGAGGGCCGGACCCGGGCCATGCTGAAGGTGGAGGACGGGTGCGTCAACTTTTGCTCCTACTGTATCATCCCCTATGCCCGGGGACCGGTGCGCTCCCTGCCCTTGGCCCGGGCGGTCGAAGAGGCCAGGTCCCTGGCGGAAAAGGGGTATAAAGAGATTGTTCTCACCGGCATTGAGATCTCCTCCTGGGGGCAGGACCTGAAAAACGGACAGGACCTGGGGGATCTGATCCAGGCGGTCTGTCAGGCCGCCCCCGACTGCCGGATCCGGCTGGGCTCTCTGGAGCCCCGGACCGTGACCGAGGAGTTCTGCCGCCAAATATCCAGTTTACATAATTTGTGCCCCCATTTCCACCTCTCCCTCCAGTCAGGCTGCGACGCCACTCTGAAGCGGATGAACCGGAAATATGACACCGCCCGGTATTATGAGAGCGTGGAGCTGCTGTGCAAGTATTATGTAAACCCTGGCGTCACCACCGACCTGATCGTAGGCTTTCCCGGAGAGACGGAGGAGGAATTCAGCCAGACCCTGGCCTTTATGGAGAAGTGCGCCTTCACCGCCATGCACATCTTCCCCTACTCCCGCCGCCCCGGCACCCCGGCGGCCTCCATGCCCGGCCAGGTGCCAAAGGCCGTCAAGGAGGAGCGGGCCCGGCGGGCCGCCGAGGCGGCGGCCCGGATGGAGCGGCGCTACCTGGAGCAGTGGGACAAGGTAGAGGTTCTCTTCGAGGAGGAGCGGGACGGCCTTTGGCGGGGCCATACCACCCGGTACAGCGAGGTGCGGGTCAGGAGCGGTGAAAACCTTCACAACCAGCTGCGGAGGGTTCAGGTTACCGGCGTGGGGGAAGGATATCTGGAGGGAGAAATAATTTTGGAAAAACAGTAGCGTTCCCCCGAGAAAAGTGGTATAATAACCCGGAAATTCTTGAACCGACGAGAGGAGTCCTGCTCCATGGAAAACTACAGCGCCAACCCCGGAAAGAATCTGGTCCGGGCTGTGAACGGCATTGATTATCTGCGCATCCCCGTTAAAACCCACCTGATTACCAAGGACGATGATATGGCGGATGTGGTGAAGAAGTATCCCAAGGACCTGATGCAGTCTGGTGATATCCTGTTTATCTCAGAAAAGGCGGTGGCCTGCACCCAGAGCCGCGCCATCCCTATGGAGGACATCAAGCCCCGGAAGCTGGCCGTCACCCTGAGCCG
>JAAWNQ010000021.1 GCA_022799035.1 Oscillospiraceae bacterium
CGGATCTGGGTGGGGGTCATCTCCTGGGCGCCGGTGGTGGCGGCGTTGGCCTTGGCGATGGCGTTGTAGATCTTCTGGGAGTCAAAGGTCACTTCCTGACCGCTTCGCTTGATGAGTTTCATTGGTGTGTGTCCCCTCTCTATATGGATAAATATAATGTTATGTCCGTTGGATGACATAATGTGGCGGCGAAGTATCCACAGTATACCCTATGTTGGAGGGAAATGCAAGAGGAATTTACAAGATATTGTGTACAAATTTTTATGCGACTGCTAAATGTTGTGTGTTTGGAGAAAAAGGGGAAGGTGCGGAAAAGCCGGGGTTTTGGGGGATTTTGGGAACGGAAACGGAAAAGTCCGGCGTCAAAGAGGGGGGGTGGGCCATCTTTGGGTTGACTTTTTATCCCTGTTTTCGTATCATAGGGGGTAATTGGAGCAAAGGAGAGAGAGGCATGAAGCGAGAAAATTTTGGCTCCCGGCTGGGGTTCCTGCTGGTGAGCGCCGGGTGCGCCATCGGCATCGGCAACGTGTGGAAGTTCCCCTATGTCACCGGGGAGAACGGCGGCGGGGTGTTTGTGCTGTTTTACCTGCTGTTTCTGGTGATCATGGGGGTTCCTGTGCTCACCATGGAGCTGGCGGTGGGCCGGGCCAGCCGCAAGAGTGCGGTGCAGGGCTATCAGGCGCTGGAGCCCAAGGGCTCTAAATGGCACATCCACGGCTGGTTCTGCATGATCGGGTGCTATCTGCTGATGATGTATTATACTACGGTATCCGGCTGGATGCTGGGGTACTTCTTCAAGTTCGCCGGGGGCGCGTTCAACGGGATGGCTATGGAGGCGGTGGACGGGGTGTTCTCCGCCATGCAGGCCAACCCCGGGGAGATGGGCCTTTGGATGGGGGTGACGGTGATCGCGGGCTTTCTGGTATGCTCCCTGGGGCTCCAGGGAGGGCTGGAGCGGGTCACCAAATGGATGATGATGGGCCTATTGGGGCTTATCCTGGTGCTGGCGGTCCACAGCCTGACCCTGCCCGGGGCGGGGGAGGGCGTGAAGTTCTACCTGCTGCCCGACTTTGGCCGGGCCATGGAGCAGGGGCTGGGGAAGGTGGTCACCGCAGCCATGAACCAGGCCTTCTTCACCCTGAGCCTGGGCATCGCCGCCATGGAGATCTTCGGCAGCTACATGAGCCGGGACAACACCCTGGCGGGGGAGGCGGTACGGATCTGTGGGCTGGACACCTTTGTGGCCCTGATGAGCGGCCTTATCATCTTCCCGGCCTGCTTCTCCTTCGGGGTGACCCCCGACGCGGGCCCCTCCCTGATCTTCGTCACCCTGCCCAAGGTGTTCACCGGCATGGCCGGGGGGCGGCTGTGGGGGAGCCTGTTCTTCCTGTTCATGTCCTTCGCCAGCTTCTCCACGGTGATCGCCGTGTTTGAGAATCTGCTGGCCGGGTGCATCGACAACTTCGGTTGGAGCCGGAAGAAGGCGGCATTGATCAACGGGGCGTTTGTGCTGCTGGCCAGCGTGCCCTGTGTGCTGGGGTATAACCTGTGGTACTTCAAGGCCACCCTGCCCAACGGGAGCGTGGGGCAGATACTGGACATTGAGGACTTTTTGGTGTCCAATCTGCTGCTGCCCCTGGGCTCCCTGGTGTATCTGCTGTTCTGTGTGAGCAAGTGGGGCTGGGGCTTTGACAACTACCTGGCCGAGGCCAACACCGGGAAGGGGCTGCGGATGTCCCGGAGGTGGAAGGTCTACTTCCAGTTTATCCTGCCGGCGCTGATCCTGGTGATCCTGGTGCAGGGCTTGATGGGGTAAAAAGAAAAGAGAAAGGCCACGCCGGAAGGCGTGGCCTTTTTTGTGTCCTCACAGGTGAAGGAAGCGGAACGAGATCCGGCGCCGGTAGACGTCCCCGGCCCGGAGGAGGGGGGAGGGGAAGTGGGGGTGATGGGGGGCGTCGGGATAGAACTGGGGCTCCAGACAGAGGCCCTGGCGGGGGCCATAGAGGGCTCCGCCCTTTCCCGGGCGGGGGGTGAGAAAGTCGGCGGTGTAGAGCTGGACCCCCGGGAGGTTGGTGGAGAACTCCACGGCCACCCCCGAGGCGGGGGAGTGGAGGAGGGCGAAGGGGGTCTCCGCCGGGGTGTTGAGGACAAAGTTGTGGTCAAAGACCTGGCCGGAGAGTAGGGTGGGCTGGGTCAGGTCGAATGGGGTGCCCGCCACGGGGAGGATCTCTCCGGTGGGGAGGTTGTCCTTGCCGGAGGGAGTGTACTCCCGGGCGTGGAGGGTGAGGATGTGTCCGTCCACCGTTCCGCTGTCCTGGCCGGAGAGGTTGAAATAGGCGTGGTTGGTGAGGCTCGCCACCGTGTCGGCGTCGGAGAGGGCCTCATAGGAGATGGTGAGGGAATCGGGGGTGAGGGCGTAGGTCACCTCCACCTTCAGAGTCCCGGGGAAGCCCTCGTCCCCGTGGGGGGAGGTGAGGGAGAAGGTGACGGAGTCCTCCCCCGGGGCATAGTCCCACCACTTTTTATGGAAGCCCTCCGTCCCGCCGTGGAGGGTGTTTTTCCCCTCGTTGGAGGCCAGGGGCCAGACCTTTTCCCCCAGGGGCAGGGAGGCCCCGGCGATCCGGTTGGCGTAGCGGCCGATGGTGCCCCCCAGACAGGCGTCCTGTATGGCGTACTCCTGGGGGGTGTCGTAGCCCAGGCAGAGATCCAGGCGTTTTCCATCCCGGTCGGGGAAGCGGATGGAGCGGATGGCGGCGCCGTAGGGGATCAGCTCCACCTCCAGGTCTCCGGCGGAGAGGGTGAGGAGGGGGAGGTCTTTCCCGTCAAGGGAGCCGAAGGAGGCCGTTTTCACCATGGCTCAGTCCCCGTAGCCGTCGGGGTGGGAGGAATGCCAGGTCCAGGCGTCGGAGATGATCTGGCGAAGATCCCGCTTGGGCTTCCAGCCCAAAAGCTCCTGGGCCTTCCGGTTGGAGGCGATGAGGACAGGGGGATCCCCCGCCCGGCGGGGCTCTATGGTGGCGGGGATGGCCTTACCGGTGACGGCCCGGGCGGTGTCGATGATCTCCTTTACGCTGTATCCGTCCCCGCAGCCCAGGTTGAAGGGGCCGCTCTCCCCGCCATTGTCCAGGTACTCCAGGGCCAGAAGGTGGGCCTCGGCCAGATCCTGAACGTGGATATAGTCCCGCAGGCAGGTGCCGTCAGGGGTGGGGTAGTCGTCCCCGTAGACACCCACGTGATCCCGCTTGCCCAGGGCGCACTGGAGGACGATGGGGATGAGGTGGGTCTCGGGGTGGTGATCCTCCCCGATGCCGGCCTCCACGTCGGCTCCGGCGGCGTTGAAGTAGCGCAGGGCGGCGTACTTGACGCCGTGAGCGGCGTCACACCAGCGGAGAAGGCCCTCGATGGCCAGCTTGGAGGCCCCGTAGGGATTGATGGGGTCGGTGCGGTCGGTCTCCTCGATGGGCTGCTTCTCCGGCTCACCGTAGGTGGCGGCAGTGGAGGAGAAAACGATCTTGTTTACCCCGTGGTTTTTCATGGCGGTGAGGATGCCCACCGCACCGGAGACGTTGTTGTCATAGTACTTCAGGGGGTTGCCCACACTTTCCCCCACCAGGGAGAAGGCGGCGAAATTGATGACCCCGTCGATGGGGAACTCGGAAAAGACCCGCTCCAAAAAGGCGGCGTCCCGCAGGTCTCCCACCCGGAGCTTGGCTCCCTTCACCGCCTGCCAGTGGCCGGTACACAGGTTGTCTATCACCACCACGTCGTAACCCTTCCGTACCAGAAGGGCGGCCATGTGGCTGCCGATATAGCCGGCGCCGCCGGCCACCAAGATGGTTTTTAACATAAAAATTCCTCCTTTTTAGGGTCGGACCTGGGTGATGAACCGGAGAAAGGCGTCCTGGCCCGACCGGGTGCGCTTAAAGACGCCGGCGTGCTCCAGAACCTGGGCAAAGACCAGGCCGGTCTCCCTCTGGACGATGGAGAGGGCGTTTTCCGGGGTGATGGTGTAGTTGGGGGCAAAGGCCTCTGCCCAGTCGGCGTGTTTGGCGGTTTTCTCGCCGGAGCGGAGGTCGCCGCCCCGGGCCAGACAGTCCGCCACCGCCGCCAGCTCCTCCTTCAGCCGGGCGGGGAGGACGGCCAGACCCATGACCTCGATGAGGCCGATGTTCTCCTTCTTGATGTGGTGGAGCTGGGCGTGGGGATGGTAGAGGCCCAGGGGGTGCTCGGGGGTGGTGAGATTGTTCCGGAGCACCAGATCCAGCTCGAAGTCCTCCCCCCGCCGCCGGGCGATGGGGGTGATGGTGTTGTGGGGCTCCCCCTCCGTCTCGGCGAAGATGAGGGCGGCTTCGTCGGTGTAGCCCCGCCAGGAGGCGAGGATCCGGTCGGCCAGCTCCACCAAGCGCTGGGGGTCCTTACAGGTGAGGCGGAGCACCGACATGGGCCACTTGACGATGCCCGCCGCCACATCCCCGAAGCCGGGGAAGGAGACGGGGGTCTCCACCGGGGCTTTTTCCATGGCGAAGGTGTAGCGGCCACCCTGGAAGTGGTCGTGGGCCAGGATGGAGCCCCCCACGATGGGAAGGTCGGCGTTGGAGCCCACGAAATAGTGGGGAAACTGGCCCACAAAGTCCAGCAGCTTGGCAAAGCAGGCACGGTCGATCTTCATGGGGGTGTGCTCCCCGTTGAAGCAGATACAGTGTTCATTATAGTACACATAGGGGGAGTATTGCAAGAACCAAGGGGAGGAGTGGATGGTGATGGGCACAACCCGGTGGTTTTGCCGGGCGGGGTGGTTCACCCTTCCGGCGTAGCCCTCGTTCTCGGCGCAGAGCATACACCGGGGGTAAGCCGATGCGGGGAGGTTCTTGGCCGCGGCGATGGCCTTGGGGTCCTTCTCCGGCTTGGAGAGGTTGATGGTGATATCCATCTCCCCGTATTCGGTGGGGGTCTTCCACTGCATATCCTTGGCGATCCGGTCCCGGCGGATATAGTTTGTGTCCTGGCTGAAGGCGTAATACCAGTCGGTGGCCTTTTTGGGGTCCTCCTGGCGCAGGGCCTGGAAGGTGGAGCGGACCTCATGGGGCCGGGGGGTGAGGCGGCCCATGAGCTCGGTATCGAAGAGATCCCGGTAGACCACGGAATCCTCGGTAAGGCCCCGGGCGCAGGCGTCGTCCAGCAGCTCGGCCAGAATGGGGGCCAGCTCCAGCGTCCCGGGATCCCAGGTCCGCTCCGGCTCACTGTAGCTGTCCAGCTTTAATACGTCCAGGATGGTGTTGACGGCCCAGAGGTATTCGCACTCCTTGATAAGGCCCTTCCGGAGGGCGTAGTCGGCCAGCTTGGCGATGGCGATATCCACCATGACGATCCCTCCTTATATGAGCCGCACCCCGCCCACAGGGCGGATGGTGAGCACATGGCAGGCCCCCTGGCCCAGGAACCGGTCCATCTCTGCTTTGAAGCGATCCAGAAGATCCAGAGGGACGAAGGCCTGGACGGTGCCGGCGAAGCCGCCCCCGTGGACCCGGCAGGCTCCCCGGCTCTGGAGGAGTCCCTCGGCCAGAGCCAGGGTGAGGGCCACTTCCTGGTGGGCGGCGGCCCCGGCGGGGGCCACGTTCTGAAGGAGGCGCCAGCTGGACAGGCCAGATTCCCTCACCAGGGAGAGGAAGGCGTCGAAGTCGTTCCGGCGGAGGGCGGCCACCTGGGCCTCCACCCGCTTGTTGTCCTCATACACGTGGATGGCCCGGAGAAGGGCCCGGTCCCCCGCCTTGGCCCGGAGCCGGGGGAGGGCGGAGTAGAAGTCGGCCTCGGGCACCTCCCGGAGGAAGGACTTGCCGAAGTGGGCACAGACCGCCTTCAGCTCCTGGGTGACGGCGGCGTACTCCCCGGTCAGGTCGGCGTGGTCGGCGCCGCTGTCGATGATGCACAGGGCGTGGCCGGCGGAGTGGAAGTCGAAGTCCACCTTCTCCACCACCGGGTCGGCGTTGTCCCGGAAGTCGATGGTCACCATGCCTCCCACGGCGCAGCCCATCTGGTCCATAAGGCCGCAGGGCTTGCCGAAGTAGACGTTCTCGGCGTACTGGCCCACCTTGGCGATCTGAACGCTGTCGTAGCGGCCATCGCAGAAAAGCTGGTTCAGGATGGTGCCGATAAGGACCTCGAAGGCGGCGGAGGAGCTGAGGCCGCTGCCGCTCAGGACCTGGGAGGTCATGACCGCGGAGAAGCCCTCCAGGTTATGGCCCTTTCGGGTAAACCAGGCGGCCACGCCCCGGATGAGGGCGGCGGTGGTGTTGGCCTCCTCGGGGTGGAGGGTCAGATCCCGAAGATCCACCTCCAGGTCGGGGAAGCCCTCGCTTTTGATCCGGATAAGGTTTCCGCCGGTGGGGGCCACGGCGGCGATGATGTCCAGATCCACGCTGCCGGTGAGGACCCGGCCGTGCTGGTGGTCGGTGTGGTTGCCCCCCACCTCGGTGCGGCCTGGGGCAGAGAAGAGGGCCGCCCGGTCCTGGGGGCCGAAGGCGGACTCCAGAGAGGAGAGAAGGACCTCATACCGCTTCGCCTGGGTGGGGATGGCCTGGGGGGAATAGAGGGGGGAGAGGAGCTGGGGAAGCTGGGAGCGGAGCTGGGCGGGGGAGGCTGTGATGTCCATGGGAATCTCCCTTTCTATTGGTTTTTTAATCCGGGTCAAGGAACTGGGACAGGTTATCCTGGGTCACGGGGCGGTAGGGGAGCCAGACATACTGGCCGTCGGTGAGGTCCACGGTCTGGGACGGATCCTCCCCGTTATAGAGGGCGAGGGCCAGGTCAATGATGGCCTGGGCCTGTCCCTTCTCGTCGTTTTTCACGGTGGCGTAGAGCTGGCCGGAGGCCATGGCCTCCAGGGCGGGGGCGGTGCCGTCGATGCCCACGATGAGGGGCCAATCCTGCCAGTCCCGCTCCCGCATGGCGTCGATGGCCCCCAGGGCCATATCGTCGTTGTTGGAGAAGAGGACCTCGATCTGATCCCCGTAAGGCTCCAGCCACTGGCTCATCCGGCCGGCCCCCAGGGAGCGGTTCCAGTTGGCGGTATCGTTGACCAGCTTCTCCACCTCCACCCCGGCGTCGGTGAGGGCCTTGACGGAGTACTCGGTGCGGATGAGGGCATCCTGATGGCCCGGTTCCCCCTCCAGCATGGCGTACTGGAGAATACCGTCCCCGTTGCGGTCCAGCCGTTCCCGGTCCTTCTCCCAGGCCTCCAGCACCAGCCGGCCCTGGAGGGCGCCGCTCTCCTGGGCGCTGGCCCCCACGTAGTAGATCTGGCTCCAGCGCTGGATGTCCTCCTCCACCGGCTGGCGGTTGAAGAAGATGAGGGGGACGTTCTCCGCCTGGGCCTTGTCGGCCACCACGGCGGCGGCGGTCCGGTCCACGATATTGACGCACAGCACGTCGCAGCCCCGGTTCAGGAACCGGTCCACCTGATCCATCTGGGAGGTCTGGTTGCCCCGGGCGTCGGAGATGAAGAGGGTGATCTTTTCCCCCGTCTCGCTCTCCGCCTCCTGGGCCAGCCGCTCCAGGCACTGGCTCAGGGAGGAGATGAAGGTGTCCTCCTGGGCGTATAGGGCCACCCCGATCCGCAGGCCGTCGCTGTCCGTTGTTCCGCCGCCGCAGCCGGTGAGGAGCAGCAGGCAGAGGAGAAGGCAGAGCAGGTTACGAGGTGACAGGGAACAGCAGCTTTTGATTTTCCGGTTCATAGATATCCTCCCCTCGCAGAATGGAGAAGGGCAATGGCTCCAGGCCGCCCTTTTCCCCCTGGGCGGCGGATACCGCCTGACGGACGGCCAGATAGCCGGCGGCATAGTCGTTCCAGGCGGCCAGGGCGGAGATGACCCCTTTTTCCAGATGGATGATGATAGCGGTGGAGGTCCCCACGCCATAGAGGGAGAAGGGGAGCTCCTGGCGGCTGTTCCTGTCGGCGGCCTGCCGGGTGGCGGAGGGCTCGAAGGCCATGACCCAGCGGTGGGAGACGTTCTCCTCGGGAAGGGCGGAGACGGTCTCGGTAGGGACGCCCAGGCCCTCCAAGGTCTCCCGGGCGGCCATCAGCCGGGCGGAGACCCCGGTGGAGGCGGGGGAGGAGTCCCAGAGGAGGACGGCGCCTCCGTCCCAATCCAGGAACAGGGCCTGGGCCAGTTGACGGCCCAGAAGGTCGTTGTCGGGGGCGGCCACCCCGGAGAAGCTGCCCACGGGGGACTCCAGGGAGACCATGGGGCAGTGGCCGGGGAGCTGATCCAGGGTCTGGGTCAGGGAGAGGGGGTCGGCGGGGACCACCACCAGGGCGTCGGCCCCCTCCTCCACCTCCCGGCGGAGGCTCTCGGCCTGCTCGGCGCTGTTGCCCGAGGAGGCCAGGGTGAGGAAACGAAGCTCGGCCCCCAACTCGTCGGCGGCCTGCTCCATGCCCTGACGGGCGGTGGACCAGCCGGCGCTGTCCTCGTCCCGGAGGAGAACGGACAGGCTTAGCCGCTGGGGGGGAGCTTCGGAGCGGAACAGCTGGGGGATCAGCAGGGAGAGGAGCACCGACAGGGCCAGGACCACCAGGATGATCCCCTGGATAAGGTCATTTTTTCGAGTTTTCATAGCACATCCCCCTGCAGAAGCTGGGCTGCCTCCCGGGTGAGGGCGGGCAGGCGGATCCTGACCAGGGTCCCCTCGTCAGGCTCGGAGAAAAGAGTGAGGCCGTATTTTTCCCCGAAGGTGAGCTGGATCCGCTGGTGGACGTTGCACACCCCGATGCCCGAGCCGCTGGAGGAGCCGGAGGCGGCGGAGGGGACGGAGGGATCCAGCAGGGAGGCGGCCACCTCGGGCCGCATCCCCAGGCCGTTGTCCGATACGTCGATGAGAAGGTCCTCCCCCTCCCGGTAGGCGGTGACGGTGATCTTTCCCTCCCCCTCGGCGCTGGCCATGCCGTGATAGATGGCGTTCTCCAGCAGGGGCTGGAGGGTGAGCTTCAGGCAGTACAGTCCCTCGGTGCCGGGGAGAGAGCGGATCTCGGTGGAGAAGGTGTTCTTGAAGCGGATCTCCTGGATGGTCATGTAGTGGCGGCCGTGCTCCAGCTCGTCGGAGAGGGGGATGATATTCTTCCCCTTGCTCAGGGAGATACGGAAGAACCGGGCCAGGGAGGTGACCATCTGGACGGCCTCCTCCTGCCGTCCGGACTCGGTCATCCAGATGACCGAGTCCAAGGTGTTGTAGAGGAAGTGGGGGTTGATCTGGGACTGGAGGACCTCCAGCTCACTGCGGCGCTTCTGGCCCTCCTGCTCGATGATGTCGTCCATCAGGTGGTGCATGGTGGAGACCATGGAGCGCACCGCGTGGGCCAACTGGCGGACCTCGTAGCAGCCTGCCTCTTGGATGTCCACGTCCCAGCCCCGCTCCAGCTCCTTGATGGACCGCTCCAGCTGGCGGATAGGGTCGGAGATCCGGGCGGAGATGTGGAAGTTGAGGAAGGCCATAAGGAAGATGGAGAAGAGGACCAGGGGCAGGGCGAACTGGAAAAGCTGGAGGGAGCCGGCGGTCCAGCTCCGTTCCGGGGCCACCCCCACCAGCTTCCAGCCGGTGTAACCCACGGTCTTGACGGTGACAAGCCGGGGCTGGCCCTGGAACTGCTCCATGTGGCTGCCGTCCTTATAGCCGGCGGCGGTGAGGTTGTTCTCCTCCAGAAGGCCGGTGTAAATGAGCTGCTGCCGGGGGTGGTAGATCAGCTCCCCGTCCCCGTCGATAAGGTAGAGGTAGCCTCCATCCCCCAGGGCGGCGTCCCGGCAGACCTGCTCGATGCCGGCGAAGCTCATGTCCACCAAGAGGATGCCCCCCTGGGTGGAGCCGTCCCGGGTAAGCTGGACGTGGCGGCTCAGGGATACCACCCAGCGGTAGGGCCGGTCCGGGTCGTCAAAGAGGTTCTGGACATGGGGGGTGGAGAAGTGGAAGTTCTCCATGCTCCGGGTGGCGGTGAGGAACCAGTCCTCCCCGCTGGGGGAGACTCCGGGCTTTAGGGTGGAGAGGGGGACGGAGGACACGGGCGCTCCCCGGCTGTCAAAGACGGCCAGGGAGACCAGGGCGTCCCGGTTCTCCTCGTAGAGAAGGTTCATGGAGGGGGTGAGGCTGCCCTGGGCCAGGTCGGTATTCTTGATGACCCGGTAGTAGACCGTGTCGGAGATCCGCATCATCCGGCGCAGGTAGCTGTCCAGATTCAGGTTGGCCTGGGCCAGGATCCGCTGGCTGTTCTCCGCCACGCTCTGGCGGTTGGCGGCGGAGAAGCGCCAGAACAGGCTCAGGCCCATGATGAGGATGCCCGCCGCGGCCACCAGGGTGAAGGAGAGGGAGATGACCATCTGGATGTTCATTTTTCGATAATTTTCCGCCCATTTCCGGGCCAGATTTCGGAAAAATGACATGGGGCGTCTCCCTCCTCTCTCTTGTTGTGTGGCCAGGATATGGTTCCCTGCCGGGGAACCACGGGCATCGCCCAGTCCTGCGGCAGCTCCGGCAGGCCGGACAGGGAATAGTCGTGCTCCTGGCTGGGCAGGGAACCCCGTTCGAAATTCACGGATATGCTCTCGGGGAACAGGACGACCCGCTCCGGGGTGAAGGCGGCCTCCATCTCGGCACGGAGGGCTTTTGATGGATCTTCTTTTACGGGTTGGAGCCGCTGCGGTACTTGGAGGGGGAGAGGCCGAAGCGGCGCTTAAAGACGTAGCTGAAGTAGTTGGGGTCGGTGTAGCCCGTCCGCTCGGCGATGAGGTAGGTCTTTTCGGCGGTGTCCCGGAGGAGGCGGGCGGCCTCGTCCATCCGGATCTCGGTGACATAGGTGGTGAAGGGCATCCCCACCTCCCGCTTGAAGAGGGTGGAGAAGTAGGTGGGGGAGAGGTGGAGGTGAGAGCAGACGGTATCCACGCTCAGCTCACTGTCGGCGTAGTGGGCGGCGATAAAGCTTTTGGCCTGCTCCACCAGACGCCAGGCCGAGTCGGAGCGTTGGCGGCCCAGAAGCTCCTGGAGCCTGAGACAGCGCTCCCGAAGCCAGCGGCCCAGCTCCTCCGGGCCGGAAAAGTGGTCGGTGGAGATGGAGCCGTTGAAGTTGGGGCCAAAGACCGCCTCCACCGCCACGCCGCCGGAGCGGGTCAGACGGAGGAGGAAGGCCACCAGCTCCAAAAGGAAGAGATGGCACTGGGACAGGGATAGGCCTGCCTGCCGCAGCCGGTCCATCATCTCCCCCACCACCTGCTCCACCTGTTGGGGGGTGCCCAGCTTGACGGCGGCGGAGAGGGTGCGCTGATCCTCCTCCTCAAAGGAGAGGGTGGCGGGGACCTGGGGCTCCAGATCCCCGATGAAAATGACCCGGCCGCTGCCCTTCAGTACCCGGTAGTCCAGGGCCGAGCGGGCCCCCTTCACGCTGCGGTGGAGCTCCTCCGGCCCGTGGCAGGGAAGGCCCACCCCGGCGGTGAGGGGGACGCCCAGATAGCTCTGGGACAGGCGGCTGAGCCGCTCCAGCTCCTCCAGAAGGGGGTAGAGCCGGTCGGGGGCGGGGAGCCGCACCAGAAGGACGGGGAGATCCCCGTAGAGGACGGAGAGGAAAGGACAGTCCTCCAGCGAAAACTGTTTTTCCAGAAAGGACTGAACAGAGAGAAGGAGCAGCTCGTCCCGCTCGGCGTCGGCGGCATGGTCGGGCAGGTCGGCGTGGATCAGGGCGGCTGTCCACAGGCCGGGAGGAAGGTGGATATCATAGCGGGCGGCCCGGTCCTGGATCTGGTCGGGGGAGAGCTGACCGCTCAGGAGCCGGGTGTAGAAAAGCTCCCGCAGGATGGGCAGGCTCTCCTCATAGTGGCGGCGAAGGGCCTCCATGTCCCGGTGCTCCAGCCGCTGGGCGTCCAGCAGCTCCCGGAGCCGGGTCAGCACCCCGGAGAGCTCCTGGGCGTTGATGGGCTTAAGGATGTACTCCGACACCCCCATGCTTACCGCCTGGCGGGCGTACTCGAAGTCGTCAAAGCCGGAAAAGACTACCAGCTTAGCCCCCGGCAGGGACTGGCGCAGCCGGCGGCACAGCTCCAGGCCGTCCATGAAGGGCATCTTGATGTCGGTGAGGACCACATCGGGGTGGAGCTGGTCGCACAGCTCCAGGGCCTCCTCCCCGTTGGCCGCCTCCCCCACCAGGGTAAAGCCCAGGGAGGGCCAGTCGATCTTCCGGCTGATGCCGGAGCGGATCTCCTCCTCGTCGTCCACCAGCAGGACCCGGTATTCCTCCATGGAGCTGCCCTCCTTTTCGGGGTGAGATATGGCGATTCCATTCTACCATATTTTTTCTCTCTTGAAAATGGGGGCTGGCCTTTGCCAGCCCCCATTTTTTGATATTATAGGATCCCCCTGCTGTGCAGAAAGCTCACCGCGATAATGACGACGATAGCGGCGACACACAGGCCGATGAAGATGTCGAAGGCCAGCAAAGGGACGCTGCGGAACCGCTCGTAAAAGCCGTGGAACAGGTTGGCAAATATGGAGGGCTTGTAGGGCTTTGGCTGCCCGTTGTCCCGGGAGCGCTCCTGGTTTTTGTCTGCCATCTTACTTCTTGGCCACATACTTGCGGATGTCCACCGCCACGGCCACCACGATGACAAGGCCCTGGACGATGTTGTTGTAGAAGGGGTTCACCCCCAGGAACTGGAGGACGATCTTCAAAAGTTCAAAGACCAGCACGCCCACCAGAACGCCGCCCACAGTCCCGATGCCGCCGGTGGTGGACACGCCGCCGATGGTACAGCCGGCGATGGCCTCCAGCTCATAGCCCTGGCCCAGGGTGGAGCTGGCGCCGCCGGACTTGGGGGCCAGCAGGAACCCGGCGATGGCGTACATGATGCCGGCGGTAACGTAGATGAGGATCTTGGTCCGGCCGGTGTTGACGCCCGAGACCTCGGCGGCGTTCTCGTTGCCGCCGATGGCGTACATGTACTTGCCGTGGGTGGTCTTATTGTAGATGAACCAGAACAGCACTCCGAAGATCAGGGCCCAGGCCAGCAGGTAGGGTACACCGGGGAAGCCGCCCTTCTCCTTGGAGGCGAACCACAGGCCGTTGACAAAGGCCTTGTAGCTGTCCTTGAAGGCGCCGATGGGCTGGGCGTTGGTAAAGACCAGGGCGATGCCGTAGACGATGGTCTGGGTGCCCAGGGTGGCGATGAAGGGGGGCACGTTGAGCTTGGAGATGATGAGACCGTTAATAAGGCCGATGAAGGCGCCCAGGGCCACCACGATGACCAGGGCCACGGGGATGGAGAACTCCGGCCACTGGTACATCCGGGCGGAGTAGCCGGGATCCTGGAGGAGGGTTCCGGCCAGGCAGGCGGCCAGGCCCACCTGGCGGCCGGCGGACAGGTCGGTGCCCTTGGTGATCAGGCAGCCCGACACGCCCAGGGCGATGAGGAAGCGGACGGTGGTGTTGCTGATCAGGGCGTTCAGGTTCCGGAAGGAGAAGAAGTTGGGCACAAACATGCCCATGGCCAGACTGACCACCGTCAGCAGGACAACGATGGGGTTATTCTTGATCCAACTCCAAACGGAGCCTAAAATGTTGGTTTTTTTCTTTTCCATAATGTCAGTCCTCCTTATATCGGCTGGGTCTTACGCGAACTGGGCGGCCAGCTCCATGATGTTCTCCTGGGTGGCGTCCTTGCCGTCGATGAAGCCGGTGACCCGGCCGTCGCACATGACCATGATCCGGTCGGACATACCGATGAGCTCCCCCATCTCCGAGGAGATCATGATGATGCTCTTGCCCTGTTTGGCCAGCTCGGCGATGATGCAGTAGATCTCGTACTTGGCACCCACGTCGATGCCCCGGGTGGGCTCATCCAGGATGAGGACGTCGGGGTCGTTGGCCAACCACCGGCCGATGAGGACCTTCTGCTGGTTTCCGCCGGAGAGGGATTGGATCTGGGTCTTGCTGGAGGGGGTCTTGATGTTCATTTTTTGGACGTTGTCCTGGACCAGCTTTTCCACCTTTTTACTGTTGATGGCCACGCCCAAGTCCAGATACTGGCTGAGGGAGGCCACCGAGATGTTGTCCGCCACGCTGAGCACCCCCAGGATGCCGGTGGCCCGGCGGTCCTCGGTGAGCATGGCCACACCCTGGTCAATGGCGTCCTTGGGCCGGGAGATCTTCAGCTCCTTACCCTTGTATGTAACGGTGCCGGTGGTGTGGGAGCGGATACCGAACAGGCCTTCCATCAGCTCGGTGCGCTGGGCGCCCACAAGGCCGCCCACCCCCAGGATCTCCCCCTTGCGCAGCTCGAAGTTTACATTGCGGAAGCTCTTGGGGTTGATGGAGGTGAAGTCCTTCACCTGGAACACCACCTCGCCGGGGACATTCTCCCGGGGGGGATAAAGGTTGGTGAGCTCCCGGCCCACCATCTTGGAGATGATGAAGTCGGTGGTGAGGCCCTTGGACTCCCATGTGCCGATATACTGGCCGTCCCGCATGATGGTGACCTCGTCGGAGATCCGGAGGATCTCGTCCATCTTGTGGGAGATGTAGACGATGGACACCCCCTCGGCCTTCAGATCCTCCACGATACGGAACAGGGCCTCCACCTCGTTCTGGGTCAGGGAGGAGGTGGGCTCGTCCAGGATGAGGACCTTACAGTTGGCGCTCACCGCCTTGGCGATCTCCACCGACTGCATCTGGGAGACGCTGAGCTCCCCCAGCTTCTGCTTGGGGTCGAAGTCCATGCGGACCTTCTTCAGCAGGGCGGCGGTCTCCTCGTACATCTTTTTGTGATCTACCATGGGGATGAAGCCCAGGGCCTTCTTCATGGGGTAGCGGCCCAGGAAGATGTTCTCCCCGATGGTCCGGGCGGGGATGGGCTGGAGCTCCTGATGGACCATGGCGATGCCCTTGTGCAGGGCGTCCAGGGGATCCCGGATATCCACCTTCTCCCCCTCGAAGAAGATCTCCCCCTCATCCATCTTGTAAATGCCGAACATACACTTCATGAGGGTGGACTTTCCGGCGCCGTTTTCTCCCATCAGAGCGTGGACGGTGCCGGGACGGAGCTTCAGCTGGGCGTGATCCAGGGCCTTGACGCCCGGGAAGGACTTGCATACGTCCCGCATCTCCAAACGGTACTCGCTCATAAGCAAAACCTCCTGTCTCCATTGATCGCTCCCGAACTCAGGGGAAGAGGGCCGCGCCGGCGGCCCTGCTCCGCTCAGGCCGGGGGAGATCAAGGGTGATTTCCAACCTGATATGGGTCTCACAAGTTCAGACTGTGGGTGGACGGCTGTGCCGTCCACCCACAGGTAAATTTTGGCTCTTTCGGGGGACTTACTTCACGTAGTTGGCGTCCACCTTCACGTAGTCGACCCAGTAGTAGTTCTCGATGCTCTTGCCTTCCAGCAGCTCGATGCCCACGTCAACAGCCTTGTGGGACTGGCCGATGTGGTCGTTGAGGACGGTGCCGGTCATGGTGCCATCCTTGACCATCTTCTGGCACTCCTCCAGAGCGTCAACGCCCAGCAGGTAGATGTCCTCGCCCACCTTGCGGCCGGCCTGCTCAATGGCGGTAGCGGCGCCCAGAGCCATGCCGTCGTTGTTGCAGAAGATGACGTCGATCTTGTCGCCAAACTGGTTCAGAGCGTTCTGGGCGATCTGCTGGCCCTGGGCGGTATCCCAGTTGCCGATGTTGGAGACCAGCTCCTCCACCTCGATGCCGGCGTCGGTGAGGGCCTTGATGGAGAACTCGGTGCGGTACTGAGCGTCGGGGTTCTCGGGGTCGCCGATGATCATGACATAGGAGACCTTGCCGTCGCCGTTGATGTCGCCCTTGTCGGCCAGATCGCGGACGATCTCGCCCTGGTAAGTACCGGACTGACGGGCGTCAGCGCCCACGTAGCAAACCTCGGCGTTGTCCACGATGCCGGGGTAGGACTCGTCCACGGTGTTGCCGTCGGCGTCCACGCCCAGAGGCTCACGGTTGATGAGCACCATGGGGATGCCGGCGTCCACAGCCAGGTCGATGAGGGTGTCGGCGGAGGAGGTCTGGACAGGGTTGCAGATGATCAGATCCATGCCCTGGGTGATGAAGTTGTTGATCTGGTTGGTCTGCTCGGCCATGTCGTTCTTGCCGTCCTGAGTGACCACGTTGTACTTGACGGTGTCTGTCTCCTTGCTCTTGAAGTAGCTCTCCAGCTCGTTGCGGTACAGGGTCATGAAGTTGTCGTTGAACTGGTAGATGGACACGCCGATGTTGTAGGTCTTGACCTCAGCGGCGGGCTCGGAGACGGCGGGATCGGGATTAGCGGCCTGGGTGGGAGTGGGCTCCTTGGGAGCGCAGCCGGCGAACAGGCCCGTGAGCATGACCAGAGACAGTGCGAAAGCGATCTTCTTTTTCATGGTGATCCTCCTTAAAAATATTTGAGACAGCTTTGCCAGGGAAACATTTCCTGGCTGACGCTACCATTTTACTAAAGAAGGAGGGGAAAAACGATAGAAAATTCTTGGATGTTCCATGAAAAAACTTGGTTATTTGCGAAAGAAAGGCAAGGGGGGCCTCTTTCCGACACTATCGGAGCATTCGTGGAAGAAAGGGAGAATGAAGTTGAAATTTTGTGCAGTATATATAAAAAATTTCACTTAATATTGTGAGATTGCTCATTGACTAAAAATAATTTTATTGTTATGATAAAAGTGCAATCGGTCGAAAGGAAGACCGTGAAACCCAACGAGGAAAAAGAAGGAGGAATGAGTATGGAGATCGTTCACACAGACAGGGCCCCGGCGGCCATCGGACCCTACTCCCAGGCGGTGACGGTGGGAGGACTGCTGTTCACCTCGGGCCAGATCCCCATCGACCCGGTTACGGGGGTCATTGCGGGGGAGACGATTGAGACCCAGGCTGAGCAGGTGATGAAGAACCTGGCCGCCGTGCTCACGGCGGCGGGGACCGGCTTTGAGAAGGCGGTGAAGACTACCTGCTTCCTGGCGGACATGGGGGATTTTGCCGCGTTCAATGAGATCTATGGAAAATACTTTATCTCTAAGCCCGCCCGCTCCTGCATGGAGGTGGCCAAGCTGCCCAAGGGCGTGCTGTGCGAGGTGGAAGTGATTGCCCAGCTGTAAAAATAGAATAGGAGGGAAATCATGAGTGCAGAAAAGAAACAGACAACAAATACCAATGCGAATGCAGGGCTGTTGAGCCATTGGGGAATTCTGGCTTTGGGTGTGGGCGGCTGCATCGGAAGCGGCGTGATCTCACTGCTGGGCTATGGGATCGGCAGAACGGGACATTCTGTTTGGCTGGCCTTCGCCATCGCACTGCTGATGGGCTTTATTATCTGCATTCCGGTTTTGTTCGTCACTGGCTCCGTTTGTCTGCCGGGTGGAACTTACTCTCTGATCACTGCTATTTTGGGGAAGAAGGTAGCAGGAAT
Organism: Oscillospiraceae bacterium; assembly: GCA_022799035.1. Taxonomy (GTDB): domain Bacteria; phylum Bacillota; class Clostridia; order Oscillospirales; family Oscillospiraceae; genus Vermiculatibacterium. The sequence goes on from JAAWNQ010000021.1 coordinate 17,443, forward strand.
CTACATTATAACTTTCTTTTTGAATATACCAGGGATCGCCCTGTATGGCTTGGCAATGGGACAGTATATTCAGTCTTTCCTGCTGGGGGTCTCAGTACGGACGGCGGCAGTGGTGATCTTTACACTGTTCTTCTTCTATACACTCATCGGCGTAAAGGCCCTGGATAAGCTTCAGAAGGTTACCACCATGCTGCTTCTGGCGGGCTTGGCTACCTTTATCTTGGTGGGGCTTTCCAAAGCAGATTTCTCGATGGTCAATCCGGCCACGAACCCGGAGTTCCTGATGAATGGTCCTAAGGGGCTGTTCAGCGCCGCATTTTTGCTGATGTATGCGGTAAGCCAGTCCGGCATCATGTTTTTTAGCCGCCTGGCCCGGAGGCCAAAGCACGACATTCCTTTTGCCATTGTGGGTACATCCATTGTGCTAACCGTCGTTTATCTGTGTATGAGTGTGGCTTCTTCTGCGGTGCTGCCCATTGAGCAGACAGCCAACCAACCTTTGACCTATGTGGCCAAGGAAATCCTGCCTGCGCCGGTATTTGTGTTCTTCATGATTTCCGGTCCGCTGATGGCGCTGGCTACATCCCTGTCGGCCAGCTTCATGATGTATGCAGAGCCTATCATTGTGGCAATCAATGACGGCTGGCTTCCTAAAAAATTGGGAGTTACCAATGGAAAGGGTGCGCCCTGGGTCATCATGTTATTGGAGTATCTGGTGGTCATGATTCCCATTGCTCTGGGCTGGGATCTGGATATGATCGCGAATAGCGTACTCCTGATCTCGGCTATCACCGGGATCCTGCAGATCATTGCATTGGCGCTGGTACCCAAAAAGTACCCGGAGGCATGGGCCAATCGGGAGTGGGGAAGAAAGCTGCCCACTTGGCTGTTTTATGCCTCGGCGGTGGTGGCCATCTGTGTCCAGTGTGCTTTGGCCCGGAACTCTATTGCCTCCATCAAGCCCTACATTGTGATTGTTACAGCGGTCGTTCTGGTTATTAGTATTCCATACTCTATCAAAATGGTTAACGCTGGTAAGATCGCAACTCGAGAGATCAATATCAAGGACAAATAAGGAGTGGGATATGGGTATTGAGGAGCGAATGACAGCGGGATTCCGGGAAAAAAGAAGCGGGCTGTTCGGGACAGCGGGAGCCGGGGCTGCCAAGCCGGTGACCAATTTGGCCAGTGCGGATCTGTTCTATCCGGAGATGCCTTTTCCACCTTCTGTTCGGCAAGCGATAGCCGCCGCTCTGGAGGATCCGTCCATGGCACATTATGGACATCCATTGGGAAGAATATCGTTGCGGCAGACGATTGGGAAACGGCTGGAGAAAAAGTACGGTCATTCGGTGAACCCGGATCAACATATTCTGGTATTTCCGGGATCAGAGTTAGCTATGCAGGTCGGAATGCTGCCCTTTCTGGAGCCGGGGGATGAGGTGCTGATCCATGATCCTGGCTATCTGGCAAACAGCATTGATCCTCAGGCCGTGGGGGCTGTTCCGATAGCGGTACCTTTGAAGGGAGAGTCCTTTTGTCTGGACATGGCCGAATTTGAAAAACGGTTGACCTCACGAACAAAAATGGTGATCCTTACATATCCAAACAATCCCACCGGGACAATCTATTCCGCTGAGGAGCTTCGAGACCTGTGTCGGTTTGTAGTCCGTCATGATCTGATTCTGTTGTGCGACATGGCCTTTGATGACTACGTCTATGATGACGGAAAGTTATTGTGGCCAGCAGCGGAGCCAGGAATGTGGGAGCGGACGGTATCCCTGTTTACGGTATCGAAAGGATGGGGCCTGTGTGGGCTGCGAGTAGGGTATATGGTGGCTGACACCCCGGTTTTGGATGCGCTGCTGGGAAGAATCCCGGCGTTAATGGGTGGGGCGGCCAATATCGCCCAAGTGGGAGCGGAGGCGGCTTTGCGGGATGACCGACTGTTGGAGGAGAATAAACGGCGGTTGGAGATCCGGCGAAACAGTACCTATGAGCGGCTGTGTCGTGTGCCAGGACTGGCCGTGACCCTGCCCCAAGCTGGGTTTCAATTCTGGATCGATGTATCACAGTTGGGGACTGGAACTGAGGTGATTCGCTATTTGAAGGAGAACGCCCAGGTTCTGGTCAATAATGGGGCGGCGTTTGGCCCGGTCAACGGGCGAGACCGTCTGAGGCTGGTTTTTGGCTGTGTAAACGAGGAGAGTATATATGACAAAGCCATTGACCGTCTCTGCGAGGCATTAAAGAGCTACCCTAAGAGATAAGAAGACAAGAGACGCTCCCCGTCCATAGGACGGGGAGCGTCTTTTTCTTGCCTTTCACGGAAATATATTCTATAATATGAAAGAAATAACAGCCCAATGGGAGGTGAAGTATGAGCGAACAGATGGCGTTGACCCCGGTGGACCGGGCCATATTGGAGTCCTATAAGGCCGTACTGGACGGGTTTTCCTCCTATTTTGGGGAGGGGTATGAGATGGTGCTCCACAGCCTGGAGGATTATGACCACTCGGTGATCAAGATCGTCAACGGCTACCACACCAGCCGGGTGGAGGGAGCCCCTATCACCGATCTGGCCCTTTCCATGCTGGAGAAGATCCGTTCCCAGGGGGGGGAGCCAAAGGCGGTCACCTACTTCACCCAGAACCGGCGGGGGGAGCCCCTGAAAAGCTCCACCATCCCCATTTTGGGGGAGGGGGGCCGGATCATCGGGCTGCTGTGCATGAACTTCTATCTGAATACCCCCTTCCGGCAGGTGATCGGGGATTTTGTTCCCCTGTCCACCGAGGGGGGGGAGCTGCACGCCGAGACCTTTACCGACAACGTGGACGAGCTCATCGGCAACGCGGTGGCGGAGGTGCGCCGGCAGGTGGAGGCCGACGAGGCCGTTACGGCGTCCAACAAAAATAAGGAGATGGTCCGCCGGCTGGAGGCCAAGGGGATCTTCAATCTGAAGGACGGGGTAGCGAAGGCGGCCCAGGCCCTGCGGATCAGTAAAAATACGGTCTATCTCCATCTTCGGAATCTGAAATGAAACGGAAAACCGGGCCGCGGCAGCGGCCCGGTTTTTGTATTTATTCCTTGGGCCCCAGCACCAGGGGCTGGAGCTGACGGCCCTCCAGAGCGGCGGAGACCGTGTCGGTCACAAGGGAGAAATCGGCCACCAAGGAGGTGGGCTTACCCTGGGGATCATCCTGGCGGAAGGGGACGAAGTAGACGTGCTTTTTATCCAAAAGAGCCCCAATGTTCTTTGCGGCTCCTGCCAGGGCATCGTTGGTGGAGACGGCCAGGATCAGGGGCCGGCCGTTGCGGAGGTGGGCCTTGGCCGCCAGGGTGACGGTGGTATCGGCCACCCCCGCGGCCAGCTTGGCCAGGGTGTTGCCCGTGCAGGGGCAGATCACCAGGGCGTCCAGCAGCTTTTTGGGGCCGATGGGCTCGGCCTTGGGGAGGGTGTCGATGACCCGCTTGTCGCAGATCCGCTCCATCTCCCGCAGCCAGTTGTGGGCCTCGCCGAAGCGGGTGTCCAGGGCGGCGGAGTTCTCCGAGACGATGGGGGTGACGTCCCCGAAGCGGGCCTTTACCGCCTCCAGGGCGGACATGGCGGTGGAAAATGTACAGAAGGAGCCGCAGAAGGCAAAGCCGACGCGGCAGGGAGTTTCGTTCATAATCATACTCCTAACTCGGTCAATATGTTATAGATGGCGGTCTTGATGGCCAGGCCCGCGGTGACGGGGGCGGTCTTGCCGGGGAGGGAGAGGGCCCAGATGACCTTCACCCCCAGGTCGGAGGCGGCGGCAAAGTCCACCCCTCCCGGCTTGGAGGCCAGGTCGATGACCAGGCAGCCCGGTTTCAGGTCGGAGAGTTCCTCCCGTCCCAGAATGGGAACTGGGACAGTGTTGATGATGAGGTCATAGGAACACAGCCAGCCTGAAAGCTGCTCGGACCGCTCGGCCCCGCAGCCCCAGACCTGAGCCCAAGCCAGGTCGGAAAACTTCCGGGCGGCAAGGCTTACACCGGCGCCCAGACCCTTGAGCTGCTGACAAAGGACCTTTCCCAGCCGGCCCGCTCCGATGACGAGCACCCGGGCGCCGTGGAGGGTGATGGGCAGCTCCTCCATGGCGATCTGAATGGCCCCTTCGGAGGTGGGGACGGCGTTGGCGATGGCCAGCTCCTCCCGGGCAAAGTAATCCACCAGTCGAAGCCGGCGTGTATCCGCCTCCCGCTGGAGCTCCGGGGAGACCCGGCCGGCGCAGAGAAGCTGGCCGGGGCGGAGGGAATCCAGGGTCTGGGTGAGCAACACCCTCTGGTCTGAGAGGGGGGCGTTGAGAAAGTCCCCGTCGGCGGCGGGGAGAGGGAGAATGACGCAGTCGGCCATGCCTGCCCCGGAGAGACTGTCGGCCCGGAGGCTGGGCTCCACCCCCCGCTCCAGGGCGTAGGTATGTACGGTATGTCCGTCCTCGCTGAGGGCTTTGGCTAAGGTGGCCTGCCGTGGGTCCCCGCCGATGACCCAGAAATTCAAACGTTCCCGCATAGGCGTTTCCTCCGTTCTGATTGCTGGGCTATTCTATGCCGGAGGGGGCCGGAGGGTGAAAAAAGGCCCTTGTCTTATCCTTAAGACAAGGGACCTTTTGCTATGTTCTGGGATGCTCCACCGCCAACAAAAAGTTTTTCAGAATGGACTCGGCGTAAACCCGCTTTTCCGGCGGACAGCTTTGGAGCATATGAAACAGGGGCGGCGTTTCCTGCCGGCTTTGGGTCCCAAAGAGAATGTAGTCGGTGGAAAGCCGCAGGATCTCCGAGATCTTGCACAGGGTCGGGACAGACATGCCCTTGACCCCAAGCTCGATATCGGAGCAGAACTTTGGGGTCACCTCCAAAAGTTCGGCAAATTGTTCTCTGGTATATCCGATAAACTCCCGCTGCTTTCGGATACGGTTGCCAACACTGGACCAGTCCATGGGCCTCCCCTCCTGTTCTTCTCATAGTTTAACCCTGAAAGTTGCGGTTATAAATAAACTTATAGGGTTGACTAAGTAGAACTTATAGGGTAGAATAAACGGGCCCGGACCTCCTTGTGGGGGGAGGAAAGGAAATAGAAAGAGAAGGAGAGAAGACCTATGATCTGTCCCAAATGTGGCAAGGAAAACCCGGAAAACACGCGGAACTGCTCAGAATGCGGCACGGCTTTGACCGTTCCGCCCAGTGAGTGGGGAGGAATAGAGGAAGGCCGCGTGGCGGCTTTTGTGGGAAACAACCAACCTTACTATGTGACCAAATGGAAGATGATGAAGGGAACGGGGAGTAAGGTGAGTTGGAACTGGTGCGGCTTTCTGCTGAGCACATACTGGCTGATGTACCGGAAGCTGTACGTGGTAGCGGCCATCAAGTTTGTGGCGGATATCATTCTGTCCATGTTGGGAACACTGGGAACGGTGGTTTCCCTGGCCCTTTGGGTGTGTATGGGGCTTTTCGGAAACTACCTCTACTTTCAACACATGGAGAAATGTCTTCGGGAAGCCGATCTGCTGAACGAGGGGGAACGGGCGGTCTATCTGTCCAAAAAGGGGGGAACCACCATCGTACCGGTGGTGATCCTGCTGGTCCTCTATGTGGGGTTGATCCTGCTCATTGGGATCGGAGTCGCGGCCTTGCTGGGCGCCAACTACTATTATTGAGCACAAAAAAGCCGCCTCTGTCCACAAGGGACAGAGGCGGCTCTTTTTTTCATTACAGCAGGATGACCCCCGCGCTCTCGCAGGCGGCGATGGTGTCCTGATCCCAGATCCCCGCCTGGACCTCCCCGATGTGGGCCCGGCCCAGCAGGTACATGCACAGCCGAGACTGGCCGATGCCCCCGCCGATGGTGAGGGGCAGCTTACCCTCCAGCAGCAGCTTGTGGAACTCCAGGCTTCTCCGCTCATCGTGGCCCGAAATCTTCAGCTGCCGATCCATGGCCGCCGGATCCACCCGGATCCCCATGGAGCTCAGCTCAAAGGCGCAGCCCAGCACGCTGTTCCAGACCAGGATATCTCCGTTCAGGCTCCAGTCGTCGTAGTCGGGGGCCCGGCCGTCGTGGGGCTTGCCGGACTTCAAAGCCCCGCCGATGCCCATGAGGAAGGTGAGGGGGTGGTCCTTCACCCACAGGTTCTCCCGCTCCTTGGGGGTCTTGTCGGGCCATTTCTCCTCCAGCTCCAGGGCGGTGACGAAGGAGACCTGGTCGGCTACCTTGGGCAGCCGGCACAGGGCGGAGAAGGCGGAACGGAGGGTATCCTGGGTCTCCCGGATGGCCTGGGCGATGGCCTCCACCGTCCGGCGGAGGTATTCCTCATTCCGGTCCCGGGGGGCGATGACCTTTTCCCAGTCCCACTGGTCCACGTAGACCGAGTGGAGGTTGTCCAACTCCTCGTCCCGGCGGATGGCGTTCATATCGGTATAGAGCCCCTCCCCCACGGAGAAGTGATAACGGTACAGGGCCATGCGCTTCCACTTGGCCAGGGAGTGGACCACCTGGGCGTCGGCCCGGGCGCAGGGTACGTCGAAGGAGACCGGCCGCTCCACCCCGTTCAGGTCGTCGTTCAGGCCGGTGGCGGCCTGGACAAAGAGGGGGGCGGACACCCGGCGAAGATTCAAAGCCCCGGCCAAAGTATCCTCAAAGATCCGCTTGAGAAGACCGATGGCCTTCTGGGTGTCATAGAGGTTGAGGGAGGGGGCGTAGCCTGTGGGGATAGCGGTTTTCGGCATGGGGATCGGCTCCTTTTATATTTGGATGTTCCCCATTATAAGACCGGCGGGAGGAAATAGCAAGGGGCGGGTGTAGATTTTTCCCCAAATGGGAAAAATAGCCTTAAAACCGGTGAATGGAGCGGCTTCGCTCCTTGGGAAAGGGAGGTCTGCTCCATGAAGAAAACACTCTGGCGGCCCCTGTTGGCGGCGGTCCTGTGCCTTGGGGCGGGGAGGAGCCATCAGTATCTGGCCGCGACGCCGGAGGTGGTCCCCACTCCGCCTGCCTTGCCTCTGGAGGAGCCCTTTGCCGACGTGAGCTTTGGTCAGCGGTGGTATGACGGGGCCCAGTACGGCTACCGCAACGGCCTGGTCCGGGGGATGACCGAGAGGTCCTTCGCCGGGGAGCTCACCGCCACCCGGGCCATGGCGGTGACCATGCTGTGGCGGCTGGCGGGGGAGCCGGAGGTCCTGGGTCCCAGCGGCTTCTCCGATGTGGAGCCGGACAGCTGGTATACCCCGGCGGCGGTGTGGGCTGAGACCCGGGGTATCCTCCTGGGCTACGGGGACAACACCCTCCGCCTCGACGAGTCCGTGACCTGGGACCAGCTGGAGCTGATTTTCGCCCGGTATTATGGCGAGGGAAAGCCCGTAGGGGCGGCTATCAGCCGCTCGCTCTCCCAAGGACCCGGCAGACGGGAGGAACCCCTGACCCGGGGAGAGCTGGCCGAGACCTTCATGGAACTGCGGGAGGAGAGAGAAAAGTGACCGGGAAGGCGGGGGATCAGGGGATCTGAAATACCTGTCCCGGATAGATCAGGTTGGGGTTCCGGATACCGTTCAGTTCCGCGATTTGGTTTACCGTAACTCCATACATACGGGAGATCCCCCATAGGGTATCACCGGGCCGAACTGTATAGGTCCGATAGGTGGGGGCTTCGCCTGGTATTTGAAGTATTTGGTTTACATAAATTAAATTCGGGTTAGGAATATGGTTCAGCTCCACCAGCTTCTCCACCGTGGTCCCAAACCGCCGGGACAAGGCCCAGAGGGTATCCCCCCGGCGGACGGTGTAGGGGAAGGTGGTCTCCCCCGTGGCAAGGAGGACCCCATCAGTAAACCTGTCCCGGTCCACATAGCCCGTAATGCCGGAGACCAGGCCCTGGTTGGTATACTGCCATCCGGTCCACTCTGTCCAGTGGGTCCCGTGGAGGCTGGGCTCCCTTACCCCCCACTGGGCCAGCCAAAGGGGGTATTCCGCCACCGCCGCCCCCAACTGGGCCGAGGCGGTGGAGTGGTCGGCGTAGATCATGGGCCGGTGTCCCGTCAGTTCCTCCACCCGCTCCAGAAAGGCCAGGGCGGCGGCGGTGGCCTCCTCCGTGGACAGCTCCCGGTGCCCCTCAAAATCCAGCACCGGCCTGCACTGGTACTCCTGCTCCTGTAACAGCTGGGCGAAATGCTCCGCCTCCCGCCGGGCCCCGGCGGGGTCGGTGGCGTTCATATAGTGATACAGCCCGAAGGGCAGCCCCGCCGCCCGGGCTCCGTCCCGGTTCTGCCGGAACCGCCCGTCTACCCCCCGGGAGCCGTAGCTGGAGCGGATATACACCACCTGGATCCCGCTGTCCCGGACGGCGGCAAAGTCGATCTTCCCCTGGTAAACGCTGACGTCGATCCCCTCCATTGCCATGGCGGAGGGCAGCAGTGTCAGCAGACACAGGAGAAGGGCCAGACATTTTTTCCACATAGGTCGTCACCTCAAAGGGTCAAGTTTCCCCATTCTATGCGCCGGAGCGGAAACGGTTGACGGCTCCCCCTCCCGGTGGTAAACTGAGACAAACGAAAAAGGGGGCCTTTATCCATGGAAAAGATCAAAATGACCACCCCTCTGGTGGAGATGGACGGGGACGAGATGACCCGCATCCTCTGGGCGGATATCAAAAAGGAGCTGCTGGAGCCTTACATTGACCTGAAGAGCGAGTATTACGACCTGGGCCTCCCCCACCGGGAGAAGACCCGGGATCAGGTGACGGTGGATTCCGCCGAGGCCACCAAGAAATACGGCGTGGCGGTGAAGTGCGCCACCATCACCCCCAATGCCCAGCGTGTGGAGGAGTATCAGCTCTCCCAGATGTGGAAAAGTCCCAACGGCACCATCCGGGCCATTTTGGACGGCACGGTGTTCCGCGCTCCCATCATGGTCAAGGGGATCTCCCCGGTGGTGAAGAACTGGAAAAAGCCCATCACCATTGCCCGTCATGCCTACGGGGATGTGTATAAAAACAGTGAGTTCCAGCCCAAGGGGCCGGGGAAGGCAGAGCTGGTATTCACGGCGGCGGACGGCAAGGAGACCCGCCAGACTATTTTTGACTTTACCGCGCCGGGGGTGCTGCAGGGGCAGTATAATACCGACAGATCCATCACTTCCTTTGCCCATTCCTGCTTTCAATATGCCTTGGATAGCAGACAGGACCTTTGGTTTGCCACCAAGGATACCATCTCCAAGCAGTATGATCACCGGTTCAAGGACATTTTCCAAGAGGTTTTTGACGCGGAGTACAAGGAGAAGTTTGAAACGGCGGGCATTACCTACTTCTATACCCTCATCGACGACGCGGTGGCCCGGGTCATCCGCAGCGAGGGGGGGTTCATCTGGGCCTGTAAGAACTACGACGGGGACGTGATGAGCGACATGGTCTCCACCGCCTTCGGCTCCCTGGCTATGATGACCTCCGTCCTGGTGAGCCCCGAGGGAAACTACGAGTACGAGGCCGCCCACGGCACCGTCACCCGCCATTACTACAGATACCTGAAGGGGGAGGAGACCTCCACCAACCCCATGGCCACCCTCTTTGCCTGGACGGGGGCTCTGGAAAAGCGGGGAGAGCTGGACGGCCTTCCCGCCCTGCGGACCTTCGCCCGCAAGCTGGAGGGGGCCGCCATCGCCGTCATTGAGGGGGGCGTGATGACCCGGGATCTCTCCGCCCTCTGGGAGGGGGAGGATCCCGCCCAGCCTGTGACCAGCAAGGATTTTCTCAAAGCCATCCGGGCAGAGCTGGAATCCGCCCTCTGACCCAACCGGGGCTGCCCTTGCCGCCGGGGCAAAACGCGAAACAAAAGGAGATCATAACGAAGGGTACCCCCACGGAGCCGCAGGGCAGGCCGTGGGGGTACGCTTTGCCGTCACCCCGCGATCCCCCCCTTGCAAGAAAAAAGAATCGTGTTATAATATATCCTGGTTTTATATGGATACATGGGCATATCAGCCCATCAAACTATCACTTCCCGACGAAAAGGAAGGGTCATATGAATATCATCATTGTAGGCGACGGCAAGGTGGGCGCGGCCCTGGCTACCCAGCTCTCCTCCGAGGGCCATGACGTGACCATCATCGACTCCAACCCCCAGGCCCTCAGTGAGAGCGCCGAGCGCCTGGACGTGATGGCGGTCACCGGCAACGGGGCCTCCATGGCCACCCTCCGGGCGGCGGGGGTGGAGAAGGCCGACCTGCTCATCGCCGCCACCAGCCGGGACGAGCTGAACCTGCTTACCTGCCTCACCGCCAAAAAGCTGGGGGCCAGGGGTACCATCGCCCGGGTCCGGAACCCGGAGTACTCCGACCAGCTGGTGGCCATGCAGGACGAGCTGGGCCTTTCCATGACGGTGAACCCGGAGCTGGCCGCCGCCCAGGAGGCCTACCAGCTGCTCCAGTTTCCCTCCTTCCTCAAGCGGGACACCTTTGCCAAGGGCCGGGTGGAGATCGTCTCCATCCCTGTGGGCAAGGGCTCTCAGCTTATCGGGATCCCCCTTTTTAAGCTCTATGAGATCGCCGGGGTCAACGTGCTGGTCTGCGCCGTCCAGCGGGAGGACGGGGTACATATCCCCTCGGGCGGCTTCACCCTTCAGGAGGGGGACACCATCTTCGTCACCGCCGGCATCCAGGACCTGGCCCGTCTGGTGAAGAATCTGGGTCTGGTGGAGAAGCGGATCCGCAGCCTGTTCATCATCGGCGGCTCCCGGATCGCCTTCTATCTGGCCAAGCGGTGTCTGGACAGCGGGATGAACGTGAAGATCGTCGAGCGGGAGCATAAACGCTGTGTGGAGCTGGCCGAGCTTTTGCCCAAGGCCACCATCATCGAAGCGGACGGTTCCCGGGAGGATATTCTGGCCGCCGAGGGGGTCAAGAGTTATGACGCTGTGATCACCCTCACCGGGATGGACGAGGAGAACCTGGTCCTGTCCATGCTGGCCAGTCACCTGGGGGTGGGCAAGGTCATCACCAAGATCAACCGCCTGGAGTATGCCGGGGTGTTCCGGAAGGTGGGGATCGGCTCCATCATCAGCCCCAAGGGCCTGTGCTGTGCCCACATCCTGCGCTATGTCCGGGCCATGTCCACCGCCAGCGGCATCGAGAGCGTCATCACCCTCCACTCCATCGTGGACGGCCAGGTGGAGGCCCTGGAATTCCAGGCCGGCCCCGACGCCCGCCACCAGGGCCAGGCCCTGAAGGACATCCCCCTGAAGAAGGGGATCCTGATCTCCTGCATCACCCACAAGGGTCATACCATCATTCCCAAGGGCGACAGCAGCTTTACCGCCGGGGATACGGTGATCGTGGTCACCGCAGGCGGCGCTCCCATCAGCGACCTGGACGATATCTTTGCCGACTGATCCCGCCGCTGTGAGAAGGTCTTAACTCCCATTCCCGTGAGGAAGTGTGTCAATGAACCGTAAAATGATAGGCAAGATCATGGGCTTCCTGCTTTTGCTGGAATGCCTTTTCTTCCTCCCCCCGGCTCTGATCTCGGCCTGGGATGGGGAGCGGGCGGCCCTGGCGGCCCTGTTCACCACCATGGCCGTCTCCGCCGGGGCGGGGGCCATCCTGTGGCTGCTGTGCCGCAACGCGGAGGGACGCTTTTACGCCCGGGAGGGGTTCCTCATTGTGGGCCTGGGCTGGATCCTCCTCTCGGCTGTGGGAGCCCTCCCTTTCTGGCTGTCCGGGGAGATCCCCCACTATGTGGACGCCCTGTTTGAGGTCATCTCCGGCTTCACCACCACAGGGGCCTCCATCCTCACCAACGTGGAGGGGATGAGCCGGGGTCTGCTGTTCTGGCGCAGCTTCACCCACTGGTTGGGAGGAATGGGGATCCTGGTGTTTCTTCTGGCGGTGGTACCCATGGGGGAGGGGGGATACAGCGTCCACCTTCTCCGGGCGGAAAGCCCCGGCCCCAGTGTGAGTAAGCTGGTGCCCAAGCTGCGGCAGACCGCCGCCATCCTCTACCTCATCTACATCGCCCTCACCGTCCTGTGTGTGTTGTTTCTTCTGACGGGGGGGATGCCCCTTTTCGACAGCCTCTGTACCGCCTTCGGCACTGCGGGAACCGGCGGCTTTGGGATCAAAAATAACTCCATAGCGGGGTACTCTCCCTATTTGCAGAGCGTTTGCACCGTGTTCATGGCCCTGTTTGGGGTGAATTTCAGTATCTACTTCATGCTTCTTCTGGGCCGGATCCGGCAGGCTTTTCTGAACGAGGAGCTGCTGGTGTACCTAGGGATCATGGGGGGCGCCATCGCCCTCATCACCGGGAACATCCTGTCCCATTACGGGGGCGATCTCCGAAAAGCCCTTCACGAGGCGGCCTTCGCCGTGTCCAGTATCATGACCACCACCGGCTTTGCCACCGAGGACTTCAACCTCTGGCCTCAGCTCTCCCGGAGTGTCCTGGTGGTCCTCATGGTGGTGGGAGCCTGCGCGGGCAGCACCGGGGGCGGCATCAAGTGCGCCCGGCTTCTGCTGCTGTGGAAGTCCCTGACTGCCCGGATCCGCCGGATGCTCCACCCCCGCAGTGTGACCCTGATCCGGGTGGACGGAGCCACCGTCAATGAGGAGACCGTCCAGGGCGTCAACACCTATATGGCGGCCTACTGCGCCATCGCCGTGGTGTCCTTTCTCATTCTGGCGCTGGATGATCTGTCCCTGGAGACCAATCTGACGGCGGTGCTGGCCTGCCTGAACAATATTGGTCCCGGTCTGGATCTGGTGGGTCCCACCAGCAACTACGCCCACTTCTCCGACCTGTCCAAGATCGTTCTCATGCTGAATATGCTCTTGGGCCGGCTGGAGATCTTCCCCCTGCTCATTATGCTTTTCCCCCGGACCTGGCGGCGGGCAAGCTGAGGAGAGCGAAAAGAGAGAAGGGAGATTGTATCGCGTGATACAATCTCCCTTTCCATATGGCGCAAAACCGGTGTATAAACGGGCAAAAAATGGTTACAATTTGGTTACACTCAAAAGGGGGTATGACCATGTCCGTTTCCTTTGCCGAAAGCCAGACCAAGATCAATCTTCTCCGCGCCTTCGCCGGAGAGAGCCAGGCCCGGAACCGCTACACCTTCTCCGCTGGGTTTGCCAAAAAGCAGGGCCTGCCCTGCATTGAAATGGTGTTCCTGTTCACCGCCAACCAGGAGCGGGCCCATGCCAAGGCCTTCTACGACTACCTGGAAAAGTGCTCCGGGGAGAACATCCCTATTGACGGGACCTACCCCATCGACCTCTACACCACGGTGGCCGAGCACCTCCGGGCGGCAGAGCACAACGAGATGCAGGAGTATGAGCACGATTACACCCAGTTTGCCCACATTGCCAAGGAGGAGGGTTTCCCCGAGATCTCCCACCTCTTCTCCCAGATCGCCCGGATCGAAAAGGTCCACGGGGAGCGGTTCGGAGAGTTTGCCCAGCTGGTAGAGAGCGGTAAACTCTTCATCAGCGACGTGGAGTGTGAGTGGATGTGCCTCAACTGCGGCTATATCGTCACCGCCACCCGCCCCCCCGAGAAGTGCCCGGTGTGCAAGCACGAGCAGGGCTATTTCGTCCGGCTGGAGATGGTGCCCTGGCAGATGGAAAGTAAAAAGTAAAAAGGAAAAAGCGAGGGGCCACGCGGTACATGGTACGGCGTGGCCCTTCTTTTTGTGGGTAGGAGGGAAATTTGGAAGGATCACAGGGCTTTTTTGGCGGTGAGCTCCCGGTAGACCGTCACCGCCAGGTCCACGTATTTGCGGACGGTGGGGGAGGGGGCGGGGTGGTAGATCACGCCGTACTCCTCGCTCCAGCCGGTGTCAAGGGGGATGGCGGCCAGCTCGGGGATCTCGGTGACAAAGCCGTTGGCGGTGAGAAGCAGGGTGTCGGAGGCCCCACAGTGGAAGGCCGCCTCCACCTGGTTGTCCACGTCCTCCCGGAGGAGCAGGTTTTCTCTCTTTCCCAGGCGGGCGTAAACCTCCGTGAGGAGGTCCTGGTACTCCTGCTTGACCATCTGCCGGAAGAGAACGGTGGGAAACTCGGCCAACTGGGACAGGGAGAGGGACTTTTCACCACTGAGGGGGTGGCCCCGCCGCATGGCGGCCCGGTAGGGCATGTCGGCCAGCTTGGTATAGGAGAAGGCCTCGCTGGGGGTGAGGGGATTGTAGAAGGTCTCGCCCACGTCGGTGATGCTGTGGCTCACCCGGAATTCCCCGCTGTGGTTGGGATGGATGACCTTCTGGATGCGGATATCGGGGTATTTGGCGGCGAAGGCGTCGGTGACACGGTGGAGAAGGGTCTGGTGCTCCACCTGTCCGATCCGCAGCACCTCGGAGGAGGGACCGGCTCCCCGGCAGCGGGTGAGGACCTCCTCCCAAAGGACCAGGAGCTCTTTGGCCCCCTGGTAGAACTCCTGGCCCGCGGGGGTAAGGCGGACGCCGCTGGCTGAGCGGTCCAGGAGCCTGACCCCGGCCTCGGCCTCCAGGGAATTGATCTGCCGCAGCATGGCCTGCTTGGAGATGTAGGCGATCTCCTCGGCCTTGGAAAAGCTGCCCTGGTCCGCCACGGTGAGAAACAAGGAAAGCTGTTTTTCATTCATAGACAGGCCCTCCGATAACATTATGTTACCACTATAGTAACACAATTCTCATTCCCGAGCAACAGGAAGCTGTCTATAATTTTATTATACCTCTTAAGCGGCAGCGCATATAGAATAGAACAAAAAAGGAGAGAAAACAGTATGAAGAAACGGATCACAGCCCTGGTCCTGGCCATTTTCATGGTCCTGGGCACGGTGGCCCTGGCCGCCGGTACGGAGAAGAGCATCACCGTCACCCCCATGACCCTGAACATCAACGGTCAGCAGGTCACCCCCACCAAGTCCGATGGAAAGGCCGCCGAGGTATTTTCCTATGACGGCGCCACCTATGTCCCCCTGCGCTACCTCAGCGAGCTACTGGACATCCAGGTGGAGTGGGACAAAAACGATCCCGATACCGCCAAGCTGGTGGGGGAGGGGTTGAAGGCGCCCACTCAGGGTACTGTGAGCTTCACCCCCGGGGAGTATAAGGCCTCGGCCGCCGGGCGCAACGGTGATGTGACCGTGACCGCCGCCTTCTCCGCCGGTATGATCGAGTCCATCTCCACGGACAGCCGGGAAACTCCCACCATCGGCGTCACTGCCATGGATCAGCTTACGGAGACGATCATTGCCAATCAGTCGCTGGCCGTAGACGCCATCACTGGCGCCACCCTGTCCTGCGAGGCCTATCTAAAAGCTCTGATTGACTGCGTAGAGCAAGCGGGCGGCAATGTGGCCGCCCTTAAGAATCATACTGTGGCCGCCGAGGTCATGAATTACAACACCTCCGCCGACATTATTGTGGTGGGTGCCGGCGGCGCCGGAATGACCGCCGCCCTCACCGCAAGCGAGGCGGGCGCCTCTGTTATCCTGCTGGAGAAGTCCAACTCTGTGGGCGGCAACACCCTCTGCGCCGCTAATGGTATTAACGCCTATGACGCCGACGTCCAGCTTGCCAACGAGGCTTATCAGAAGGCTGACACCTCCTTCGATGGCTTTGTGGCGCTCCAGACCAACGAGCGGAGCCGGGATAATTTGGTTCGCACCTTTATCTCTAACTCGGCTGAGGCCATCAACTATATTTCCGGCCTGGGCGTGGATTTTACCGTGGAGATCAGCAACGATGACCGAAACTCTTCCCAAAATTACTACTTGCTGAAGGCGGAGAGCAACGGTAATACCACCATGATCAATGTGATCAACGCTTTGGATAAAGCTCTGAGCGAAAGCGATGTAGAGCTTTACAAGAATGTGGAGGCTACCGAGCTGGTGCAGGACAGCACCGGTGCTGTGGTAGGCGTCAAGGCTGTGGATACTTCCGGACGGGAGCTCACTTTCTCCGGCAAGAGCGTCATCCTCTGTACCGGCGGCTTTGGTAAAAACAGTGAGCTTGTCGGAAAGGTCAACCCCCGTCTGGCCAACGCCACCACAGACGAGCTGGCTCCCACTACCGGCGATGGTTTGATCATGGCCCAGGCCATCGGGGCCAAAGCGGTGGACCTGGATCAGATCCAGACTTTCCCTGCCGTTATCCCCGACTATGGCATGGTGCTGCCTCCCTTCCTTCCCGGCGGCTTCCAGCCCGACTGTATCTACGTCAATAATTCCGCCCAGCGGTTTACCGTAGAAGGCTTTGAGATCCCTGACGCTATCCTGGCCCAGGATAAGGGGGAGGCTTTCTGTATCTTTAAGGAAGAGAATCTGAGCGGCGGCCTGCGGCCCGCTGTGGAGAGCGGTTTTGTCGTAAAGGACGACTCTGTGGAGGAGCTGGCTCGTAAGCTGGGGCTGGATGCCGCTGCTCTGCGGACTACCGTGGATAAGTGGAATGCCGACTGCGCCGCAGGCGCGGACAGTCAGTTTGGCCGTACCCATAAGCTCAACGCCATTGATGGAACTCTTTATGGCTACAAGTTTGGCGTAGGTGCCCACTATTTCATGGGCGGTATCCTCATCAATGAGAACACTCAGGTATTGAATGAAAACGAGCAGCCCATCCCTGGCCTGTATGCGGCTGGTGAGGTCACAGGCGGCTTCCATGGCACCCAGCGGGTGGACGGTTCCGGTACCGGTGACGCCATCGTTTTTGGCCGTATCGCTGGAGAGAAGGCCGCGGGGAAGTAAAGAGCATCAACTCTCCTTACTATATCGGGCAGGCCCGGCGGGATATTTCCCGCCGGGCCTGCTCGGTTATTGGAGTCGCTGGAGTTTAGCCCCAAAAATGTTCCATGAGCCGGGAGGCCTCCGCTATGGGGTCGGCCTCCATGTCCAGCCAGTGGACGTCGTTGTCCTTTTTGAACCAGCTTACCTGGCGCTTGGCAAAGCGCTTGATGGCCCGGCCCAGCTCCTGGATGAGGGCCTCCTCAGTGGGAATTTCCCCGGTGAGGTGGTGGAGGATGTAGCGGTATTCCAGGCCAAGGCCCTCCAGAAATTCGTCGCTGACGCCATTTTTCCGGAGGTTGGCTACCTCCTCTATCATACCCGCGTCCAAACGGGCCAGGAGACGCCGGTTGATGCGCCGGCAGACCGTCTCCCGGGGGTAGCTTACGCCCAGGGTGAGGACATCGTAGCGGGGGTCCCGCTCCGCCTCGGCGTGGGGGTCCTCACCGTTCTGGCGCTTTTCTATGAGCCGCACCAGCCGGGGGCGGTTATTATAGCAGTCCGCATCCAGCTCCACCCCCGCGGCGGTAAGACGGTCCCGGAGGGCCTCGGTGGGCAGGGCCTCCAGCTCGGAGCGCAGGGCGGGGTCGGGAGGGGCCTCATGGAACACATAGCCCTCCGCCACGGAGCGGACATAGAGCCCCGTGCCGCCCACCAGGAAGGGGAGCTTTCCCCGGCTCAGGATACCGTCAATGGCCTCGTAGGCCATGGGCTGGAACCGGGCCACGGAATACTGCTCCCCGGGGTCGGCCACGTCCAGAAGGTGATGGGGGACCCCCTCCATCTCCTGGGGGGTGATCTTGCCGGTGCCCAGGTCAAGGCCCCGGTAGACCTGCCGGGAGTCGGCGGAGACGATCTCTCCGCCGTATTTTTTTGCCAGAGCCACACCCAGCCCGCTTTTGCCGCAGGCGGTGGGACCCAGGATGACGACGAGTTTGGGCAGGGACATGGGACGGCCTCCTTTTTGCTTGTTTGAAGCAGCTCCATTGTAACAGAAAACCCGCCGGAGGGCAAGACGCGCCCCGGCGGGTGTTTCTCAGATGAGGCCGGACAGGAGAGCCGCCCCCTGGGCCTGGGTGAGGGGGGAGGAGGGGACAAGCCCTTGGGGGATGAGGCCCTGCTCCGCCAGCCAGCCCATGGCCTGGGCCGCCCAAGGGGCGGAGGCCCCGTGGGGAGCGGCGGCGGGGGAGCCAGCCCGGCGGTAGAGCATCACTGCCGCCTCCTGAAGGGTGACGGGGCGGGTGGGGGAGAAGGCGGCGTTTTCATCTCCCAGGACCACGCCCTTTTCGGCGCACCAGGCGATGGCGGAGAGGGAGGGGGAGAGGGGGAAGACATCCTCAAAGGGGCATTCCCCGGCCTCTGGAGAGCCGGAGGCGGCCCACAGGAGCCGGGCCAGGCCGCCGCGGGTCAGGGGGGCGTCGGGATCGGCGGGGAGGTCATAGGGGGCCTCCAGGGCCAGGATGGTCTCCACCAGGGTATCCCGGCCTGCCAGGGCGTCGGAGAGGGTCTGGTTCACAGGAAGGTCGGGCTTTAGGCTCTCCACGCCCAGGCCCAGCCCGGCCTCAAAAAGGGTCTCAAGGTCGATGAACTTGGTGGAGCAGTTCACCCGGATACCGGAATTGGGCAGGGAGAAGGACCGGGTGGAGCCGTAGTGGTCGGCGCTGCCGCTGGTGGGGGAGCCGGCCAGTACCGCCCCCAGCTCCTTGAGCTCCACGGCGTTGATGATGGCGGAGGAGAAGGTGGCCTCCCCGATGAGGCAGTAGACCGTTTTGCCCTGCTGAATGAGGGAGGAGGTCCACTCCAGAATGGGGTAGAGCACCCCGTCGGAGCCGCCGCCGTTATAGCGCAGGTCGATGAGGAGGACATCGTAGTCCCCGGCCGCCCAGTCCGCCGCAACCCGGGCGGCGAAGACCTCCATGGGATCCTCCGGATCTTCCTGACAGGTGTTATACTGGATGTAGTAGGCCTTCTCCGAGAGGGGCTGGGCGAAATAGGCCGTCTTGCGCCGCTGGGAGGTGGGGGCGGCGGGGAGCTCCAGACGGGCCACGGCATTGGCGTCCAGGGCGGCGTAAGCCTCGGGGGTCAGGGATTCCAGGGTCAGGGTGGCGTGATCCCGGAGGGTGAGGGTCAGGGGGGCTCCCTCCTCCGCCAGACCCAGGTAACACAGGATAGTCTGGGATATGAGGAGCTGGCGGGCCTGACGGCGGAGCTTTACCGGGTTGTCGGCGCTGACCAGGGCGGACATACCCTCCACCACCTCCTCCATCGGGATTCCGTTCAGGGCGGTGACGGCCCGGCCCAGGAGGGCCTTCTGCTCCGCCGGGGCGGCGGTGAGGATCCAGGAGCCGTCGTAGAAGTCCAGGACGAAGGGATAGAGGGGGGAGGAATTCAGGACGGGAGAGAGGTTAGCGGTGGTGTGGGAGTCCCCCAGGAGGGCGATAAGGCTCTGGAGCTCCAGGGCAAAGTCCTGGTCGGAGAGGGCGGGGAGACGGGCCTGGAGCTCCGCCTTTTTGTGGGCGAAGGAGGATCCGGCCAGGGAATGGAAGCCGGGGTGGAGCTCCTGGAGGGCGGAGCAGAGGAAATCCAGATCCTCCTGGCGTGGGTCGGGGCTCTCCGCGGCCAGGGCGGGGGTGAGGAGGAGGGAGAGGGTGAGGAGAAGGGCGGGAAGGCGTTTCATAGGGGGGCTCCTTTCGGGTCGATTTTGACTTAGGATAGCAGGGGAAAGGGAAGAAGGGGGGAAGGTTTGATGAAGATTTTATTAAAATTGGGGA
>JAAWNQ010000022.1 GCA_022799035.1 Oscillospiraceae bacterium
ATTACCCTGACCAGCCAGGGGGAGAGCAAGCCTGTGCTGAGCGGCAAGATGGACTTTGCCGCAGGCGAGATGCCCGAGGGCGCCCAGGTGACCATCGAAAATCTGGCTTTTGAGAATACCAGGATCATGCTGGTGACCTGGGGAAAGACCACCGGGCTGGACAAGATGGGCGGGTTGACCATTCGGGACAATACCTTTACCGGGACGCCGTCCGGGACGGATACCATCTACGCTGTCCACATCAACAACGCCGATAACGCGTTGAATAACCTGACCGTTACGGGCAACGTGTTTACCGACTGCGGTACGGGCAGCGGCGGAGCGGTTTACGCCACGGTCTGCGGCGGGCTGGTGGTGACGGGGAATGAGTTCCGCAACAGCGCCATGAACGCCCTGACCATTACGGGGAAGGACAGCAAGGGACAGGTGGCTACCTCCGCCGTTATCTCGGAGAACGTGTTTGAGAACTGGGCCGCCAAGCCTGTGGATCGCACTGACGGGCGGGCTATGCGGCTGTCTGACTTTGAATGTGATCTGGATCTGACCGAGAACAGCTTTATCAGTGATAACCTCCCTGAGGAGTATATCAAGCTGACGGGGCTGGCCGAGGGGAAGAAGGCCGACGTGAACCAGTGCTACTGGGGAGGCGGGGCCCCTGGTGAGGGAAAGCTGATCGGGGTTGCGCCTGTGGCCTCCTACTACACCACCGAGGCCATGGAGAAGAGCCTGA
Source organism: Oscillospiraceae bacterium (assembly GCA_022799035.1). GTDB lineage: Bacteria > Bacillota > Clostridia > Oscillospirales > Oscillospiraceae > Vermiculatibacterium. Next base: position 731 of record JAAWNQ010000022.1, read on the forward strand.
CCCTGAGTCCCGATACGGTGAGCGTGGAGGCGGGGAGCACTACGGCCCTGACGGCTGCCTCCAGCACCATGGGGGGAACGGTGGTTTGGAGCACGGATAAGGCCGCTGTGGCCACTGTGAGCGAGAGTGGCGTTGTGACCGGCGTGGGGGCGGGAACCGCTACCATCACGGCCAGCCTGGGGGCGGTGACGGCCTCCTGCACTGTTACGGTGACCCAGGCCGGGTCCGGCGGATCTACGGGCGGCGGATCTGGCTCCGGTTCTGGCTCTGGTTCCGGTTCCAGCTCCCGGCCGGCTCAGCCTGAGGAGGAGCTGGAGGAGCCTGAGGTGCCGTTGGCTATGGCCCTGCCCTTTGCCGATGTGGCGGAGGGGGATTGGTTCCTGGAGGCGGTGCGGTTTGTCTACGAGCGGGACATGATGAAGGGCACCAACGAGGAGGGGACTCTCTTTGATCCCCAGACGGCCACCACCCGGGGGATGATCGTGACCATTCTCCACCGGCTGGAGGGGGAGCCGGAGGCCGCGGGCGCCGCCTTCTCCGACGTGGCGGAGGGGGTCTGGTACACCGGGGCGGTGAACTGGGCCGCTGAGAACGGAGTGGTGAAGGGGTACGAGGACGGGACCTTCCGGCCCGAGGGGATCATTACCCGGGAGGAGACGGCCGTCATCCTGAGCCGGTACGCCGCCTTCAAGGGCTATGACAAGACGGCCAAGGGGAACATGGAGTACTACAACGACAAGACCCTGGTCTCTGACTGGGCCCAGGAGGATATGGTCTGGGCTGTTGGGGCCAAGCTCCTCAGCGGCAAGGAGAACGGACTGCTGGATCCCCAGGGGGAGACCTCCCGGGCGGAGGCGGCCCAGATGCTGAAGAATTTCTGCGAGGGTTTTGAGGAGAAGTAAGAGTCTGGAAATCAGGGAACCGGAGGTATGGGCCTCCGGTTTCCTTTTTTTGCGGGGGTTTGTGTTTGGGGGGGAAGTGTGGTAGAATGGGGTGCATAGAAATGCGAATTCCATCAAAGGAGAACAGGTATGAGACAGAATGTGGACGTGGCGATCATTGGAAGCGGAGAGGCGGGGATCTACGCCGCCTATGAGCTGACCAGGCTCTGCCCGGACCGGAAGGTGCTGGTGCTGGAGAAGGGACAGGATATCTATACCCGGAACTGCCCCATTGTGGCGGGGAAGGTGAAGGAGTGCGTACAGTGCCCGGTATGCGGGACCATGTGCGGGTTCGGAGGGGCGGGGGCCTTCTCCGACGGGAAGTTCAATTTTACCACCGCCTTCGGGGGGTGGCTCACCGACTTCATGGATGAGGAGGAGGTGATGGGGCTTATCGGGTATGTGGACGAGATCAACGTTCACCACGGGGCCACCACCCAGGTCTACTCCACCGAGAGCCCGGCGGCCAAGGCTTTGGCCAAGCGGGCGCTGGAGTTTGACCTCCATCTGCTCCAGGCCCGGTGCAAGCACCTGGGGACGGAGAATAATCTGCGGATATTGCAGAATATCTATGAGGACCTGCGGGAGCGGGCCCAGTTCCGGTTTGGGGCCGAGGTGGAGCACATCGAGCGGGTGGAGGAGGGCTACCGGCTGACCCTGAAGGGGGGCGACGAGGTGGACTGCCGGTGGCTCATCGCCGGACCGGGGCGGTCCGGGGCGGAGTGGTTCGCCAAGGAGTGCCAGGGGCTGGGGATCAAGCTTATCAACAACCAGGTGGACATCGGGGTGCGGGTGGAGCTGCCCGCCCAGGTGTTTGAGCACATCACCGACGTGGTGTACGAGTCCAAGCTGGTCTACCGGACCAAGGGGTACGGGGATCAGGTGCGGACCTTCTGCATGAACCCCTACGGGCACGTGGTGGCGGAGAACGTGGAGGGGATCAACACGGTGAACGGCCACTCCTACGCCGACCCGGCTCTCCAGAGCAAAAACACCAACTTCGCCCTGCTGGTGTCCAACCGGTTTACCGAGCCCTTCAACGAGCCCTACCGGTACGGCAAGCACATCGCCTCCCTGTCCAATATGCTGGCGGGGGGTGTTCTGGTGCAGCGGTTCGGGGATCTGGTGGCGGGGATCCGCACCAACGAGCACCGGCTGGGCAAGTCCTTCACCCGGCCCACCCTCACCGCGGCGGTGCCGGGGGATCTGAGTCTGGCCCTCCCCAAGCGGCAGCTGGACGACATCATTGAGATGATCTATCAGCTGGATAAGCTGGCGCCGGGGACGGCCAACTATGACACCCTGCTCTATGGGGCGGAGGTGAAGTTCTACTCCTCCAGGCTTTCCCTGAGCTCCGAGCTGGAGACCGAGCTGCCCGGCTTCTTCGCCATCGGCGACGGGGCGGGGGTCACCCGGGGACTGGCCCAGGCGGGGGCCTCCGGGGTGAAGGTAGCCCGGGTCATCGCCGGACGGCTGGAGAGGATGGGTGGTTGACCTATAACGGGGACTGGATATTTTTTGGCAAGTATTATTCAAAATAATATTCATACCGCAAAAAGTTACAAAAAATGACAAAGTGAGAAACCCCAAGGTTTTCCACATTGTCCACAGGCTTTTCCACACGTGATTATGTCAACACCGCAAGAGAAAAGTATGCAAAAGTGGTTTACATAAAAAACGTCAAGTAAAATTTCACAGTCAGAATCAACGAATTTTTGGGGGAGAGAACTATGGAGGGAGAGCTGATCGTGGCCATCGCTACGGCCCCAGGAAGAAGCGGAGTGGGGATCGTGCGGCTGTCGGGAAAAGGGGCGGCGGAGCGGGCCGGGGCTGTGTTCCGGGCCATGGACGGGAGGGCGTTGGGAGAGCATGAGCCCCGGAAGCTGGTATACGGCGCCCTGGTGGACCGGGAGGGCCGGGAGGCGGACCGGATCCTGGCCTTCTGGTCTCCGGCGGGGAGCAGCTATACCGGGGAGGAGACGGCGGAGCTTCAATGCCACGGATCTCCCATGGTGCTGACCATGGCCTTGGAGGCCCTTTTTGCCCAGGGGGTCCGGCAGGCGGGACCGGGAGAGTTTACAAAGCGGGCCTTTCTCAACGGGAGGCTGGACCTGGCCCAGGCCGAGGCGGTGATGGACCTGATCGACGCCGAGACTCCCGCCGGAGTCCGGGCGGCGGCGGGACAGCTTGGGGGAGCCCTCAGCCGGCGGGTGGAGGGGATCTATGATGCCCTGGTGGACGTGATGGCCCATTTCCATGCGGTGCTGGATTACCCGGAGGAGGATCTGGATCCCTTCACCGTGGAGACCGTGAGGACGGCCCTTGGAGGAGCGGAGGGGGAGCTGGACGCCCTTCTGTCCACCTATTCCCGGGGTCGGGTGGTGCGGGAGGGGGTCCCCTGCGCCATCGTGGGGAGGCCCAATGTGGGCAAGTCCACCCTGCTCAACGCCCTGGTGGGCTATGAGCGGGCCATCGTCACCGACATTCCCGGCACCACCCGGGACACGGTGGAGGAGAAATGCGTTTTGGGGGGCGTACTGCTGCGGCTGATCGACACCGCGGGCCTTCGGGAGACGGGGGACCCGGTGGAAAGGCTGGGGGTGGAGCGCTCCCGTGCCGCCATGGAGGGGGCGGGGCTGATCTTTGTGGTGTTGGATATGTCCCGGCCCGCCACGGAGGAGGATGTGGCGCTGCTCCGGGAGGCGGTCTCCCTGGCGCCCACCATCATTGTGGAGAATAAGACCGATCTGCCCCGGTTGCTGGAGTGGACGGAGGAGCTGGATATCACGGGGGCGGCACCGGTATCCGCGAAGACCGGGGCGGGGCTGGAGGAACTGGGAGAGCTGGTCTCCGCCGCCTTTCCCCAGGACCCGGCGGAGACCGGAGGGGACCTTCTCACCAATGCCCGGCAGGCCCAGGCGGCGGAGAGGGCTCTGGAGAGCGTCCGGCGGGCCGGGGAGGCCCTGGGGGCCGGAGTGACCCCCGACGCCCTGCTCACCGATGTGGAGGAGGCCCTGGGGGCTCTGGGAGAGCTGACAGGGCGGAGCGTGAGGGAGGATGTGACCGCCCGCATCTTTGAGCGGTTCTGTGTGGGGAAGTGAAAAAAGGGATAAAAAAACCAGGCGGTACACAGCGTACCGGCCTGGTTTTTGAGTTTTTAGGTTTTCTCCTCAAAGCTGACGCCGCAGCTTCGGCAGGTGATGGAGATCTTGCCCTTGCCCCTGGGGACACGGAGCTGCTGGCCGCAGTTGGGGCATTTGAAGTAACGGTGGTCCTTGTCCCGGCGGCGGCACCGGCTTACGTTATATTTGCGGATCAGGGGGCCCGCGGCCTCTAAAAAGCGGGCGTTTTCCTCCCGGCGGCGGGCCAGTTGGCGGGAGAACATGCGGTAGAAGGCCCAGAGGATGACCAGCAGGGAGAGAAGATCCAGCAGGCGGCTGCGGAACAGGGCGGATAGAAGGTAAAGAACGCCGTAGAGGACGATCAGGGCCATGCCCAACTGGTCGGAGCCGTAACGGCCCGCCATCATCCTTCTCAGCCAGCTCATATCTTCACCCCCGTACCGGCGTATGTTTCTATATGATATATGATAATCGTTTGAAGGGGGAAGGTCAAGAAAGAAAACGTAAACAAAGTATGAACGATCATGGGGGAGAGGAGGGAGAAAAAGTTGGGACTTGTCAGAGGTCGAAAAAACAGGTATACTGTACCCAAGAAAGGGAGGGTGACCTATGGGCCGTATCGACAAGGAAAATTATTATCTGGACATTGCCCAGGCCGCGCTGGAGCGTTCCACCTGCCTTCGGCGGTGCTATGGGGCCATCATAGTTCAGCATGACGAGATCATCTCCACCGGCTACAACGGCGCCCCCCGGGGACGGAAGAACTGCGCCGACCTGGGCTACTGTACCCGGGAGGCCATGCAAATCCCCTCGGGAGAGCGGTATGAGCTGTGCCGCAGTGTTCACGCCGAGGCAAACGCCATTATCTCGGCGGCCCGGAGCGAGACCCTGGGGGCCACCCTCTATATGGTGTGCCGGGACCCGAAGACGGGGGAGCTGATCCCCGGCTCCACCTCCTGCTCCATGTGCCGCAGGCTTATCATCAATGCGGGGATCACCCGGCTGGTGATCCGGGACACCCCCACGGAATACCGGGTGGTGGACGTGGAGAAGGAGTGGGTGGAGGAGGATGACTCCCTGCCCAAGGTGCCCCAGTTTCTGTAAGGGGGCGTCTCCCGCCGGGGAGAGAGAAAGAAATAGGGCAAAGGGCGGGGGCGTGCCCCCGCCCCCTTGTTATTTTTTGGAGGGGAGAACTCAATGGAAACCTTTTACCGGCTTGTGTGGCTGTTTTTCTGCTACTCCTTTTTGGGGTGGCTGCTGGAGACGGCGGTGGCCGCCGTCCGGCAGCGGCGGTATGTGGACTGGAGCCTGCTGTTCGGGCCTATTTGTGTGGTGTACGGCGCGGCGGGGGTGGTCATCAGCGTCGCCCTGTGCGATCTGGCGGAGAATTGGCTGTTCCTGTTTTTGGGCAGCGCCATCTACGCCACTGTGGCCGAGTGGCTGGCGGGGCATTGGCTGTTCAAGCTGACAGGGACCCGGTGGTGGGACTACTCGGACAGAAAATGGAACCTGGACGGGTATGTGTGCTTTAGCTCCTCGGCGCTGTGGGGCGTTATGGGCGTGGTGGCGGTGAAGTGGCTCATTCCGGCCCTGGGCTGGGTGGGGGAGCTGATTCCCACTACGGTGGCTCATATCCTGCTTTGGGTACTGCTGGGGATCCTGGGGCTGGACGTGCTGGCCACCTGGCTGACCCTGGCGGGGACGCTTCACCGGATGCCCAAGGTGGAGGAGCTGAGCACCCGGCTGGGGGCGGTGTCGGTACGGCTGGGGACCTGGGTACTGAAAAAGACGGAGGGACGGATCCAAAAGGCCCATCCCAAGGCGGAGTTTCGGAAGGAGCGGGAGAGGACCGCTGCCTTTGCCTCCGGCTGCGGCTTTTATAAGCTGTTTTGGCTGTTCCTCATTGGGGCCTTTCTGGGGGATGTGGTGGAGACTATCTTCTGCCGGCTCACCGCCGGGGTATGGATGAGCCGGTCCAGCGTGGTGTGGGGCCCCTTCTCCATCGTTTGGGGGCTGGCTATGGCGATGGCCAGCCTGCTGCTTCACCGCTACCGGGACCGGTCGGACAGCTTCCTCTTTTGGGCGGGGACCCTGCTGGGGGGCGCCTATGAGTATCTGTGCAGTGTGTTCACCGAGCTGGTTTTCGGGGTGGTGTTCTGGGATTACAGCCACATTCCTTTCAATCTGGCGGGGCGGGTGAACCTGCTGTACTGCTTCTTCTGGGGGATCGCTGCGGTGGCCTGGGTCCGGTGGTGCTATCCCAAGCTCTCCGGGCTGATTGAGCGGATCCCCAGGAGGTGGGGAAGGCCCCTGACCTGGGTCCTGGTGGTCTTCTTTGTTCTGGATATGGGGGTGAGTACGCTGGCCCTGGCCCGGCTGGAGACACGAAGCCAAGGGCTGCCGCCCCAGAACGGGGTGGAGGAGTACCTGGATAAGCACTATGGAGATGAGCGGATGAACAAGGTCTATCCCGCGGCGGTGCGGACGGACTGAGACGGAAGAAGCGGATGGCCGAAGGGCCATCCGCTTCTTTTTGGAGGAGTTTATGCTTTTTTGCCTTTCTCCAGGCACAGGCCGATGAGGAAGCCTGCCGCCGCCGGGAGCACCCAGCCCAGACCGTAGGAATACAGGGGGAGGATCCGGCTTGCCAGGGTGGTGACGGCGGGGACCTCCACCACCCGGAAAAGCTCCAGCACCGCCGCGGCCCAGGTGAAGACCATGGTCCACTGGTAGATCCGCCGGGAGTGACCAAACAGGTTGCCGAAAAGCCCCAGAAGGATGAGGACGATGGCCAGGGGGTAGAGGAAATAGAGTACCGGGGCGGAGAAGGTGATGATCTGGCTCAGGCCGATATTGGAGATCAGGAGGGAGGCCACGCTGAACAGTACCGCCCACTGGGGGTACTTCAGCCTGCCGGGGAACATCTCCTCGAAGGTCTCGGAGCAGGAGGTGACCAGACCCACGGCGGTCTTCATGCAGCATAGGGTCACCGTGACCGCCAGGATGAGGGCCCCGGCCGGGCCAAAATAGTGGCGGGCGATGAGGGCGAAGGCGTCGCCCCCGGTGAAGGAGGCGTCGCTGAGCCGGTCGGCGTAGAGCCCGTAGCTCTGGGCACCCACCAGGGCGGTGGCGGCGTAAATCAGGGCCATAAGGGCCATGCTCACCGCGCCGGATCTCACCGTGCTCACGGCCACCCGGCCCGGCTCGGTGATCCCAAGCTGGCGGACCGAGCGGATAACGATGATACCGAAGGCAAGGCTGGCAAGGGCGTCCAGGGTGTCATAGCCCTGGAGGAAGCCGGAGGAGAAGGCGGAGGCCACATAGTCCCCGGTGGGGGGGACGGAGGCCGCCGTCTGTACGGGGCGGACGAGGGCGGTGACCAGCATGATCCCCAGGAACAGGAGAAAGGCCGGGTTCAGGAATTTCCCCACGGAATCCAAGATCTTGGAGGGCTTCAGGGAGAAGAACAACACTGCCCCGAAGAAGAAAACGGAGAAAATAAGCTGCCACAGTCCCACCCGGTCCCCAGCGAAGGGGAGCAGACCGATGGTGAAGCTGGTGGCGGCGCACCGGGGGATGGCAAAGAGGGGCCCGATGGTGAGGTAGAGGGCGCAGGTGAACAGTACCCGGAAGGTGGGGGACACCCGGCCCGACAGGTCCAGAAGGCCCTCGCTGCGGGAGATACCGATGGACATGACCCCCAGGAGGGGAATACCCACGGCAGTGATGAGGAGGCCCAGCAGGGCGGCGGGCAAATTGCTTCCCGCTTTGGCTCCCAGGATCAGGGGGAAGATCAGGTTGCCCGCCCCAAAAAACAGGCCGAAGAGCATGGAGCCGATGAGGGTGAGCTGACGGGGGGTAAGTTTCTCATTCATGAAAGGGACCCTCCTTTTTTTACTGCTCCCATATTACCACAAAATGTTTGATTTGGGAAGTATCCTTTACAAAAAGTCTCCATAAATGCAAAAAGGAGGCCCCCCGGAGGCATTAACTCCGGGGGGCCAGTCACAAAAGGGAAGAGAGATAGCAAAGAGGAATCAGGCGTTGAAGACGTACTTGTCCAGCCGGTCGAGAGCCTCCTGAACACGGGAGAGGGGGGAGGCTAGGTTCATACGGATATGGCAGGGACCGTGGAACCTACGCCCATCCTGCCAGCCCACACCTACGTCCCAACCGGCTTTGATGAGTTCATCCAGGCTCTTGCCGGTTCGACTGCAATATTCTGTACAGTCTAAGAAGATCATATAGGTACCCTGGGGCATGGCGGCACTGACGCCATTAAAATGATCCCTGACGTACTCGTAGGCGTATCTGGAATTGCCTTCCAGGACCTGAAGCAGTTCTTCCGTCCAGGTCTCGCCCTCCGGGCTGTAAGCCCCCAGAAGGGCGTGCATGGAAAACACGTTCATTTCATTGTAGTGGGTGTTATAGGCTTTAGCGACCACCCGATCCCGGAGAGCCTTATTGTAGATGATGTGGTAAGAGCCGATAAGACCGGCCAGATTGAAGGTTTTGGAAGGAGCGTAGACTGCTACTGTGTTCTCTCGTGCCCACTCGTTGGTCATCTGGGTGGGAATATGCTGATGGCCCTGGAAGGTGATGTCCGCCCAGATCTCATCGGAGATGACGACACACTGGTTGGCCTCAAAAACCTCCATAGCTTTTTCCAACTCCCACCGCTCCCAGACCCGGCCGGTGGGATTATGGGGCGAGCAGAAGATAGCCAGATGGATGTTGTTGGCCTTCAGCTTGGCGTCCATGTCCTCGTAGTCCATACGCCAGACCCCTTGCGCATCCAGCTTCAGAGGACTATAGATTGAGGTGCGGCCCAGCCCCTCTACGTCTCCAGCAAAGCCCACATAGACGGGGCTGTGCAGCAAAATTTTATCTCCCGGGGAGGAGAAGATCTCCACTGCACTGGTGACGCAACCATGGACGCCGTTTTCATAGCCGATGTATTCCTTTTTCAAATCCTTATGTCTGTTACGTTGGGTCTGCCAGCGAATGATACTGTCGTAGTATTCCTCCGTAGGGAAAAAATATCCAAACAACGGATGCTGGGCCCGCTTGATGATGGCTTCGGTGACAGTGGGCGCAGTGGCAAAGTTCATATCTGCCACCCACATGGGTATAAAGTCGAAACCCTCCTTGGGTAGATCCGGCTCGTTGCCCCATATCTTTTTTCCCGCCGAATCAATTGCCAACGCATCCTTACCCTGACGGTCAATAATGGACGTAAAATCGTATTTCATAGCGAAAATCTCCTTCGGTTAGCCCTCTGTCTCAGAGTCGACCAGAGCGCGCTGAATAGTTTCCTGTTTACGGGCGGCCAGAACATCGGGTGAGACCCACTTCATCTTCAAGGTGATAAAGGGGAGTAGGAGCGTTACCGCGATTTCACCTACGCACAGAGCGGCAGCTCTGGGGTTCAGGTTGATGAACAGGTTATATATAATCATAATGCCAAAAACGCTACCGGCCACCGAGCAAATATTCCAGAGCCATTTCGGGAAGCGAAGGCCACGCTTTTCCCACAGCTCCGGATACAGCTTGGGCAGTCGCAGACAGTAGAGATTCATGAAAATATTCAGGATCATGGTGGGGATCATAGTGTTGCCGACGACACCTTCGATATCCAGGCCGGTCACCAAGGGGATCAGGCTGACAGCATACAGCACCAGATACATCACCCAGGGATAGCCATCCTTTGTGATCCTGGTGAAGACGGAGGGCAGCCAGCCATCCTCTGCTACCCGCAGAATCGGGGTGCGGAGATAGGCCATAACCCCCAGCATAGTGGAGGCCACGGCGCAGATACCGCCGCCCATTACAAAAAACACATACAGTCCGCGGGGCAGGATCGCCTGAGCAGTGACGCTGATATTCTGGTGCGCCACTTGCTCATAAGGCAGGATACCGCTACCCACATAGCCCATCAATGCGTAGACCACGGCAACGACGGCAGTGGCGAGGATCGAGGCCAGGGGAATGTTGCGCTTGGGGTTTTTGGTGACACCGCCCATGGAGATCATGGCGGAAGTGCCCATGCAGGCAAAGGACATCATCGACAAAGAAGCCATGAAGCCGCCGAAACCGCCGCGCCAAAATCCGCCGTCCGCGTTGGAAAAGAAGCTGACTGGATTCACCTGGGGAACGCCGAACAGAATAAACATGCTCAAAGATACAATCAATGCGGCGGTGATTAGATTCTCGATCAGAGTTAACACCCGGGTGCCGCGGATTGTGCACACAAACCCCAACGTCAAAACCAGCACTGAAAACGGGGTCCGGAAATTACTGACCTGAGGCCATAGCTGTTCCACAAACTGTGTGATGGCCAAGGAGTGGCCCGCCAGCACAAAGGCGGATGCGATTTGGAACCAGGCCGACACGCCGGTGAGTAACGGGGGGAAGACCATAGATCGGGCAGCGTAGTCGCCGCCGGGCAGTACGAACATGGAACCGAACGCCAGAGAGTTCCAGAAGGCCAACAGCATATAGACACAACCAAGGCTACACACCAGCACAATGGAACGGCCACCGTAAGCAATGCCAGAGCCCATCATAATAAAGATGCCGGTACCGATGCCACCGCCGATACATAGCCCTATCAAATTGAGTAGCCCCAACTTCTTCCCTTTTTCTTCCACAAAAATTCCTCCTTTTTCTATTTGTAGTGCCTGAAATAAGAGCGGGCCCGCTTTTATTTCACAAGTTGACAAAAAGAATAACCCACAAAATAATTTAAGGACTTAACTATTTATACCACAAACAGTATGAGACCGCAAGACTTTTGTTTATCTTTGTATGTTAAGACAAAGTTGAGAGGAGATTTTTGTCTATAATATATAAAAGGGAGGGCGGCAAGGCCGCCCTCCTCATTGCCTTCTGGTTATTTGCTTTTCTCTTCGCCTTTCCTCAGCAGCTCCACATACCGCTCCAGAGCCTGGAACATGGTCTCGATCTCCTCAAAGGACAGTCCGTGGAGCAGGGTCTTCACCGTCTTGACGGTGTCCTCCACGTCGTACCGCTTGTGCTGGTCGGAGGCTCGGAGGCCCTTCTCCGTGGGGTGGAGGTAGAAGACCTTGCCGTTGTCCGGGGCGTTCTCCCGGGTGACCAGCTCCTTGGCCATGAGCCGCCGCACCGTCTGGCTGGTGGCGCTTACCGACCGGTCCCAGGCGGCGGCCAGACCGGTCACCGTGGAGCCGGGGTGGTCGCAGATGTCGGTGAGGACGTGGGCCTCCAGCATGGTGAGCTCCACCTCGGAGGTGTAGTTGTGGCGCATGTTGATATAGTCGTTGTAGCCCAGGACGAACTGGTAGATAATGTTCATCTTCTCGTCCAGGGTCTGGAAGGAGCGGTACAGCTCCTCCCGGGTCATACCCTTGATATCCCAATATTTTGGGGAGTTCAGGTCGGCAAGGGTCTTGATCTCATTTCCCATAAAAAGTCCTCCGGAAATCCTCTTCCTTTTTGCTTATGGTAGCATAGAAACAAAAAAAGCGCAAGCAAATCTCCTTTCCCATCGGAAATACCTTGACAGAAAAGCGGTTGAGACTTAAAATATAAACGGTGCATTTTAGGGAGGCGCGGGACGTGCCCTCCCTTACTTATGGGATTTGTCCCACTTAAAAATAAAATGGAGGTGTAAAAGCACGATATGGAATTCAATCTGCTATGTGTGATCGTCGGCGTGGCGGCCCTGCTGGTGGGCGTTCTGGCCGACAGTGTGTACCGTAAGAACGTATCGGAAAAGAAGCTGGGCTCCGCCGAGGAGGAGGCCAAACGGATCCTGAACGAGGCCATCAAGACCGCCGAGAGCAAGCGGCGGGAGGCCGCCGTGGAGGCCAAGGAGGTGGTCCTCACCGCCCGCAACGAGTGGGAGAAGGAGGAGAAGGAGCGCCGCAGCGATATCCAGAAGCAGGAGAACCGCCTTCAGCAGAAGGAGGAGAACCTGGACAAGAAGACCGAGAACCTGGAGAAGAAGGAGGAGAGCCTCCAGAACAAGCTTGCCGAGCTGGAGCAGACCAAGGAGGAGATCGAGGGGCTCAAGGCCAAGGAGATGGCCGAGCTGGAGCGGATCTCCGGCATGACCGCCGAGGAGGCCAAGGACATGCTGGTAAGCCAGTTGGAGGCCGAGGTCATCCACGAGTCCGCCGCCAAGCTCAAGGAGGCGGAGATCCGCTATAAGGAGGACGCCGACAGCATGGCCCGGGAGATCATCTCCCTCGCCATCCAGCGGTGCGCCGCCGACCATGTGGCCGAGGCTACCGTCAGCGTGGTGCCCCTGCCCTCCGACGACATGAAGGGCCGGATCATCGGCCGGGAGGGCCGGAATATCCGCACTCTGGAGACCCTTACCGGGGTGGACCTGATCATCGACGACACCCCCGAGGCCATCACCGTGTCCTGCTTTGAGCCGGTGCGCCGGGAGATCGCCCGGATCGCCCTGGAGCGGCTGATCCAGGACGGACGTATCCACCCCGCCCGTATTGAGGAGATGGTGGAGAAGGCCAAGCGGGAGGTGGATGCCACCATCAAGGCCGAGGGCGAGCGGGCGGTATTTGAGGCCAACGTTCACGGCCTCCACCCCGAGCTTGTGAAGCTGCTGGGCCGGATGAAGTACCGCACCAGCTACGGACAGAACATTCTCAACCACTCCCTGGAGGTGGCCCATCTGGCGGGGCTCATGGCCGCAGAGCTGGGGGTGGACGTGAACACCGCCAAGCGGGCGGGCCTGCTCCACGACCTGGGCAAGGCCATCGACCATGAGATCGAAGGGGTCTCCCACGTGGCTATCGGTGTGGAGTTGGCCCGGAAGTACCATGAGAGTGAGGAGGTCATCCACGCCATCGAGGCCCACCACAACGATGTGGAGCCAAAGACCTTGGTGGCGGTGCTGGTCCAGGCCGCCGACGCGGTCTCCGCCGCCCGGCCTGGGGCGAGAAGGGAGAACCTGGAGAACTACATCAAGCGGCTGGAGACCCTGGAGGGCATCGGCTCCAGCTTCGCCGGGGTGGAGAAGTGCTTTGCCATCCAGGCGGGCCGGGAGATCCGCATTATGGTGGAGCCCGATAAGATCAGCGAGGATCAGATGATCCTGCTGGCCCGGGATGTGGCCAAGAAGATCGAGGACGAGATGGAATACCCCGGTCAGATCAAGGTCAATGTGATCCGGGAGACCAAGGCTGTGGATTACGCGAAGTAAGAAGTAAAAGAAGAAAAATCCTCCGTTTCCAACTGGAAACGGAGGACTTTTCTTCTTTTAACTAATCTAATTCTGCCAAGACTTTGTCAACATCAATAACTCGGTCAGAAGTATACACAGTGGGGATGGAATCTTCAAAATCATCAGCTAAGTGATGAAAAGTATTTAGATTAACTAAAACTGTATAACTTCCTCTTTTTTGAAGGCCCAAAGAATTCATAGCACTATAATATATAGCAATTCTCTGAATTTTGTATGTACCATCTTTTGATGGGACAGTATTAGCCCAGATATTATAAATTTGAAGAGTGTCAGGAAATTTTAGACTCTTTTGCAAGGTTTTTGCAGCGGATTCTGCCCAAAAGTAGTCTAAGAAGTCTTGAGAATCAACGGATACGTAGCATTGAGCACTTACACCATTTCCGGTGGTGGCGGTTATGGTAGCAAGGCCTGATTGTTTTCCAGTCACGGTTCCATTATTATCAATCTCAACAAAATCAGTAAAATTGGATGTCCAAGTAAGTTCTGTTCCACGATTGGCATTAGCAGGTTCAATTGTTACAGGTATGGTCCAAGTGTCATCTATTAAAACTGTGCACATCATTGGCAAAGAAATGGAAACTGGGAAAATGGGAGCTGTCATGGTAAATTGCTTTCTTAAACTTTCATTCACCATACTGCTAAGGATTACAGAGACCTCAGCTCGTGAGATATTTGCATTTGGGTTAAAGGTACCGATGGAATCTGTTCCAGAAATAATTCCTGCCCGATATAAAAGATAGACTGCTTCATAATAATCACTTTCGGCAGTGATATCAGGAATTGCACTATCTTCAATTTCATTTATCATAGGTAGGGGGAAAGTATTTACGATAATATAGGCAAACTCACTGCGGGAAATAGGAGTATCATAGGTCATATAGGATCCCTCAATAAGTTCTTTTTCTAATGCATAATCTACATAAGGTTGATACCAAGGAGTTTGCTCTTGAAATTCGTAATCATTTGCGTAATATGTGCTATGCAGTCTGGAAGCGATTGTAATGGCTTCCGCGATGGAGATATTTCCACTGGGATTGAACGAAGAATCATTTGTGCCGACCATCAGACCGTATTCAAAAGCAGCCTTGACCTGATCTGTGAACCATGTGTCGGAAGGTACATCCGCAAATTGACCGGAAATATAGCGATTCCTCTTTTTGAAGTTTTCAATACCAATAACCTTTTCCTTTTGACCCAACTCTCCAATTATAAATGTTAATGGGTTGTCGTCCCAATATGAATTAATTTCAAGAACTTGGAGAATAGGTTCTATGGGAAAGTACATCATATTTTCCTTCCAGATAATGGAGGGGATAGAATCTCCCTGAAACTCTATATTTGTATCCACCAGTGCAAATTGTTTTTCGTTTATAGTAATGTTAAAAAAGTTAGTCAACATATCTAAAGAAATTGCTATATCATTTTGAACACGGGGATATATAGGTTCAGCAAGGGTATAATCCATGTCCATTATTTCTACTGTGAGATTTTTCTCACCTTGAGAATCTTCAGGAAAATTAATGTTCATTCCACTTTCAAGTAGCAGAGGAAGGGGTAGATACAAGACATTTCCATAGAGCAAACTGGCGGGAATGATATGTTGGGTATTGTCAGTTTCAATTTCGATGCTTTCACCAGAAACTGCCATTTCTAAATCATTAATAAATATGTTGACTGCATTGATCTGTGGGGAACTCTCCCAGGCCGATGAAGGTGGAGCACCAATAGAAACCAGCATTATGCAGATTGAAATGACAAGAATTAATCGGGGATTTATACCGATATGTAGATGTTTCACTTTGCTTTCTCCTTTTCAACTGTTATCCAATGTTATCCAGAGCGCAATCGCAACAGAGTATTAGATTATCCCAACAATCCTGAAGATCCACACCGTTACTTTTGTTTAGGAACTTACTACTATCTATGATAAAATCAAATATCTTTCCGCATTTTTCACAGGTTTCAAAATATACGCCGTCAACTTCGTCTTCTATTGCTTGTATAGCACAACTTCCACATAGACTTTTTCGTATATGCTCATAAGATAAAAACCGCATATCACCATCAAATTCACTCTCAGCATCTGACAGTTCAAAGTCTTCTCCGCACCATTCACAGGTAGGCAAGTTAGACAACCTCCTCCACAACGAAATCAACATCATCTGGGTTTGTAAAATCTCGGCCAGCGAGCTCTAAGACTTCGGCACCAGTGGCGAAATCACCTGCACAGGTCAGACTATACTCCTCAGTTTCTTTGTAAGTATTAAATTCCATTTCATCGACCATTTCATCTAAAATTTCACCTGAGTGACTGTCAATTCTTTGAACAATGAATTTGCTCATTGTAGCCTACCTCCTCAATTTATAAAAACTAGTAACGTCGATTGACGTGTTTATATTATATATTGACGTGAATAATACGTCAATAGACGTTGAGCAAATTATTCCAATTGCCATCACCTTTCGATAGACTGATAGTGAGGTGATTTGGTATGGCTCAAAAATTTGATAATTTTGCAAAAAGGCAGGATTTATACTATGCAATCGGATATTACAGAAGACTCCGGGGCTTTTCTCAAGAGCAGTTGGCCGAGGAATTGGGTATCAGCCGTCAGCACCTTGCCTCAGTTGAGGCTCCTAATATGGACCGGGGACTGTCTCTCGAATTGCTGTTTAATATTGCTACAGTGTTGGAAATTGAGCCTTACCTTTTGCTTAAGTTCAGCCCGGAAAAATGAAAGCGGACCGCTTCCATGCGGTCCGCTTTTGCTTTTCGGAATGATTCAGAACGAGAACACCACGCCCACTATGGCCGAGGCAATGATGAAAAAGATGGGGTGGACCTTTTTCAGGGGGGTGAACTTCACACATACGAAGATCACCACCGCCAGGGCGATGGGGGGCCAGTTGGGGTAGCTGGTGAAGGCGCTCTCCGGGCCCTGGGCGGGGCGGAGGAGGGCGATCCGGGCCACCTGAAGCATGGCGGCGGTGATCAGGGCCACCGAGGCCGCCCGAAGCCCGTAGAACACGCCGTCCACCACCTTGGACTGGCGGAATTTCTGCAAAAACCGGGCGATGACAAGAATGACGATGATGGAGGGGAAGATGAGTCCCAGGGTGGAGACCACGCCCCCCAGGATACCGCCGCTGGTGAAGCCCACGTAGGTAGCCATGTTGACCCCCATGGGACCGGGGGTGGATTCGGAGATGGCGATCATGTCGGCAAGCTGGCCGGGGGTGAACCAGCCGGTGCGTTCCCCCAGGTCGGTGAGGAAGGGGATGGTGGCGAGGCCGCCGCCTACTGAGAACAGGCCGACCCGGCAGAACTCAAAGAACAGACGAAGGTAGATCATGCCTTCAGCCCTCCCTTCGCCATCCGGATGACAAGGCCGATCACCCCGGAGAGGATGACCAAGAACACCGGGGAGGTGACCACACCCCACACCGCCGCCACTCCGGCGGAGGTGGAGGCGGGCAGGGTGACAAAGTTCCCGGCAGCAGCCAGGGCCAGCACCGCCATATAAATGATCCGGGTGGGCCAATCCTTCACAGCCCCCTTGAAAAGCTTGATGACGCTCACCAAAATGAGGGCCACCACGCCGGCCCGGACGCCGTTGAAAGCGTGGGCCACCGCCTCCAGGTGCATGAAGCCGCTGAGGAAGGCGGCGATAGCCAGGATGATGAGGACGGAGGGGAAGACCACCCCCAGGGTGGCGACGATCCCTCCAGGGATCCCCCCCTGGTTGGAGCCCACAAAGGTGGCGGTATTGACGGCGATGATCCCGGGGGTGCACTGGCCAACGGCGTAGTAGTCGGCCAACTGGTCCTCGGTGGCCCATTTTTTCTTCTCCACGATCTCCCGCTGGAGGATGGGCAGCATGGCGTAGCCGCCTCCAAAGGTCATGCCGCCTATTTTGGCAAAGGTGAGAAACAGATCCAATAGAAGCACGGAAAAATCTCCTTTCCTTTTGGTGGTCGAGACTGTGAGACATTATAGTACGATTTGTCCCGGATTGCAATATGGGCTTGAGTTCCGCCGGGGGGAGTATTATAATGGGGCTGTACCAAGATTTTACTTATGGGAGAGAGGAATATGAAGGCTTGCATAGAAAAAATGGATGAGGCGTATCGGGAAAAATATTATCCCCAAGGATCCTTTTTTGAAAAGGCCGCCAAAGAAAGCCGGCGGGGAAATATGATCCTGGCGGTGATGTCGGGGGTGGTATCCGCAGCCCTGACCGCGTTGATCCTGTGGATGGTCTCTTTGGTGCGGTATCACAGCGGACAGGGAAATGAGGAGTCGGTAAAGGTGGGACTCATTTTTATGGCCGTTGTGGGGGCGGTGCTGGCCCTGTGCCTGTTTGGCCTGGTGATTGCCATCCGGCACATCAGGGACGGGGCGGCCGACGTGCTGAAAAAGGCGGCCAAAAGCAGCGGCCTTACCCAGGACGAGCTTCGGGAGTTTGACCGGCAGGCCCTGCAGTCGGACAGCTTTGTGCTCCACCTGGCGGGCAAGGTGTCCGCCGCCATGTCGGGGCAGAAGGACGGGCTCCTGACCCGGGACTATATCTGGCTGGGGGATACCCGCAGCATCGTCCTGAAACGGCAGGATATCGTGGGAGCCAGCCTTTACCACTGGTATTACTACGTGAATAAAAAACGCGTCCGGAGCTTGAACCTGGCCCTTCTGAACAAGAACGATGTGATGGCCACAGCGGAGGTCAAGGAGGAGGCGGGCCGGGAGCTGATGGATCTGCTGGCCCGGGAAAACCCCGCCGTTCAGCTTCACCAGGGTATCCTGGAGGAGGGCAAGGAGTTTGACGCCTGGCGGGAGGAACACTCGAAAGCGAAGGGCTGAAAACAAAAGGCTAAAAGCGAGAGCAAACTTTCCTCGGGAAAGAATGGTCTTGGCTTTTAGCCTTTTGCTTTTGTTTTTCAGGCATAGCCCTCTATGCCCCGCACCGAGGCCTCCCCGGAGAACACATCCTCCTCCGACCCGTCCGGGAGGCGGACATGGAGGGTAAAGTCCTCGTTGATCCTCTCGGCAAAGGCGGTTCGCTCCCCCTTCGCCTGGAGAAGCCGTACCTCATGGCCTGTGGTGATACAGCGGCGGCGGTATTCCTCCAGATAAGGGGCCTTTTCGGCGGGGAAGGACGCCCAGAGGGTATTCAGTTCCCGGATCAGGGCGGCGGCAACCTCCGACCGGCGGGGGACGGCGGCCATGTGCTGGCCCAGGGAGGTGGCGATCCGGCTCAGCTCCGGACCGAAATCCTCCGCTGTCTGGCTTACATTGATCCCCATTCCCGCTACCACATAGTCCAGCCGCCCGTCGTCATCCACCCCCAGCTCACAGAGAATGCCGCATAGCTTTTTCCCCTCCAGAAGGGGGTCGTTGACCCACTTGATCCGGCAGGAAAGGCCGGTGAGGGAATCCACCGCCCGGCATACCGCCACGGCGCACCAGGCGGTGAGCTGGCTGACCTCCTGAAGGGAAACCTGGGGCCGCAGGAGAACGGAGAGATAAAGGCCCTTTCCCGGCAGGGACTGGAAGGAGCGGCCCCGGCGGCCCTTGCCTCCGGTCTGCTCCCCGGCGATGACCACCAGACCACTCTCCGCCCCTTGGGCGGCAAGGCGTTTGCATTCGTTGTTGGTGGAGTCGGTGACGGGCAGGCACACCACCCGGTTTCCCACGGCCTGCCCGGGTTGGAGCAGCTCCCCGGGGGAGAGCAGGTCCGGGGCGGAGAGAAGCCGGTATCCCAGACCGGGCCGGGAGTGGATGACGTAGCCTTCGGCCCGGAGGGACTCCATGGCCTTCCATACCGCCGCCCGGCTTACCCCCAGGGTCTTGCTCATACCTTGGCCGGAGAGGGGTTCTGAGGCCGAGGACAGCAGACGGAGAACGTGGTCTTTCAGCATAGGCTCACCTCTGTCGTTTTTCTTTCACTTTACCCCATTCTAAAAAACTTGTCAACAGGAATGAAATAATAGTTTACAATAGCGGGAAAGTGTGGTATCCTTCCTGTAAACCAAATAAGAAAGAAGGTTTACAGCAGTGAAAACAAATACCAGAATGTTGGCCCAGGCCGGGGTGATGGCGGCCCTGACGGCTGTGGGGGCCTTTATACGCTTTCCCTTGGGGGCGATGTCCTTCACCTTACAGGATATGTTTACCGTCCTGGCGGGGGTGCTGCTGGGCTGGAGGTGGGGGGCCGCCTCCCAGGCCGTCTATGTGGCGTTGGGTCTGCTGGGCCTGCCCATTTTCACCCAGGGGGGCGGTTTGGGCTATGTGTTCCAGCCCAGCTTTGGCTTCCTGCTGGGCATCATTCCCGCCGCCGCGCTCACCGGCCTTTTGGCGGGGGAGAGGGGAGAGGTGAAGCGGGTGGTGCCGGCCTGTATCGCGGGGCTGGCGGTAATGTATCTTATCGGTGTGCCCTATATGGGGATGATCCTGAATCTCTATATGGAGAAGGGACTCTCCGTGTGGACCATCGTGAAGACCGGTCTTCTTATCTATCTTCCCGGAGACACCCTGAAGGTGGCGGTGGTGGCCGCGGCGGCCCCGGCCCTTTGCCGGAGTCTGAGGCGGGGGGAAGCATAACGGGACCCTTTGTCCCATATAGTGGTATCACCAACTATATGGAAAGGCGGGGGTATCATGCCCTATGAAGACTTGCGGCCCGCGGGCCATCACCTGATCCTGGAAGACCGGGAACGGCTTACCATCTCCGGCGTGGAGGAGGTGGAGAGCTTTGACGAGAACACCATCGTCATGGTCACTGCCCAGGGGGTGCTTATCGTCCGGGGGGAGGGGCTCCATATTGAGAAGCTGAGTCTGGACGGGGGCGATCTGAAGGTGGAGGGGATGGTGGAGTCCCTCACCTACGAGGAGGACCGCCGGAGCCGGGGAGGTTTTCTCTCCCGCCTGCTGGGGTGAGCCATGGGGGTCTCGGTCTCGGGCCAGGGGATGGCCTTTTTGGGCGCCATGGCCCTGGGGGGAGTCCTGGGGCTGGTATATGACCTGTTCCGCCTGATCCGGGGCCGCATCCCCCTGCGGCTTTTGGGGAACACCCTGGATCTTGCCTACTGGCCGTTGACGGTGGCAGCCCTGTTTGCTTACACCGTGGCGGCGGGGGATGGGGTAGTGCGGGTCTATCTCATGCTGGGGGTGGGGCTGGGCGGAGTGTGCTATTTTCTGCTCCTGAGCGCCCCGGCCCTCTTTTTGGGAAACCGTTTGGCCGATCTGCTGGCTTTTTTGGGGGGGCTTGCCCTCCTCCCGGTGAGATGGCTGAAAAACCTCTGGAAAAAATTTTTGGAAAATGCAAAAAAGACCTTCCATTATGGGCTGAAATGGTATAAAATATATCGAACCATTGGAGCGCTGGACCGGGAGACCCGGGGGAAGGGAGGCGGCGGAGGTGCAGATAAAAAAGGCGGGACTGCTGACCAAGCTGGTGATCCTCACCCTTCTCATTGCTTCGGCCGTCAGCCTGCTGGGACTTCGGGAGCAGATCGCCCAGGCCCAGGAGGAGCAGAGGGATCTGGAGCTTCAGGTAGCCCGGCAGACACAGGTCAACGCCGACCTGCGGGACGCCATCGATCACAGCGGCGATCCCGACCGGCAGGCCGACATCGCCCGGGATGAGCTGGGTCTGGCCTCTCCTGGGGAGAAGGTCATCATATTTACCGATTAACGGCTTTGTGTGGGGCCGTAAAAAGGAAAAATTTTTCAGGGGAGGACAATAGGGTTCTATGGAGTTTGGCGTAGGTTCTGTTTTGGAAGGCAAGGTCACGGGCATCACGAAGTTTGGGGCCTTTGTCTCGCTGCCGGAAGGCAAGTCAGGTTTGGTACATATTTCAGAGATCGCGTACACCTATGTGAACGACGTGAAGGACCATCTGCAGGAGGGACAGGAGGTCAAGGTCAAGGTCATCGGCATCGATGACAGCGGCCGGGTCAATCTGTCCATCAAGAAGGCCCAGGACCCGCCCCCCCGTCCCGAGGGGTCCCGCCCGCCCCGCCCGGTAGGCTTTGCCGGCCCCAAGAAGGCCGCTGAACCCGTTACCTTTGAGGATAAGCTGAAGCAGTTTATGGCCTCCTCCGACAGTAAGCTGTCCGAGCTTCACATGAACGAGCGGAAGGGCAGCCGCCGCGGCGGCAGAAAGTAAGAGCACAAACTCCCCCGGTTCGCCGGGGGAGTTTTTCTGTCTTGGGGAAGTGGGAGGACGGGCTTGACAAGCGGTCCAAATCATGGTATAGTTCCTCTCACGATATGAGGGAGTAGCGAGCGCGTATCCCTGCGCGTGGGCAAGTCAACAATCCCGGCTGTGAAAGCGGCCTGGCTTGCTTTTGGTCGCGAGACTCATGTAGGGCTGAAAGGCCATACATGGGACTTCCTTTTTGGGAAAGATAACTCAGGTGTGGTCCTTTGGGCCAAGCCTGAGTTTTTTTATGGAAAGGAAGATGAAAATGGTAGGACCTGTACTGCTGTTCGCACTGGGATTGCTGCTGCTCATCAAGGGAGGGGACTGGTTTGTGGAAGGGGCCTCGGGGATCGCTCACCGGTTTGGAGTCCCGGAGCTGCTTATCGGGGCTACGGTGGTGTCCATCGGCACTACCCTGCCCGAGGTGATGGTGTCCACCACCTCCGCCCTGGCGGGCCACGGGGAGATGGCCTACGGAAACGCCGTGGGCTCCATCATCTGCAACACCGCCCTTATCGCCGCCATCACTGTGGCGGTGCGCCCCAGCAAGGTGGAGCGGAGAAGCTTTCTGACCCCTGTGGTCTTCTTTTTTGTGGCGGCGGCGGTCTACGTCTATGTGGCCTACTCCACCGGGGAGTTTACCCGGCTGGTGGGACTGGAGCTATTGGGGATCTTTCTTGTCTACATGGTGGTTTTGGTCCGGCAGGCCCTGAGGGCTCCAAAGGTATTTGAAAGGGAGGAGACCCCGGAGGGCCCCCTTTGGAAATGCCTTCTGGGTCTGGTGGCGGGGGCGGCCTTCATCGCCGTGGGGGCCGACCTGCTGGTGGACAACGGCACCGTCATCGCCCAGGCCCTGGGGGTCCCCGAGTCGGTGATCGCCCTCACCTTTGTGGCTTTGGGGACCAGCCTTCCCGAGCTGGTCACCGCCGTCACCTCCCTGGTGAAGGGCCATGGGGCCCTGTCCCTGGGCAATGTGATCGGGGCAAACCTCTTTAATCTGGTGCTGGTCAGCGGCCTGTCGGTGACCCTGGCCCCCTTCAGCATCCCGGCGGAGAAGACCATCGCCGGCTATAACGCCTCCCTGGTGGTGGACATGCCTCTGATGCTGGCGGTCATGGCCTTCCTGACCCTTCCCGCCCTGGTCCGGGGAAGGCTGAGCCGCTGGCAGGGGGTGACCCTCCTGGTGATCTACGGGGCTTTCTGTGTATTTCAGTTTTTCCTGTAACCCTGTGGCCGTTTATGCGGGATAATTGGCTATAAAAGCGGAGACAGGGACCTTGATCCGACTTATATGGCGGGAGGGGCTTGTGTGGGCTGTGTCGATTTTTATAGATGCCATCATTTTAATGATGAATGGTATCTTATTGAGATGGTGTTGAATGTGCGCCCCTCGGAAATTGATTGGAGCGGGATCGTTGCTCCTGAGGACGGCGTGAAAGAATCAGACTGGCAATGCGCCTATATGGAGCAGTACCTCAATAGCAGTGGAACAGAAAAGATCTGTGATACCTATAAGGAGCCAAAGGAGGACGTGTATCCCTGCCGGGTCGCCTTTTTTATCTATAAAACGGCTGCCAACCGTCTTCGTACGCCGTACGGGGACTTTGCTTTGGAAGGTTTGGAGAAGACGCCATCACGGTTGAGAGATATCATTGAATTTGAATAGGAAATTTCCATTAAAAAGGATGGGCGTCCGGTTGGACGCCCATCCTTTTTTGAAAAGATTTTCTCATTTTCCCCCGCAGGCGGCGCAGGCGGAGGGGGTGGCGGCACAGCCCCCCAGGGCGGTCTCCCGCAGCTCGGCGGGAAGCCGCCGGCCCACGGCGTACATGGTTGAGAGCATCTCGTCAAAGGGGATAAGCTGGGGGACTCCGCTGAGGGCCAGCTCCGCCCCCATCAGGGCGTTGGCCACCCCTGCGGCGTTCCGGTTCTGGCAGGGATACTCCACCAGTCCCCCCACCGGGTCGCAGACCAGTCCCAGCATATTCATCAGCACCGTGGAGGCGGCGTCCAGGCTCTGCCGGGGGGAGCCCCCCAACAGCTCCACCGCGGCGGAGGCCGCCATGGCGGCGGCTACCCCCACCTCGGCCTGACAGCCCCCCACCGCCCCGGCTACGGTGGCGTTTCGCATGGCCAGGTAACCTACCGCCCCGGCGTTGAACAGGGCATCTGTGAGCCGGTTCTGAGAGAACCCCCTCTCGTCCCGGAGGGCCAGCAGGACCCCTGGCACCACCCCGGCGGAGCCGGCGGTGGGAGCGGCCACGATAAGCCCCATGGAGGAGCTGACCTCCAAAACCGCCATGGCGTAGGCGGCGGCCCGGCTGAGGACCGGCCCGCAGAGACTCTGGGGCAGATGGTCAAACACCCGCTTGGCCTCCCCGCCGATAAGCCCTCCCATAGACCGGCCCGGCTTTACCAGGGGGGTTCCGGCGGCTTCGGTCATGATCTCCAAAGCCCGGCCCATCCGGTGGCGGAGCTCCTCCGGGGAGGATTCCCCCAGTTCCGCCTCCCGCCGGAGCATGACCTGGGAGATGGGTAGATCTTCCTTTTCGCAAAGGGCCAGCAGCTCGGCTCCACTTTTGAAATCCATAGGGGTTCCTCCTCTCAGGGCTGGATCAGCATTACGTCGTGGACATGGGGATTGGCTCCAAGGGCTTGAATGATGTCCTCGGGCAGCCGCTGGTCCGACTCCACGATGGTGTAGGCGGTAAGCCCTTTGGCGTCCCGGTAAAGCCGCATAAAGGCGATATTGACCCCCAGGTCGCTGATGGCCTTGGTGATGTGGGCCACCACGCCGGGGCGGTCCTGCTGTACCACGATGACGGCGCTGTACTCCCCGGAGAAGTCCACCTCCACGCCGTTGATGCGGGTGATGCGGACCTTGCCGCCCCCAAGGGACTCTCCTCGGAGGGTCTGCTCCTGGCCTGCCCTGTTTTTCAGACGGATGTCCACTGTGTTGGGGTGGATATCCCCGTCGGTGTGGTCCAGGCGGAAGGAATAGGCCACGTCCTCCTCCTGGGCCAGCCGGAAGGAGTCCCGGATCCGGGGGTCGTCGGGGGTGAAGCCCAACACGCCTCCCAGCAGGGCCCGGTCGGTGCCGTGGCCCCGGTAGGTCTTGGCAAAGGAGCCGTAAAGGGTGAACTCCACCTCCCGGATGGGAGGGGGGAGCATTTTATGGGTCAGCCGTCCGATGGCCGCCGCCCCCGCCGTGTGGGAGCTGGAGGGCCCGATCATGTTGGGCCCGATCACATCAAAAACACTGATAAAGGGCATGGAAAAGACTCCTTTCCAGGGGGGATCCCCCTGGGGACATGGTGGATGACAGCCCCATTTTAGCACAGGGGAGGAGAACAGGCAACAGGCAGAAAGGAGGGGACGGTCAAAAAACCGTCCCCTTCCATCATTTTGCCATAAAGAATTCCTGAAGCAGATCCCGGAAGATCCCGAAGGTGGTCAGCCGTCCCACCTCCTGGGCGGAGACGATGTCGATGGTCTCCTTTACCTGCCCCTCCACCGTCACGGTCAGCTCCCCCAGCTTCTGTCCCTCCTCCACAGGGGCCTCCACATTGGAACAGAGGCTGATGGAGGTCTCCACGCTGTTGACCTGGGCTTTCTCCACCAGGATCCGGCCTCCTTGGGAGAGGACGGGTTGGACATACTCCTGCTCTCCCAGCAGGACCTCCACCGGGGGCAGAGCCTGGGAGGGCTTGGCCTCCAATACGGTGTAGTTGGCAAAGCCGAAGTCCAGCATGGATTTTGCCGTGGCGGTGCGGGTATCCCCGGTGGTGGACTTCAGGATCACAGCGATAAGCTCCATCCCGTCCCGCTCCGCGGTGGCCGAGATGCAAAACCCGGCGGCGTCGGTGGAGCCGGTTTTCAGTCCTGTGGCCCCCTCATAGAAGCGGATGAGCTTGTTGGTGTTGGCAAGCTGGAAGGCCCCCTCCCGAAGGGAGTCCATCCAGATGGTGGTGTATTCCCGGATGGAGGGATGGTTCAGGATCAGCTCCCGGCTCATCAGGGCGATATCGTGGGCCGAGGTGAGGTGTCCCGGGGCGGGCAGGCCGGTGCAGTTGAGAAAGGTGGTGTCCGCCATTCCCAACTCGTGAGCCCGCTGGTTCATCCGCTCTACAAAGGCGGACTCACTGCCGGCAAGATGTTCCGCCAAAGCCACCGAAGCGTCGTTGCCCGAGGCTACGGTGACGGCCTTGAGAAGGTCATGGACGCTCATGACCTCCCCCTCCTTCAAATAGACCTGACTTCCCCCCATGGAGGCGGCCCGGGTGGAGACCTGCACCGTATCCTCCTTGGAGAGAAGACCTCCGTCTATGGCCTCCATCACCAGAAGGAGGGTCATCACCTTGGTGACGCTGGCAGGCTCCAGCTTGTCGTGGGCGTTGTATTCAAAGAGGATCTCTCCCGTCTCCTTCTCCATAAGGAGGGCGGCTTTCGCGTCCACATCAGGACTGCCGGTGACGGCTCCCTGGACGGGCATAACGCAAAGACTGACGGCCAGCAGGGCCGCAAGATATTTTTTCATGGCGGTGCCTCCATTTTGTTGAAATTCTGCCTATAAGATATGGAATTTCCCGGCTTCTATTCCAGGTGGTTTTTGGAGGGCGGGCCGGCAAAAAAATTTTTTGAAAAAATCGAAAATTTCTCTTTACATTTTTACATTAGCGTGTTAGTATACTAAAGTGAAAGGGGCGACAGCCCAGCCAAACTGAAATCACAGGAGGAACCAACCATGAAAAAGATGATGACTTTGACCCTGGCCGCGGCCGTAGCCCTGACCCTCACCGCCTGCGGCGGCAAGAAGGCCACCGGGGACAGCGATCTTGACTACGTAAAGGCCCAGGGTAAGCTGGTGGTGGGGATCACCGAGTTTGAACCCATGGACTATACCGATCAGAACGGAGAATGGATCGGCTTTGACGCCGATCTGGCCAAGGCGTTTGCCGAGAGTCTGGGGGTCACCGCCCAGTTCCAGATCATCGACTGGGACAACAAGATCTCCGAGCTGGAGGGCAAGACCATCGACGTGGTGTGGAACGGTATGACCCTCACCGACGACGTGAAGGCGGCCATGGCCTGTTCCAACCCCTACTTCAACAACGCCCAGGTGGTCATCGTCCCCGCCGCCAAGGCCGCCGATTATCAGACGGTGGACAGCGTGAAGGGGCTCCAGTTCGCTGTGGAGAACGGCTCGGCAGGGATGGAGCAGGTGGAGGCCCTGGGGGTGTCCTACACCCCGGTCCAGGACCAGGCCACCGCTCTGCTGGAGGTCTCCTCGGGTACCGCCGAGGCCGCCGTTATCGACTACCTGATGGCCGCCGCCACCGTGGGGGAGGGTACCAGCTACGCCGACCTGACCTACACGGTGGAGCTGAACTCCGAGGAGTACGGCGTGGGCTTCCGCAAGGGCAGCGACCTGGCCCAGGCTCTGAACGATTACTTCAAGGCGGCCTACGCGGACGGTACCATGCAGGCCATTGCGGATACTTACGGCATCGGCGACAAGCTCATTGAGCAGAAGTAAGATTTTCAAAGAAAAGCGCCGCCTTTTACGGGGCGCGGCGACCCCGGCGCGTCCAGCAGGGCGTGCCGGGGTCGTCAGGCGCCCATGGAAAAAGACAGCGGCAGATCAAATTCAGAGGAAGTGACCCCATGTTTCTAACCGTGGTAGGCGCCCTGAACCAGGGCTTCCTGCAGACCCTTAAACTCTTTGCCGTCACCCTTTTGGGGGCCATTCCCCTGGGGCTGGTGGTCTCCTTCGGCTCCATGAACTCCTGGCAGCCCTTCCGCCTTCTGGCCGGGAGGGAGGCATACGCCGCTCCGGGGCCTTGGGGGGCCTGCCACAGAGTGTTGGCCGGGTTCCGGCCCATTCAGGCGGTGACCAGACTGGTGATCTGGGTCATCCGGGGTACTCCCCTGATGCTCCAGCTTATCATTCTCTACTACATCCCCGGTAAGCTCCTGGGCTATTCCCCCTGGGGTACCGGGGAGCCCGGCCGCTTCCTGGCCGCCGCCATCGCCTTCATCATCAACTATGCCTGCTACTTTTCCGAGATCTATCGGGGAGGGATCCAGGGGGTTCCCGCAGGTCAGCAGGAGGCGGGGCTGGTCCTGGGTATGACCAGGGGGGAGATCTTTTTCAAGGTGACCCTCCTCCAGATGGTCAAGCGGATCGTACCCCCCATGTCCAACGAGATCATCACCCTTGTGAAGGATACCTCTCTGGCCCGGATCATCTCCTTCCAGGAGGTCATCTGGGCGGGGCAGGCCTTTATGAAGACCTCCCACGGTTACTCAGGGCTTCTCTGGCCCCTGTTTTTCACGGGTGTCTACTACCTGGTGTTCAATGGGGTGGTCACACTCCTGCTGGGGAAGCTGGAGAAAAAACTGGACTATTTCCGTTAAGGGGGTGGGCGATATGGCGATTTTGGAAGTAAGAAATATTGAAAAGCATTTTGGCGCCACCAAGGTCTTGGAGGATATCTCCTTCTCCCTGGAGGAGGGAAAGGCCCTGGCCATCATCGGCTCCTCAGGCAGTGGCAAGACCACCCTTCTCCGGTGTCTGAACTTTCTGGAGACCCCCGACCGGGGCGTTATAACAGTCCGGGACGAGGTCCTCTTTGACGCGGATAACAAGGCCGCCCTCAGCGAGGAGGCTATCCGGCAAAAGCGGCTCCACTTCGGTCTGGTGTTCCAGAACTTTAACCTGTTTCCCCAGTATACCGCCCTGGAGAATGTGACCCTGGCGGGAAAGCTGCGGGAAAAGGATAAAAGCAGATGGTCCGCCATAGAGACCCAGGGTCTGGAGCTTTTGGACCGGATGGGTCTGGCCGACCGGGCGGGCCACTACCCCCACCAGCTCTCCGGCGGCCAGCAGCAGCGGGTAGCCATCGCCCGGGCCCTGGCCCTTCACCCCGACGTACTCTGCTTTGACGAGCCCACCTCCGCCCTGGACCCGGAGCTTACCGGGGAGGTCTTAAAGGTGATCCGCTCCCTGGCTGAGCAAAAGACCACCATGATCATCGTCACCCATGAGATGGCCTTCGCCCGGGATGTGGCCGATCAGGTCATCTTTATGGACGGCGGCCTTATCGTGGAGCAGGGCAGCGCCCGGGAGGTCATCGAGACCCCCCGGGAGGAGCGCACCCGGCAATTTCTGGCCCGGTATTGAGAAGGCGGGGGACCCCGGACCGGTCCCGGCAGCCATCTCTAAAGAGGGGACTCTTTTCGGTGAAATGACTGAAAAGAGTCCCCTCTTTTTAGATACTTCGGGGAAAAGTAGTAATTGCCGTGACGAGGGCTTGTGAAAGAGTCATCATGGCCTTAGCATTGCCGGTCAAGAGAGGAGATCGGCAATGCAATTATAAGGAGGAAGTTAACATGAGAAAACGCATCACAGCCCTGGCCCTGGCCTGCGCCATGGTCCTGGGAACGGTGGCCCTGGCCGCCGGGACGGAGAAGACCATCTCCGTCACTCCCATGACCCTGACCGTCAACGGTCAAGAGGTCACCCCCGCCCCCGGCGAGGTTTTCGCCTACGACGGGGCCACCTATGTCCCCCTGCGCTATTTGAGCGAACTGCTGGGTCTTCAGGTGGAGTGGGACAAGAACGATCCCACCACAGCCAAACTGGTGGGGGAGAACATCACCCTGCCCGCTGTCGGCTACACCCCCGGAACCTATACCGCCTCGGCCCAGGGCTTTGGCGGTGAGGTGACCCTGGCCGTCACCGTGGACGCCAACGGCGTCACCGATGTCACCGTCGCCGGAGACAAGGAGACCCCCGCCACCGGCGGCGCGGCCCTCCCCGTTCTGGCTGACCAGATCAAGGCCAAGGGCGCTGTGGACGGCGTCTCCGGCGCCACCATCACCTCCAATGCCGTCCGGGACGCCCTCGCCGCCGCCCTGGCCCAGGCCGGAGGCAGCGCCGTGGCCCCCGTCGGCGAGGTGAAGATGGCCCCCGGCACCTACACCGCCCAGGCCAGCGGCTTCTCCCTGCTCCAGCCCCTGGAGGTGAAGGTCACCGTCAGCGAGACCGCCATTGAGAAGATCGAGCTGGGCGAGAATGGGGAGACCTTCCCCTTTGTCACCGCTGCCATGGAGCGCATTGTTCCCCGTATGCTGGCCGCCCAGTCCGTCCGGATCGACGCCATCACCGGCGCCACCGGCTCCAGCACCGGCATCAAGCTGGCTACCGAGGCCGCTGTGAAGTAGGCCCTGGCCGCCGGCGGCAGCCAGGACTCCGCCATCCAGAACTTCTACACCGTGCCCCAGAAGGTCAATGACAAGAAGACTATCGACACCGAGGTCCTGGTGGTGGGTATGGGCGGCTCCGGTACCGCCGCCGCCATGTCCGCCGCCGAGACCATGTACGCCGCCAACGGCAAGGATCCCTCCAAGGTGAGCGTCCTGGCCATCGACAAGGCGGGCAAGTACGGCGGTACCTCCTGCATTACCGCCGATACCATGGGCATCAACGCCCCTGTCTACCAGGAGACCTATTATGGCGGCAAGGATTATGTGGACGCCGACGAGATGATGGCCGACTGGCAGGACTTCACCATGGGGGACGCCAAGCAGCCCCTGCTGGACCTGTTTTTCAACGAGAGCGGCAACACCATCGACTGGCTGATCTCCCACGGCTTTGACTACGGCGAGGGCACCACCGAGGGTCAGGGCTGGGGCTTCGGCGGCCCTCAGCCCGGCTTTACCTCCCGGGACAAGTTCTGCGTCAAGTTCCAGTACACCGGCCAGGGTTACGGCAACTGGAAGAAGGAGACCGGCGAGATGTTCGACTCCATCATTGAGGATTACGTGGAGTTGGGCGGTGAGTACATGCTGGAGGTGGAGGCCACCGACCTGATCTATGACCAGGCCACCAACACCGTCACCGGCGTGAAGGCCGTAGGCTATGACGGCACCGAGTACACCATCAACGCCAAGAAGGTCATCACCGCCACCGGCGGCTTTTCCAACAACGCCGAGCTTCAGAAGGAGTATCTGTCCAACGAGTATTACCCCCTGAACGGCTCCTGGCTCATGTACGGCATGACCCAGAACGACGGCAAGATCTTCCAGTCTGCTCTGGACATCGGCGCCGGCACCTACAACATCGGGATGCCTCCCATGGTCCACCTCCAGGGAGCCCCTGTCACCCTCCACGAGTATCCCGTGGAGATCGTGGGCGACGAGAACGACGTGGGCTTCTGGTCCAAGCTGCCCCGCCGCAACT
Source organism: Oscillospiraceae bacterium (assembly GCA_022799035.1). Taxonomy (GTDB): domain Bacteria; phylum Bacillota; class Clostridia; order Oscillospirales; family Oscillospiraceae; genus Vermiculatibacterium. The sequence goes on from JAAWNQ010000022.1 coordinate 31,490, forward strand.
CCCTCAACGACTTCCCCAACGCTCTGGCCGGGGCCACCTACGGCCTCCAGGTGAACATGAAGGGGGAGCGGTTCTCCAACGAGGCCGGCACCTTCCAGACCTGGAAGTCCGGCCCCCGGTATTACACTATCTGGTCCGACGACTTTTTCCAGAGCGTGAAGGCTGGGGGTCTGCCCGTCTCCTTCAACGACGACCTGACCTGCCAGGGCGGCATCGACGCCGGCAAGCCCATCGCTGAGGTCTATGAGCTTATCGACCTGTGCGTGGACCGGGGCATCGCCTACAAGGCCGACACCCTGGAGGAGCTGGCCAAGGTCCTGAACATGGAGCCCTCCGTCCTCAGCGACAACGTGAAGCGGTACAATGCCGCCGTCGCCGGCGGTGAGGACAAGGACTTCGGCAAGGACGCGGGCAACCTGACCATGAAGATCGGGGACAAGGGTCCCTTCTACGCCTTTGTGGGCGCGTCCTACATCTACTCCACCGTGGGCGGTCTGGACGTGAACACCAGTCTGCAGGTCCTGGGCTCCGACAACGCCACTCCCATCAACGGCCTTTACGCCGTGGGCACCGACTGCCTGGGCGTTCTGTTTAGTGAGCAGCGGGAGTACGTCACCTATGGCGGCGCGGCCCAGGGCTGGGCCTACACCTCCGGCCGGCTGGCCGGAAAGGCCGCCGTGGAGGCGCTGAAGTAATTTAAGCCGGATCCTTCGGCTGGAGGGGGGCAAGTCCTTGGGACTTGCCCCCCTCCTTTTCTCCCTTGCGGTGGGGGCGGGGATGGGATATAATGGAGACAGGAGATCTATTTTTTAGGAGGGATACTATGGACTACCGGGTAGAAAATGAACTGCTGACCCTTACCGTCTCCGACCACGGAGCGGAGCTTCAGGACCTGCGGCGAAAGGCTGCCCCCGACGCCCCTCTGCTCTGGGACGGCAAGAAGGAGCACTGGCCCCGCCGGGCTCCCATCTGTTTCCCCTGGTGCGGACGGGTGGAGGAGAACTGGTACGAGTTTGAGGGAAAACGGTACGAGGGTCTGCCCCAACACGGTTTTGTCCGGGATCTGGACCACACCCTGGCCGAGCAGACCCCTGCCAGCCTTACTTTCCGTCTGGACTGGCCCGGGGATGAAAAGCTGTGGCCCTGGGCCTTCACCCTGGATACCCGCCACGCCCTGGAGGGTAACATGCTGGTGACCACCTGCACCGCCCGGAACCGTTCGGACAAGCCCATGCCTGTCCAGCTCGGATTCCATGTGGGACTGCGCTGCCCCTTCACCCCGGGGAAGACTCTGGAGGACTATCTTATCCGCTGGGAGAAGCCGGAGGCCCCCGGGGACAGGGATTTCTTCCCCCTGGATCACCACAGCTTCGACAACGATAGTATCTGTTTCCCCGGCCTTGCCTCAGAGTGGCTCCAGGTGGAGGAGAAGGGCACAGGCAAGCACCTCCGGGTGGAGACCGGGAACTGGCCTTACGTGCTTATATGGAGCGCCAAGGGAGTCCCAGATTTCGTCTGTATTGAGCCCTGGACCGGCTTCCTGGGTCCCGGTCACGATCTGTCCCGCCGTCCGGGAACGGAAATGCTCCTTTCCGGCCAAACCTTCTCCCGGGTCCACCGCCTGACCGTGGAGGTATAGGTTGGATGTGAGAAAGAAAAAAGCCGCCCCTCCGTAAACGGAGGGGCGGCTTTTTTCCTTTTTGTTTTGCCCAGCGTGGGCCGCAAGGCGTGGGGAAAGGATCAGATCATCTTCTTCATCTCGTCGTAGACGAACTGGACCTTGGGGCCGACAACCACCTGAACGGCGGTCTTGCTAGGACGGATGATGCCGGAGATGCCGGAGGACTTGATCTTCTTCTCGTCCACCTGCAGGTTGTCCTTGACCTCCAGACGCAGCCGGGTGATGCAGTGATCCAGCTCGGCCACGTTGTCCTTGCCGCCCAGGCCCTCAAGGATGATCTTAGCCATGGCGGTGTAGTCGTTGTTGGCCAGCTCGATCTTCATCTCGCCGTCCTGGTCGTCGTCCTCACGGCCGGGGGTCTTCAGGTCGAACTTCTTGATGGCGATGTCAAACACCAGGAAGAAGACGATGAAGGCCGCGATGCCCAGGGGCAGAATGAGCCAGGTCTGGGCATGGGCGGGCAGGGAGGCGGAGAACAGCAGGTCGGTGGCGCCGGCGGAGAACATGAAGCCGGCCCGGAAGCCCAAGAAGGTGGTGATGCCGGCGAAGATGCCGTACAGCACAGCGTAAACCACGTACAGGGGGAAGGCCAGGAACATGAAGGCGAACTCGAAGGGCTCGGTCACGCCGCAGATGAAGGAGCACAGGGCGGCGGCGCCCACGATGCCGATGGCGTACTTCTTCTTGTCGGTCTTGGCGTTCTTGACCATGGCCAGGGCCGCGCCGGGGATACCGAACATCATGCAGGGGAAGAAGCCGGCCATGTACATGCCCACGGACCAGGTGGCGTTCTGAGCGACCTCGCCCATGGGGAACCAGTAGGCGGTCAGGTCGCCCAGGCCGATGGTGTCAAACCAGAACACGTTGTTCAGGGCGTGGTGGAGGCCGGTGGGGATCAGCAGCCGGTTCAGGAAGGCGTAGATGCCCACGCCCACGTGGCCGGTGCTGACGATGGCGTTGCCGATGGCCACCAGCACGCTGAAGATCACGGGCCAGGCAAACAGCAGCACGGCGGAGACCAGGATGGACACAACGCCGGTGACGATGGCCACGCTCCGCTTGCCGGAGAAGAAGCTCAGCACGTCAGGCAGCTTGGTGCCCTTGAACTTATTGTAGCAGGAAGCGCCAATGACGCCGGCCAGGATGCCGATGAAGGGGTTGGCGATCTTGGAGTAGGCCACGGCCCAGGTGGGATTCTCCACCAGGGAGGGGGCGATAGCGCCGGCGGCGCCCACCAGGGTGGTCATCATCAGCCAGGACACCAGAGCGGCCACGCCGCCGGTGCCGTCGTTGTCCTTGGAAAGGCCAACGCCCACGCCGATGGCAAAGAGGATGGCCATGTTGTCAATGACGGCGCCGCCGGCCTTGACCAGGAACAGGCCCAGGGTGTAGGCGAAGCCGCTGGTGGCGGCGTCAGGCACACCCATAACGCCGGGGGCGATGGCGTAGCCCAGACCCATCAGGATACCACAGATGGGCAGCACGGCTACGGGCAGCATCAGTGCCTTGCCGAGCTTTTGCAGTTTTTTCATCATAATGTAATTTCCTCCTCAAAATCTCTCACACATATTTTGGAACCTGTATGTCATCCCAAAGCCGCTGGCCCACAACGGCTGAGGAATCGGGGGGAAGATCCGGACGCCATGGCGTCCGGCGCAAAACAGCCCCAGGGCTGTTTTGATGGGGATTATGCGCCGCTCCGGATCAGAAGGGGAGCGGGCAGGGGATCACAGGTTCTCCTGGAAGAAGGCCTCCAGTCCAGCGGCGGCCTCCTCCTCCTGCTCTCCCTCGCAGGAGACGGTGACCTCCATACCGGCCTTGACTGCCAGGCGCATGATGGACATAAGCCTTTTGGCGTCGGCGGTGCCGGCGGGGGCGGTGAGGGTAACGGCGCATGGGTAGGCCATAGCAGCCTTGGCCAGCATCCCTGCGGGGCGGGCATGGATGCCCATAGGATCCTGAACCACATAGGTGAAGGATTGCATGGGAAACACCTCTTTCCTGCCGCAAGGCGGCAAATAATGGAGCTGGGGGAAGTCTTTGCGGATATGCGGCACACTTCAGCGACAGCTCCCGCCGCCTCTGTAAGGCCCTGAAAACAGCGCTTGCCGGGATATCAGACGGGGAGCTCTCTCCCAAAGAAGCGCATAGAAATACCTGGGGCGGCTGTTAGCCGCCCCTGCAGGTAAAAAAGGATATTTCGGATGGGATCTGGGGCTTATTTCTCCAGCTCCAGGATCAGCTCTCCCGGAGCCACCGCCTTGTCCGCAAAGGGGCGGATGGCGGAATAATCGTCGCTGTTGCAGATGACCACGGGGGTAATGACATCGTAGCCCGCGGCCACGATGGCCTCCACGTCGAATTCCATGAGCAGGTCGCCCTTCTTGACCTTGTCGCCGCTGTGGGCGTGGATGGTGTAGTGCTTGCCCTT
>JAAWNQ010000023.1 GCA_022799035.1 Oscillospiraceae bacterium
AACTACCCCCACTGGGCCTTCTACTCCGGCATGAACTCCCTGGGCACCCACGACACCCCCCGGATCCTCACCCTCCTGGGGGAGGGCAGCGACCGGAAGGGGGACACCTCCCGGGACTGGCGGGCCTGCCACCGCCTCAGCGAGGGCCAGCGCTCCCTGGCCAAGGCCCGACTGAAGCTGGGCAGCCTTCTCCTCTACGCCCTCCCCGGCTCCCCCACCCTCTATTACGGGGACGAGGCGGGGATGGAGGGCTTTGAGGATCCCTTCAACCGCCGGACCTTCCCCTGGGGCTGGGAGGACGGGGAGCTCGTAAGCTGGTTCACCGCCCTGGGGCAGGCCCGGAAAACCTTGGCCCCCTTACGAAAGGGGGATCTCCGGTGGCTCGCCGCCCGGGACCGGGTGGTGGTCCTCTCCCGCAGCTATGGGGGGGAGACCCTTATGGCCGCCGTCAACGCCGGGGACCAGGACGCCACAGTGGATCTGCCCGGCGCAGGCCGGTTCCGGCTGGAGGCCATGACCGGCCATCTTCTCCGTTGGGACGGGGAGGGAGTTCAGGTTATTTTGTAACAAAAGGTTACAGAATTGTAAGAAATTGTAGCCAAAAACCGGGCTGCAATTTAGACTTTTGTAAAATTTTCGGGTTATTCTGAAATGGAAGTTTCCCCCCTCCTCTCTGTTCTCCCTTGCCCTTCCCGGACTTTGGACAGGGGGGCGGGGAAGAGGGAGCGGTATGGAAAAGAGGTGGTCGCTGTGAAAAAAAGATGGATCTCCCTTCTGTGCGCCCTGGCGCTGACCACCGGCCTGTGCGGGGCCGTGGAGGCCGGATACCCTGATATCACAGGGGACGAGTGGTTCGTGGAGGCGGTGGAGGCCGTGACTGAGGCGGGGATCATGACCGGTCTGGAGGGCGGAGTCTTCGGCCCCTACGAGCCGGTGACCCGGGCCACGGTGATCACGGTGCTGTGGCGGCTGGAGGGCTCCCCCCAAACGGTGATCCCCGACCCCTTCCCCGATGCGGAGGAGGACTGGTACGGCCCTCAGGCCGCCTGGGCCAAGGTGACGGGAGTGGCCTCGGGCTATGAGGACGGCAGCTTTGGCGGCAGGGACCTGGTGACCAAGGAGCAGTTGGCCTGCTTCCTCTACCGCTATGCCCAGTACAAGGAGGAGGCCCTGGCCAGCGGCGCTTTGGGCCTGTTTCGGGACGCGGAGGCCATCTCCCCCTGGGCGGAGGAGGCGGTACGCCACGCCGTAGGGGTGGGCATCCTCAAAGGAAACGACCAGGGGACCCTGGAGCCCCAGGGGATCGCCAACCGGGCGGCGCTGGCCGCCATGCTCCAGCGGATGCAGACTCCGGCGGTGGGGTAAGGGTTGGATAGGACCCGAAACTTTATGACTATTTTGGAAACGTTTTGTGAATTATCCACCGCATTTCTTGACGAAAGTAAAATTTTAGGATATGCTCCCTTCGACGATTCCAAAGAAAACAGAAAAGGAGCCCAGGTTTATGGATCGCATTTTGATGAATTATCTGAAGGTAAACCAGCACCTGTCCCAACAGTTCCGGAGTCATTTCGGGAAGGTGAACCTGACCTTCCCCCAGGCCCTGGCACTTAGCGTTATGGGAGCGGAGGGCCCCATGCCCATCAGCAAGCTGGCCGATCAGGTGGGCAGCGCCAACTCCACCATCTCGGGCATTGTGGACCGGCTGGAGCGGCTGGGTCTTGCCCGGCGGACCCGGTCGGAGCTGGATCATCGGGTGATCTATGTGGAGACCACGGAGAAATACCTGGAGATCCGGGAGAAGGCCAAGAGCGGGGTCAACGAGTATTTCAGCTCCCTTTTGGACAGGCTGGAACCGGGGGAGCGGGAGGAAGTGGCAAACGCCCTGGAGGTGTTGGACCGGGCCCTCACCGCCGACCGGTCCTCCCAGGAGGGCTGAGGAGGCAGCGAAAGGCTGTTTGAAGTGAAAGGAAAAGGGAGATGAGAGGGTGAGGACCTCTTACGGCTATGATACCTACCGGGGACGCACCAAGCTGCAGACGGCGCTGACCGTCCTCATCATGATCTTATTGGTGGTACTGCTGCTGGCGGTGGCCGCCTTCTTCCTGCTGCAGCGGTACATGGTCTACACCGACGATGGGCAGGCCCGTCTGGAGCTGCCCTTTTTCCAGTCGGCGGAATCCGCCCCGCCCCAGGAGCCCATCCAGAGCCAGGATATCGTTATCGTTACCGCCCAGCCCACCCCGGAACCCACCCCCACCCCCCAGCCGGGGATGGCGCCGGTGGCCCTGCTTCGCTCCGCCCTCACCGACGGCACCGCGGTGGAGCAGATGGAGCAGGCCGGGGGGGACGCCCTGCTGTTCAACATGAAGGCGGGGGACGGCACCCTGGGGTATGTGTCCTCGGTGAACCGGGCGGTCTCGGCCAAAGCCTCCGCCGCGGAGCCGGGACTGAACGAGGCCATCCAAGCCCTGACGGGCGGGGAGACCTACACCATCGCCCGGGTATCCTGTTTTAAGGACAACATCGCCCCCCGGGTGGACGGAAGCCTGTCCATCCGCACCAACAGCGGCTACAAATGGCGGGACGAGGGGGATCTGCGGTGGATGAATCCTACTATCCCCGCCGCCCGGCAGTACGTGACCGAGATCTGCGGCGAGTTGGCGGGGCTGGGCTTTGACGAGATCCTGCTGGAGGATTCCGCCTGGCCCACCAAGGGACATTTGGAGTATATCAAGATCGGGGAGGCCTACGATCCGGAGAACCTGACGGAGGCGGTGGAGACCTTCTATCAGGAGGTCCGGGCCGCTCTGGAGGGGACGGGGACCACCCTGTCCATGGCGGTGGAGGCCGCCGCCCTCTCGGAGGAGGGGGACCGGAGCGGACAGAACGCCCAGCTTTTGGCCCGGTACGCGGACAAGGTGTATATCCTGGGAGCGGAAGCCCCCGGGGCTTTGGATGAGGCCCTGGCCACCGGAGGGTTTGAGGGACCCAGGGTCTATGTGGACCCTGAGGCCGGCCTCACCGGGGCGGGGATCAATCTGGCCTGGACGGAATAAAAGGAAAAGCCCGGGACCGGGAGGTCATCCAACCTCCGGTCCCGGGCCTTTTTTTCGGGAGGGAGGGGATCAGGTCCCCTCCCTCTCCTTTTTCTTCTTTTTGCAGTACCGGTCCTCCTCGCTGAAGACACAGCCGCAGTATTTCTGCATATAGAGCCCCTGCTCCCTGGCCTGGGTCTGCCCCTGGCGGTAATGGGGGGAGAAGTCATAGGGGGCGAATTTCACCCCATACTGGGCCCCCAGCTTCTCCCCCGTCTCGAAGATCAGGGGGGTGTTCTGGTAGGGGCTTACGGTCAGGGTGGTACAGAAGGCGTCGAACCCGTGCTGGGCGGCGTAGCGGGCGGTCTCGTTCAGCCGGACGGCGTAGCAGTAGCCACAGCGGTTTTCGATGTTGGCCGCCACCGCCTGGACGAAGGGGCGAAGGCCGTACTCATCCACCTCCACCAGTTCCAGCCCGATGGTCTTGGCATATTCCCGCAGGCAGTCCCGCCGGGAACGGTATTCGGTGAAGGGGTGGATGTTGGGGTTATACCAGAACCCCACAGGCTCGATACCCTCCTGCCGAAGCTGTTGGATACAGGCCACCGAGCAGGGCGCGCAGCAGATATGGAGCAAAAGTTTCATGGGGACGCCTCCTTTTTCCTCTGCCCAGGGCCTTTGGGGGATCTTATTTCCCCTCCACCACGTGGGCGCAGCGGTCGCACAGCTCGGCATGGTGTCCCGCCGTGCCGATGTGAACGTCGTGGTTCCAGCACCGGGGACACTTCTCTCCGGCGGCGGGGGTCACCTTCACCTTCAAGCCCTCGAAGAACTCTCCGGGAACCCCCTCCCCATCCCCCTGGGCCAGGGTGACAGCGGAGACGATGCAGATGGTGGCCAGGTCGTCCTCGTCCATGTGGAGGGCCTCAAACTCCTTCCATGCCTCAGGGGTGAAGGTGAGGACCAGGTCGGCGTCCTGGTTCTTCTTCACGCCCCCCTCGGCCCGGGAGAGCTCCAGGGCCTTGTTCACGTCGTCCCGGAGGGCCATGACCTTGGCCCAGCAAGCTTCCTCCTCCTCGGACAGGGCGAAGGCGGGATCCAGGTCGGGCATATCGTTGAGGAGGACGCTCTCGGCGTTGTCCTCCTTGCCGTGGGGCATGGCGGCCCAGATCTCGTCGCTGGTGAAGGCCAGGATGGGGGCAATGAGCCGGGTCAGGCCGTCCAGAAGGGCGTAGAGGGCGGTCTGGGCGGAGGCGCGGCCCGCCTCATCCCCGCAGTAGAGCCGGTCCTTGATAATGTCCAGGTAGAAATTGGACATTTCCACCACGCAGAAGTTGTAGATGGCCCGGTAGGCGATGTGGAAGTCGTAGCTGTTGTAGGCCTCCCGGCAGGTCCGGGCCAGCCGGCCGAGCTGGGCCACCGCCCAGCGGTCCAGGCCGGTCATCTTCTCCGGCGCCACCCGGGCGTCCGGGTCGAAGCCCACCAGGTTGCCCAGCATGTAGCGGGCGGTGTTGCGGATCTTTAGGTAGGCCTGGGAAAGCTGCTTGAGGATCTCGGGGGAGATACGCATATCCTGGGTGTACTCGGCGGAGGCCACCCACAGCCGGAGGATGTCGGCGCCATACTGGCTGAGCACGTCGTCGGGGGAGACGGCGTTGCCTAGGGACTTGTGCATCACCTTGCCCTCCCCGTCCACGGTCCAGCCGTGGGTGACGATCTGCTTATAGGGGGCTACCCCGTTGCAGGCGATGGAGGTGAGCATGGAGGACTGGAACCAGCCCCGGTACTGGTCGCCCCCCTCCAGGTAGAGGTCGGCGGGGTACTTCAGGTAATCCCGGGCCTCACACACGGCGGCCCAGGTGGAGCCGGAGTCAAACCAGACATCCATGATGTCGGTCTCCTTGGTGAAGTGGGCCTTGCCGCACTTGGGGCAGACAAAGCCCTGGGGGAGAAGGTCGGCGGGCTCCTTCTCAAACCAGATGTTGCTGCCGTGCTCCCGGAAGAGCTTGGAGACGTTGGCGATGGTCTCGGGGGTGACGATATCCGCCCCGCAGTCGTCGCAGTAGAAGATGGGGATGGGGACGCCCCACACCCGCTGGCGGGAAATGCACCAGTCATTGCGCTCGGAGATCATGGAGATCATCCGGTCCTTGCCCCAGGCGGGGTGCCACTGGATGCCGTCGCAGGAGTCCACGGCGGCCTTCTTGATGGCGTCCACCGAGCAGAACCACTGCTCGGTGGCCCGGTAGATGATGGGGTGCTTGCACCGCCAACAGTGGGGGTAGGAGTGGGTGATGTTCTCCTTACACAGGAGGAAACCCGCCTTCTCCAGGTCCTCCACCACCAGGTCATTGGCCTTGGCGTAGTACTGGCCGTTGTACTTCTCGTCGGTCATGACGCCCTTGGCGTTCACCGGGACGGGAACGCCAATGTTGGTAAGGCCCGCCTTGTCGTACTGGCGGCAGATGTTGAAGTCGTCGGCGCCGAAGCCGGGGGCGGTGTGGACACAGCCGGTGCCCGCGTCCAGGGTCACGTGGTCGCCGTTGAGGATCACGGAGTCCCGGTCAAAGAAGGGATGCTTGGTGGTCATGAGCTCAAAGTCGCTGCCCTTGAGGGTGGCCAGGACGGTACAGGCGGAGTAGTCGATCCCCGCCTCCTTGCAGACACCCTCCGCCAGATCCTTGGCCAGGACGTAGACCTCCCCGTTGGGGACCTGGAGGAGGACGTAGTCGTAGCCGGCGTTGAGGGAGATGGCCATGTTCCCCGGGATGGTCCAGGGAGTGGTGGTCCAGATCACGAAGAAGAGCTTGCTCAGGTCACAGTATTGGGACAGCTTGCCCTTGTCATCCCGCACCGGGAATTTCACGAAGATGGTGGTACAGGGGTCGTCCTGGTACTCAATCTCGGCCTCGGCCAGGGCGGTCTGGTCAAAGGGGCACCAGTAGACCGGCTTCATGCCCTTGTAAATGAGGCCCTTCTCGGCCATCTTGCCGAACACCTCGATCTGGTGGGCCTCAAACTCGGGAAGGAGAGTGATGTAGGGGTTTTCCCACTCCCCCAGCACCCCCAGCCGCTGGAACTGGCCGGTCATCTTTTCAATATAGCCCTTGGCGTACTCCTGGCACTTGGTGCGGAAGTCGGCGGTGGACATCTCCTCCCGCTTCACCGTCTTGTCCTTGAGGACGGCGGTCTCGATGGGCAGGCCGTGGGTGTCCCAGCCGGGGACGTAGGGGGCGCAGAAGCCGGTCATGTTCTTGGACTTAACGATGATGTCCTTGAGGATCTTGTTCATGGCGGTGCCGATGTGGATGTTGCCGTTGGCGTAGGGAGGGCCGTCGTGGAGGACGAAGGAGGGCTTGCCCTCGTTGCGGCGTACCATCTTGTGGTAGAGGTCCTTCCCCTTCATGGTCTCCAGCATCTCGGGCTCCCGCTTGGGAAGGCCCGCCCGCATGGGGAAGTCGGTCTGGGGCAGGTGGACGGTGTTGTTGTAATCCATATTTCTATTCCTCCTAAAGTTTGTTAAGGTAATCTCTCAGCGGACTCCAGTCCTTACATTCTCGTACCCTCAACCGCTCTTTTTTCAGGGCTTCCTCCGGAGTTAATTTCTTATATTCTGGTTGCAGCTCACAAGCAAGACTATAAAATCCTTCGCCTACACTCTCTTTTTTTCCACTATATCGTACCAATACGGTTATCAGGGGCAATCCCAAATCAAAGCAACGCTCCATAATTCGCCCCAGAGGATATCTCAGCCCAAAATGTGGGTTAATGGGCCGTCCCAACTTTTCAGAAAGCGCTTCCGCCGTTTCTTTATAGGTATATGTGAAGCTATTTGCTTTTCCATCCACTTTTTCCAACAGAAACTTTGCCAGTTCTATATCAACATCTTTCCATCCTTGCATCATTCCTGCCTCCTTCTAAAAGAAAAAATGCCTTTGTCTCCTGCTTTCAAGAGACAAAGGCGTTCTATCCTCTGCGGTACCACTCTTATTGCCATGCCGGGGCATGACCACTCGGGGGCCTGTAACGGGGCCGGCCGGGGAGGCTTACTGCTTTTTCAGCCTCCCGCTCGAAGGGGATATTCCCGGTCCCTTCCCGTCCGCCTTTCACCAAACGGCGGCTCTCTGCGCGGGGTGGGGGAGAGGTACTTGGCCTTCTCAACGCGTTATCCTGTTCTGTTGGTTAGTTTAGCCGTTTTTTCTTTTGCTGTCAAGGGGAAAATCAAGGACCCGGCGGATCCGGCCGGGTCCTTGCTCTCAGTCGATCTCGTAGTCCTTGCCGAACTTCAGGTGGCTGAAGTCGATGCGGCGGGTGGGCTCCTCCGCCTGGGTAGGGGTCTTTTCCTCCTGGGGCTCCTCCTGGGAGGGCTGGTAGAGGACGGGGCCCCGGCGCAGCTCCTGATAGAGGCTGTCCTCCTCCAGGGGGGGCATGGGTGCCTCCTGGGTCTCGGGCTCCTCCTTCCCAGCGGGGCGTTTGCCGTCCATGGGGATGGTGGGCTCCTCGTCCTCCTCGCTCTGGGGGGCGGGCTCATCAGGCTGGACAGCCGGCTGGGGGTCCTCCTCCACGGGGGGAAGCTCCTCCACCGCCTTCTCCACGGCGGAGCCGATGGCGTCGGCGGCCTGGGCTACCTGGTCCACCTTGGGCACCGAGGCGTTGAGCTTGGACAGGCCGGAGAGGTACTCCATCTCGTTCTGGTAGAGATCCTTCAGCTTGGAAATGTAGGCCGCGGTGGCGTTTTGGGCGGCGGTGAGGCGAAGCTGCTCACTCTCCACCTCCTGGCGGATGGAGGCGATCTTCTCCTCCGCCTCCCGCTGGGCGGTGGCCACGATGCCGCCGGCCTGCTCCTGGGCCTCGTCCACCATCTGCTGGGCGGTCATCTGGGCGGAGAGCATGGCACGGCGCATGGCCTCCTCCGTGGCCCGGTACTCCTCCACCTTGTCGGCCAGCACCTTCATCTTGGCTTTCAGGGCGGCGTTTTCCTTATAGAGAGAGGTGTAGTCGGCGGTGACCAGGTCCAGGAACTCGTCCACCATAGCCATGTTATAGCCGCCGAAGGACGCCTTGCTAAAGGCGTGTTCCGCTACTTCCTGGGGAGTCAGCATCGTTCATTCCACACTTTCTATGTAAGATGATGGGCGGTATGCCAGAACGGGCGGACAGCGTCCGCCCGCCCCAGGCGGAAAGCCCGGTCTATTCTCAGAAGTACAGGCCGTTGTTCTCCAGCTCGTCGATAAGGTCCCCCAGAATATCCACGTTGTAGGGGGTGATGATGTAGGTGGACAGGGCCACCTTCTTCACCTTGCCCTCCTGGGCGTAGGCGGCGCCGGAGAGAAAGTCCAGGATCCGGCGGGAGACATCCTTGCTGGTCTGCTCCAGGTTCAGGACCACGGTGCGCTTCTCCCGCAGGTGGTCGGCGATCTCGGCGGCGTTCTCGAACCGGTCGGGCTTCACCAGCACCACCTGGAGCTGGGTGGTGGTGTGGATGTTCACCACCTTGTTGCTCCGCCGCTCAGTGCGGTCGGTATCGAAGGAGATGGCCTCCGCCTTGGGGGCGGCCTTCTCCCGGACGGCGGTCCGGTCCAGGCGGCCGGTACCCATGGTGTCAAAATCGTCGAAGACGTCGTCCTCCTCGTCCTCGTAAGGCCGGGCGATCCGCTTCAGCTCGTCAAACAGTCCCATAGAAGATTCCTCCTCAAAAAATATCCTGGGATGGTTTTTCCACGGGTTTCCGTTCCCCGAAAAGGGCGGTCCCCACCCGCACCAGGGTGGCCCCCTCCCGGACAGCGTCCATGTAGTCGCCGCTCATACCCATGGAAAGGCAGTTTATATCATTTCCATTATGGGCCATTTTCTGTTTTATGTCAACATAAAATTGAGACATTTTTCGGAAAAATCCTCGATTCCCCTCCGCCCCCGCCACGGGAGGGATGGCCATCAGGCCCCGAAGGCGGATATGGGGCAGCTCCCCGGCCCGGAGGGCCAGGGCCTCCAGCTCCTCCGGGGGGACGCCGGATTTGCTCTCCTCACCGGCGATGTTCACCTCCAGAAGGATATCCTGGCAGAGGTCCAGGGCGGCAGCCTGCTTCTCAATGGCCTCCAGAAGCCGGAGGGAGTCCACCGACTCTATGAGGTCCACCCGGCCCACCACCTGCTTGACCTTGTTAGTCTGGAGGTGACCGATGAAATGAAGCTCCGCCCCGGCGTAAGCGTCGGCATCCAGGTGGGCGGTCATCTCCTGGACCCGGTTCTCCCCGCACAGGGTGATCCCGGCGGAGATGGCGGCCCGGATGGTCTCGTCGGTCTGGGTCTTGGTGGCGGCGCAGAGGGTGATCTCCTCCGGGGCCCGGCCCGCCTCTTTGGCGGCGAGAGCGATATTCTGCTTCACCTGGAGGATATTTTGTTGGAGAGACATATGGTCGCCCGCTTTCTGTATCAAACTGAAAGGCCGCAATCAGGCTGCGAACAGGTCAAGGCGTTGGGGAGATCTAAGCCCTCCGATTCCGCAAAACCGGCTCTGGAGCCGTTGGCTCCGCCGCCGGTTTCGCTTCACTCCGGTCTTAGCCTCCCCGACCGACCTGTTCTCCGCCCTTCTATTCCAGTATCATCCCGTCCCAGATCTCCTTTGCGGCCAGGATCACCTGGTCGCCGGGACGGAGGGCTTTCTTTTTCACTTTGTCGTTGGCGTCCTCCGGGGTCAGGGGCTCTACGATACAGTAGTCCTCCCCCTGGGCCAGGACGGCGATGGGCTTGCGCTCAGCTACGATCCCTACCTGGACGTAGACGCAGGAGAGGGAGACCTCCCTCTCCTCCCCGGTATCCGGGTCGGTCTCGGGAACGGTCTCCACCCGGATGGCCTCGGTGGGGACCCGAATGCCGGTACGCTGGGAGAAGACCAGCTCCACCGTCTGGCGGCGAAGGAGGGTGGTCTCAGAGAGAAAACGGTGGGAGGAGAGGATCACCGCCACCCGGCCGTTCTCCGGAGTGCCGATCCGCTCCACCTTCATATCCACGTCCCCCGACCAGTCCCGGGAGAAGCGGACGGTGACCGTCTTTCCCTCGGTGAGCCGCTTGGCCTGGCTCTCCTCCATGGGAAAGACAAAATACCAGGTGGCGTCGGTGATGAGCTTGCCAAGCTGGTCCTCCCCCACAGGAAGGGCCCGGTCCTCCAGGGCATCCAGGTCGGCTGGGGTCAGGCTCTTCAGCATATCGGGGGTGAGAACGCTCTCGTAGCCGTCCACCAGACCGGAGAAAACGCCGCTCTCCCCCACGGTGACCCGGCCATTGCCACGGGTATCCCCCGCCTCCAGCTTCACATCCTGGGGCTGGAGAACAGTCACCCGGCCGGCGTCCTGGGCGGTTTGAATACGCAGAGTCTCGATCTCCGCCTGGGCGGCGGAGAGGGCGGCGGACAGGTCCCCGGCGTCCCCGTACCGCTGGGCCTGCTGGTATACGGCGCTTTTGAAGGCGCTGACCTGGCCCTCCAGCCGGGTAAAGTCCCCTCGCTCCACAGCGGAGCGAAGGTCCACCATGGTTCGGGCCACCTGCTCCCGGGTCTCCCCCTGGGTCCGGTCTCCGGCGGCCAGAATAGCGGCGGAGAGCTGATTCGCCTCCTCCTCCAGGGTCTCCAGCCGCTGGGCCCGCTCCAGGGCGGCCTCGTCGGCGTAAAGGAGGGCCACGGTGGCCCCGGCGGGGACCTTCTCCCCCTCGGTGGGAAGAAGGCGCACAATGCCGCCGGCCCCCGAGAGCGCCCGCTCCCGGCGGACCAGGTAGCCGGTGGCCTCCATGGTATCATCCACGGAGTAGGCGTAGGCCTGGACGGTGGGGTAGGGATCCCGCAGACCCCGCCAGGCCGCCCCCGCCATGTAGAGCAGGATGACGACGGTAAAGAGGAGGACGACCAGTTTATTAAGGAGGGTGCCTTGTTTCATAGGTCTCTCTCTTTCTAAAAGAAGATACAGGAAGTGAAAAATGAAAAGTTAAAAATGAAAAAGCTATGGTCCTGTGGCGGCCGAAGGCGGCTTATTCCAATATAGTCCGGCGAAGCCGGACACCAAAATTTTTCACTTTTCACTTTTATTTTTCTATGTATTGTCCGGGCTCAAATCAATGGGGTGGTTGGCTACCACCGTGGAGATGGCGTGTTTATAGATGATCTGCTGCTTGCCGTCACTGTCCAGGACCACCACAAAGGGGTCGAAGCCGGTGATGATGCCCCGCATCTGGAAGCCGTTCATCAGAAACATGGTCACGGGCTCCCGGGAGCGGCGGGCTCGGGACAGGTACAGGTCTTGTAATTCGTTGGTTTTAGACATGGAAAACATCCTTTCTCTGTAAGATGTTTCCATAATATACCAGTTATTCGAAAAATCCTGTCGAAGGCCGTCAGGTTCGGCGTTTAAATTGTTTTTCCAGTTCCCCGCGGGTCAGCTCCACCGCCACGGGGCGGCCATGGGGGCAGTACTTCACCTGACCGGAGAGGACGGCCTGGGCCACCCGGTCCAGCTCCTCCGGGGCGCTCTGCCAGCCCCCCTTGATGGCCGCTTTGCAGGCCATGGTGTGGAGGATCTCGTCCCGGCGTTCCCGAATCCCGGTGGAGCCGGCCAGGGCCAGCTTTCCGGCAATCTCGGTGAGGGCGGCCTCCACATCCCCCAGCTCCAGGTAATCGGGGACGCTCCGCACCGCCAGGGAACCGCCGCCGAAGTCCTCCACCTCAAAGCCCACCCGGTCCAGCTCCTCCAGGTGCTCCAGGAGGAGGGCCCCCTCCTGGGGGGTGGGGGTAAAGACCACGGGGGCCAGGAGAAGCTGGGACATGGGGGCGTAATCCTGGGCCCGCATCCGGTCAAAATTCATCCGCTCGTGGGCAGCGTGTTTGTCGATGAGAAAGGCCTTCTCCCCCTGCTCCACGATGATATAGGTGTGGAACAGCTCTCCCGCCACCCGCCAGGGCTGGGGCTCCTCCCCGGCGAGGGGGAGGGAGGGGGGCGTATCCGGGAGGGTCTGGCTTATGGGGGAGGGGGAGGGAAGCTCCGCCTCCGTTGGGGCGGGAATAAATGGCGTGGAGGGTGGGGGCGCGACGGGGCCGTCGCTCTCCACAGGGTCAGCCGGCTTTGGGGAGACCACAGGCTCTTTTATAGGGGCCGGTTCCAAAACGGCCCGGTCCTCCCCCATTCCGGACTCCGTCCCGGCAGGGCGGGAGACCGGCTCCGCCGGAGGGCAGGGGGCAGGGCGGCCCACAGGGGGCGCGGCCGGAACGATGGGATCCTGCCTCCGCCCCCCGGGGCTGGGGACGGGGGGCGTTATGGGGCGGGGGGCTTCCTTGGGGGCGGTGAAGTCGTGGAGAGGAAGGGTGGTCTGCCGGCCCTGGTCCACCACGGCGGGGCGCACCGCCGACTCCGCCGCCGGACGGGTCTTGTCCGCCCCCAGGGCGGAGAGGACGGCGTAGTAGATAGCGGAGAACACCTGCCGCTCGGAGCCGAACTTTACCTCCTGCTTGGTGGGGTGGACGTTCACGTCCACCTGGTTCAGCTTCACCGTAAGCTGGAGGACGCAGCCGGGGAATTTCCCCACCATCCGCTGGTTGGCGTAGGCCTGCTCCACGGCAGCGGTCATGGATTTGCTTTTCACGTACCGGCCGTTGACAAAAAAGAACTGGTAACCCCGGGTACCCCGGCAGCAGGCGGGCAGGGAGACGAAGCCGGAGACCGACACATCCTCCCCGCTGCCCTCCACAGGGACAAAACCCAGAGCCAGATCCCGGCCCAGAACGGCATAGAGGGCGGAGTGGAGCTTGCCGTCCCCGGGGGTGAGCAGCTCCTGGCGGCCGTCCCGGAGAAACTTGAAGGCCACCTCCGGGTGAGCCAGGGCCTGCCGCTGGAGGGCGGCCAGACAGGCGGCCCCCTCGGCGGCGTCCTTCTTCATAAACTTCAGCCGGGCGGGGGTGTTGTAAAAGAGATCCCGGACCAGAAGGGTGGTGCCCACGGGACACCCCGCCTCCTCCTGCCCCAGGACCACGCCCCCCTCCAGCGCCAGAGAGGTCCCCAGCTCGTCCCCGGGACGGCGGGTGAGCGCCTCCAGCCGGGACACCGAGGCGATGGCGGCCAGAGCCTCCCCCCGGAAGCCCAGGGTGCCGATGGCCTCCAGATCGTACTCGGTCTTTATTTTGGAGGTAGCGTGGCGGAGGAAGGCGGTCTGGACCTCCTCCGGGGCGATGCCGCAGCCGTCGTCGGTGACCCGGATGAGGGTCATCCCTCCGTTCTGGATCTCCACCGTCACCGAGCGGGCTCCGGCGTCGATGGCGTTTTCCGTCAGCTCCTTCACCACGCTGGCGGGACGCTCCACCACCTCGCCGGCGGCGATCAGGTCGGCCACATGGGGGGAAAGCTGGGCGATATGGGGCATGAGCCCACCTTCTTTCAAAGGGAGATAAAGAGCATAAAGCCGTGGAAGGCGCTGTGGAGCAGGACACAGCTCCACACGCTGCCCCCCCGGTCATAGCACCAGTGGAGGGCCGCGGAGGGGAACAGGTAGAGCAGGCTGAGCAGAAGATACCGGGGGTCGCCGTAGTCCAGGGCGTACCGCCACATCTGGGCCAGAGCGGCCAGGAGGGTGCTGAAGGCAAAGCCCAGGGAACGGCTGTAACTGCGCAGGTGACCGTAGATCAGGCCCCGGTACAGGGTCTCCTCCACCACGGGGATCAGCAGGAGGATCAGGGTCAGGGTGGGGATGGGGGCGGCCAGAAATTCCTGGGCGTACTGGGCGGAAACCGGGTCCTTCACCGGGAAGGGCAGCAGATTCAGCAAGACCCAGCTTCCCGCCGCGGCCAAAAACCCCAGGGCCACCGAGAACAGGTTCTCGGGCAGCCAGTCCAGGAGGCGGAAGAAATCCTTTTTCAGAAAGCCCCAGAAGATAAACAGGGTCAGAGAAAAAAGAAAGATGTAATAGATCACGTTGGCCTCGGCCACCAGAGTCTCCCCATCCCCCATGAGCAGCCGCTGAAACCAGGCGTTGAGCCGGGGAAACAGCAGCAGATAGAGCAGGAAAAAGACCAGGCCCCGTTGGGTCTCGGAGGCGGTCATTTCAGTTTTCCAGGTCCGGCGGAACATCATAACCACCCCCCCTTTATAAGTTAAAATTGAAAAGTTAAAAATGAAAAAGCTAAGGTGTGCGGGGAACAGGGGAATCCCCTTTGAAAAATCGGTGTTTGAAATCCTGGCTTGCCAATAAAAGGGCAAAGTTTAGAGGGTGTGGCTTTTTCACTTTTCATTTTTAACTTTTCACTTTCAAAGTTCCTTTTTTAACTGGTATACCAGATTCATCGCCTCGATGGGGGTCAGGGTGTCTATGTCCACCGCCCGAAGCCTGGCGGCCACCCCTTGGGCGGTGACCTCCTCCAGGGAGACCTGGGCGGCGGGGGAGTGGGCGGTGGGGGCGGTGGCCCGGGCGGCGGGGGTGGACTCCAATTCCCCCAGGATCACCTTTGCCCGGGAAATGACCCGTTCGGGGACCCCGGCCAGCTTGGCTACCTCGATGCCGTAGCTGGCCTCGGCGCCCCCCCGGACGATCTTTCGGAGGAAGATGATGTCGTCCTGCCGCTTTTTGGCGGCAATGTTGTAGTTCTTCACCCCGGGGATCTCCCCCTCCAGAGCGGTGAGCTCATGGTAGTGGGTGGCAAAGAGGGTCTTGGCCCCCAGCCGTTTGGAGTCGGCGCAGTACTCCAGCACCGCCCGGGCGATGGCCATGCCGTCGTAGGTGGAGGTGCCCCGGCCGATCTCGTCCAGGATGAGAAGGCTTTTCCCTGTGGCGTTTTTCAGCAGCTCGGCCACCTCGTTCATCTCCACCATGAAGGTGGACTGGCCGGCGGAGAGGTCGTCGCTGGCCCCGATGCGGGTGAAGACCCGGTCCACCACCCCGATGTGGGCGGCCTTCGCCGGGACGAAGGAGCCCATCTGGGCCATGAGGACGATGAGGGCCACCTGGCGCATATAGGTGGACTTACCCGCCATATTGGGGCCGGTGATGATGGCGCACAGGTCCCCCTTCCCGTCCATGTAGGTGTCGTTGGGGACAAAAAGGCTGCCCTTCGCCGCCTTCTCCACCACGGGATGGCGGCCCTCTGTGATCTCGATCACGTCGGACAGGTCCACCCGGGGCATACAGTAGCCGTTCTCGGCGGCCACCCGGGCAAAGGAACAGAGCACATCCACCTGACCCACAGCGGCGGCGGAACGCTGGATGTCCGCCACCCGCTCCGCCGCGGCCTGGCGCACCCGGCAGAAGATCTGGTACTCCAGGGCGGTAAGCTGGTCCTGGGCGGAGAGGATGGTGTTCTCCATCTCCTTGAGTTCAGGGGTGATGTACCGCTCGCAGTTCACCAGGGTCTGCTTGCGGATATAGGCGTCGGGCACCAGGGCGGAATTGGCCTTGGAGACCTCGATGTAGTAGCCGAAAACCTTGTTGTAGCCCACCTTCAGACTCTTGATGCCGGTTTTCTCTTTCTCCTGGGCCTCCATGGCGGCCACCATGTCCTTGCCCCCGGTGAGGATCCCACGGAGCCGGTCCACCTCCGGGTCGGCCCCGGGGCGGATAAAGCCGCCCTCCCGGACGGAGAAGGGGGGCTCCTCCACAAAGGTCTCGTCAATAAGCCCCCGAAGCTGAGGCAGGTCGTCCAGGCTGTCCCGGAGGACGGTGAGGAGGGCGGAGGAGAAGGGGGAGAGGAGCAGCCGCAGGGCGGGGAGCTTTCCCAGCCCCCGGGAGAGGGAAACCAGATCCCTCCCGCCGGCGGTGCCGTAGACCACCCGGCCGATGAGCCGCTCCAGGTCGGTGACCTCCTTCAATTCCCTTGACAGCTCCTGGCGGGTGACGGAATCATTCACCAGATCCCCCACCGCCCCCTGGCGTTTGCCGATCTGGACAGGGGAGAGGAGGGGCCGCTCCAGCCAGGAGCGGATGAGCCGGTGGCCCATGGGGGTCCCCGTCTTGTCCAGCACCCAGAGAAGGCTTCCCTTTTTCTCGCCCCCCCGAAGGGTCTCGGTAAGCTCCAGGTTCCTCCGGGCGGTAAGGTCCAGCTCCATGAACTCCCCGGTGGTGTAGTAATTTACGGTGGACAGATGGGATAGGTCGGTCTTCTGGGTCTCCACCAGGTAGGACATGAGGGCCCCCGCCGCCTGAAATACAGGTCCCTCGGGCAGGCCGTGGTCGGGACCAAACTGCTTCTCCACCGCCGCGGCCGCCCGGTCCGGGTCAAAGGCGGCGGTGGACCCGGTCTCTGTCCGGCAGGACAGACGCTGCTCCAGGAAAATCCCCAGGGCCTTGTCCTCCACAGCCTCCCGGGACAGGACCACCTCCCGGGGGGAGTAGCGGCCCAGCTCGTTTTCCACATGCTCCCGCCAGCCGGAGCCGTCAAATCCGGTGGCCGAGACCTCTCCGGTGGACAGGTCCGCGAAGCACAGCCCCGCCCGGTCCCCTGTCAGGCACAGAGCGCAGAGGAAGTTATTTTTTCCCTCCTCCAGCATGGTCTCCTCAATGACGGTGCCGGGGGTGACGATGCGGATGATATCCCGGTCCACCAGGCCCTTGGCCTGGGCCGGGTCCTCCATCTGCTCGCAGATGGCCACCTTGTAGCCCTTGGCGATGAGCCGGGAGATATAGGCCTCGGCGGCGTGGTAGGGCACCCCGCACATGGGGGTGCGCTCCTCGGGGGGCCGGGTCCGGTCCCGGCTGGTGAGGGTCAGCTCCAGTTCCCGGGAGGCCGTCTTGGCGTCCTCGTTGAACATCTCGTAGAAGTCCCCCAGCCGGAAGAAGAGGATGCAGTCCGGATGGTCGGCCTTGATTTTATGGTATTGGAGCATCATGGGGGTGCCTTCGGCCATGGGGAGGACCTCGCTTTCTGTTTCTTTCTATAGGGGGAATACGGATTGCCACGGCGGACCTTGCCCGCCTCGCAATGACGGGCCTGCGGGGCCAACGTCAGAAAAGGGTATTGTATAAGTCTTGCCAGCTTGGGTTTTTCGTCTCTACCAGCTTGTTTTTTCTGGCCCGGGGCCAGGATTTGATCTGCTTTTCCCGCTCAATGGCGGCCCGGGCAGTGTCCAGGGTTTCAAAATAGCCCAGCTTTGTGATACTATATCTTGCTGTAAAGGAGCCCGGGTCCAAATGGTTTTTATGTTCATAGACCCGGCGAGCCAAATCATTCGTCATCCCGGTATAGATGGCCACATTGGTGGCGTTGGCCAGAATATAGACACAGTACGCCATCCCGCCCTCCGTTCCGTCATTGCGAGGGCCCGCAGGGCCCGTGGCAATCCGCATCCGCCAGCTCTCCCCACAGGGACCAGGTGTTGGCCCCGGTGATCTCGATCTCCCGGAAGGTGCCGATAAGCTCCCGGCCGCCCTCCAGCACCCGGACCAGCCGGTTCCCCGGGGTGCGGGCGGTGAGGGCGTAGCCCTCCTCCTCGCAGACCCCGTCCACCAGACACCGGAGGGTCTTGCCGATGTAAGCGGCGTGTTTTTCCGCCGAGATGGCGTTTTGGGCCTCCACCAGGCGCTGGAAGCTGGCCTTTTTCTCTGCCATAGGCAGGGGGTCGGGCATCCTGGCCCCCGGGGTGCCCTCCCGGGGGGAGTAGATAAAGGTGAACAGGGCATCGTAACGGACCTCCTCAACGAGACTCAGGGTCTCCTCAAACTCCGCGGTGGTTTCCCCGGGGAAGCCCACGATGATGTCGCTGGTAAGGACCACGTCCGGCACCTGCTCCCGGAGGCGGCGGACCTTGTCCAGGTATTCCCCCCGGGTATAGTGGCGGTTCATAGCCTTTAAGACCCGGTCGTTTCCCGCCTGGACAGGGAGGTGGAACACGGGGGCTACCTTTTCGCATCGGCCCATGGCCTCAAAGAGCTTTTGGGAGGCGTCCCGGGGATGGGAGGTCATAAAGCGGATGAGGAACTCCCCGGGGATGGCGTTGATGGCCTCCAGCAGATCGGCAAAGTCGGTCTCCAGCCCCAGGTCCTTGCCGTAGGAGTTCACATTCTGCCCCAGGAGGGTGATATCCTTATAGCCCTCCTTCACAAGCCCCTCCACCTCGGAGAGCACATCCTGGGGGAGGCGGGAGCGCTCCCGGCCCCGGACATAGGGCACGATACAGTAGGTACAAAAGTTGTTGCAGCCGTACATGATGGAGACCCAGGCCTTCACCTTCCCCTGGCGCACCACGGGGATCCCCTCGGCGATGGAGCCGGGCTCGTCCGTGTTTTCAAAGACCCGGCCCCTTCTGGTGAGCACCCGGTAAAGAAGCTCGGGAAATTTCCACAGGGCATGGGGGCCAAAGACAAGGTCCACATGACGGTAGGACTGGCGGAGCTTCTCCGCCACATGCTCCTCCTGGGCCATGCAGCCGCACAGGCAGATGATCTGGCCCGGATGCCGCCGCTTGGCGTGAACCAGGGCCCCCACGTTGCCCAGCACCCGATCCTCGGCGTGCTCCCGAATGGCGCAGGTATTGATAACAATGACGTCGGCGGCGTTTTCGTCGGTGGTAAAGCCGTAGCCCATGGCCCGGAGATAGCCCCGAATCCGCTCGGAATCGGCCTCGTTCTGCTGGCAGCCGTAGGTATCCACAAAGGCCAGATAGTCCCTGGGCTGAGCGGAGAGCCGCTGGGCTATTTTTTCGCAGAAATCCCTCTGCCGTTCCATGTCGGCAGGGGAGACGCGGGTGGTTTTGGTGTCCAAAAGAGCCCCTCCTTTTTGGGGTATGGGAGATCATAGGATCAGATTATATCATTTTTCCCCCGGTCTTTCAAGGGAGCCCCCTCCCTTAAATCTTTTTCTCTCGCTCCAAAAGACGAGAGGTCGCCCAATCCATGGCAAAGGCCCCCAGGGGTGCGGTGAGAAGGATGGCCAGTACCGCCGCGGAGAGCACCAATTCCCCGCAGGGAAGGCCCAGGGCCAGCGGGACGCCGCCAATGGCCGCCTGGACAGTGGCCTTGGGGAGATACGCCAGTACGCAGTATAGCCGCTCCTTTTTCTCCAGGGCTGTCCCGGCGGTACACAGCCAGCTTCCCACAGAGCGCACCGCCAGGGCCCCCAATATGACCGCCACCGCCGCCGGACCCGCCCGGAGGGTGTACCGGAGATCCACCGCCGCCCCCACCAGGGTGAACAGCAGGATCTCCGCCCCCTGCCAAAGCTTGCCGAACTGCGCCTTCAGGGTCTCTGTGGTCTGGGGAAAGCTTTGCCGGGCCAGAACCAGAGCCATAGCCATGACCCCCAGCAGGCCGGAGAGGGGAAGCCGGCCCTTCAGTCCCTCCTCCAGCCCCAGCAAAAGAAAGGCGGCAGAGAGGAGAATCAGGAGCCTTCCCATCCCCTCAAGGGATGCCTGCCGAAAAAGCCAGACCAGCGCCGTCCCCGCCGCCGCCCCTATCCCGAGGCCCAGAAGGATGGCCACCGGCACCTGAACAAGGGCCCCCCAGTGAGCCCCGCCCCCCTGGGCCATGCCCGTAAAGGCGGTAAAGAGCACAATGACAAAAACATCGTCCAGAGACGCCCCCGCCAGTATCATCTGGGGGATCCCCTTGTTTGTCCCCCGGCCCTCCTCCAGCAGCCCCACCATCCGGGGCACCACCACCGCCGGAGACACCGCCCCCAGCACTGAGCCCAGCACCGCCGCTTCCATCCGGCTCACCCCCAGCAGGGGAGGGGCCAGCGCAAGCACCCCCAGGAGCTCAAAGACAGCCGGGAGAAAGGAGAGCAGCAGGGCGGGCCGGCCCACCCGCTTCAGATCCTCCAGCCGGAGGGAGAGCCCCGCCTTGAGCAGTATGATCACCAGGGCCATCTGCCGCAGCTGGGATGAGATCTGCAAAACGGAGCCGTCCACCAGATCTAACATATGGGGCCCCAGGAGCATCCCCGCCCCCATCATCCCCACCAACCGGGGAAGCCCCAGCCGCCCCGCCAGGGTACCCAGGGACAGGCCCCCCAAAAGAAGAAGCGCCAACGCTGTCAACATTCCGGATCCCTCCTTGTTTTTGTCCAGGGGAAGCAAAAAAGCCGACTTCCCCTGCGGTTTTCAATCGCAGAAGTCATCAGCTTTTAAAAAGCGGTTTCGGTAAAATACCGGGGGAGAACCTCATTCCCTGTCCGCTATTATATCTCCTTTTTCTCCCCTTTGCAACCCCTGTTTTCCCCCCGGCGGAGCCTCCCCTGCCTTTCGCGCCCGTCCCCGTTGACCTTTTTTCCCGAAAAGGATATAATAATAGGCAGAATTTTCATAGGATAGGAGGGCTTTGCCCATGCGCGCGGTGGTGACAAGGGTGAAAAATGCCCGGGTGGAGATCGACGGGAAGGTCAACGGTAAGACCGACGGGGGCTTTCTGGTGCTTTTGGGGGTGGCCGCCGGGGATACTGAGGCCCAGTGCGACAAGATGGCCGACAAGGTCTGCGGTCTTCGCATTTTCGAGGATGAGAACGAGAAGATGAACCTGAATCTGGAGCAGGTGGGCGGGTCCCTGCTGGTCATCAGCCAGTTCACCCTCTTTGCCGACTGCAAATCCCGCCGACCCGGCTTTACAGGGGCGGCCCGGCCCGATGTGGCCATCCCCCTCTACGAGCGCTTTATGGCCCAGTGCGAGGAGCGGGGCTTCCATGTGGAGCACGGCGAGTTTGGCGCAGATATGCAGGTTTTCTCCCAAAATGACGGCCCGGTGACCATTCTGCTGGATACGGAGGTTCTGTAATGGTTTCTTTCCGGTCAATCGACAAGAAAAATTTCTATTCCCTGCTGAAAATGGATCCGGGAGACGGAGGGAAATTTGTGGCCTCCAACGCCGTTTCCCTGGCCGAGGCCTGGCTCCACTATGAAAACCACGACACCCACCCCTTTGCCGTCTATGAGGGGGATACCCTGGTGGGCTTTATGATGGTCCATGAGGACCTTCAAAAAGGGGTCCTGGACCTGTGGCGGCTGGCCATCGCCAGGGAGCACCAAGGGAAGGGCTACGGTTCCGCAGCCCTCTCCCAATTCATCACCCTGGCCCGGGAGAGCGGAAAATATATCTGCATCGCCATCGGCTACATGGAGGGCAACGACCGGGCCCGCCATATCTATGAGAAGCTGGGCTTCCGCCCCACCGGGCTGGTGGAGGACGGGGAGATCATCATGCGGCTGGACCTGTGAGCCGCCACAGGAGATTCCAAAATGGATATTAAGCACATTTATATACCCTCTGTATATACAAACTGTTATCTTCTGGCGGACGAGGACAGCGGGGCTTTGGCGGTCATTGACCCGGGGGAGGATGTCTCCGATACCCTGCGGCCGCTCTGTGCGGACAACGGCTGGGACCTGCGCGCTGTCTTTCTCACCCACGGTCACTACGACCATGTGGGAGGAGTGGCGGCTTTGCGGCAGGCCTTTCCCCCTGTGCCCGTGTACCTCCATCCCGAGGACGCCGGCGGGACTGATCGGCTCATGCCTACGGCGGCGCTGGGGCCCCTGACCCTCTGGCGGGAGGGGGAGGTAGTCCCCCTGGGAAATTTGAAGGTTGAGGTCCTCCACACCCCCGGTCACACCCGGGGGTCGGTGTGTCTGCGGTGCCGGGACGCCCTCTTTACCGGAGACACCCTCTTTGCCGGGTCCTGCGGGCGGACCGACTTTCCCGGGGGAAGCTGGGAACAGATGGTCCGGTCCCTCCGGCGGCTGGGGGAGCTGGAGGGGGATCTCCGGGTCTTCCCCGGTCACAACGAGTTCACCACCCTGGACCGGGAGCGGCAGGGAAATCCCTACCTGCGGGAGGCGATGGCCCCATGAAGCTGTGGCTCACATCGGACAACGTGGACTGGGACGCCGAGCGCTACCACTACGCCGCCGAGCAGATGATGCTTACCCTCTTTCCCGGGGAGCGGCCGGAATACCCCGGATCTCCGCCTCCTCAAAGCTTGGCCCAGGAACAAAACGCCGTCATCTTTACCCTTCACCGCGGGGCAAAGATGACCAATATGAGCGCTCTGGTCTTTCGGGAGAAGGGCTGGCACAATGGGGTGGTCCGGTTCCCCAGCGAAAAGCTGGAGGAGGCCCCTGAGGCGGTCTACCACACCCTCCAGCGGGTGCTGAAGCAGGCTTTCTACCATGCCGGCTCCGCCCTCTTGGGCCGGGATCTGCCCTGGGGGTCCCTCACCGGGGTACGGCCCACCAAGCTGCCTACCAAAGCCCTTTGGGAGGGGGCCACTCCCGCCCAGGCCAGACGGGAGCTGGAAAAGACCTATCACGTCCACCCCCTTCGCTCCGCCCTGGCGGTGGACTGCGCCGGGTACAGCGTGGCGGCTAAGGGGTCTCTCAGGGGGGATGAGGTCTCCCTCTATGTAGGGATCCCCTTTTGCCCCAGCCGGTGTATCTACTGCTCCTTTGTCTCGGCGACGGTGGAGAAGTGCCTGCCTTTGGTGGAGCCCTTCGTGGAGGGACTTTGCCGGGAGATCAAGGCCGCGGGGGAACTGCTGGGGAAGACCGGGCAGGTCATCCGCTCGGTCTATATCGGAGGGGGGACCCCCACCACCCTGTCGGCGGAGCAGTTCCACCGGGTCTTCTCCGCCATGGAGGAGCATCTGCTCCTTGACCGGTGCAGCGAGTTCACCGTGGAGGCCGGGCGGCCTGACACCATCACCCCGGAAAAGCTGGCGGCTTTTGCCCGGCACGGGGTGGACCGGGTGTCGGTGAATCCCCAATCCATGAACGATTTGGTGCTGGAGCGCATGGGGCGGCCCCATTCCGGGGAGGATATCCGCAGGGCCTATGCCGAGGTTCGGCAGGCGGGGAAGTTCGCGGTCAACATGGACCTGATCGCCGGACTGCCCGGAGACTCCCCCCAGGGTTTTGCCAACTCCCTCCGGGAGGTGATGGACCTGGAGCCGGAAAACATCACCGTCCACACCCTGGCGTTGAAAAAGGGTTCTCAGCTTATGGAGCACCGGTCGGCCCTCCCCACCGACGGGGAGGTGGAGGATATGCTCAACGCCGCCTGGGAAGCCCTGCGGCAGGAGGGCTATGTCCCCTACTACCTTTACCGGCAGAAATATATGTCCGGCTCCTTTGAGAACGTGGGATGGACCAGGCCGGGGTATGAAAGCCTTTACAATATGGTTATGATGGAGGAGCTGCACTCCATCATCGCCCTGGGGGGCGGGGGCGTGACCAAACTCTTCTGGCCTAAGACCGGGAAGATAGAACGCTTTGCCAACCCCAAATATCCCCAAGAATATTTACGGGACATAGACGTCCTTTGCCAAAAGAAGGAGGACCTTGTCCCGCTGCTGCTGGAAACGAAAGGAGACTAAGCGATGGCCTATCAGTTACAGGACATCAACGCCCGGATATGCGCGGACACCCCTGCCTTTTTGGCCCAGTGTGATGAAAATTACCACAAGCGGGTGGTGGAGGCTGCCGACAAGATCGTGGAGCGGATGGACGCTTCCCCCATCGTGCTTTTGTCCGGACCCTCCGGGTCGGGCAAGACCACTACGGCCCTGAAGATCGAGGAGGAGTTGGAGCGGCGGGGCATCAACACCCACACCGTCTCTCTGGACAACTACTTCAAGACCCGGGACCCGGCTACCGCCCCCCGGACCGCCGACGGGGAGTACGACCTGGAGTCCCCCCTGTGCCTGGACATGGAGCTGCTGGACGAGACCTTTACCCTTTTGAGCCAGGGGCGGGAGGTCGTCATCCCCCACTTTGAATTCTCCCGCCAGATGCGAAACGACGCCAGAGGCCGGCCCTTGAAGCTGGAGAAAAACGAGATCGCCATTTTTGAGGGGATCCACGCCTTAGGCCCCGGCATCGCGGGGCCTCACCCGGAGGCAACAAGGCTCTATATCTCCGCCCGGAGCAACGTGATGGAGGACGGGGAGGTCAAATTCAAGGGCACTTGGATGCGCTTGACGAGAAGAGCGGTCCGGGACTATAATTTCCGGGGCAACGATATCTCCTTCACCCTGGCCCAGTGGGCCAACGTGCGGCGGGGGGAGAAGCTCTACATCTCCCCTTACAAAAATACCGCCCATGTGATGGTGGATTCCTCCCTGCCCTATGAGGTATCGGTGATGAAGAACTACGCCCTGCCCCTTTTGAAGGCGGTGCCGGAGGAAAACCAAAGGCGGGCGGAGCTGCTGGACCTGATGGCCGCCTTCGACGCTTTTGAGGCCATCGACCCGGCTCTGGTCCCCAAGGCCTCCCTTCTGCGGGAATTCATCGGGGGCGGGAGCTACAAATATAAGTGAACATACTATCGTTCGTGGCATTTGGAGACCTTTCATTGAAAATAGTCCGGCGAAACCGGGCGCCACAACGATTTTTCCCATTCCTTCCTCCCATTTTTAACAAAAAGGAGATGCGTAAAAGATGGCAGAGTGCAACCACGACTGTTCCTCCTGCGGCGAGAGCTGCGGAGAGCGCACCGCGCCCCAGGACCTCCAGGCTGCGGCCAACCCCCACGCCAATGTGAAGAAGGTCATCGCCGTTATGTCGGGCAAGGGCGGCGTGGGCAAGAGCCTTGTCACCGCCTCCCTGGCCGCCGCCGTTCAGAAAAGCGGCCGTCAGGCCGCCGTGCTGGACGCGGACATCACCGGCCCTTCCATCCCCAAGGCCTTTGGCGTCCATGACCGGGCCATGGGGGACGACGACGGGATCTATCCCGCCGTCACCTCCACAGGGCTGAAGCTCATGAGCCTGAACCTGCTGGTGGAGAACGAGTCTGACCCCGTAGTATGGCGGGGAGCCCTCATCGCCGGAACGGTGAAACAGTTCTGGACCGACGTGCAGTGGGGGGATGTGGACTACATGTTTGTGGATATGCCTCCGGGGACGGGGGATGTTCCTCTCACCGTGTTCCAGTCCCTTCCCGTGGACGGCATCATCGTGGTCACCTCCCCCCAGGAGCTGGTGAGCATGATCGTGGAGAAGGCGGTAAAGATGGCCGAGATGATGGACCTTCCCATTCTGGGCCTCATTGAGAATTACAGCTACTTCAAGTGCCCCGACTGCGGCAAGGAGCACAGGATCTTCGGGGAGAGCCATCTGGAGGAGATCGCCAAGGCCCACAGCCTGAGCGTCCTGGCCCGGCTGCCCATAGATCCGGCCCTGGCCAGGGCCTGCGACGAGGGAAGGGTGGAGCAGCTGGAGCGGAATTATCTGGAGGATGTGGCCAGAGCGTTGTAAAAAAGAGAATGGCGCGTTGCAAAACAGCGCGGAGGAAAAAAGCGAAGCGGTCAACCTCTTTCTGGGTTGACCGCTTCGCTTTGCAAAGTACAATTGTTAAAAAACAAAATGATATAAAACGGGGGGATGTTTGGAATAAACTTGAAACCCGCCGAAGTTAGACAATGGGGCTCCCCCCAGGAATCAATATGCCAAACAGAATGGCGCAGAAGAAAGCGCCCGGCCAGATCGTCCCCGTTTTCCGGTAAAGTACTGTGTTGGTGGCGGTTACTGCATTGCCAATAAAGATAAAGTTATACATGTAGTAGGAATGACCGATGTCATCGACCACAGCCCAGATAATATTATGATCGTTGCACCACATGTTGATAAAGAAATAGAGCGTCAACAGGCCGGTCCCCACAAGGCAGTTAACAACAATATCACGCACCATATCCTTTGTCTCATGGCCTGTGGGCTTTAAGCGGCGGCTAATGTTGCTTCCAAACTGCATACCAATAAAAAGAATGAGGAAAATAGGAATGTAGGCCAGGCTTTTGAGCACGCGGGTCCAGGTAACCGCACGAATGTTCAGATAGAAACAGGTAAAGCTCATGCCAAAGGCGACCTCAAGTACATAGAGGAACGTCAATCCGATGGCAGCGGCCAGAGCCGCAAGGGCCAGTGATTTGCCAAGGTTCCGGAGATTATCTTTCCCGCTCTCTTCCCACGCCAACCCCAACTCAGCCAAAGAGGCATTTTCTTTGCGGTAAAAGGAGAAGAAGAACAGAAGACACTCATAAATTCCGATGGCGATAAAGTAGAGAATGAACCGGTTTGTTGTGCTGACCGGCAGAAGCGCACTGGTTTTACTCATGTGCAGATATTGCTCCGAAAAATAACTGATACCAATGAAAAAGGGAAGAATCGGGATAAGACTTAAAAGGGCAGAATAGGCCCAGCGCATGCCAGTACGTCCTCGCCAAGCGGGAATGTTACGGTTGACGGAAGACAACGCAGGAAGCTTGGAAAGTTCCAGCGCCAAGCATACCAGAACTCCCACGAAAGAAATCATACCCAGCAGAGAAATCAGGAAAAATGGAATAATGATTTGATCCTCCGGGGCAAGAGCAGTACCGGTGGGAACAAGGATCTCCATATACTTACACACCCGGTTCACTACCCACGGATTCCACCGGGCAGCGGCGTGCTGGGAGAATATACCGTCAAAAGATTCGAATGCGCGGTAATTATTTTCCTCTACGGAACCAAATTGGGCACCAGACTCGGGATATTTTCCTTCGGTATACTCTGGACCGTACATGATTTCCATAAATTGCATATTTATCTTTTCCATGTTGTCCAACCGGTTCATCCAGTCGCCGCGGCCAATAATGGTTACCATATTCCCTTCAAAACTGTCGCCCCAAGTTTTTGCGGCACGCATTCCGGCAGAGCCTATGCCACCCGCCAGGTCCAACTGGTCTACCAGGTAAGCACTATAGCTGGCTCCTTTCGAATGGCCGGTAACAGCAACCCGGGTCCCGTCAATAAAGGAGAGATCCTGCACAAATTGTGTAAACTCCCTTACTGTTGCGTTGTCATCGCTGAACCCACTGTCAGATAGGCCGGAATCGCCAACATCCAAAATAAACACATTATAGCCCCGCCGGATCAGTTCAACGGCCCATCCGGAAAAGCTTTGCGCATTGTCGTTGTTCCCATGGAAAATTAGCACAGCCGGGCCCGGGTTGTCATCGCTGACATCATTTTGCTGAAAGGAAAGATAGCTGTACTGAAGACCGTTTTCAGAGGGCATTAGATTGCGCCGTACGGTTACATTACCCCAGTTGTTGTAAAAGCCGCCCATAATGAACAGGCTGAGTGCAAGGAGGAGGACCCAGATCAACAGGGCAGGAAATTTTTTAGAATGAATACCGGTTTTGTTCATGGCTATTTCTCCTTTCATCTCTTAAGCACGGTGAGGCTGTTTATAGAATCTTCAATAAGAAGATATGGCCTCCTACACAAACCGACAGACGTGGTCTACCGCGATATCCGAAAAACCATAGGCCTCAGCCTTGGTCAGTTTGCCGTTACAGATATCAAAAATCACCTGGAGCAGCTCCCGCCCCATCTCCTGATAGGTCTTTTCCCCCCGGATGATGGGGGACAGATCCACATCCATATTATCCTCCATCCTTTGATAGGTCAGCTCGTTTCCCGTCACCTTAAGTACCGGCGCGATGGCATTTCCTGTGGGCGTTCCCCGGCCGGTGGTGAAGATCACCAACTGGCAGCCGCCCGCCACCATGCTGGTCACGGAGGATATGTCATACCCGGCGGTATCCATCACCACAGCTCCCCGGCATACGGGCCTCTCGGCCTGCTCCAGCACCTCTACAATGGGGCGGGTCCCACCCTTTCGGATACAGCCAATACTCTTTTCATCCAGAGTGGAAAGCCCTCCCTTTTTATTGCCGGGGGTGGGCTGTCCCGCCCGGCAGTCCTGGCCGGCAGCCTTTAGATGCTCTTCATAGGCCCGGCAGATCTCAATGACCGCATTGTGAAGCCGGGGCGTGGCGGCCCGCTTGGCCACCACGTGCTCTCCGCCGATCCACTCAATGGATTCACTCATCATGCTGGTGGCTCCCAGATCCACCAGCAGATCGCTGAGCTCCCCCACGGCGGGGTTTGAAGCAATGCCGGAGGTGGCGTCGGAACCCCCACATTCGATCCCCATCAGCAGCTCCGAAATGGGAAACAGTTCCTTCTGCTGCATCCCCGCCAGAGCCGCCATCTCCCGGGCCGCCCGGACTGCCTTTTCAATGGTTTTCAGCGTCCCGCCCTCCTCCTGTATTCCAAAGGAGACCACCGGCTTGCCCGTCATACCCTGGATCTTTTCCCGCAGCTCTTTATGCCCTACCGTCTCACAGCCAAGACCGATGATCACCACGCCATAGACGTTGGGATTGCAGGCAAATCCGGTCAGCACCTTCTGGCTCATGGCTGTGTTGGCCGCCACATCGGAACAGCCGGTATTGAACACGATGTTGACCGCTCCCCGAACCTGGCTTGCCACAATGCGGCAGGACTCTGAACCGCAGGCGCAGGAGGGGAGGATCAACACATGGTTTCGAATTCCGGGCCGGCCTTCCGTCCGGCGGTAACCCCAAAACCGGATCCCGCTGTCCGCCCCGGCGGTTTGTTCCGGGGGGATCGGATCCTCCGGCTCCGGGACAAGCTCGCTGTCATAATCCCGGGGGACGCTGACGATATTCTCATGGGAGACCCAGCCTCCTTTTTGAATGAAGGCGGTGGCGCGGCCGATCCGCTCCCCGTACTTCAGCACGTTCTCTCCCGGGGCAATGTCCCGCAGGGCGGCTTTGTGGCAGAAGGGGATCGCCTCCTCCGCCCGGAGGGTCTTTCTCTCCCCCTCCAGGTAATAGACGATCTCCTCCCCCGCGGAAATATCCTTTATGCAGGTCACTACATTGTCCCGTCCGTCCATCAGCAATGCATTGGGATCCATTTTCATAGCTCCTATTCTATAATGGCCAAGCTTCCCCGTTTCCCCGGGGCTTTTTTTATTCCTTCTTTACAATAGCACAGAATTATGATATAATCTATTTTATAATTTTTATAACATCATAAATTATCTATTATAGTTGGAGGTCTCTATGGAGCAGGACATGGAGTACATCTACCAGGTTTACCGGGATCAGAGCTTTTCCAAGGCCGCCGAAAACCTGTTTATGACACAGCCGGCATTGAGTCTGGCCATCCGGCGGGTGGAGGACCGGCTGGGGGCGGAGCTCTTTGACCGCAGCCGCCGTCCCCTGCGGCTGACCCAGGCGGGGGAGGCCTATATCGCGGCCATTGACCGTATCCGCCAGTTGGAAAAGGGGCTGGTTCAGGAAATCGAGGATCTGCGGAACCTGGAGACGGGGACCCTTCGTATTGGCGGCACTCATTTTCTCAACTCTTACGTTCTGGCCCCTCTTGCGGTCGGTTTTTCCCAGCGTTACCCCGGTATTCATCTGGAATTTGCCGAGACCAGCTCCGATAGGCTGCCCCCGCTTTTGAAAAACCACGACGTGGATCTGATCCTGAGCTGCGCCCCCGACGCGGTGGAGCAGTTTGATCACCGCCTGGCCTTTCAGGACCATATCCTTCTGGCCGTCCCCCAGACCTTCCCCCTTGCAGAGCCCGCCCTACACGCCGCCCTCAGCGGGGAGGATATTATCGCGGCGCGCCATCTGCGCCCGGACTGCCCCAAGGCCTCCTTTTCCTGGTTTCAGGATCTGGATTTTCTTCTGCTCACCCCGGGAAATAACCTGAGAAAGCGTTCCGACGAGTTTTTTTCTCGGGAGGGTTTCGTCCCCAAGATCAAAATGGAGCTGTCTCAGCTGGTAACGGCGTACCGCCTGGCCTCCTGCGGCATGGGATGCACCTTTACCAGCGATCATCTGGTTCGCACCTTCTCTTCCGGACTGCGCTTTTTCCGGCTGCAAGACCTCCATATGGATCGAACCTTTTTTGTCCTGCTCTCCAAGCAAAACTATACGCCCTTCGCCCTCCGGGCCTTTCTGCAATACGCCGAGGGCAGAAATTGGAACGGCTGGATCGAATAACCCAGGAAACCGGATGTCCTTATACGCAAAAAGGATCCGGCTGCGGAGCGCCTCCGCAGCCGGATCCTCTCTTTTCAGACGCAAAGCAAAACAAAATAAAATCATATCTTTTCCTCGCCGCTTGGGGATCGCTCTGGATCACGGCTCCAGATGCGTCCGCAGCTCCGCAAGCTGGTCGGCTCTGCTCCAGGGCATCTGGTGGCCGGGAAGGGCCAGGTCATAGTCCAGGGTATCCAGAAAGGAGAGGAAAGTCTCCAGCCTCCGGGTGTCATATTGCCCGTCCAGCTCGTAGTAGTCGCCGCTCTCCCCGTCCCCCACGGCCAGAGCCTTCTCCTCGGGAAAATAGAGGAAGAGGCCGTCCCGGGAGTGGGGGGAGTCCTGGGGGATGACCTGGCAGGTGATCCCGCCCAGGTCGAGGGCCACCGGTCCATTGATCTCCATGTCCGCCGTCACCACCCGGATCTTCTCCGGGTCGTCGTACTCCCGACGGATACAGTCGGCGCAGGCCTGAATGTCCTCCCCGGAAGCGAGCCGCTCCTCCATGGAGGCCGGATCCCAGGCCCAGGTCTGAACCTTCCGCAGGACCTCGTTGGTGGCCTGGGTGGCCAGGGTGAGGCCCTTCACCGCCCGGAGGCCGAAGGTGTGGTCCCAGTGCCAATGGGTCAGAATGGTGAGGTCCGGGGTGGGGTGGCCCGCCGCCTTCAGGGCGGCATAGAAGGCCTTCACATGGGCGGGAGAGTTGCCAGCGTCCACCGCCAGGCGGAGCTTGTCCCCCCGGACGAAGTAGAGAAAGGGCCTGTCCCGGCCGTTGAAGTCCTCCCCTGGGAAGACATAGATCCGGTCGGTGACCTGCTCCAGCGGGGGGATATCCTCCTGGACGGGGGGCTCCTCCCCCTTGAACTTCTGGCTCTCCATCACCGCCAGCTCATCGCAGCGGTTGTTGAATTCGTTGTCGGCGTGGCCCTTGACCCAGTGAAGGTTTACCTGGTGCTTGGTGCACAGCTCCAAAAGCCGCTCCCAGAGATCCGGGTTCAGGGCGGGCTTCTTGTCCGCCTTCACCCAGCCCTTGGCCTTCCAAGACTTGGCCCAGCCCTTTTGAAGTGCGTCGATGACATACTTGGAGTCGGAGTAAAGCTCCACCTGACAGGGTTCTTCCAGGGCCTCCAAGGCGGCGATAACCCCGGTGAGCTCCATGCGGTTGTTGGTGGTATGCCCCTCCCCGCCGGAAAGCTCCTTCTTGAATTTTCCGTACTGGAGGATAGCCCCCCAGCCCCCGGGGCCGGGGTTGCCGGAGCAGGCTCCGTCGGTGTAGATGGTGACAGTTTTCATGGGGTTACTCCTTTTTGAGAGAAAAGTGGCCTTCCGTCTTGCTTCGCCAGGCCGGGATGATCCGGGCCAGAGAGATCCCACAGGGGAGGATACTCGCCCCCCAGAGGAGGGCGCAGATCCCGGCGCACTGGGCCCGGGTCAGGACCCCCGAGGCCACCTCCCGCCAGGGCTGGAGGATCAGGACCGCCGCGGGGCCTAGGAGGAGAAGGCCGGACCGGTTTGCCAGGGCCGCCCAAAAAGCCCCTCTGTCCGTGAGCCGCCGGTAACAACCCAGGAGGAAGCTGGCCCCCGCCGCCGTCAGGCCCAGGCCCAGGAGGAGCATCCCCAGGGCGGGAAGGGGCGCCTCCAGCCCGAGGCCATAGACCGCCCCGCCCAGGCAGGGTAGCCCGGCCAGGGTCATGAGCCAAAGATAGCTGCGCTGGCGCCAGGTGGTGTGGACCCACCAGGGGGCGGGTCCACTGTTGGGCGGTGTTTTCCCTTTCATTGTCTGTCCTGAAGCTCCTTTCGCTTTTCCCGGTATTCCTCCTCAGACAGGACCCCCTGGTCCCGGAGGATTTTTAGATGCTCCAGCCGATCCTCGGGGGAGAAAGCCTCGCTGAGTGCGTCGGGCTCCTCCCAGACCGCCTCACAGGCGGCGGCCCAGTCCTTCCATGTCAAGGGAAGACCCTTCTTCGCAAAAAGCAGCCCAAGGCCTAAAAAGAGAAGGATCAGGGCGGTAAGTACAAACCAGAGTTGGCCGAAGCCCCAAGGATAATGGGCCATGTACCACAGGCCGGACAGGAGAAGGCACAGGCTCCCCCCTGTCATGGCCAGCCCCGCCCCCCGGGTGACCCACAGGGGGAAGCGGCGGATCTTTTTGGGCTTCTCCATGGCTCACAGCTCCCGCAGGATCTCGGCCCGCTTGGCCTCGTACTCCTCCCGGGTGAGAAGCCCGGCCTCCTTCAGGGTCTCCAGCTGCTCCAGCCGGGCCTTGGGGGTGATGCCGGCGGCAGTGATATGCTCGTGCTGGGCGCTGTCCCTTAGAAAGGCAGGGGACTCCGCCGTCCCCTTGGGGGTGCGGGCCTCGTCCTCCTCGATCTCGATCTCGGGACCGATGTACCCCTTGCCGAAGGCGTGATAAAGGTTCATCACGGTCATGACCAACGCCATCAAAGTCCAGAACACGCCGAAAAGGCCAGCGTTGGGGATGGCCTCAAAAATGCCGATGAGGACAAAGATCACCCCCACCACACCGCCCAGGATGGAGCTGGCCTTGCTGGGCCGATAGGTCACTTTGCGTTTCAATGTCCTTCCTCCTCCCTGTATCAAGGGGGCCGGCTCTCACCGGCCCCCGCGGACTTATTCCTCTCCGGAGGGCTCGCTCTGGACTTCCTCGGTCTCCTCCTCGTGGTCGGTACGGGCAATGGAGATGACCTTCACGCCCTCGTCCAGGTTCATCAGCTTCACGCCCTGGGCGCCCCGGCTGTAACAGCTGATCCCGTCACAGGCCATGCGGATGATAACGCCGGCGTCGTTGATCACCAACACATCGTCGTTGTCGCTGACCACCTTCAGCCCCACCAGGGCTCCGGTCTTGTCGGTGCAGTTATAGCCCTTCAGGCCGTAGCCGCCCCGCTTCTGGGGCCCGTCGCCCCGGATATATTCGTCCATCTCGGTGCGCTTGCCGTAGCCGTTCTCGGTGACCATAAGGACGTAGTGCTCCCGCTTGGCCCGGGCGGCCCCCACCACATAGTCCCCCTGGCGCAGGCGGATACCCATGACGCCGCAGGCGTCCCGTCCCATACAGCGCACGTCGGTCTCCTTAAAGCAGATGCTCATGCCCTCGTGGGTGGCCAGAAGGATGGCCTGCTCCCCGTCGGTCTCCCGGACGGCGATAAGCTCGTCGTCGGGATCCAGGGTGATACAGCGGATGCCCGCCTTCCGGGCGGTGAAGATGGAGGAGAGCTGGATCCGCTTCACCGTGCCCTTCCGGGTGACCATCATCAGGTATTTATCCTCAGGGAATTCCCGCAGGTGGATCATGGCGGTGACCTTCTCCTCGGCTTCCAGGGGCAGCACGTTCACCATGGCGGTACCCTTGGCGGTGCGGCCCGATTCGGGGATCTGGTAGCCCTTCTTCCGGTGTACCTTGCCCATGTTGGTGAAGAAGAGGATATAGTCGTGGGTGGAGGCGGTAAAGACCGTATCCACATAGTCCTCCTCCTTGGTGGCCATGGCGGTGATGCCCTTGCCGCCCCGCTTTTGGGCCCGGTAGGTGGACACGGGCAGGCGCTTGATATAGCCCCCGGCGGTGAGGGTGAAGGCGCAGTCCTCCTCCTCGATGAGATCCTCGATGTCGATCTCGTCCTCCACATCCTGGATCTCGGTGCGCCGCTCGTCACCGTACTTGTCGGCCACGGCGGTGAGCTCCTCCTTCAGGATCCCTTTCACCATGTTCTCGTCGGAGAGGACCTGGTTATAGTAGGCGATGCGCTCCTCCAGCTCCTTGTATTCGTTCTCCAGCTTCTCCCGGTTCAGGCCCTGGAGGGCAATGAGGCGCATATCGCAGATGGCCTGGGCCTGGACGTCATCCAGGCCAAAGCGGGTCATCAGGTTCTCCTTGGCGTTGTCGTAGGAGGAGCGGATGATCTTGATGACCTCGTCGATGTTGTCCTGGGCCACCAGCAGACCCTCCAGCAGATGGGCCCGCTCCTGGGCTTTCCGCAGGTCGTACTGGGTGCGGCGGACGATGATCTCCTCCTGGAATTTCAGGTACTCGTCGATGATGTGCCGCAGGGAGAGGATCTTGGGCTGGGACTGGTCGTCCACCAGGGCCAGCATGTTGATGGCGAAGGAGGACTGGAGCTGGGTCTGGGAGAACAGGCGATTGAGCACCACCTGGGGGTTGGCGTCCCGCTTGAGCTCAATGACGATGCGCATGCCGTTGCGGTCGGTCTCGTCCCGGATGTCGGAGATGCCCTCC
Source organism: Oscillospiraceae bacterium (assembly GCA_022799035.1). Taxonomy (GTDB): domain Bacteria; phylum Bacillota; class Clostridia; order Oscillospirales; family Oscillospiraceae; genus Vermiculatibacterium. Next base: position 34,139 of record JAAWNQ010000023.1, read on the forward strand.
AGCCGCTTGTCCTCCACCTGCTCGGCCATGGACTTGATGAGCATCCGTTTATTCACCTGGTAGGGAAGCTCGGTGACAATGATGCGGATGCGATCCTTGCCGTATTCCTCAAACTCGGTGCGGGCCCGGACAATGACCTTGCCCCGGCCGGTGGCGTAGGCGGAGCGGATACCGCTGCGGCCCATGATGATGCCGCTGGTGGGGAAGTCGGGGCCCTTGACGCACTCCATCAGGTCGGGAAGGGTGACCTCCGGGTCGTCCAGCACCTTG
>JAAWNQ010000060.1 GCA_022799035.1 Oscillospiraceae bacterium
TATCCATATAGTGGAACAGCTCCTCCCACTGGCTCAGGGCGATGACCACAAAGAGGGCGGTCATGGCGAAATCCGCCCCCTGGGTGTTGATGGGCAGGGCGGCCCCCAGGAGGACACCCAGCACCGACCCGGTCACCCAGTAGAGCTGGTTCAGCAGGGAGACCGCCAGGTAGTAATCCCCCGGCGCTATCCCCGCCGGGACTTGACCGGAGGATAGGATGGCGTAGGTCTCGTCGGGAAGGGCGAAAATGAGATAGGGCTTCCGCCAGTCTGTATCCCGGTACTTTTCCAGCATGGACAGGCCGTAGACCAGGTGGCGAAAGTTGAGGATCAGGGTCATAAGGGCTACCTGGGGCAGGGGGACCGCGGCGGAGAGAAGCTCCACCCCCATAAACTGGGCGGAGCCGGCATAGACCAACAGGGAGGTGAGGAAGGTCCAGAGAAGGCCGAACCCGGCGGCGTCCATGAGCAGTCCGAAGGCCACGCCCAGAGGGACAAAGCCAAAGAGGACGGGCAGGGTGACGGGAAAGGCGGCGGCAAAGGCTTTGCGGTTCATGGGAAAGACTCCTTTGCTTGAAAAGTTGGGGGTATTATAGCATGAAAAGTGAAAAGTGAAAAGTTAAAAATGAAAAGGTATGGTGTCCGGCGGAGCCGGACTATTTAAATGCGCCGCTTTCAGCGGCCACAGGACAATAGCTTTTTCATTTTTCACTTTTAACTTTTCACTTCCCCGCCTTTGTAGTATAATAACCCCAACCTACCAAATGGGGAGGATGTTATGAAAAAGCTGCTCTTTATCTACAACCCCCACGCCGGCCGGGGGAGAGTGCGGGGGAAGCTGGCGGATATTTTGAATGCCTTCACCAGGGCGGGAAGTCTGGTCACCGTCTACCCCACCCAGGCCCCGGGGGACGCGGCCCGGTGCGCCCGGGAGCTGGGGCCGGGGTTTGACCGGATCGCCTGCTCCGGGGGGGATGGGACCCTCCATGAGGTGGTCTCGGGGCTTATGGAGCTGCCCCAAGGCTCCCGGTCTCCGGTGGGCTATCTGCCCGCCGGCACCACCAACGACTTTGCCCGGAACCTGAACCTGCCCAAGGGCATGGAGGAGATGGCGGCCCTGGCGGCCGCCGGGGAGCCCCGGCCGGTGGACATCGGGCGGCTGGGGGAGAACTATTTCATCTATGTGGCCGCCTTCGGCCTGTTTACCGACGTGGCCTACAATACCCCCCAGCAGTTCAAAAACGCCTTTGGGCATCTGGCCTATGTGCTGAAGGGGGTCTCGGAGCTGGGGAGCCTGAAGGGCTATCCCCTCCGGGTGGAGCATGACGGGGGAGTTCTGGAGGGGGACTATCTTTTCGGCATGGTGAGCAACACCGTGTCGGTGGGGGGGATCCTGGGCCTTCCCAGCGACGACGTGGTACTGGACGACGGCCTTTTGGAGCTGATCCTGGTGGAGAAGCCCAGGTCGGTGGTCCAGATGAACGCCGTCATCCGGGCATTGGCCAAGCAGGAGTACGACAAGGACAGCGGGGTGGTGGGGCTCCACTCCTCCCACTTCCGCATCACCTGCGACGAGGCGGTCCCCTTCACCCTGGACGGGGAGTTCGGCGGGGAGTATGACAACGTGGAGATCGGGGCGGTGAATACCCCGGTGGCCATCGTATGCGGAGAAGTTAAAAATTAAAAGTGAAAAGTTAAAAGTGAAAAAGCTATGGTCCTGTGGCCGCTGAAAGCGGCATATTTAAGTAGTCCGGCTTTGCCGGACACCATACTTTTTAACTTTTAACTTTTAATTTCGTTATCCCAACACCTATGAAAGGAGGTACCACGATGGACTACGCAGCCGGCCAATACGACGTGGCGGTGATCGGCGCCGGTCACGCGGGGATCGAGGCGGCGCTGGCCGCCGCCCGGCTGGGGCTTCGCACCCTCTGCTTTACTGTGAACCTGGACGCGGTGGGGAATATGCCCTGCAATCCCGCCATCGGGGGCACCGGGAAGGGCCACCTAGTCCGGGAGATCGACGCCCTGGGCGGGGAGATGGCCAAGGCTGCCGATAGGGCCTGCATCCAGTACCGGGTGCTCAATAAGGGCAAGGGCCCCGCCGTCTGGTCCCTCCGGGCCCAGGCGGACCGCCGCCGTTACCAGGAGATCATGAAGCACACCCTGGAGCTCCAGGAAAATTTGTGGGTCAAGCAGGCCGAGATCACCGACGTTCTCACAGAAAATGGCGCCGTCTCCGGCGTTCGCACCGCCCACGGGGCGGTGTATGGGGTGAAGGCCGCCGTCCTCTGTACCGGCACCTATCTGACGGGCCGCACCATCGTGGGGGAGGTGACCCGGGACTCCGGCCCCGACGGCCTTGCCGCGGCGGGGGCCTTGTCGGAGAGCCTTCGGAGCCTGGGCCTTACCCTCCGCCGGTTTAAGACGGGCACACCTCCCCGGGTGAACCGGAGAAGCGTGGACTTCTCCAAGATGGAGCTCCAGGAGGGGGACGAGGCCCCGGTGCCCTTCTCCTTCTCCACAAAGGAGCCTTTGGAAAACCGGGCGGTTTGCTGGCTCACCTACACCACGGAGGAGACCCACCAGGTCATTCGGGAAAACCTGCACCGCTCCCCCCTCTTTTCCGGGGTCATCGAGGGGGTGGGGCCCCGGTACTGCCCCTCCATTGAGGATAAGGTGGTCCGGTTTGCGGACAAGTCCCGGCACCAGCTATTTGTGGAGCCTATGGGGCTGGGGACGGAGGAGCTTTATATTCAGGGCTTCTCCTCCTCCCTCCCTGAGGAGGTGCAGGTGGAGATGCTCCACACCATTCCCGGCCTGGAGAAGGCGGAGATGACCCGGCCGGCCTACGCCATCGAGTACGACTGTGTGGATCCCACCGAGCTGAAGGCCACTCTGGAGCACAAAAAGATTTTTGGGCTATACGGGGCGGGGCAGTTCAACGGCTCCTCGGGATACGAGGAGGCCGCCGCCCAGGGGCTGATGGCGGGGATCAACTCCGCCATGAAGATCCTGGGCCGTCCCCCGGTGGTGCTGGGCCGGGAGGAGGGCTACATCGGGGTGCTCATCGACGACCTGGTGACCAAGGGGACAAATGAACCCTACCGGATGATGACCTCCCGCACCGAGTACCGGCTCCTCCAGCGGCAGGACAACGCGGACCGGCGGCTCTCCCACGTCGGGCATGAGGTGGGGCTGGTGAGCGATGGGGAGTATCAGAGGGTTTTGGACAAGTACGCCGCAGTGGAGAAGGAGATCGCCCGGCTGGAGAAAACGGGCTGTCCCGGAGGGCGGCTGGCCGACTTGCTGAGAAGGCCGGAGAACACCTATGAGAGCATTGGGGAGCTGGACCCCGACCGCCCCCAGCTGCCCGCCGCGGTCACCGAGGCCGCCGAGATCGAGATCAAGTACGCCGGGTACATCCGCCGGCAGGAGCGGCAGGTGGAGGAGGTCAAACGGCTGGAGGCCCACCCCCTACCCCGGGATCTGGATTATCTCTCCATGCAGGGCCTGCGCCTGGAGGCCCGACAGAAGCTGGATAAGATCCGCCCGGAGAATCTGGGTCAGGCCAGCCGGGTCTCCGGGGTGAGCCCGGCGGACGTGGCGGCGTTGATGGTGTATCTGGAGAAATTCTAAATAAAAAGGCATAGAACATACTGGTATTTATTATGGTATAGGGAAGGTATATAACATGAATTGCGCTTTAAATATTTCGAGAGAACGTAGAATGGGATATTCAGCACGAAATATCCGCATATATCTTGATGGTGTGATATTAAATCTCGGCAACGGGAAAACAGTCAGTATCGATATTACACCAAGAGAACATTTGTCAAGGGGGATTTCACCCAAAAGATGAAATCCCCCCATAAGCTGGAAATTATATTTTTATAATCCTGATATGACAATATAGATATTCTTAACAGGGTATATATTCGTTCTCCAAATCTCATCAAATTCCTCTGTGCTGAGTTTTCTGTTATACCAGCCGCCATTTGCATTGACGTTATCAGAGATTGAATCTACCAGA
>JAAWNQ010000004.1 GCA_022799035.1 Oscillospiraceae bacterium
TGGGGGAGGATACATGTCCAAGGAGTTGATCCGTCTATCGGACTGCGTCGTGAAATTCGACGACGAGATCATTCTCGATCATCTCAATCTCTACATCAACGATAAAGAGTTTCTAACGCTCCTGGGCCCCAGCGGGTGTGGCAAGACCACCACGCTGAGGATCATTGGTGGGTTTCAAAAGCCTACCTCCGGAGACGTTTTTTTTGACGGCCGACGATGTAACGACGTGCCGCCCCATAAACGGCAGGTGAACACGGTGTTCCAGAAGTACGCCCTGTTCACCCACATGAACATCTTTGAGAACGTGGCCTTCGGCCTGCGCATCGCCAAGGCCCCCGAGGCCGAGATCACCCGCCGGGTGGAGGAGGCCCTGGAGCTTGTGAATCTGCCCGGCTACGGCAGCCGGAGCGTCAGCTCCCTGTCCGGCGGGCAGCAGCAGCGGGTGGCCATCGCCCGGGCCATCGTCAACCGGCCCCAGGTGCTGCTCCTGGACGAGCCCTTGGGCGCCCTGGACCTGAAGCTCCGGAAGGATATGCAGGTGGAGCTTAAGCGGATCCAGCGGGAGGTGGGCATCACCTTCATCTACGTGACCCACGACCAGGAGGAGGCCCTCACCATGTCGGACACGGTGGTGGTCATGGACAAGGGCAACATCCAGCAGATCGGCACACCGCAGGATATCTACAACGAGCCCAAAAATGCCTTTGTGGCCGACTTTATCGGGGAGTCCAACATCATCGACGGGGTGATGCCGGAGGATAAGGTCGTAAAAATGTACGGCAAGAAGTTCCCCTGTCTGGACGGGGGCTTCGCCCCGGGCGAGCCGGTGGACGTGGTCATCCGCCCCGAGGACATCGACATCGTCCCGGTGGAGCAGGGCCAGATCACCGGCACGGTGACCGAGGTCACCTTCAAGGGGATGCACTACGATATCATCGTGGATTTTCAGGGCTTCAAGTGGCTCATCCAGACCACCGACTACTCCCCGGTGGGAGCCAGGATCGGGGTGAAGATCGACCCCGACGGCATCCACATCATGCACAAGAGCCGGTACTCCGGTATGTTCGGCGACTACAGCTCCTACTCCGAGGAGTACGACGAGCTGAACGGAGACCCCGCCGGGTCGGAGGGCAGCGATGAAACGGACTAACGCCTTCACCATCCCCTATGTGATCTGGATGGCCCTCTTCGTGGTGGCCCCCATCCTGATGATCCTGGTCTATGCCTTCTCCGGTGTGGAGGGGGGCTTCACCCTGGCCAACTTCAGCGCCATGGGGACCTATACCGTGGTGTTTATCCGCTCCTTCCGGCTGGCCGGCATCGCCACGGTCATCTGTCTTTTCATCGGCTATCCCGTGGCCTATCTCCTGAGCCGGGAGGGGCAGCGGTTTCAGCGGCTGGCCACAGTGCTCATCATGCTGCCCATGTGGATGAACTTTCTGCTGCGGACCTACTCCTGGATGGCGATTTTGGAGAATAACGGCCTCATTAACCAGTTTTTGGGCCTGTTCGGCCTGGGCCCCTTCAAAATGATCGACACCCAGGGGGCGGTGGTGCTGGGCATGGTGTATAACTACCTGCCCTTTATGATCCTGCCCATCTACTCGGTCATCATCAAGCTGGACCACTCCCTGGTGGAGGCGGCCCACGACCTGGGGGCCGACAACGTGGTGGCCTTCCGCCGGGTCATCTTCCCCCTGTCCCTGCCGGGGGTACTCAGCGGCATCACCATGGTCTTTGTCCCCAGCGTGTCCACCTTCGCCATCAGCACCATGCTGGGGGGCGGCACCGAGTACCTGCTGGGGGACCTGATCGAGCAGCAGTTTTTAGGCGGGGCCTACAACCCCCAGCTGGGGGCCGCCATCGCGTTGGTGATGATGGTCGTGGTAGTCCTTTGCATGTGGGTCATGAATCGCTTCGGTGAGGGCGAGGAACAGGCGGTGGTCCTATGAAAAAAAATTCCGTTTTCAGCCGCTTTTTCACCTTTCTGGTGTTCCTCTTTCTCTATGCCCCCATCATTCTGCTGATCTTCTTCTCCTTCAACCAGAATAACAGCAACGTGGTGTGGGGGGGCTTCTCCCTCCACTGGTATAAGGAGCTTTTTCAGAACCGGATCATCATGCGCAGCCTCTACACCACCCTTCTGGTGTCATTGCTGGCCACGGTGATCTCCACCATCGCCGGCACCTTTGCCGCCATCGGATTCTACGGCCTGCGGCGGCGGACCCGGAATACCCTCAATACCATCAACAATATCCCTATGATGAATGCCGATATCGTCACGGGCGTGGCCATGTGCCTGTTTTTCGTGGCCTTCTTCGCCCTGTGGAAGGACTTTGCCCTCTGGTTCAATTCGATCCAGGGCCTTGTTGTTCTGCCCACCCGGCTCACCCTGGGCTTTCCCACCCTGCTCATCGCCCACATCACCTTCAACATCCCCTATGTGCTGCTGTCGGTAAGTCCCAAGCTGCGGCAGCTGGACAAGAACCTTATTGACGCGGCCCAGGACCTGGGGTGCACCTGGTTCCAGGCTTTCTGGAAGGTGATCCTCCCCGAGATCAAGCCGGGCATCGTGTCCGGGGCCCTCACCGCCTTCACTATGAGCATCGACGACTTTATCATCAGCTACTTTACCGCCGGGTCGGCCTCCTCCACCCTGGCCATGACCATCTACGGCATGACCAAGAAGCGGGTGAGCCCGGAGATCAACGCCATCTCCACCCTGCTGTTCGTGTCGGTCCTGCTGCTGCTGGCCATCATCAACATCCGGGAGGCCCGGCTGGAAAAGCAGACCGCCCGGCGGCAGGCGGCCCCCTCCGCCACCGTGGCGGAGATGGTCCGGCAAAAGCCCCGCACCGTCCCTCCCCTGGTTCGCTTTGCCGCGGCGGCCGCCTGCGGGGCCCTTCTCATCACCGCGGGGGTGGGGGCCTTCCACAACACCCGCAAGCCCGTTGTCAACGTGTGCTCCTGGGGGGAGTATATCGACGAGGACCTGATCACCCAGTTTGAGGAGGAGACCGGTATTCTGGTGAACTACCAGACCGCTGAGAGCAACGAGGCCCTCTATTCCCTGCTGAAAAGCGGCGCGGGGGACTATGACGTGATCGTCCCCTCGGACTACATGATCTCCCAGCTTATGGAGGAGGGGATGCTGGAGAAGCTGGATTACAGCCAGATCCCCAACTTCTCCCTCATTGACGACCGGTTCAAAAACCTGCCCTATGACCCCACCAACGAGTATACTGTCCCCTACACCTGGGGCACTGTGGGCATCATCTACAACACCGCCATGGTTTCTGAGCCCATCACCAGCTGGGGCGCCATGTTCGACGACCGGTACGCCGGGGAGGTGCTCATGTTCCGCAACTCCCGGGACGCCATGGCCACCGCCCTGCTCTATCTGGGTTACGATGTGAATACCACCGATGAGAAAGAGCTCCGGGAGGCCGCCGGGCTCATCGCCGACGCCAAGAGCCGGGGGGTCTACCAGGCCTTTGTTATGGACGAGATCTTCCTGAAGATGGAGGGGGGCAACGCCGCCATCGGGGCGTACTACGCCGGGGATTACCTCACCGCTGTGGAAAACAACCCCGACCTGGCCTTCGTCATCCCGGAGGAGGGCTCCAACTGGTTCGTGGACGCCATGTGCGTACTCAAGGACGCCCCCCACTACGACGAGGCCATGGCCTGGATCAACTTCATCGCCTCCACCGAGGCCAACCTTGCCAACATGGACTTCATCTGGTACGCCTCCCCCAACAAGGAGGCCCTGGAGGGGTATCCCGCCTATTATGAGAAGCTTTATGAGGAGGAACTGGATCAGGAGACCTATGAGATCATGGCCGCCCCGGCGGAGACCCTGGAGCGGTGCCAATCCTATATCTCCCTCCCCGCTGAGACCCGGCGGCTCTACAATGAGCTGTGGATCACCCTGGGGATCCAGTAATATTCTTCAAACGCGGAAACTCCTTCTTGACAGCGGAGCGGCGGCATGATATATTGAGGACATAAATAGGAATTATTACTATTTAATATTCCCACATCATAAAAGGAGGATCTGACTATGTCCAAGTACGCTGGAACCAAGACCGAGAAGAATCTGGAAGCCGCCTTTGCCGGGGAGTCCCAGGCCCGCAACAAATATACCTATTTTGCCTCCAAGGCCAAAAAGGAAGGCTTTGAGCAGATCGCCGCCCTGTTCCTCAAGACCGCCGACAACGAGAAAGAACACGCCAAGATGTGGTTCAAGGAGCTGGAGGGCATTGGCGACACTGCCCAGAACCTGGCCGCCGCCGCTGACGGCGAGAACTATGAGTGGACCGACATGTATGAGGAGTTTGCCAAGACCGCCGAGGAGGAGGGCTTCCCCGAGCTGGCTCAGAAATTCCGCCTGGTGGCCGCCATTGAGAAGCATCACGAGGAGCGCTACCGCGCCCTGCTCAAGAATGTGGAGATGGCCCAGGTCTTTGCCAAGAGCGAGGTAAAGGTCTGGGAGTGCCGGAACTGCGGCCATATCGTGGTGGGCACCAAGGCCCCCGAGGTCTGCCCCACCTGCAACCACCCCCAGAGCTACTTTGAGATTCACGCCGAGAATTATTGATCGGAAATGTATTAAGAGAGCCGCCTGAGAACAGGCGGCTCTCTTTTTCTGCTCTTTTCAGGGCACCCTACCCCCCGTGGACAAACCGGAGCCAGCCCTCCTGAAGCCCCTCCTCCCGAAAGCCCAGCTTTCTCAGCAGCCGGATGGAGGGGGTGTTCTCTGGGGCGGTCTCGGCTATAATGGGCTTGGCAGAGGTTTTCCGCAGGTATTCCACCAGCCCTCTCACGGCTTCCAGGGCATATCCCCGCCCTGTATAGTGAGGGGACAGGGTGAACCCGATCTCCACCCTCATGTCCTCCTCCCGGACATACAGATCCCCCACAAGCCAATCCTCCCTGTCCGTAAGGGCAAGCTGGGCTCCCTTTTCCAGGTCGGGAGGGGGCAAAAGCACCCGGGCGTACTCCTCCCTTGTGCGGCCTTTGAAGCCCTGATATCTCATCCAGTCCAGGTCGTTCCTGTAAGCCATGAAAGGCTCCAGATCCCTCTCCTGAAAAGGCCGGATCCCACATCTTTCGGTCTGGAACAGATACTCCATCCCTATTTCCCTCTCCCCTTGGTCTGGGCGAAGTGATAGGCCTCCTCCATCCACTCCATCAGCTCCCCGTCCACCTCCTCGGGGGTGCGGACGGGAATGTGGTTTGTCCACCGTCCCGGATAGGGCTCCACAGCCACGGCCACCCGGGGGGAGTTCTCCCGCCGCTCCAGGCCCAGGGAGACCAGGATCCCACTCTCCCCCTTTTTCCGGGGCAGAGATACGCAGGCGAACACCCCGGGGGCGGCGTAGGTGATCTGGGACTTCTGTACCCGGGGCTCCAGGGGTCCCAGCCGCTTCTCCAGGGCTTCCTCAAAGGCGGCGTATACCGCTACCGCTTGGGGGCGGTCATTAAAAAACAGCAGGGCGTCTCCTGTCATGTCCCTCTCCCCTTTCTTTTTTATGATTATACCATCAAAGCTCCCTAGGGACAACCCTCCCCGCTCTTGCCAAACGGGGGAAAATAGTCTATACTTTACATCAAACACAGGAATAGGAGGAGACCCCATGCCTTTGACCATCGGTTTAAAGGGCCAGGCTGAAGCCCTTGTCACAGAGCAGAATACCGCCGCCGCGGTGGGCAGCGGCTCCCTGCCCGTCTTTGCCACCCCCATGATGGTGGCCCTGATGGAGCAGGCCGCCGTCAACGCCCTGGTCGGACAACTGGAGGAGGGCCAGGGCACCGTGGGCACCCACATGGATGTGTCCCACGACTCGGCCACCCCGGTGGGGCTCAAGGTCTGGGCCCAGGCCGAACTCACCGCCGTGGACGGTCGGGCCCTCACCTTTGCCGTCACCGCCTCTGACGAGGCCGGGCCTATTGGCAAGGGGATCCACACCCGCTTTGTCATCCAAAATGAAAAATTTATGGCGAAAGCCAATGGGAAAGCGGGGAAATAATATGTCCATTGAAAAGGTTCGCTCCTTTTTCGCCCAAAGGGGGCGGGAGAAGGATATTCTGGAGTTTGACGTCTCCTCCGCCACGGTGGAGCTGGCGGCGGTGGCAGTGGGGTGTGAAGGCGCCCGCATCGCCAAGACCCTCTCCTTCGCCGCGGAGGAGGGCTGTGTACTGGTGGTCTGCGCCGGGGACGCTAAGATCGACAATCCCAAGTTCAAAGCTCAATTCCACACCAAGGCCAGGATGCTTTCCCCCGATGAGGTGGTGGCCTTCACCGGCCACGCGGTGGGCGGGGTCTGCCCCTTTGCCATTGAAAACCCCGCCGCAGCAGTCTATCTGGATCACTCCCTCCGCCGCTTTACCACCGTCTATCCCGCCGCCGGAAGCTCCAACTCCGCCATTGAGCTGACCCTCTCCGACCTGGAGGAGTTCTCCGGAGCCAAGGGCTGGGTGGACGTGTGCAAGAACTGGGACAACGAAGGCTGAGCCCTTTCCTATCCCCCACTGTTTTGCGAGGTGAGCCTCTATGAACAACAACTGGTTGGACCAATATCCGGAGGCCGCCGCATTCTTCGGCCCCTTTTTGGATCATCAGGATCTGGAGGATATCCTGGTCTCCCGCTTTCCCGCCGGCAGTCCCATTATGGAGGAATCCTCCTATGACGACAGCGCCCTCTACTATATCCTGGAGGGAGTGGCAGAGGGGATGTGCTCCTCCCTGGCCGATATAGAGAACGGTCTATACTATGTGCCCAGCAAGGTGGGGCAGGGTAGCTTTACCGGCTTTTTTGAAGCCACCCAGGGGAAGCCCACCAAGCGGAGGCTCAGCATCTACGCCAAAACGGATGTGACCGCCCTTAAGATCTCCCAAAGCCTGGTCTACCGCTGGGCCCATTTCAAGCCTGACCTTCTTCTGAACATCTTTTCCCGCATCCTTGTCGGCTCCTGGAAGCAGCGGGAGGTGGTCAGCAATGTGAACTCCTTTAACTCCAATATTAAGCTGGCTGTCCATCTGTGCTACCTGTATGACATGTACCTCCACTCCTGCTATCCCCCGGAATATTCCGGAAGCGTCCGCATCATGGACACGCACCGGGAGCTGGGATACGCCGTGGGGTGCAGTATCCGCACGGTGGACCGCTGTATCGCCCGGTTTTGTGAGGAGGGCAGCCTTTCCCTCAGGCGGGGAAAGATCCATATGAATCAAAGCCAGTATGAGCTTCTGCTCCATTACGCGGAGACCCATTCCTAAAGGGGAAGCTATAAAAACAAGGGAACGGCCCGAGGCCGTTCCCTTGTTTTTATACTCTTATGCCCGCCTTCCTCCGGCGGCGCACCACCGCGATCAAAATGAGGCACAGCATAGCCACCACATAGGGGATCAACTGGATCAACTGAGAGGGGAAGCCGAAGGTCTGGATCTTCATGGTAAGTCCCGTGGTCACACTGAACAGCAGCGAGCCCAGGAAGGTCCCTCCCGCCGTCCGGTTGCCCAGGATGGACGCGATGTTTCCCAGATAGCCCCGGCCCGAGACCATTCCCACGGTAAACATGGAGAGATAGCTGGTGGAGAGATAGGCCCCCGCCAACCCGCAGAAGGTCCCGCTGAGGGTACACGCCACATACTTCACCCGGTCACTGTTGACTCCGGCGGTATTCACCGCCACATCATTGAGGCCCGTGGCCCGCAGCCGCAGCCCTGCGGGGGTCTTGTTGACCACATACATTAACGCCAACGTACACAGAATACTCAGCCAAAATACGATGGACTGTCCATTGAAGACCCGGAGCAGGGGGATCCCCTCCAGGAAGGGCAGTATAACGGTGGGCTGCTTTACGATATTACCGGAGGTGAAAGAGCCGCTGACGCCGAACATGGCCTTCAGCAAATATTTGGTCAAGGAGTAGCCCAGGGAGTTGATGGCTACACTGATAATGATATTGTTGACCCGGAACCGGATATTGAAAAGGCCAAACAGCCACCCCATAACAGAGGTCAGGACCACCGCGGCCAGCAGAGCCACCAGGGGCTGCCCCGTCATATGATCCACCACGGCCGCCGTAAAGGCCGCCATCATCATCATACCCTCCAGGCCCAGGTTCAACATATCCACCTTGACGGTTATCATGCCTCCCAGACCTGCCAGGACCAGGGGCGGCAGGGTCTTGAAGGTGGTCTCCAGCACGTTTTCCAAAAAAGCCACCATATCCATCAGGCCCCCTCCCTTCCCTGCTTCTCCCGGGCCTTGTTCCGGCGCTTGGCCCGGGTCTTTTTCACGATGAAGTCCGCGGAGATAAACATGATCACAATAGCCTGGATCACCCGTACCAGATCACTGGAAATGGCGGAGTTGCTCTCCAATTGCTGTCCACCGTAGGTAAGCCCGCCAAAAAAGATAGCGAAAATAGCTACAGCGATGGGGTTATCGTTGGCCAGCATACCGATGGAGATACCGGTGAAACCGTAATCGCTGGAAAAGTTGGGATAAAACCGCCCCAGGACTCCCATGGTCTGCTCCGCCCCACACAGGCCCGCCACCATGGCGCTGATGGTCAGTACCAGCATGGAGCGTCGGGCGTGACGGATCCCAATATACTCGCCAAAGGTGGCATTCTGCCCGATAGCGGAGCATTCATACCCAAAGCGGGTCTTGTACTGGACAAACCAGAACAAAAGCACCAGCCCAAGGGCGATGAGCAGACCGCCATTCAGATCGGAGTAATTGGAGAAACGGAAAAATCTCGCCTGAGCCGCGATCCGGCCGGTGGCCTCCACCCCTACCAGCTCTCCCCGAAGGGGATTGCTGGCCAGATAGTCGGTGAGCAGACTGGCGATATTGTTGAAGATAAAGAACATGATAAAGATATTGATCTCCAGCTTATTGTTCAAAAGCCCCGGGATCAGCGCCCACAGCACTGCCGCCGCCATGGCCGCTATCAGGCACAGCGGAATTAGGATCACCCCCGGCAGGCCACCGCAAAAATGGCCCACCAGCGCCGCCGCCATAGCTCCCATATAGAGCTGGCCCTCAATACCGATATTGAAGCAGCCGCCCCAACTGGCAAAAGCCGCGGCCAAGCCGGTAAACAGTAAGGGGGTGGCCTTGGCCAAAGTTCCCAGCCAGCCCACGGAGGAGCCAAAGGCTCCCTTGAATATGATCCCATAGGCCTTTAAGGGGGAGAACCCGGTGGGCAGGATAAAGAGCATTCCGATCACCAGGGCTACGGCGATCGTAGCTATGGGACGCAGGATGGCCCGTCCATATTTCTCTCCCAGGACACTTATTCTCTCCTTCATTCCTGTCCCCCTCCCTTCGCGCCTGACATATAAAGTCCGATCTCCTCCCGGGGCGTTGTCTTGGGATCCACCACGCCCGCGATCTTCCCTTCATAGAGTATCATCACCCTGTCGCTGAGGGTAAGCACCTCATCCAGGGAGGAGGAGATCAGAAGGACGCCGCAGCCCTGGTTCCGGAGCTCCATGATGTGGCTGTATATGGAGTTGATAGCGTGAATATCGATTCCCCGGCTGGGTTCGGAAGCAATGATGAGAGAGGCGTCAAAGGCGGTCTCCCGGGCCACGATCACCTTCTGGCAGTTACCGCCGGACAGGGAGGCGATCTTTACCTTTGTCCCCGGAGTCTTGATCATGAATTTCTCCACCATCTCCTGGGCCTGCTTCTCTATGGCCTTCCGCCGCAATACCCCCAGGGGTCCGGAGAACCGGGGCATATCCTGATAGCCGCCAATGCTGTTATCCTCCACACTCCAGCTTAAACAGGCCCCCATCCGGTTGCGGTCCTCGGGAATGTAGCTGATCCCATCCTTGATCCTCAGCCGCCGGTCGTGGGCGGTTATATCCTTCCCCTGAAAGAGGATCCTTCCCTCACTGGGCTTGAGAAGTCCGGCTACCACATGGGCCAACTCATTCTGCCCGTTTCCTGAGATGCCGGCCACGCCCAAAATCTCTCCCCGGGAAATCGTCATGTCGATCCCCTGGAGGGCATAGCCCTCCCTTCCCCGGCGGACGCCGACCCTCTCCAGCGTCAACAGCTTCTCCCCCTTGACCTCTGCCCGTGCCATAATGGGAGGCAGCTCGTGGCCCACCATTTTCAGGGAGAGGTCCTCCACGCTGGTATCCTTGGGGGACACCCGGGTGATGAGCTTGCCGCTGCGCATGACGTAAATATCATCCGCCACCTCCATCACCTCATTGAGCTTATGGGTGATAAACAGCAGGGTCTTTCCCTTTTCGGCCAAGGCTCGCATGTTGACGAACAATTCCTTGGTCTCCTGAGGGGTCAGCACCGCCGTAGGTTCATCCAGAATAATGATCTCGGCTCCCCGGTACAGGACCTTCAGGATCTCCAGCTTCTGCTGCAGGCCGATCCAAAGGCTGCCGGCCGGCTGATCCAGGGGGAGCTTCATGTCATAGCTCTCCATGACCTCCTCGATCTCCCGACGGGCTTTATCCAGGTCGATCCTGACTCCCTTGGTGGGCTCCGCGCCCAGAATAATATTCTCCAGGACCGACAGTTCGTTGACCAACATAAACTGCTGGAACACCATTCCGATCTTGTGCTTCATAGCTTCCCGGCCGGAGGCAAAGCTCACCCGCTCTCCATTGAGCAGGATCTCTCCGCTGTCGGGCTGCTCCATCCCGCTGAGGATACTCATCAGTGTGGATTTCCCCGCTCCGTTCTCCCCGATGATGCAGACGATGGAGCCCTTTTCCGCCTGGATGCTCACATGATCGTTGGCCAAAACAGCGGGATACTGTTTTGTGATCTCCCGCATCTCCAAAGCTAACACAGTCCCCGTCTCTCCTTCCATCGGCCGGCTCAGATGCCGGAGCCGGCCTTATTATTCGGGGCACAAGAAGACCCGCTCCTTGTGCCCCGTCTATCGTCCTTACTCCTCGAACAGGTCGGTGACCTTGATCTCGCCGGAGGAGATCTTCTCCTGGATATCCGCCAGCTCCTGGATCATCTCGTCGGTGACCTTGTCCCGGGAGTGGGCAAACTCTGTCAGGCTCACGCCGCCGTTGCTCACGCCGTATTTGACGATCCCGCTCTGGAAGCTGCCCTCGGCCACCATCTTGGCAAAGTCATAGGCCACGTTGTCGCAGCGCTTCACCATGCTGGTCAGCACATTCCCCGGCGCGATCCCGTCCTGGTCGGCGTCCACCCCGATGGCGTACAGCCCGTCAGTCTCCTGGGCCGCCTCGATCACGCCCATGCCGGAGCCGCCGGCGATCTGGTAGATGATGTCCGCCCCCTCTTTGTTCATCTGCAGGGCGAACTCCTTGGCTGTGGCCGGATCATCCCAGGAGCCCACATAGGACTTCAGCACAGTGGCGTCGGGGTCAACATAGTGGACGCCCTCCTCATATCCCACAATAAAGCGGTTGATGGCGTCGGTCTCCGCCCCGCCGATGGCCCCTACCGTTCCGGTCTCGCTGGCCATAGCGGCCAGAGCTCCCGCCAGGAAGCTTCCCTCATGGTCATCCACAGAGGCCATGACCAGATTGTCCACCGGATTGGCGGAAACAGAGTTCAGCCCTCCGAAATATACCTCAGGAAAACGCTGGCAATACTCATTGAAGGTATCCGCGTAGGCCCCGCCGAAAATCAGGACCAGATCGGCTCCGCTGTTCACCGCAGATACCACGCTGGTTCCATAGTCCGCGGCTGTGGCAGGCTCGATCACAGCCACCTCCACACCCAGCTCATCTCTGGCCCGCTCCAGGCCCTTCCAGGCCGAATCGTTGAAGGAGTTGTCACCCAAAGTGCCTACATAGACAACCTTGACAGGATCCTTCTCCACACTGTCGCTGGGGGTAGGCTCTTTTTTGTCACCGCAAGCCGCTGTTGTTACCGTCAGAGCAAGAGCAAGCATCATAACCAGGGTCTTCTTCATTCTGTTCTCCTCCTTGACTGTTTTTGGCACAAGGCCGTTGACTTGATATTAGCACATATTGCAGACTCAAAAAACGACAAATGGCATTCTCTTTCATTTTTATTTTCCTCGATAACCCGCCAATTGACGTTTTTCGGCTCATTTGTTTATGCTATACTTTTACCAGTTTTCCGCAGCCGGCCTTTTGGGAGGGCTGCGATTTTATCAAGGAGGGGTCATATGCTTCGTCAATCCCAGTCCCGTCCCAATATCCTTCTGATCACCATGGATCAACTGCGCTATGACTATGTAGGCGCCTACCAGCCCGAAGGACAGCGGTTTATGGACACTCCCTGCATGGACGCTCTGGCCCAAAACGGCTGCCTGTATACCCACGCCTACTCTCCCAACCCGGTTTGCATCCCGGCCCGCTATAACCTGATTACCGGCCTTACCGCCCGGCATCACGGCTTTGACGACAACTATTTTGGAGCCGAGGCCAAGCCCGCCCCTTGGAACCTTCCCACCTTCGCCCAGATCCTCTCCGACGCAGGCTATTCCACTGCCGCCGTCGGCAAAATGCACTTTCAGCCGGAACGCCGGGCCACCGGCTTCGATTTCTTCCTGAACGCCGACGAGGTGGTGGACGATGTTCTGGAGGACGACTATGCCATGGATCTTCGCGCCAAGGGCTACGGCAACCTGGGCAGCTATCACGGCGTTCGAAACGCCCTCTATATGCAGCCCCAGCAATCCATTCTACCCGAGGAGCTTCACGGCTCCCGATGGATCGCCGACCGTTCCATCGACTTTCTGCGGCTCCGGGGAAACACCTCCCGCCCCTTCCTTCTTTGGACAGGCTTCAAGCATCCCCATCCTCCTTTCGATATTCCCGAGGCCTGGGCCCACAAGTATGACGGAAA
Source organism: Oscillospiraceae bacterium (assembly GCA_022799035.1). Taxonomy (GTDB): domain Bacteria; phylum Bacillota; class Clostridia; order Oscillospirales; family Oscillospiraceae; genus Vermiculatibacterium. The sequence continues at coordinate 12,852 of JAAWNQ010000004.1, forward strand.
GATCCCGCCCCACACCTCCAGCGTCACCCCCCTATCCCTTTTGGCTGAGGAAAACAAATGCATCGCCGATCTCCCTGACGAGGAGAACATCAACCGGATGAGGGAGCTGTACGCCTGCGCCATCTCTTTCGCGGACTACAATATCGGCCGGATCGTCCAGGCCTTAAAGGACTACGGCTACTATGACAATACCCTGATCATCGTTACCGCCGACCATGGGGAGATGCTGGGGGATCTGGACACCTATCAAAAGTTTCTGCCCCACGACCCCTCCTGCCGTATCCCCCTGATCCTCCACTGGCCCCAGGGGATCCAGCCGGGCACGGTGGAAAACGACTTCGCCGACCTCAACGACATCCTTCCCACCATGGTGGACCTGGCCGGGACGACCTACCCCGCCGACTACGATCTGCCCGGGGAATCCCTTTTCGCCTCCACCCCCAAAAAAGACCGCCGCTGGCAGTACGTGGAGCATCAGCGGGAGAGCAAGCGTTGGTGCATGATTCGGAATGAACGGTATAAGTATGTCCATTTTTATGGGGACCAGGACCAGCTTTTTGATATGCTCTCCGATCCTCAGGAGCAGGTCAACCTTCTTCACGGCCAACCCGATCCCTCCGTTCTGGCCATCCGGGAGGAGCTGAGGTCCGTTCTGCTCCGCTACGAGGCCCGCTACGGCCTGCCCGGCTATGCGGATAAGGATGGCTTTACCTCCTTCCCCCCCTACCAGATCCAAACCTACCGGGAGTTCTGCTCCCCCTGCCAGACCATCCGGATCCGGGGGGAGGAGGATTCCCTCACCCCCCTGGAGGAGGAGATCATCGCCGCCATCCGCCGGGAGCCCACCGTCCACCTGTCCAAACTGGATATCGAGTCCCTTCTGAAAACCCACTCCGGCCTTACCGAAGAGCGGTACCGCCGCCTGTGCGAAATGGCGAGGGAGATCGGCCGTTACTGATTCCTTGAAAGAAAGCGGGGAGGCATGTCATGCGTAATATGCACATTATGCTCAAGCCCGCCAGCGGTCTATGCAACATGGCCTGCCGGTACTGCTTTTACGCCGATGAGACCCAAAAACGCAGCGTCGCCAACCACGGCCTTATGAGCGAGGAAACTCTGCGCAATGTTCTCTCCCGGGCGTTGGAAAGCGTCACCCACAACTGTACCATCTCCTTTCAGGGAGGAGAACCCACCCTGGCCGGCCTTGCCTTTTTCCAAAGGGCCGTCCGTCTCTCCCGGGAGCTCAACGTGAACCGTTGCCGGCTCTCCTTCTCCATCCAGACCAACGGCCTGCTCCTGGACGAGGAGTGGTGTTCCTTTTTTGCCAGGGAAGGGTTTCTTGTGGGACTCTCTCTGGACGGACCCAAGGAGCTCCACGACGCCAACCGGGTAGACCGGGAGGGGCGGGGGACCTATAACCGGGTCCTTCACGCCCTCCATCTTCTGCGGCGGCACCGGGTCTCGGTCAATATCCTCACCGTTGTCACCGGAGATACCAGCCGAAGGTTCCGCCACGTCTACCAGTTCTTCCGTCGCGAGGGACTGGAGTATCAGCAGTATATCCCCTGTCTGGACCCCTTGGAGCAGGAGCGGGGAACACAGCCCTGGTCCCTCTCCCCCCCACGGTTTGAACGATACCTTAAAACCGCCTTTGACTGCTGGTATCAGGATCTCACCGCCGGGCGGGAGACCCGTCACCGCTATTTTGACAATCTCCTTCTCCTCATGGACGCCCAGCCCCCTGAAGCCTGCGGGATGCTGGGCGTCTGCGGGATGCAGTATGTGGTGGAGGCTGACGGCAGCGCCTATCCCTGCGACTTCTATATGCTGGATCCGTACTGTCTGGGAAACCTGAACCAGGATACCATCGCCGACCTGGATATCCGGCGGGAGAAGATGGGCTTTGTGCAGCAGAGCCTTTCCCTTCACCCGGACTGCCGATCCTGCCAATGGCTTCCCCTCTGTCGGGGAGGCTGCCGCCGGGATCGGGACCTCTTTCAAGATGGTATCGGCAAAAACTATTACTGCTCCGCCTATCAGGGCTTTTTTTCTTATGCCTGGCCCCGGCTGGAAGCGCTTTACCGGGCAGGGCGCGGCCACCCGCCCCGCATAGGTCCGTGCTCCGCCTCCACCCCTTAACTCTCCCCCCTACAACTCATCATGGAGGTCAGTCCTATGGAGCTTCTCTTTCCCCTTATCAGCCTCCTGGCCTCCCTCCTGGGGGCCATCTGCGGCATTGGCGGCGGCGTGATCATCAAGCCCGTCCTGGATCTCTTCGGCTTGGCCGACGCCTCCACCATCAACTTTCTGTCAAGCTGTACCGTTTTATCCATGAGTATCTACTCCGTCGCCAGGGGGCTTTGGGCCCGGGACAGCCTTGTGGACCTGCGGCTGGGAACCCCTCTGGCCCTCGGCGCTGCCGCCGGAGGCGTAGTGGGCAACCGCCTGTTTCGGGTCCTCGCCGCCGGCTTTGGCCCTTCCAACACCGTCTACGCCGCTCAGTCCGCAGCCCTGAGTGTTTTGACGGCGCTCACCCTTCTCTATACCCTTTTTCGTTCCAAGATCCGTCCTCACCCGGTCCGCCGTCCGGCGGTCTGTCTCCTGATCGGCCTTCTTCTGGGACTTCTGTCCAGCTTTTTGGGCATTGGCGGCGGTCCTTTCAATCTGGCCGTGCTGTTTTTCTTTTTTGACATGGATACAAAGACCGCCGCCCAAAACAGTCTCTACATCATTCTGTTCAGTCAGACCGCCAACCTGTCGGTCACTCTCCTGTCCCACTCCCTTCCCCTCTTTTCTCCCGCCGTCCTCCTGTCCATGGTCCTGGGTGGGCTATGCGGCGGCGCTGCCGGCCGCTTTTTCTACCGGCGGATGAGCAACCGGGCTATTGACCGGCTCTTTCTTTTCCTTATTGTGGGCATTCTTTTCATCAGCCTTTTCAATGTCTGGCAATACTCCGTCTAAAGCTATGGCTATCCCCTTGCATTTCCCCGTTGACCCCAGTATAATGAATGGACAACCGGATCCCGTATCACCTCCGGCACAGCTCCCTGATCCTGATACAGAAAGGAATCTCTCCCATGCTCCGAGTTGTCATTCTCTCCGACACCCATGGTCTTCTGCGGCCCCAGGTCCTGGAGTACCTCTCCCAGTCCGACGTTATCCTCCATGGCGGCGATATCAACACCCAGGCTATCGTGGACACCCTCCAGAGCTACGCCCCCCTCTATATCGTCCGGGGCAACAACGACAAGGAGTGGGCGGAGGACATGCCCCTCAGCCTTACCGTCTCCTTGGAGGGCGTCCGCTTTTTCCTTGTCCATAACAGGAAGGACGTCCCCGCCGGTTTGAGGGATGTAGATGTGGTGGTCTACGGCCATTCCCACAAATACGCCTGTGAGGAGAAGGACGGGGTCCTCTGGTTAAACCCCGGAAGCTGCGGTAAGCGGCGGTTTGACCAGGAGGTCACCCTGGCACAGATGACTCTTGACCAGGGAACCTTTCAGGTAGAAAAGCTCCTGATCCCCCAGGAAAGCAATTGACCTGAAAACACGCCGCTCCCCTCCAACCAACAAAAGAGGGTGAACCAGAGATCTGGTTCACCCTCTTTTTTAATCGTCCCCCCGCAGAAGGTTGTTCACATAGCCCTCCAGCCCGTCCAGGGTGTTCACATGCTCACTGCGGGTCATGATCTGATCCCTGGCATACTGGGGGATCTCCGCGAAAAGGGCTGCCGCCTTGGGCTCCCCCTTCAAAAGGGCGTCCAGATCCGGATATTTCTTCATTGTTCTCACCTCACCCCCAGTTTGCCCCAAATCCCCCGGCCTATTCCCAAAAATGCCCTTGCACTCCCCCTTTGGAAAGAGTACAATACCAATGTCAAACCTTCCAACTTCCAATCATCAAAGGAGTGAGCGGCTATGCGGTATCAGATCATCGGGGAACCTCTGCCCGTGGTGGAGTGCCAGCTATCCCAGGGGGAGACCATGATCACAGAGCGGGGCTCCATGTGCTGGATGAGCCCCAACATGCGTATGGAGACCGGGGCGGGCGGCCTTGGCAAAGCCTTTGGCCGAATGTTCTCCGGGGAGGCCCTGTTCCAAAACTCCTATACCGCCGAGGGAGGCACAGGTATGATCTCCTTCGCCTCCAGCTTCCCCGGCTCCATCCGGGCCATCGACATCGCCCCCGGGCGGGAGGTCGTGGTGCAGAAATCGGGCTTTCTGGCCTCCGAGGCGGGGGTAGAGCTGTCCATCTTCTTCCAAAAGAAGGCGGGAGCCGGTTTCTTTGGGGGTGAGGGCTTCATCATGCAGCGTCTCTCCGGTCAGGGCACCGCCTTCCTGGAGATCGACGGCCATGCCGTAGAATATGAGCTGGCCCCGGGTCAGCAGATGGTGGTGGACACCGGCTATCTGGCCATGTGCGACGCCACCTGTTCCATCGACATAGTGGGCGTAAAGGGGGTCAAAAATGTTCTGTTCGGCGGCGAGGGGCTGTTCAACACCCTGATCACCGGCCCGGGGCGGATCGTCCTCCAGACCATGCCCATCAGCAGCTTCGCCGGCGCTCTGGGCCCCTTCTTCGCCACCGGAAAGTAAAAATCGTTTTTTTCTTCAGAACCTCTTGACAATCCCCTTATATTTGGTATAATAACTCTTGCGTTTGCTCCGGCATCGCAAGATAGCGGGTTTGTGTAAGGGTAGCACAGCAGACTCTGACTCTGTATGTGAGGGTTCGAATCCTTCACCCGCTGCCAAAAGCACCCTGGTACAAAATCGTACCAGGGTGTTTTACTATCCGTCAACCGCATTCTTCCCTACATACAGATAACGGAGGACTTTTTCCATGGATAAAACCCCATCCCCCCATTCCCGGGGTAGCTTCTCCGGCCGTATCGGCTACGTGCTGGCCGTGGCCGGCTCCGCCGTCGGCCTGGGCAATATCTGGCGCTTCCCCTACCTGGCGGCCAGGTACGGCGGCGGAATGTTTCTGCTGACCTACCTCATTCTCATGGTCACCTTCGGCTATGTGCTCATCGTATCGGAAACCGCCCTGGGCCGCATGACCCGGAAAAGCCCCGTGGGGGCCTTCCGGACCTTTGGAGACAGCCTGCCCTTCCACTTCGGCGGCTGGATCAACGCCGTCGTTCCCATGCTCATCGTCCCCTATTACTGCGTCATCGGCGGCTGGGTGCTGAAATACCTTTTCGAGTATCTGCGGGGCAGCGCCCAACTTCTGTCCGGGGACAGCTATTTTACCGGCTTCATCGCCGACTCTCTCCAGGTGGAGTTCTGGTTCCTCCTCTTTACCGCCCTTGTCTTCCTGGTGATCCTGGCGGGAGTAAAGCGGGGGGTGGAGAACGTGACAAAGGTGATGATGCCCGTGCTGGTGCTTCTGGCCATCTGCGTGGCTGCCTATTCCGTCACCCGCCCCGGGGCCATGGAGGGGGTCAAATACTTCCTGATCCCCAATTTTCAGGACTTCTCCTGGATGACGGTGGTGGCCGCCATGGGGCAGATGTTCTACTCCCTGTCCATCGCCATGGGCGTCCTCTACACATACGGCTCCTATATCGGCAAGGACGTGGACATTGAGAAAAGCACCTCCCAGGTGGAGCTTTTCGACACCGCCATCGCCCTTCTGGCCGGGCTTATGATCATCCCCGCCGTCTTTGCCTTCTCCGGGGGAGACATGGCCACCCTCCAGGCCGGCCCCTCCCTCACCTTCATCACCCTGCCCAAGATCTTCGCCAGCATGGGAGTGGGCTCCCTTGTGGGAATCGCCTTCTTTCTCATGTTCCTCTTCGCCGCTCTCACCAGCGCCATCTCCATTATGGAGGCCAGCGTATCCACCTTCCAGGACGAGTTCCACCTGAGCCGGGGCAAAAGCTGCCTTATCATGGTGGCGGTCTCCCTCCTGGCGGGCTCCGCCTCCGCCCTGGGCTTTGGGGTCTGGGATCATGTGCGGCTCCTGGGGATGCAGTTCCTGGACTTCTTCGACTTCCTCACCAACTCCATCATGATGCCCCTGGGGGCCATGGCCACCTGCTTCCTCATCCTCCGGGTGGTGGGCTTTCAGCGGATCCAGGAGGAGGTGGAACTCTCCTCCGCCTTCCGCCGGAAAAAGCTGTACCGCTTTTTCCTGAAATATCTGGCCCTTATCTGTATCGGCATCATCCTGCTCAGCTCCATCGCCAACGTATTGGGCTGGATCTCCCTGTAACTGTAAAAAGATCCCCGGCACAGGCTTCTGTGCCGGGGATCTTTTTATTTCTTGCACTTCAAAACATCCGTATAAAACCGGTCCATCTCCTTTTTAGTGGAGAACACGGCCACATACATCTGATTGCCCATGGCGTCGGCCAGCACGTCCGGGATCCGATCCACCATCCGCAGCTCTCCGGCATACTTCTCCAGCAGCTCCTGGTGGCTCAGCGCGAAATTTTTCCCGTCCCGCCGCCCCGCATAGGCGCAGTATCCCCGCGCTCCCCCCTCCTGGGTGGAGCGGTCAAAGGCGATCATATCCGCCCAGATCTTATAGACGTTGGTGGAGTTGGCAAAGTTCATCATATCCGGGCTGAACCCGCCGCAGGGCCGCATGTTGACCTCCAGGGCCACCACGTCCCCCTTCCTCCCCATCCCCTCCTGATCCTGGGTCAGACGGAAAAATTCAAAGTGGATAAACCGGCTTTTCACTCCAAAACTCTTTACCGTATCCCGCCCCGCCTTCCGCACGTCGGCGGGGAGATCCTTGACAATGTAGTAGATGGAGTTGTCGTTCTCATTGACGATATCCATGATGGACATGGGGGTCACGTTCCCCGTCTCGAAGATGGGCTCTCCCCGGGAGTCGATGATGGCGTCGTAGGAGTTCACCTCGGCATGGATGAACTCCTCCATGATATAGGGTACTCCCTCCACCCTCTTGCGCTCCAGGAATTCCCTCAGTTCCTCCTCCCCGGTCAGCTTGTAGGTGTGGGAAGCGCCCACCCCGTTATCCGGCTTCACCACCACCGGCCAGCCCACCGTCCGTACAAAGGCCATACAGCCCTCAAGGTCGTCCACCAGATGATACCGGGCGGTGGGGATCCCAACCGCCTGATAGTATTTCTTCATCCGGGACTTATACTTGATCCGGGGCATGTCCTCCGCCTGAAAGCCGGAGGTAATATGGAAGTCGGTGCGAAGCTGGGCGTCCCGCTCCAGCCAGTACTCATTGTTGGACTCCAGCCAGTCGATGCGGCCGTAGCGGAAAATGAAGTAGCCCACCGCCCGGTAGACCTGGTCGTAGTCCTCCAGGGAGTCCACCCGGAAATATTCAGTCAGGCTCCCCTTCAGCTCCTCCATCAGCTCCTCGTAGGGCTGATCCCCGATCCCCAGCACATTCATGCCGTTGTTCCGGAGCTCCCGGCAGAACTGCCAGTAGTTGGTGGGGAAGTTGGGGGAAAGGAAAATGACGTTTTTCATGGTGTGTCCCTCTCTCTTTTATGTTGTGTGGCTATTTGGCGTAGTAGGCCCGGAGTATAGGCTCCAGCTCCCGCCACTTGATCTCATACTGCTGGCGGTAGTCCTCTATGGTGTAGTAAGGTTCTATCAGCCGCTCCTTGCCCCGGTAGGTCATCGTGTGGGGCTTGAAGGCGCTGGACTCCGGATCCAGGCCGTACAGCCCGTCCAGCAGCTCCCGGCCCTCCTCCATATTCCGCAGGATCACCGAGACATGGGACAGGCCCTCCTCGTTGGGCGGTCCGAAATCGTGGATATCCGCCCCATGCTTGAGAAGCTCGTCCAGCACGGCCTTGAGCATCTCCCGCAGCCGCCGGTTCTCTTCCTTGCTCTCCTCCACATAGTAGCTGGGATAAGACTTGCGGGCAAACTGGTCGTACTCCTCCAGGGCATGCTGCCAAGCGGTGAGACCATGTGAGGTCATCTGGTTGGGATCCATCCCCATGTCCAGCAGGCGGCGGAGGAGCAGGAAGTAACCCTTGCTCCGCTCCGGGCCGGGGCCAACAGTATGCCGTGCCCGCATAAAGCACTGGCCCACGGCGTCATACCAGATGGGGGCGGAGAAATTGATGCCGTAGGGGTTGATGGCGTCCGCGAAGTTCACGTCTGCCCCCCGGTCCAGCAGCAGGTGGGCCACCTCCAGGTTGTCGCTCTTGATGGCCACCATCAGGGGGGACTGGCCGTCGTCCTTCTTCGGGGGCGCCTTGGCCAGGCAGGAGATCAGGTCGGGGTTTTTGTCCAGAATGGCGGCCACCTCCTCCAGATTCCCCCGGCGGATGGCCACGAACAGCTTTTTCATCCCTTATCCCTCCAGCAGATAGGGCCCGAAGTAGGTCACCTGCTTATACCACCAGTCCCAGTCATGCTTCACGTCGTAGCCCCAGGCGTCCACCCAAAGGTCGATGCCCTTCTCCCGGCAGATGTCCCCTATGCGGAAGGTGGTCTCAGGCATCTCCCAGTCCCCCTGGCCCACACAGATAATGCCCTTATTCTGATTGTACCGGGCGATAAAGGGGTGGTCGACAGGCATATTTGCCAGATAGTGGACAGGAGAGTTGCGGTAGACTACCTCATCCATATAGTCTCCAAATCCATACTCGGCGGTGTAGATGCCGCTGAGAGCCAGCAGGCCGTCGAAGAGGTCGGGGAAGCGGAAATAGAGGTTGGCGGCGTGGGTGGCCCCCAGGCTACAGCCGAAAACGGTGACGCCGGGGTAGCCCGTCCAGCCGTTGCGCTCATTGACCATGGCCCGGATAAAGGGTACCATCTCCCGGGTGATATAGTCGATCCACTGCTCATAGCGGCGGATGCGCCAGTAGGGGTCCCCCTCTTTGTCCGACCAGCTCTCGGCGTCCATAGTGTCGATGGAGAAGACCATCACCTTCCCCGAATCGATCCAGGAAGCCCACACGTCGGTCATCTTGAAGTTCTCAAAATCAAAGAATCGCCCGTCCTGACAGGGGATAAACAGCACCGGCCTCCCCGCGTGTCCGTAGACCTTGCACTCCATCTCCCGCCCCAGGGCCGGGCTGTACTCCTTGAAATATTGGGTCTCCATACCCTCACCTCGATCATCACATTTTTAACAGTTTAGCACAGCAAAGCGCAAAATGCAACAGGTAAAAAAGAGGAAGTGCGCTATGCACTCCTCCCTTGTTGTTCTCAGGTATCAGGGCAAAGGCGCCAACCTGTCATCATTCCTCAAACAGAGGGATCCTCCCTCTATCTCCGTCCTTCACTCCAAATCATACAGCAGTACATTCATAAAAAAGGGGATCTGCCTCTCCCAACTGGCCTCGTTGTGGTTGCCGTTTGGCACGATCCGGGCCGTCAGATCCACCCTCCGCTCCAGGAGCAGGTCGGCCACATGGCGGAACTGGCCCGCCATCTCCGGGTGGTAGCCCAGCTCCCGGGCTCCATAATCCATATAGATCACCGTGTCCGTCTTGATCCGGGCCGAGCGCAACAGCTTCTCCAGCCTCTCCTGCCCAAACCAGACAGAGGGGGACAGGGCCGCCCCCCGGGAAAAGACCTTGTTGTACTTCATGACGGCGTAGAGGCTCATAAGCCCCCCCATGGAGCTACCGGCGATAAAGGTGTGCTCCCGGTCGGGGAGAGTGGGAAAATGTCGGTCAATGACGGGCTTGAACTCATTGACCAGCCAATCCATGGTGGTCTTCCCCTTCCCCACGATCTTTCCCACCCCCGGCATCTCGCAGGAGTAGGGACAGTACTCCCTCAGCCTCCCATGGTCAGGAGAGTGGTTGCACTCCACCGCCGCGATGATAAGGGGCGTCCCCGTCTCCTCCATGTATCGCAGCAGCCCCCAGCTCTTACCGTAGGTGGCCTCCTCATCAAAAAACAGGTTGTGCCCGTCGAACATGTAGAGCACCGGCAGCCGCAGCTCCGGCTCCTCCCCACAGAAATCCGGCACATAGACATAGGCCCTCCGGGTCTCCTCCCCCGTCAGCGCCGGAATGGTAACGTCCCAGGTCTCAAGCATAGCGAATAGATCCTTCCCTTCGGGGTATAGTTTCGGTTCAGTATAGCATAGCCCAGGGCAAAAAGCAAACCCAGCCCCGGCGCGGGTGCCGCCCTCTCAGTTCTCTGTGCCCCATTCCTCTCCTGTTTCATCCAAATACCAATATATCTCGTAGTCCTCCCAGTTTTCCGAGTTGTTCTTTCCTTTGTACCAGATGTAATGCATATGAGGTTTCTGAGCCTCACCCTGAACTTCCACCCTATAGTAGTAGAGGTCCCCTTCGCCGTTGGTATAGTAATAGCCAGGAACGGGATAACTCAGGGCGGCGGAGTAATTGACCCGGGTCTCCTCTGTCCAGGGGATATCTACCCGCCACATATCAGGGTGATAGTCCTCTTTGGCCTTGTCCAGCAGTGTTTCCGGGGACTGAAGCGGCGGGGCCGACATATATCCGCCCGGACTGGGCAGGGGCGGAAGCTCCACCCAGGACTCACCCGCCTCATCGGCCTCCTTCATCTCCTCTAACCGGGGCGGGACGGCAGAAAATGCCTGCCGCCAAATGATCAGCCCCTCGCCTTCCTCCCCACGAGGGTTGAACTTCTCGGTATATTCGCCTGTGGTGAAATCATAGAGCTCATACGTCGGCTGATTGTTATATACCCAAAAGCGTCCGCTACCAAAAGACTTCAATTCCAGGCCGTCCCCCACCCAATGAAAGGTATAGCCCTCGCTCCACCGCAGGGCGCTGCCGCCATAGGTACCATAGTGCAGCTCTCCATTTTCAATGAAAATTCCCATATAGGGATCCCCGTTCACGCCGCCCTGGCTGGCCCGGCGGATAAGGCGGTCGTTGGTCTGTCCCAGGATGTAGCCGCCCTTTCCATCGTCCAAAAGAATGGTCAGGGTCCGGGGGGCATCCCGGTAAAAGCTCTCCGGATCCACCCCCTCCAAGTGTTCCACAACCACCGCCCAGTCCTCCGCCCCGTCCCCGTTCAGATCCCCGACGGCCTTATCCAGAACTCGGTCAGTATCCGCCAGAGTCAGCAGGGCCAAGGCCTCCCCAGGCAGCTCAGGCTCCGGAGTGGTCACAGGGACAGGCTCTGGAGAGGTCACAGAGTCAGGCTCCTGGGTAGGCTCGGGAAGGATCTCCGGCGAAGGACTCGGAATAACGGTGGTCTCCAGATCCGTCTCCACTTCCGGAGTCTCTGTCACCACAGGAAGGCTCTTCTCCATCCTCCTCCCCCCGCATCCCGACAAAAGAAGCAGGGTCAAAATCAAGGGCAAATACCGCTTCATACCGCGCGCCTCCTTTGCCCTTATTTTAACCCTGCTTTTCCCAAAAGTCATATCATTTCAGCAACAAAAGATGACAACTTCCTTTATTTTACCGCCTCCAGCCGGCAGTATACCTCCCCGTCCCGCTCCTCAATGACCCCATAGGTAGCCCTGGGAAAACCGCTGACCGTGCCCGGATTCATGACCCACATAAGCCCCTCCCGGAAACAGGTGGGCTCGTGGGTGTGTCCAAAGAGGGCCACCGCCGCCTCCCTGCTCCGGGCCTCCGAGGTAAAAGCCCCCACCCCCAGCTTCACATGGTACTCATGCCCGTGGGCCATCCAGACCTTCCGGCCCAGGAATGTCAGCTCCTTCTCCACAGGGGCCTCCCCATACCACCCATCGCAGTTGCCCCGCACCATCTCCACCGGAATGTCCGGGTACAGGCTCTGGAGCCGCTCGGCGTCCCGGCTCACATCCCCCAGGTGGAGGATCCTATCCGGGCTCTCCCCCTCCACTGCCTTTCTCATATGATCCAAATTCCCATGGGAATCAGAAAAAACCAACCACTTCATACCCAGTCACCTTTCCTCTCCTCACTCATATAATAGAGGGAAACCCACTATATTTACAGGGAGGGACCCGCTATGAACAAGCCCGACCCCACTTTCGACGCATTGAAAAAAGACCCCAAAGCCGCTCAGCTCTTAGGCGACCCCACCGCCCTCAAATCCATCCTCTCCTCCCCCGAGACCCAAAAACTGGTCTCCCTGCTCAACCAGGCGGGAGGGGATGGCCTCCAGGCCGCCGCCAAGGAGGCGGCAAAGGGAAAGCCCGATGCCCTCATGGGGATCCTGAATCGGGTCATGGGCAGCCCCGAGGGGGCCAAGGCCGCGGCGGCTTTTCAAAAAAAGACGGAAAAATCCTGAGTTTTTGAGCTTTTTTGCAAAAAGAATGTAAACCATGATACAATCTGGAGGGAGGGAGATCCGTGGCGGAACTGCAGGAGCAATTACAGGCCATTTTAGGCGACCCGGAGGCCATGAGTCAGATCACCGCCATCGCCCGGGCCCTTACAGGGGGCCCTTCCCCGGAACCTCCCTCCCCCCCGCCGGAGGCGCAGGATGTGGACTTTGTCCCTGTGGAGGAGGACCCCGCCTCCCCCTCGCAGGAGTCTGACTCCGGCGGGGGGGAGGCTCCCGACCTGGGGGCCCTGTTGGGGATGCTGGGGGGAGGAAGCCTTCCCGACATCGACCCCCGGCTTATCCAGATCGCCCTGCGGGTCTTTTCAGAGTATTCCGCCCAGGACGACCAGAAGGTGGCCCTCCTCTCCGCCCTGAAACCCTTTTTGCGGGAGGAACGGCTGGAGAAGATGGAGAAGGCGGAGAAGATCGCCCGGCTCAGCCGGGTGGTCCGGGTGGCTGTCCAACTCTTGAAGGAGGAGGACGGCCATGTATAACCCCTACCTGTCTCAAACCTGGGAGGACCGGGAGCACCGGCCCCACCCCAAGGAAAAGACCCCGCCCCCCAAAGAAAAAACCGGGCTGGGCGGGATCCTGAAAAGCCTGAAACTGGAGGATCTGGACACAGGGGACGTGCTGCTCCTGCTGATCCTGCTCTTTCTCTTTTTGGACGACCGGGAGGAGAATCTGGAGCTGCTTATCACCTTAGGTCTTATGCTTATCCTGTAATATGCCTCAGGAAAGCGGACAAGACCGGGAGCCGCCCTACTGCTGGACTGCCTCCCCCACCGTATGCAGTACCGTGCCGTCAGGGAGGGTGAAGGAGGCCGTCGCCGCCACGGGACTTTCCAGGGCGGCGGCGGTCATGGTATAGACCACCTCGTCCCCCACCAGAGTCTCCGCCGCGGTCAAAAGGCCGGTATCCGCCGACACCCAAAACCGTTCCGTTTGGGACAGCTCAGGTACGGAAACCTCCACATAGACGCAGGCCTCCCCATTCTTTTCCTCATAGCCCGCGGCGGTGATGGTCTCGGTCTCCAGCTCCAGCACATCCTCGTAGGTGGGGATCCGCTGGCCCTCCACGTCCACCGAGGAGCCGTCGGCGGGCCAGGAGGCCACTTCCCGGTCGTTGCCGTACCACCTCCAGACCTTCCCCTCCCCCACGATGGTGTGGGCGGTGAGGTGGTCGGGCAGCTCCATGTCCGCCCGGGTCCAGGCTCCATCCACCCATACCCGGGCGGTGGCCGAGATCCCTTCCAGTGTGGTGGTAACGCTCCGGGAATAACTCTCCAGCCGATCCATGACAGCGATAACGCTCTGGACAGTGGCGGGGGTCACCTCCACCCGGGCCCCCTCCTCCTGCTGGGTCCCGCTGGGCCCCAGTGTCACTGCAGGGACGGGAGTCGGCAGGGTGATGGTGGGCGTAGGACCGGTAAAGAGGGGCAGGCCGAAGCTGGAAAAGACCGCCACAGTGATGACAATGGCGATCAAAATCACCAGAATGGTACGGTTATTCCGTTCCATGGGCGGCCACCTCCTCTCCCTGCTTTGCCCCACGGCAGGATCATTTGAATCAGTCTTATCCATGTGGTATACTTCTCTCCAGGGTCAAAAATCAGAAGGAGGCCCCACATGGAAAAGACCATCCAGGAAAAATTATCCGTCCTTTCCTCCATCGCCGAGAAGCTGAACAGCGCCCACATAGTATGGGCGGTGGGGGCCTCTGCCCTGCTGTATTTCCATGCCCTGGTCCCGGACTTCCACGACCTGGATATCATGGTGGACAGCAGGGACGCCCTTCGGGCCAAGGAGCTCCTCCAGTCCATGGGGAGCCTTCAGCCCTCCCTTCGGGAGGCGCGGTACCAGACCCAGTATTTCTTTGAGTTCCTGATCGGCGGCGTGGAGGTGGATCTGATGGGCGGCTTTGCCATCCTGAGGGATGGCGTCGTCCACGACTGCGGTCTGGAGCCCTCACAGATCACAGGGAGTACCCAGATCAACGGGCAGAGGATACCCCTCCACTCCCTGCATGCCTGGCGGGGATATTACTCTCTTATGGGACGAGCCGAGAAGGCCGCCCTGATCGGCGGAGAGTGACCCTATGGCCTATTGGCCAAACTCCTCCGGTCCCCTGTCCCGGAGGCCGAAGGTATATTCGATGGCGTCGGCGATCCGCTCGCAGGCGCGGCCGTCGCCGTAGGGATTCACCGCGTGGGCCATGGCGTCATAGGCGGCCTTGTCGGTAATCAACTGGGAACCCAGGGTAAAGATGGCCTCCTCCCCGGTCCCCGCCAGCTTCACCGTACCCGCCGCCACCGCCTCAGGCCGCTCGGTCTCCCGGCGAAGGACAAGCACCGGCTTGCCCAGGGCGGGGGCCTCCTCCTGAAGTCCGCCGGAGTCGGTCATGACAAAGGAGCACCGGGCCATCAGGTTGTGCATCTCCTCCACATCCACGGGGTCAATGAGATGGATCCGCTGGTGACCCGCCAGGTACTTCTCCGCCGCCTGGCGAACCACCGGGGAGAGGTGAACAGGGTAGACAAGCTCCACCTGGGGATGGGCCTCCACCAGGCGGCGGAGGGCGGTCATGATGTTCTTCATGGGCTCCCCGTAGTTCTCCCGCCGGTGGCAGGTCACCAGGATCACCGTCCGTCCGGCATAGTCCAGGTGGTTCAGAAGCTCTGTGGGGAAGGTGAAATCGGGCCGCACGGTGGTGGCCATGGCGTCAATGACCGTATTGCCCGTGAGGAACACCCCCTGGGTGATCCCCTCCCTGGACAGGTTATCCCGGTTGGCGGCGGTGGGGCTGAAATGGAGGTCGGCAAGATCCCCCACCAAGGTGCGGTTCATCTCCTCGGGGAAGGGGGAGTATTTGTCGTAGGTGCGAAGGCCCGCCTCCACATGGCCCAGCCGGATCTGGCCATAGAAGGCGGCCAGGGCGGCGGAGAAGGCGGTGGTGGTGTCCCCGTGAACCAGCACCAGATCGGGCTTGGCCTGGGCAAAGACCTTCTCCAGGCCCACCAGACATTTGGTGGTGATTGTGGAGAGGGTCTGCCCCGGCTCCATGATGTTCAGGTCAAAGTCGGGGGTAAGCTTGAAAATATCCAGCACGCTGTCCAGCATCTCCCGGTGCTGGGCGGTGACGCAGCAAAGGCTCTCCATGGTCTCCCGGCCCGCCAGGGTCTTGACCAGGGGGGCCATTTTGATGGCCTCCGGCCGGGTGCCGAAGATGGACATGACGCGGAGTTTTTTCATTTTTTGTCCTCCTCCCTGTCACGGCGGCTTCTGTTGTTGTGGGCCCCGTAGTAGATACTGAGGGCAACCGCCCCCGCCGCGCAGAAGGCGAACAGGAGCAGCATGGCCTTCACCGCTCCCGAGGTGGTGAGGACCACGGCGGAGAGGCCCAGGATAGCGGTGATCACGTAGAGCACCGCCACCGCCTGCTTCTGGGAGAAGCCCATGTCGATGAGCCGGTGGTGAACGTGGCTCCGGTCGGCGTGCATGGGACTCTGACCGTGGGCGATCCGGCGGATAAAGGCGAAGCAGGTGTCAAAGATGGGAAGTCCAAAGAGAAGGAAGGGCACCACGAAAGAGATGAGGGTATACATCTTAAAAAGGCCCTGGACCGAGATCACCGCCAGAATATACCCCAAGAAGGTGGAGCCTGTGTCCCCCATAAAGATCTTGGCCGGGTTCATATTGTAGGGCAGGAACCCCAGACAGCCCCCCGCCAGGGCGGCCACCAGGATGGCTACAATGGGCTCCCCCAGGATAAGGGCGATGACCAGCAGGGTCAGGGAGCTGATGGAGGAGACCCCGCAGGCCAGGCCGTCCAAACCGTCGATAAGGTTGACGGCGTTGGTCATCCCCACGATCCACACCACCGTCACCGGGATGGACAGCCAGCCCAGGATCCAGTAGGGCTCGGAGGAAAAGACATTGGGGTTGGACAGGGCCACGATCTGATTGCCCGACAGCACGGCGATGAGGGCGGCGATGATCTGCACCCCCAGCTTGAACTTGGCCCGCAGGTCGTAGATATCGTCAAAGACCCCCAGCACCACCACAATGACCGCCCCCAGCAGCATCCCCCGGTAGTTGCCGTACTCCTCCCCCAGAATAGGCAGGAAGATGAGGGTGCTTAAGAGAAATCCCAGGGCGATAGCCAGTCCCCCCATCCGGGGGATGGGGTTGGAGTGCATCCGCCGCTCCGGATCCTTGTCCTTCCGGGGGTCGTCCACCGCCCCCATCCTCACCGCCAGGTTCTTCACCACGGGGGTGAGGATCAGGGCGATAAGGAAGGAGGCGCCCAGGGCGGCGGCCACCTGACCGATCAATTCCAATGAAATAGGCATTTTCTTTTTCTCCTTGGAAATATGCGAATTACAGTTAAAATGGAAAGGTGTGGCGTCCGGCGGGGCTGGAGGCATTTTAACAGGCCGCCGCTTTTTCCCTTTTCATTTTTAACTTTCAGCTTTTCTTATCGCGGCAGGAAACCTACCTTCTTATAAACCTTCCGGAGGGTCTTGTTGGCGATATACTCCGCCTTCTCCGCCCCGGCGCGGTAGACGCTCTCCAGGTATGCCTTGTCGGCCAGGAGCCGCTGGGCCTCCGCCTGGATGGGGCGGAGGGTCTCCACCACCGCCTCCCCCACGGCGGGCTTGAAGGCGCCGTAGCCCTTGCCCTCAAACTCCCTCTCGATCTCCTCATAGCTCTTTCCGGTGACCGAGGCGTAGATCTGCATCAGGTTGGCCACCCCGGGCTTGGCCTCCGGGGCGTAGCGGACGCAGCGCTCCATGTCGCTGTCAGTGACCGCCCGCTTGAATTTACGCATAATGTCCTCCGGCTTGTCCATGAGGAACACGCAGCCCTCGGGCTGGGACTTGGACATCTTCTTCTCCGGGGTGGAAAGGCTCATGATCCTGGCTCCCACCTTCTGGATCAGGGGCTCGGGAACCTTGAACACATCGCCGTAGACCCCGTTGAAGCGGTTGGCGATATCCCGGCAGATCTCCACATGCTGGCGCTGATCCTCCCCCACGGGGACAAAGTCAGGCTGGTAGATGAGGATATCCGCCGCCATGAGGACGGGGTAGGTGAACAGGCCCGCATTGATATTGTCCGCGTTCCGGGCGGACTTATCCTTGAACTGGGTCATGCGGGAAAGCTCTCCAAACATGGTATAGCAGTCCAGCACCCAGGCAAGCTGGCTGTGGGCGGGGACATGGGACTGGATAAAGAGGGTACATTTCTCCGGATCCAGGCCGCAGGCAATATAGCTGGCCAGCAGATTCAGCACCCGACGGCGTAGCTCAGCCGGCTCCTGCCGGACGGTGATGGTGTGCAGGTCGGCCAGGAAGAAATAGCAGTCGTACTCCTCGATCATCTCCGGCCAGTGGCGCAGGGGGCCCAGATAGTTGCCGATATGGAGCTCTCCGCTGGGCTGGATGCCGGAGAGCATTACTTTTTTCTCATTTTCCATGGTCGTTCACTCCTTTTAAGGTACATTGACCCATGTTGGTTTATCATACCACATTTTCCCCCGCTTGACAAGTTCTTCCCCGCCCGATAAAATAAGGGTATACGTCCGATATTTTGGAGGAATTCATCATGGATATGACATGGTTTGACGAGATGGAAAGCCGCATCCCCACCGGGACGGTCCGCACCCGGTTTGCCCCCTCCCCCACGGGGTATATGCATGTGGGGAATCTCCGCACCGCCCTCTATACCTGGCTCATCGCCCGGCATCAGAAGGGAACCTTCATTCTCCGCATCGAGGACACCGACCAGGGCCGGCTGGTGGAGGGGGCTGTGGACGTGATCTACAACACCCTCCGGGAGTGCGGCCTTGACTGGGACGAGGGCCCCGACGTGGGCGGCCCTGTGGGTCCCTATGTCCAGACCCAGCGGCGGGATCTCTACGGCAAGTATGCCCAGCTTTTGGTGGAGAAGGGCCACGCTTACTACTGCTTCTGTGACAAGGCCGAGTCCGCCGAGGACTCCGGGGACTTCACCAGGGAGGCCGATCCCTGCCGGGAGCTGTCCCTGGAGGAGGCTAAGGCCCGGGTGGCGGCGGGGGAGCCCTACGTGATCCGCCAGCGGATCCCGGACAGTGGCCAGACCACCTTCCACGACGCCATCTTCGGCTCCATCACCGTGGACAACGACACCCTGGACGATCAGGTTCTCTTAAAGCGGGACGGACTGCCCACCTACAACTTCGCCAACGTTGTCGACGACCACCTCATGGGCATCACCCACGTGGTCCGGGGCAGCGAGTACCTGTCCTCCGCCCCCAAGTATAACCTGCTGTACGAGGGCTTCGGCTGGGCGGTGCCTGAGTATATCCACTGCTCCCCCGTCATGCGGGACGCCCACAACAAAATGAGCAAGCGGCACGGGGATCCCTCCTATGAGGATCTGAAGGCCCAGGGCTATCTCACCGGGGCCATCCTGAACTATGTGACCCTGTTGGGCTGGGCCCCCAAGGGGGAGAACTCCGAGCGGGAGTTCTTCACCCTGCCCGAGCTGGCCCAGGTCTTTGAGCTGGCGGGCGTGTCCAAGTCCCCCGCCATCTTTGACCGGGAGAAGCTGAACTACTTCAACGCCCACTACCTGCGGGAGATGGAGGCCGACGCCTTCTACGCCGCGGCGGAGCCCTACCTCCGGGAGGCGGTGAAGGATCCCGCCATCGATCTGAAGCTCATCGCCCCCCTGGTGCAGGGCCGGTGCGACACCCTGCTGGACATCGCCCCCCAGGTGGATTTCTTCGACGCCCTGCCCGAGTATTCCAACGAGCTTTACTGCCACAAGAAGATGAAAACCGACGAGGCCAATTCCCTGGAGGCTCTGAAGACCACCCTGCCCGTGCTGGAGGGGCTGACCGAGTGGACCTACGACGCCATCCACGACGCCCTGGTGGGTCTGGCCGAAAAGCTGGAGCTGAAAAACGGCCGTATCATGTGGCCGGTGCGCACCGCCCTCTCGGGCAAGGCCGTCACCCCCGGCGGAGCGGTGGAGCTGTGCCACATCCTGGGCCGGGAGGAGACCTTAAAGCGGATGGAGCAGGGCATCGCCCAGCTTTCCTGAGAGGGGACGGCCCTTATGATAAAAGAACTGCGGAAAAAGCGGGCGGTAGCCACCTTATTTTGCCTTGGAAAGGACGTGATAACAGCCAGCTAAAATAAGGAGGACAATATGAGTCATATTCCAAGCCCTGACCAGGTGTTCCCCAACCAGTTCGGGACCACCTGCTTTCTGAAAAACGTGATCAAGGCTCCCAATATTCTGGTGGGAGATTACACCTATTATGATGACCCGTCGGATCCCGCCGGGTTTGAGAAAAACAATGTTCTGTTCAATTACCCGGAGTTCGGAGATAAGCTGATCATCGGCAAATTCTGCGCCATCGCCACAGGGACCACCTTTATCATGGGCCCCGCCAACCACCGGCTTTCCAGCGTGACCACCTACCCCTTCGCCGTCTTCGGCGGCCTTTGGGAGGAGGCGGTCCCGCCCCATATGTCCCAGCTTCCCTTCAAGGGGGACACGGTGATCGGGAACGACGTTTGGATCGGCCGGGAGAGCGTTATCATGCCCGGAGTCCACATCGGGGATGGCGCCATCATCGCCGCTTACTCCGTGGTCACCAAGGACGTCCCTCCCTACACTGTGGCGGGAGGCAACCCCGCCCGGGTAATAAAAGACCGCTTCGATGAGGAGCTGACCCAATTACTGCTGCGATTTCAGTGGTGGGATCTTCCCTCTCACGAGCTGGCGGAGACCCTGCCCCTGCTGTGCGACAAAGATTTGGAAAGGGTTCGGAGGTTTCTCCGGGAAAGGATGTCTGAGGGATGATCTATACCGTCACCTGCAACCCCGCCCTGGACTATGTGATGAGGGTACCCTCCTTCCTCCCCGGGGAGACCAACCGGGCTGAGACAGCGGAGCTTCAGGCGGGAGGCAAGGGCATAAACGTATCCTATATTCTGACCCAGTTAGGCCGGGAAAGCGTGGCCCTTGGTTTTTTGGCGGGGGACACGGGGGAGCTTCTTCTCCGGCGCATCCGGGAGATGGGCGTGAGATCCGATTTTCTTTTCCTTCCCGCCGGACAGACCCGGATCAATGTGAAGGTGAAAAGCCGGTTGGAGACCGAACTCAACGGCCGGGGGCCGGAGATCCCAAGCGCCTCTCTGACGGCTCTTTTGGAAAAGCTGGACCGGCTGGATGAGGGGGACACCCTGGTCCTCTCCGGCTCCGTCCCTCCCTCCCTTCCCCCCAGCGTGTATGGAGATATTCTCAACCGTCTGGCAGGCAAGGGGGTCCGGTCTGTGGTGGACGCGGCCGGAGACCTGCTGGCCCTCAGTCTGCCCTTCCGTCCCTTCCTGGTAAAGCCCAACCACCGGGAGTTGGGGGACTTGTTAGGCCGTTTCCTTGCCCCTGATGACATTCCCGCCCTGACCCTGGGGGCCCGGGAGTTGCAGCGGCGGGGGGCCGAGAATGTGCTGGTCTCCCTGGGGGAGCACGGCGCTCTGCTGGCAGCGGCGGACGGAGAGATATATCTCCAAAAAGCCCCGGCGGGAAGTCCTCAGAACTCTGTGGGGGCCGGAGATTCCGCAGTGGCAGGCTTTCTGGCCGCCTGTGACCAGGGGTACGCCCAGGGCCTTCGGCTGGCGGTAGCCGCCGGGAGCGCCACCGCCTTCTCTCCGGGTTTGGCCCGGAGAGAGGAGATCCTGTCGGTATCCCGTCAGATGGAGTAAAAAAGCGTCATCCGGAGTCTCCGGATGACGCTTTTTTCCTCTATTTCAGATCCTTCCTCCGGAAAGCCGCCATCCCGCCCAGGGTGGCGGTCAGGATCACCGCCGCCGAGGCGAGAAGGTTCCACAGGGGGCGGTCCACCGTCATATCCGCCAGAAGGACCGCCTGCCCGGTGGGAAGAAGGTTCAAAAGCCCCTGAAAAACCTGCCGCAGAGCTCCGCTCACATAACGGGGATTGGGGGTGGGATCTCCCCACTCCATGCCCCCGGCGGTGATGATGAGCCCGGACTCCATCTCCGGCTCCAAAAGCCGGGAATAGAGCCAGGTGGAGGCCAGCACCAGCCCCAGGGCCAGAAGGATGGAGACCACCGCGGCGGTGGACTTTTTCTCGGCCAGCATCCCTACCATTGTCAGAACGGAGGTCAGCGCCAAAGCGGAGAACAGAGCCACCAGGATATAAAGCCCGGTCTGTCCGGCCCCCATCTGCCAAAGGTCCCGGTAGAAAAGGGCCGGGAGCCCGCCCCCCAGAAACCAGGCCGCCATAAAGCAGATCGTACCCGTCATGGCTGTTCCCAGCCCCGCCAGGTAGATCCGTCCCCGGCCGTGGCCCACCATCAGCCGGTTTCGGAGGCCTCCCTCGCTGTGGTCGGTGCCCAGATACAGACCCGTAAACACCGCAACGCACACCATCACCGCCTGTATCAAGGGGAAAAAGGACCCCTCCAAGGTCACTGTATATCCCTCTGCCGCCATGGCCCGGCATTGCCGGACGCCCATGGACATCTGGCCCCCGGCGATGATCAGCATGGCCCCCAGGCAGAGCCAAAACACCCTGTCCCGTTTCATCCGGAACAGCCCCGCCCTCATCAATTCATTCATCCCAGTCCCCTCCCATCAGCTTCATGTAGTGCTTTTCCAGCTCCTCCCCCATGTCCGCGGCCTCCATTTCCTCCACCATACGCCCCTTGTCGATAAAGCCGTAGTGGGTGGCCAGCTTGGAAAGCTCATCCAGAATATGGCTGGAGATAAGGATGGTGACCCCCTTCTCCCGGTTCAGCTTTTGGAGGAGTCTCCGCATCTCGATGATCCCCTGGGGATCCAGGCCGTTCACCGGTTCGTCCAGGATCAGCAGCTCCGGCTCCCCTGCCAGGGCCACCGCAATGCCCAGCCGCTGGCGCATACCCAGGGAAAAATTTTTCACCTTTTTCCTCCCCGTGTTCTCCAGGCCCACCAGTTCCAGCAGGCCGGAGATACCCTCCAGATCCCTGCGGCCCAGGACCTTATACTGGATCCGCAGGTTCTCCTCCGCCGTAAGCTCCTGGTAGACGGCGGGGGCCTCCACCACCGCCCCCATCCGACCGCGGGCCTGGAGGATCCCCCTGTCCCCGCTGTCCACGCCGAAAATCGTATACTCTCCGGCGGACGGCTCCTGCAGGGCGCAGAGAATACGGATCAGGGTGGTCTTCCCCGCCCCATTCTTTCCCACCAGACCGTAGACGGCCCCCTTTGGCACGTGGAGGGATAGATTATCCAGAGCTCGGAAGCCCTTATAATCTTTACTCAGATTTTTTGCGGTCAACACATATTCCATAAAACGGCCTCCCTTTCTGTTGGGATACTTTAACATCAAAATTGGTAAACCCTTTTATGAAAATCTTACATTTTTTTGAAATTTCCCATAGGCAAAAAGAGGACGGACGGCTTTCGCCGTCCGTCCTCTTTCCTCTCAGGCCGCGCCGCCGGCCATGCTCCCCACCTCTCCCCGAAGGATGGGCCGCAGGCCCTGGATCCGGCAGAAATCCATAGGGTGGGTCAGGGCCGGATCCCGTTCCAGCTCCACAGCCCCGCTCTCGTACAGCACCTCCGCCACGAACTCCGAGCAGAACTTATGGTTCCTCCGAACCAGGGGGAGCTTAAAATAGCTTGCCATAGCCCCCAGCATATTGTAGTGATACCGCTCCCTGTTCTCATACATCATCCGGACCCGCCGGCAGATGGACTGGTATGTATCCTCCGAGACCGTGAGAGCGTAAAGACAACAGGGTATGTGGGGGTGAAGGGAGAAGAATCCCCGGTCCACCTGCTCCCGGATCAAACCTCCCGGAAAGGGCAGTCTGGGATACTTCCTGGCGAAGCTGTAAAAGGCTCCGGTGGGACCCTCCAGCCCAATGGAGGCGTGGGTGAACTCCCCCTGGGTGAAAAGATGGATCAACCGGGAGAAATAAGTCTCCGACCGGGTGAGCAATAGATATACCGTTCTGGTTCCCTGCTTCTGGGTTGTCATGGGAAGCCCTCCTCCTGTTACTGGGGACAGTATAGCATAAAATATGGGGAATGTCCTGAAGAAAGTATTAAAATTTTAAAAAGAAATGATTTTTCCTTACAGCGGGGCGGAATGAAGGAGGAGGTGGAAAATTCCGGGATCCTTTTCCGCTTGACAGGGAAAAAGGAACTCTATAGTATAATGGTAGTACAATTAAAAATAGAGGAGGACGGCCCCATGAGAAAAAAGATCCTGGCTCCGCTTCTGTCCCTCGCCCTGTGTCTGTCCCTGCTCCCCACCGCCCTGGCCGCCGGAAAGACCTATGAGGAGGCGGTAAAGGAGTTCCAGGAGGAGGATTCCATGCGTACCGTCTCCCAGACCTTCGAGAGCGATTACGGAACCATCTTCATCTATGGGTCCCCCAATCCCCACGGGGCCACCGGCTCCCTGCGGTTTATCACCAAGGCCCCCTGCGCCAAGGGGGAGGGGGAGGTCATCGGTCTGCCCAATCCCCGCCACAGCATCATGTGCGCCACGAAGGACCCCCAGACGGCGGTTTTGAGTGAGGACGGCAAAACCTTCACCTACACCTACCACTATGACGAGCCCCTGACCGCCCCTCAAGGACCTATGCTCCGCCCCGCCGGAGATTTTATCTACACCCTGGACCTGACCACCGGGGAGGTGACCGAGGACGTCCCCGCCATCCCCGAGGATTACAACACCTACGCCGCCGCTCTGGAGCGGGTGAAGAATGAGGAGGGCTGGGTGGTGGAGCAGACCCTGGAGGCCCCCGCCTGTACCGTGCTCCTGCGGTATTTCCAGGCCGAGGACGGCCAGCGGTCCTACTTTCTGAATTTTGTTTACAAGGTGGAAAGCGCCTACTCCAGCGAGGGGGGTGTGGCCTCCCATAGCCTGACCATCACCCGGGACGACGGCACCGGGGAGGCGGGCTTCCCCGTCCACTACACCCACCGGGCCCCGGATACTCTGACCCTGAACGAGGACAAGACCCTCCTCACCTATACATACAGCGAGAGCCTGGCCGGCGGAGCGGACAGCGAGACCCTGGAGTTGGCCTCCGGACTTTCCAGCAAATTCAACACCCTGCCCACCATCGAACCCCAGGAGACCCAGCAGCCCACCACCACGGAGTTTACCGACGTGCCCTCCGGGAGCTGGTTTGAGAAAGGGGTGGCCACCTGCGCCGAGAAGGGCGTGATGGTGGGCACCGGGGAGGGACTTTTCTCCCCCGATACCAAGCTTACCGTAGCCGAATGCCTCGCCTTGGCCCTTCGGCTCTATGATCTCCAGCGGGGCGGGGACGGTACGATGGAGAAGGCCCCGGAGGATTGGGGCAAGCTGACCCTCACCCTCAACGACGGCACAGTCTTCCAGGGCTATGGCGAGGTCTACCAGCCCTTCGCCTGGTCCGATGGGGAGGACGGCGGGCTGTATGTGTCCTGTGAGGACTATGGGACCACCCTCTGGGAGGAGGAGGTCTGGGGCAATGCCCACCTGGGTCCCGCCACCGTCTCCCTCGGCGGCAGGGATATCTCCGGTACCATCCGAATGCACATGGGTAATAGCCACTTTCTCCTCTGTTTTGACCCGGATGACCCCGGGGACAACGAGGCCATCAAAAGCACCTACTGTGAGGAGGCCCCCACCCCCCCCAAATGGTACCGGGACGCGGCCTACACCGTGAAGACGTGGGGGCTGCGGGATGACGGTCACCCCGGTTTTTCCGGCCTTTTGGAGTGGAGCGGCTCCAACCTGGATCACTGGGCCGACCGGAAGGAGTTCGCCCTGGCCCTCTACGATGCCGCTGGCAAATTGGAAAAGAAATTTTCTGTGGACGCTATCCACGATGTCTACAACGGCAAAAGCCATTTTCTGACCCGCGAAAAGGACGGGGGCATCTTTGCCCTCTACGAGGCGGGCATTCTGGGCGGCATCAACGAGTTTGGCACCTTTGGGAGCCATGAGGACCTTACCCGGGCGGAGGCCGCCACCATGGTGGCCCGTATCCTAGACGAAAGCCAGCGACTGACCAAGGCCCCCACCCCACCCAACGCTTACGACCAGGCCGTGGCTGAGCTGCGAAACGGTTTCACCTATTACGCCCCCAGTGAGAGGACCTACGAGACCGAAGACTGCACCATCTTCGTCTATGACCGGGGCGGAGCCATGCACACCGGCCCCGGCAACATCACCATCATCTATAAACCCGGCTCCCAGCTTGGGGCGGGGACTTTGATATCCCAGGAAAGCCCCAATAACTGGGCGACCCTTCAGACCGGGGCAGACATGCTCTCCCTCAGTGAGAACGGGAAGACCTTTACCTACGGCTACCTTCTCAAAAATGAGGTGCTGGATCTGGCGGGGATGGATACTGCCCTCCCCGCCGGGCTATACACCTACACCGTGGATCTGCCCACCGGGACGACCACCCCCAGCTATGTCCCCCTCTCCTATGAGAGCTCCATCCGCTCCCTGACTTACGGACGCAACTACACCCTGGAAAAGCGGCTGGACGGCGAAGGCTGTACCATCCTCCTCCGCTGGAAGCCTCTGGCCGCCCGGGAGCCTGATGTCAAGGACTATGAACTGTGGCTGATCCGCAAGGATGAGACGGGAAGCTGTTCCCAGCTACTTCTGCCCAGCACGGTGATCAGCGAGGTCTATCACTACACCCCCACTGACCGCTCCCCCGATTCCCTGACCCTCAGCGAGGACGGCAGGGCCCTCACCTACATCTACCGCTTTGACGAGGCCCTGGAGAACTACCACGAGGCCGGGACCTACACCTACACGGTGGACCTGTCCACCGGGGATTTGAGCGTCGTCCACACAGAGAACTGAAAAACGGCAGAGGCCCCGGCGGTCCACAAAATCCGCCGGGGCCTTTCTCCGCGTATATCTTGCATTTCTTTTCCCTATCCGCTATAATATACGAGATATTTTTCCTCGTCGCACAAATACACAAGGAAAGCGTGATACCATGAAATACGATTTCGGTTCCATCGAGCCCAAATGGCAAAAGATCTGGCAGGAGAAAAAATCCTTCGCCGCCCAGGATTTTGGGGATAAGCCCAAGTTCTACGGGCTGGTGGAGTTCCCCTACCCCTCCGGCCAGGGGCTCCACGTGGGCCACGCCCGGCCCTACACCGCCATGGACGTGGTAGCCCGGAAGAAGCGGATGGATGGGTACAATGTACTGTTCCCCATGGGCTACGACGCCTTTGGCCTGCCCACCGAGAACTACGCCATCAAGAACCACATCCACCCCGCCAAGGTGACCCACGACAACATCCAGAACTTCCGCTCCCAGCTCCAGATGCTGGGCTACTCCTTCGACTACGACCGGGAGGTCAACACCACCGATCCCGCCTACTACAAGTGGACCCAGTGGATCTTCCTCCAGCTTTTCAAGAAGGGCCTGGCCTACAAGACCACCATGCCGGTGAACTGGTGTACCTCCTGCAAGTGTGTCCTGGCCAACGAGGAGGTGGTGGACGGGGTCTGTGAGCGGTGCGGCTCGGCCGTCATCCGCAAGGAGAAAAGCCAGTGGATGCTGAAGATCACCCAGTACGCCCAGCGGCTCATCGACGACCTGGATGGTCTGGACTTCATTGAGCGGGTGAAGATCCAGCAGAAAAACTGGATCGGCCGCTCCACCGGCGCCGAGGTCACCTTCAAGGCCACCACCGGGGACGAGATCGTGGTCTTTACCACCCGGCCCGACACCCTCTTCGGGGCCACCTATATGGTCATCTCCCCGGAGCACAAGTACGTCAAAGAGTGGGCGGACAAGCTGACCAATCTGGAGGAGGTCAACGCCTATGTGGCCGAGGCCGCCCGGAAGTCCGACTTCGAGCGCACCGAGCTGGCCGCCGACAAGGAAAAGACCGGGGTCATGCTCCAGGGGGTCAAGGCGGTCAACCCGGTAAACGGCAAGGAGATCCCCATCTTCATCTCCGACTACGTCCTGGCCTCCTACGGCACGGGGGCCATCATGGCCGTCCCCGCCCACGACACCCGGGACTGGGCCTTCGCCAAGAAATTTGGCTGCGAGATCATCGAGGTGGTCGCCGGCGGCGAGGACGTGCAGAAGGAGGCCTTTACCGCCAAGGACGACACGGGTATTTTGGTCAACTCCGAATTCCTCAACGGCCTCACCGTGAAGGAGGCCATCCCCGTCATCACCAAATGGCTGGAGGACAAGGGCATCGGCCATGAGCAGGTCAACTATAAGCTCCGGGACTGGGTCTTCTCCCGCCAGCGCTACTGGGGAGAGCCCATCCCCATGGTCTGGTGCGATAAATGCGGCTGGGTGCCCCTCCCCGAGGATCAGCTTCCCCTCACCCTTCCCGAGGTGGAAAACTACGAGCCCACCGACGACGGGGAATCCCCCATCTCTAAGATGACCGACTGGGTCAACACCACCTGCCCCTGCTGCGGCGCCCCCGCCAGGCGGGAGACCGACACCATGCCCCAGTGGGCGGGTTCCAGCTGGTATTTCCTCCGGTATATGGATCCCCACAACCCGGATGCCCTGGCCTCCCCCGAGGCTCTGAAGTACTGGTCCCCCGTGGACTGGTATAACGGCGGCATGGAGCACACCACCCTCCACCTTCTCTACTCCCGGTTCTGGCACAAGTTCCTCTATGACCTGGGGGTGGTCCCCACCAAGGAGCCTTACGCCAAGCGCACCAGCCACGGCATGATCCTGGGTGAGGGCGGGGAGAAAATGTCCAAGTCCCGGGGCAACGTGATCAACCCCAACGACGTGATCGCCGCCTACGGGGCCGACACCATGCGCACCTATATCATGTTCATCGGCGATTTCGAGAAGGCCGCCTCCTGGTCGGATAACGGCGTCAAGGGCTGCAAGCGGTTCCTTGACCGGGTGTGGAACCTCTCCGAAAAAGTCACGGGCGGCATGGAGCAGTCTGAGGCCAACGCCGCCGCCCTCCACAAGGCCATCAGGAAGGTCAATGAGGACATCGACGCCATGAAGTTCAACACCGCCATCGCCGCCCTCATGGCCCTGGTCAACGACTTCTACGCCAACGGCTGCTCCAAGGGAGATTACGGCGCGCTGCTGCAAATGCTCTCCCCCTTCGCCCCCCACATGGCCGAGGAGCTTTGGGAGCAGATGGGCTACGCCAAGGAAGCGGGCAAAATGGCCTGCGAGATGCCCTGGCCCGCCTACGACGAGAGCAAGACGGTGTCCCAGACCGTGACCATCGCCATCCAGGTCGCCGGCAAGCTTCGCGGCACCGTGGAGGTCCTCGCCGGCAGCGATAACGCCGCCATTGAGACCGCCGCCAAGGAGGTCCCCACCGTGGCAAAATTCCTGGACGGCCTGGATATCGTCAAGGTCATCCACGTCCCCGGCAAGCTGGTGAACTTCATCGGCAAGCCCAAGGGCTGATAAAAAAGCAAAATCGGGCCCCTCTCAAAGGAGAGGGGCCCGATTTTGAAAGAGGCACAAAGCCCACCAAGCCCCCTTGAAGTTTCAGCGCAGCGGTCGCCTTCGCCCCTTTCCCCCAAATCAGAAAAAGTCAAAGAAAAAGTTCCTTGACATTCCCCGGCAAATCACATATAATGAATCTGTTAAAGCCATGATTATGGCCCTTTCGCGGTGGAACTATTCCCGCCGCTTCGGAGGGAGGGGAAGTCAATGTCGGAGATCCACGTAAAAGAGGGCGAGTCCCTTGATAACGCGCTGAAACGTTTTAAGCGCAGCTGCGCCAAGTCTGGCGTCCTGGCCGAGGTCCGTAAGCGCGAGCATTACGAGAGCCCCAGCGTCAAGCGCCGCAAGAAGTCTGAGGCCGCCCGGAAAAATCGCAAAAAGTTTTACTAAGCGAGCAAAAGCCCTGTGCCAAAAAGGTACAGGGCTTTTTTCCACCCAAAACCGTCCCTTATCCCGCCCGGGCCGCCCCGGATGCAGGTCCTTAATTCCTGTCCTTTAATTCCCCCAGATCCTCCCCCAGATCCCCGTACTCCAAAAAAGCGGTCCTGATCCCCAATTCCTCCCCCAGACGCAGCTTCTTTCGGATGCTTCCCACGTCATCAAAGAGGACAAAATGCCCCTTCTCCCCCGCCATATAGGTGAAGTAATGGGCGCACAGCTCCGCGGAGAAAAACACATCCCCCCCATATTCCCCCCGCCGCCGTTCCAGCTCCTCCGCCGTCAGCGGGGACCCCGCCCCACTGGGGGAGGGCAGCAGGAAATCCTCCGCCCTCCGCTCCACCCACAGGGCCAGCCGGTCATGGCCATACCGCTCCCTCGCCTCCTCCAGCCGCCCCCGGAGGGAGCCTCCGGACAGGGCCGTGGAGATCAGGATCCTCCCCCCTCCACCCGCCCCGGCATATCCTTCGGAGACATAGAGCTCCAGCCCCCGCCCCCCACACAGCTCCCCCAGCTTCCCCACCGCCTGGGCCAACACCGGAGCGGGCCGCTCCAAAAACCGGCAGACCACCCCCCGGAACCTTCGGGCGGCGCACTCCCGCAACACCTCATTGCAGAATCCCTCCGGCTCCCCCCCGCCGGAAAACCCTGCGTCATCTATCACCATCAGCCCCCCCTGGGGAGTCACCGGCCCGTTGGCCCGGAACAGGTGGGGGCCTCCCCCCACCCGGTAAGCCAGGTGAGCCAGGGGCCAACCCCAGCCTCCCGCGGCGTTGATCTCCCCCGGCTTGGCCGCCAAAAACAGCTTCTCCATCTTCCATTTCCCCCTTGTCCAAATACCCATAAAAGTGTTATAATCTTATGAGCGCGACCGGCAAAACAGACCCATAAAAAAGAGGTGATCCCTTGGCCTTCTCTCTGGTCCCCCGCCATCTGGCGGAGAATGTTTATCGGCTGCCCCCCCAACGCCTGAAGGAGCAGGGCATTCGCCTGGTCCTGGCCGACCTGGACAACACCCTGGCCCCTTATGAGGATGCCCTCCCCTCCCCCGCCCTCCGGCGGTGGAAGGAGGAGCTGGAGGCCCATGGGATCACCCTTTTCGTGGTCTCCAACAGCCGGAAAAGCCGCCGCTGTCCCGACTTCTGTCAGGCCCTGGGGGTCCCCTACGTCCGCCACTCCGGCAAGCCCAGCCGGAAGGGCTTCTTCCGGGCGTTGGAGGAGACGGGGATCCCTCCGGAACAGACCATCATGGTGGGTGACCAGATCTTTACCGACATCCTGGGGGCCAACCGGGCGGGGATCACCAGTGTCCTGGTAAGACCCATCGCCTGGGGCAAAAACCCCTTCCGGCGTATCCGCTACGCCATCGAGACCCCCTTCCGTATGGCGGCTATGGCCCGTCACACCCCGACCCCGTAGGGCACAACGCCCCACCCTTCACCAAAGGAGCTGATCCCTATGTCCGCCAAATTCGGACCCGCCGGCAACCCCGACGCCTTTCCCTATAAATCCTCCGTAGACGCTCCCAGATGGCTGAGGGAGATCGGCCTGGACTGCTACGAATACCAATGCGGCAAGGGGGTCAACGTGGGGGAGGCCACCGCCCGAAAGCTGGGCCAGGCCGCCATAGAGGCGGGTATCTCCCTGTCCCTCCACGCCCCCTACTTCATCAACCTTGCCAACCCCGATCCTGAGAGCCTTCGCAAGACCACCGGCTATATTTTGTCCGCCTGTCAGGCGGCGGATTGGATGGGGGCCAACCGGGTGGTGGTCCACACCGGAGCCCTGATGAAGCGCACCCGGCGGGAGGCCCTGGACATCGCCCTCCGCTCCATGGGCGAGATCCTGAAGGTCTGGGAGGGCGAGGGGTACAGCCACATCGCCCTCTGCCCCGAGACCATGGGCAAGATCGGCCAACTGGGCGACCTCGCTGAAGTCCTGGAGTTATGCGGACTGGACCAGCGTCTCATCCCCTGCGTCGACTTCGGACACCTCTACGCCCGGACCCTGGGGGCGCTCACCGGCCCCGAGGCCTGCCGGACCATGCTGGACGATATGGAAAAGGCCCTTGGCCCCCAGCGGGCCCGGACCTTCCACAGCCACTTCTCCCAGATCGAGTTCACCCCCGCCGGGGGAGAGAAATGTCACCGGACCTTTGATGACAACGGCGGCTTCGGCCCCGACCCGGCCCCCCTCATGGCGGAGGTGGCCCGCCGCGGCTGGGAACCCACCTTCATCTGCGAGAGCGCCGGGACCCAGGACAAGGACGCCCTGACCATGAAGGATCTCTACCTAAAGGCGCAGTAACTCTATCCCCAGCCGTATCCCATTGAGAAGATAGCGCCGACATTCTATCTCCATGTACTCCCAATGGGCGTCTATAAATTTATCCATAAGCTCCGTCCCTACCGCCGCCTCAATCTTATCTCCCAATTTGTCCCGGAGTTCTCTATTCTCTAAATACTCCTCTGTTTTGGGGGTTGGCTCCTGCCAAAGCAGATCAAATAACTCTTCTAAGAAATCCACAAAATCACCTCTAAGTATAGTTTATCACCTTTAAGTGTAATTGTCAAGGGAGGATATTATGTTTGACCAGCAAAAATTCTCTACCCGTCTTCGAAAGCTACGGAAGGATGCCAATATTTCTCAAAAGATTTTGGCCGATACCATCGGGGTCTGTACAAATCAAATCAGCCAGATGGAAAAGGGTGCAAAAACCACATCTCTCGCAAAGCTGTGCCTCCTCTGCGACTATTTCAACGTCTCCGCCGACTACCTTCTGGGCCGCACGGATACCCCATAAGACGGATGGGGAGTACCGTTTGGTTGATGGTTGCGATCAAAGCTATCCGTTGCGTGGTTCTGAAGGACTATTCTTTTCGAGAAAAGAATAGCCCCTCAGACTCCCCAAGAAAAGCATTCTGACGGTGTTGTTTCCGGCTTATCCATAAAGTTAGGATAGCTCCTCCAGCCCCACTGCCGTTACCGTCCGGAAAAGAGGCAGATATTTGCCGCTGACCGGGAAACGCCTGGAGACATCCGGTCGTTTCGTTGGCGGCGGGGCCGCGGGGCCACACCCCACCCAGGCGGCGCGCCCCACAGGAGCCTCCCACCCAGGCGGTGGGGAGTTCAGCGAAGAACCCAAAGGTCATGATGTTTTTAGCGGCAGCGGCGCAAGAGGGACGGCGGGTCGACATGAGGGAGCCGCCGGTCAATAACGGGCGTGACCTTAGGGTTTTCATTCGAGGGATAACCCGGCAGCTCCCATCCCACGTAAGGTTGTACCGCAGTTCCCCCCATCCTCCACTGGTCTTATGCCCTTAAAGATTCGGAGTCCAGAACCGCTTCTAAAGCGGTTTTGGCCCCCGGCCGGGAGGCCGGGAAAAAGTGTTGCTCCCAACCAAGCAGTTGAAAAAACATATTAAAGTATAAAACTAACCCAACGGGCAAATGAATTGCCCCTTTCCCCATCAAAAATAGCAACCTATAAGGAAGGAAGGCTTTACACCATGAACCATCTGAAACAGATCGCCTCCAAGCTCCCGGAATACCAAATCGACGCCATGCTCTGCTCCTCCGAACCCGGCGAGTTCTACGCCGTGGGCCTCCACGGGGAGGGCTACGCCATCGTCACCCCCACCGCCGCCCGCTATATCACCGACTCCCGGTATATCGAGGTGGCGGGCGAGACCGTAACGGATGCCGAGGTCGTCCTGGTGGACGGCCAGCGCAACTACGCCGCCATGCTCAACGAGTTCATCGACGCCCACGGTATCAAGACCCTGGGCGTGGAGGACGGCTACATGTCCCTGTGGCAGTATAACGCCCTCAACAAGGACCTCCACGCCAAACTGGTCCCCGCCAACGGCCTTATCACCGGGCTCCGGGCCAGCAAGGACGAGGAGGAGTTCTCCCGCATGGTGAAAGCCCAGGAGATCACCGACAGGGCCTTCTCCGAGATCCTGAACTTCATCAAGCCCGGCATGACCGAGGCCGAGATCGCCGCCAAGCTGGTCTTTGACATGATGCGCTTCGGGGCCCAGCGGACCAGCTTTGACCCCATCGTGGCCTCCGGCCCCAACGGCAGCAAGCCTCACGCCATCCCCGGTCCCCGCCAGGTCCGCGCCGGGGAGTTCATCACCATGGACTTCGGCTGTGTCTACGAGGGCTACTGCTCCGATATGACCCGCACCATCGCCCTGGGCTCCATCGACGAGGACAAGAAACGGGTCTACGAGACCGTTCTGGCCGCCCAGAAGGCGGGTATCGCCGTCTCCAAGGCCGGGGTCCCCGGCGTGGATATCCACAGGGCCGCCGCCCAGGTCATCCAGGAGGCGGGCTACGGCCCCTACTTCGGCCACGGTTACGGCCACAGCGTAGGCATTGAGATCCACGAGAGTCCTAACGCCAACACCCGGGATCATACCCCCATGCCCTTGGGGGCCATGGTCTCCGCCGAGCCGGGCATCTACCTTCCCGGCCAGTTCGGCGTCCGCATTGAGGACGTGGTCCGCATGGACAAGGACGGCTGTACCGACATTACCCACTCCCCCAAGGAGCTTATCATCCTGTAAAGGAGACTTTTTATGGTTATCGAGATCATCCAGCGGGAGATCCCCACCCGCGGCATCGGCTACCTGATCCTCCGGGACTGCCCTGAGGACCGACTGGACGAAGGTCTGAAAAAAGGCATGGAGCGGCTGAAAAAAGCCGGGGCCAAGCAGGTCCTGGCCACCTCCCTGCCCGACGGCGAGCCCTTCCACACCGGTCCTGTCGGCATCTGGCGGCTCACCCATGTCCACGATATCCTCCGTTTGGAGCGGCCCCTTCCCGCCGAAAAGCCGGAGCTTCGTCTGAATCTTCGCTCTCCCAAGCGTGGCCAGGAGGAGGCCCTCTACCTGGACCTGGTGAACCGGGCCTTCCGGGAAGTGCCCAACGCCTCCACCCAGCGTTCCTCCGACCTGCGCAGGCAGAATCACCGTTACTCCCTGGCCTACCAAGGAGACAAGCTGGTGGGGGCCTATGAGCTGGACCTGTCCGAACAGGTCCCCGAGCTGGTCACTCTGGCGGTGGAACCTGATCTCTGGCGGCAGGGGCTGGGCCGCTCTCTCCTCCGCGCTGCCCTGGACTCCCTGGGCTCCAAGACCCCCTCCTGCTTCCTCCGGGTCTCCTCCGCCAACCCGGCGGCCCTGGCCCTGTATGAGTCCGAGGGCTTTGCCCAAACCGGGGTGGTCTCCAGCTGGTTCGAGGTGGTCTAAGGTGCTCCCCAGCGAATTTCTCACCCCCATCCCTTCCCCTCCCTATGAGGACTGGGACAGCGTCCCCCCTCCCCAGGAGTGCGGCGAACCCTTGGTGGACCCCACCCTTCTCTCCCCCAGGATCACATACGGCGCGGCCTATCTCCGCCAGGGTCTTCCAGGGGAAGCCGCCTGCCTTGTCCGTGAGACCGTGGCCCGAAAGCTGTGCCAGGCCGCGGAGAGGCTGCCCCAGGGATATGGGATCTATATCTTCGACTCCCTCCGCTCCCTGCGGGTGCAGAAGGCCCTTTATGACCAGTACCGGCTCACAGCGGAGAAGGAGCATCCCGGCCTTGGCCCCCAGGAGCTTGACGCCATTATCGACGAGTTTGTGGCCCTCCCGGTAAAGCGTCTGGACAAGCCCTCCCCCCACGCCACCGGCGGAGCGGTGGATCTCACTCTCACAAGGGATGACCGGCTTTTGGACATGGGTACAGGCTTTGACGATTTCACCCCCATGGCCTACACCAACGCCCTGGAATCCCACTGTCCCCCTGGGCTGGAGGAGGCCCGGCAAAACCGCCGGCTGCTCTATCATCTGATGGCCTCGGTGGGCCTTGTCAACTACTCCAGCGAGTGGTGGCACTACGCCTACGGCGAACGCCAGTGGGCCGTCCGAACAGGCCACGCCCCCATCTACGGCTTCTGCCCGGAGTGCGATTTTGAAACAGACTAAAAAGAATAAAAAGGAGCGGACTTTTTCAAAAGTCCGCTCCTTTTTTAGTTACAAATAGTTACAATTTTGTAACTATTTGTAACTATTACATCTCAAAAAACTTTCCGATATACCGGCCCAGAAAGGGGTAGGACTTCATCTCCGTAATGACCCCCTCCTCCACCGTTACCTCCAGCTTAGCGCCATAGGCCCCGAAATTTTTCTTCTCCGACAGCGGGTACCCCAGCGCTTCCGCCTCCTCCGCGGTAAGCCCCACCTTCAAGCCGTACCGGGTCTCATAGCTATCGCCGGTTATTGTTGCAAAAACGATCCATTCCCGGCCTTCTTCCCCCTCAATATCGGCCCAAAAGTCGTCCTCCGCAGGATAGTTGTCCTTGTCCACCTCCGCCTTGTATTCCAGGTAGGCCGCCGTGGGGGCGGTGGTGGTGAGCTCCAGGCCGGGAGCGGTGTAGACCCGGCGAATACACCAGTTCGTGTCCTCGCCGTACATCTCCTCCCAGGGGCTCTCCTCCTTGAGCACCAGGCTGTCCCGCACCTCCTGGGGCAGCTCGTCCAGGGGGATATGCCCCAGGCCTACCACAGCGGCATGGTCGTCCTCCGCACTGGGGTCCCCTGTCCAAGAAAAGGCAGGGCCGCGGGTGGGCTCCGGCGTTGAGGCAGGCTCCGGGGTGAACATTGCCACCGGGGTGGGGACCGCCATCTCTGTTGGGGCCGGGGCAATACAGCCTGCCAGCAGGCTTAAGGACAACAGTGCGAAAGCTAGGCCTTTTTTCATCCTTATCTCCCCTTCTAAACCGCAGGGCACGGCAATTCTGCCGTGCCCCACAAGGTCAATTTTCCGTCAAAATTTCGCCCAGGTCCACAGGGGTGGCGTCGCTCCAGAGGCGCTCCAGGTCGTAGAACTCCCGGGCCTCCTCGTTGAAGATGTGGACCACCACCGCGGAGAAGTCCAGCAGGATCCAGGTGCCGCCCCGGTGGCCCTCCACATGGTGGGGGGGCTCCCCGGCCTCCTTCATCTCCTTTTCGCAGACGTCGGCCAGGGCCTTGATCTGGGTGGAGGAGGTGGCGGAGCAAAGTACGAAATAGTCGGCCAGGGTGGTGAGATGGCCGGTCTCCAGGACCTTGATATCCAGTCCCTTTTTGCTGTCAAGGGCCTTGGCAAGCAGTAAAGCGGTTTCCTTGGGTGTCATAGAAATGACTCCTTTCCTTGGTAAGGGATGGGTTCAAGCCCCATCCACACAGAGTATCCTTCAGCTTCTTCCCGTCACATGGGGGGCAGGATGGGCTCCTCCTCCACAGGGGGCGGGGTAAAGACCGGGACGGCCGTCTCCGCGGGGGGCGGAGTGGACTCCGGGTCCGGGGAGTGGGTGGGAGCGGAGGTCTCGGCGGGAGCCTCGCTGTTCCCGGGGGTAGGCTCCGGCTCCTCGCTTTCCGTGGGCCGGGGACTGCTGCTGGGACGGGGGCTGGCCGGGGGCCGGGTGAAGCTGCCCGGGGGCAGGATCACATCCTGGCTCTCAGACGGCCGGGGGGACTCTGTGGGCAGGCCGCTCTCCCCCGGGCCGGGGCTCCCCGAGGCCTCGGGATCCTCCGGAAGCTCACTCTCCTCCGGATCGGGGGTGGCGGAGGGCCGGGGGACATTATCCATAGTAGCCAGCTTCAACTCCCCAAGCCGGATATCGTTTTCATAGGGATTAAACCCATTGTTGACCACCTTGACGATCTGGCTGCCTGTGGGCAGGATGTGGGCGTTTCCGGCGCTGTACCAGGGCAGGGTCTCAAACTTCACATTGTCCATGTCAAGCCCGGTGAGAGCGGACTGGGCAAAGTAGGCGATGTTGCCGGCAGAGAGGTCGGTGACCACATTTTTCTGGAAGATGGATACATACTCCCCCAAATTGTTCAGCAGCTTATCCATCTGCAGACACTGCTTGATGACCTCTTTCAAGAAGGCCTGCTGGGTCTTGATCCGGCCGATATCCCCCTCGGCGTAGCCGTAGGTGTGGGAGATATGTCCCCTGTCGTCGCTGTTGTGCCGCCAACGGACCAGACCCATTGCCCCCTCCCCGTCCAGAAGCTGGTAGCCCTTTTTCAGGTCGATCTTAAAGTGCTGGGACAGGTCGTTATAATACATGTCGAAGGGCACGTCGTAGTAGACCCCGCCGATGGCGTCCACCAATTCTCCCAGGGCCTCCCACTGGACGATGACGTGGAAGTCAGGGTAAACCCCCGTCAGGTCCCGGACCGCCTTCTTCAAGCCCTGGATGCCCTTGTTCTCCTTATCTCCCCCGGCGGCGTTGTAGACCGCGTTGAGAAGCATGAGCCGGCCATTATACAGAACGTAGGTATCCCGGGGAAGGCTCATAACACTGAGGGCCTGGTTGGGTACGTCGTAGGCCACCAGCATCATGGTATCAGAGAGCTTGCCGCCGGTATCCTGGCTCTGGCCCACCAGGAGGAAGGTGTAGAACTCCTTCTTCCTGTCGGTGGGAAGGCCGGGGATCTCCACCTCCACCACCTCCCCCGTGAGCTCATCCACATACTGGGTGGTGATGGGGGGACGGGTCACCTCGTCAGGACCGCCCGGACCCAGTTTGCTGGGATCGGGGGGGGCGGCAAACATCTTCCAGAAGATATACACCGCCACCACCACGGCAGAGATGGCTACCAGCGCGATGTAAAGGCCCCGGAGGATCTTCTGTTTTTGGGTCAGAGGTTTTTCCTTCCTCGGGGCACCGGGGACGCCGGTACTCCGTTTGGAAGGTCGGGGGGCTGGTTTCTTCTCCATCCGCCTTCCTCCGCCTTTCCCTCCCGGTCTTCTCTCCGGGCTGTGCCCGGTCTTCTTATCCTTCGGCTCGCTCATAGGTTATCCTTTCCCGTGTTCCAGCAGCCAGTCCATGGCTCCCTGGGTATTTTTATGGATGGGTACCCCCCGCTCGTTCAGGTCCTCGATGCTCATGCGGACCCCCAGCAGGAGGGCTTGGTCCAAATCTGTGTAACAGAGCCGCCGCAGTTCCTCCACCCCGTCAAACTTTCGGTTGGGTTCCATATAGTCGGCTAAGTATATGATCTTTTCCAAAGGGGTCATGTCCTCTTTCCCCGTGGTATGCCAGTAGATGGCCCAGTAGACTTCATCATTCTGGCCGTACAGGTGCCTTGCCAGGGCCGCCCCCGTTTTGGCGTGGAGGAGTTTGGCGCTGCCGGCCTCCATCTCATCCAGCTCCAAGCCGTATTCCTCACAGATGGCAAGGTGATCCTCCAGAGAGAGATATTTGGTGCAGTCATGAAGGATCCCCGCTCGAAAGGCCAGTTTCTCATCACAGTTCCAGCGCTTCGCCAGCTCCACCGCCGTCTGGGCCACCCCCAGGATATGGGCGTGGCGCTTGGCGTAGACCATGGACAGGGAGCAGGCGGTCAAATCCTCATGGTCCAGATCCCTCAGATCGGCGCAAGTACCGTAAAGGCCATTGCGGAGGATATCCCCATATACGGCGGGAGGCAGGTATTGCCGCCCCTCCCCCTTCGCCAGCAGCTCCCGAAGCTGGGTGGAGGACACGGGGGTGATTTGGGGCAACTGGATCAACGCGCATTTGGCCCCATAGGTCTCACTGAGATATTTGGCCTGGATCTCCAGCATCTCCCCGCTGTCCGCCTGGGTACGGGCGAAGGCCGCCAGATGGGCCAGGGAGCAAATGACCTCCGGCCTTTTCCAATGCTGGAGGGTGAGAAACATATCCGTCCCCATGAGAAGCCACAGCTCATCCTCAGGATACTGGTCGTGAAGCTCCTCCAGGGTGTCGGCGGTGTAGCTTTTCCCCTCCCGGCGCACCTCCATGTCAGAGACCTCCACCCGGCCGGGAAGGAGCATGGAGTCGGCGGCCAGGGTCATCATCTCCAGCCGCCGCCGGGCGGGGGGAGAGTTGGGGGGCAGGTCCTTGTGGGGCGGGTCTCCCGCCGGCATGAAGATCAGCCGGTCCAGTTCCAGATACTCCATGGCAAACCGGGCAGAGATCAGATGGCCCAGATGGGGCGGGTTGAAGGTGCCTCCGTAGACGCCGATCTTCATTCAGGATTCCCCCTTTTCTCTGTGAATTACCGCCGGACCAGGATAATTTTATCCTTCTTATCCTTTTTATGACTTTGACGATACAAAATGAATTTTGTTCCAATGACCTGAACCACCTCGGACCGGGTGGCCTTTCCCAGCGCCTCCGCCGCCTGTCGGGGGGAGTACTCCGAGGTCTCCAGGACCCGGCACTTGATCAGCTCCCGGGCCTCCAGAGCGTCATCGGCCTGACGGATCAGGTTGTCCCCCAGATCCCCCTTACCAATGTGGACGATGGGCTCCAGAGGGTTACCGAGAGCCCGAAGCTGGGCCCGCTGCTTGCTTGTAAGTTCCATATTTTCGATTCTCCTTGGGATTCAGGATGAGGGCAGGCGTACCATGCGCACCCCTACACAGAGGTCTTTGCCAGGTATTTCTCCAACTCCACCTTGAAGTTTTGCAGAGCCACCCCACGGTGGGAGATGGCATTTTTCTCCTCCGCCGACATCTCCGCGAAGGTCTTTTTCCTCTCGGGCACCAGGAAGATAGGGTCATAGCCAAAGGTGCCGCTGCCCCTGGGGGCGTATGCGATAATGCCGGGACACTCCCCCCGGGCGGTGACTGTGTCCCCGTTGGGGAAGGCACAGCAGATGGCGGAGACAAATTTTGCGCTCCGGTCCAACTGGCCGGAGAGACCCTTGAGGACCAGCTCGTAGCGGTCCTTATCGGTGAGGCCCTCCCCCCCGTAGCGGGCGGAATAGACCCCGGGACCGCCCCCCAGGGCGGTGACGCAGAGGCCGGAGTCGTCGGCGATGGCGGGAAGTCCGGAGGCCTTCATCACCGCTGTGGCCTTGAGCTGGGCGTTCTCCTCAAAGGTGGTCCCAGTCTCCTCCACGTCCACATCCACCCCGGCGTCGGACTCCAGGATGACCTGGATCCCCAACTGGGAGAGGATGGCGGACATCTCCACCAGCTTGTGGGGATTTTTGCTGGCAAGTACCATTTTCATCTGTTATCCCTCCAAAATGTTCTTCTGGATGGCCTGGAGCTCCCCGATCCCCTTGGCGCAGAGGTCTACCAAAGCCCTCTGCTCGGCGACGGTGAAGGCCCGGCCCTCCCCGGTGCCCTGGATCTCCACCAAGCCGCCGGAGCCGGTCATGACACAGTTCAGATCCACCTGGGCGGAGGAGTCCTCCTCGTAGCAGAGGTCCAGGAGGAGTTCATCGCCCACGATGCCCGCCGAGACGGCGGCCACGCTGTCCACAAGGGGGCTTTCCGCGAGGATCCCGTCGGAGAGCAGCTTTTTGACCGCCAGAGCAAGGGCCACATAGCCCCCGGTGACGCTGGCGGTGCGGGTGCCCCCATCCCCCTGCAATACGTCGCAGTCGATGGTGATAGTGCGCTCCCCCAGCTTGGACATGTCCACGCAGGAGCGGAGGGAGCGGCCGATGAGCCTTTGGATCTCGGCGGAGCGGGGGGAGAGCTTCAGCTTGCTCACGTCCCGGCGGCTCCGCTCCCGGTTGGCCCGGGGGAGCATGGAGTACTCCGCCGTCACCCAGCCGGAGCCCTCGGGAACGTGGCGGGGAGCCCCCTCCTCCACGCTGGCGGTGCAGAGGACGTGGGTGTTGCCGCAGCGGATGTGGCAGGAGCCCTCGGCGAATTTGTTGATGTGGGGGAGGATCTCCACGGGGCGGAGCTGGTCATTTTTTCTCTGGTCCATACGGGACATGGGGATTACCTCGATTCTGTTGGGGTGGTGGGGCGAGCGGGTCTGGGACCCGCCCCTACGAAAAAAGCGGGACATTACGGGCAGGGGCGGGCGAAGGATATCCGCCCGCCGCAAAAGGCTGTGGGGCGTGTAGGGGCGGGTTCCAAACCCGCCCGTTTTCCCGGGTTACAACAGGGCCTCCACAAAGGCCTCCGGGTCGAAGGGCATCAGGTCGTCGATGCCCTCCCCCACGCCGATAAATTTCACGGGCACGCCCAGCTCCCGGGCGATGGCCACCACGATGCCCCCCTTAGCGGTGCCGTCCAGCTTGGTGAGGACCACCCCGGTGAGGCCGGCGGACTCCATAAACTGCTTGGCCTGGATGAGGCCGTTCTGGCCGGTGGTGGCGTCCAGCACCAGGAGGGTCTCCCGGCTGGCGTTTGGCAATTCCCGATCGATGACCCGGCTTATTTTGTTCAGCTCGTTCATCAGGTTCTGCTT
This sequence comes from Oscillospiraceae bacterium, assembly GCA_022799035.1. Classification (GTDB taxonomy): domain Bacteria; phylum Bacillota; class Clostridia; order Oscillospirales; family Oscillospiraceae; genus Vermiculatibacterium. The sequence goes on from JAAWNQ010000004.1 coordinate 54,237, forward strand.
GTTGTGGAGCCGCCCGGCGGTGTCCACCAGGATCACGTCCGCCTTCCGGGCCTTGGCGGCGGTGCAGGCGTCAAAGACCACGGCGGCGGGGTCGGCCCCCTCGTGCTGGCGGATGATCTCCACCCCGGAGCGCTCGCTCCAGATCTCCAGCTGGTCGGCGGCGGCGGCCCGGAAGGTGTCCCCGGCGGCCATGAGGACACGGAGGCCCTCCCCCTTCATCCGGGCGGAGAGCTTGCCGATGGTGGTGGTCTTGCCCACCCCGTTGACCCCGATGAAAAGGCAGACGGCGGGGCGGCTTTCCAGATTCATCCCGGTGCCGCCGATGTTGAGAAGGCCGGTGAGGATGTCCTTCAGGGTCTCCCGGGCCTCGGCGGCGGATTTGCACTTGCCCAGCTTGGCCCGGCGTTTTACCTCTCCGCTGATTTCCAGGGCGGTGTCCACCCCCACGTCGGAGAGGATGAGGGTCTCCTCCAGCAGGTCATAAAAGTCGTCGTCCAGCTCTCCGGCAAAGAGCTGGTCGAAGGAGTGGCCGATGTTTTCCTTGGTGCGGGTCAGGCCCTGGCGTATCTTTTCAAAAAAGCCCATGACTGTCCTCCCGATTATTTCTCGTTGTAGTCGATCTTCTCGCCGCAGCGGCAGCAGTATTCCCCTCTTCCCTGGCCCAACCACTCGCCGCAGCTGGGGCAGCGCCGCCACAGGAAATTCAACAGGATGGCGACCACCACGCCCCCTACGGCCAGGTATTCTGTCCCGGCGTTTTGGACCGCCACGTTGAGTATGGCCAGGATGACTGTCAGGCCCATCAGACCATAGATGATCCACTCCTTTTGCCGCAGGCTCAGCTTCATGGGGGTCATCCCCTTCCGGTATAGTATTCGTCCTCCGCCCAGCGGGCGGGGTTGGTTTCGATGTAGTTCCATTTGGTCAGGTAGTCCGTTTCGTCCCGGATGATGTGGTCGTAGAAGGAGGGTTGCCAGAGTTTTTGACCCGCAGTTCCCCTCAAAGTGTTCCACCGCCGAGTGGTCATGGATTTCAATACCCGCATGATATCCATGATGGTGCCCTCCGTAGGGCGGGGGCTTGCCCCCGCCGAAAGCCGAAGGAGAAGGTGGATGTGGTTGGGCATAATGACCGCCTGGTCGATGGACATGGTGGGGAAACGGGTTTTTAGATTTTCCAGTTCCTCCGATACAAGTTGACCCGCAGGCAGGAGGAGCACCGCGGCGGGGGCAAGCCCCCGCCCTACGATCCTGCTTAGGACTTTTCTCTTTTTATTGGTACAGGCGGTAATGAAATAGACACCGTCCTGTCCGTAGTCATACCCCTTTAGACGGGGGTGTTTTCGTTGGTTCATTTGCTCCGTCACTTGATATTCAGTTCCTTCTCCACGTCGTTGAGGTTGATGGCGAGAACTCTCGTCACGCCCTGCTCCTGCATGGTCACGCCGTAGAGGGCGTCGGCCTCCTCCATGGTGCCCCGGCGGTGGGTGATGACGATGAACTGGGTGTTCTCCGACATCTGGCGCATGTAGCGGGCGAAGCGGGCGATGTTGGGGTCGTCCAGGGCGGCCTCGATCTCGTCCATGACCACGAAGGGGGTGGGACGGACCTTCAGGATGGCGAAGTAGAGGGCGATGGCCACGAAGGCCTTCTCACCGCCGGAGAGGAGGGTGATGATCTTCAGGCTCTTGCCCGGGGGCTGGACCTTGATCTCGATGCCGCAGTTGAGGATGTCCTCCGGGTCCTCCAGCTCCAGAGTGGCCTTACCGCCCCCGAAGAGCTCGGTGAAGGTACCCTGGAAGGCTTCGTTGATCTTGGTGAACTGCTCGGCAAAGATCCGTTCCATCTCTCCGGTGACGTCGGCGATGACCTTCAGCAGTTCCGCTTTGGAGCCCCGCACGTCGTCCCGCTGGCTGGTGAAGTAGGTGTACCGCTCATTGACCCGCTGGAACTCCTCGATGGCATCCAGGTTGATATTGCCCAGGGCGGAGATGGAGCGCTTCAGCTCCCCCACCCTCCGCTGGGCCTTGGGAACGCTCTCCAGCTCCACCCGCTGGGCCCGGGCGGCCTCGTGGGTGAGCTCATAGGTCTCCCACAGTCGGTCCAGGATCTGCTTCTCCTCCATCTCGGCGGAGACCTTCTTCTGCTCCAGGACGGAGACCTCCCGCTCCATGGCGAGAAGTTCATTGTTCTTATCCCGGCTCTGCTTGTCTGCCTTGGTCCGCTCCCCCTCCAGATCCAGCCGCTCCTGGTTGAGCCGCTGGATATCCGCCTGTTTATTGGCCGTCTCGGTCTGGATGGCCTGGAGCTGCTGTTGGCGGGTCTGGATCTGGCTTTCCAGATCCAGATTCTGCACTTTCAGTTCGTCGATACGGCGGGTCCGGTCCTCCCGGTCTCCCACCATATCCCGGCGCAGGTCCTCCAGCTCCCGAAGGGACTGACGGGCCGCCAGGGTCTCGGCCTCCAACGCCGCCTTCTGGGCGTTAAGGAGAGCGATCTCCCCATTGATAGCCTCGCTGCGCTCCCGGGCCTCGTTCTGGCCCTGGATCTTGCTGTCCGCCTCCGCCCGGAGGGCAGCGGCGGAGCCCTCCAGCTCCTCGATCCGCCGGCGGGCGTTGGCGGTGTCCTCCTCGGTGCGCTGGGCACGCTGGGAGAGCTGGTCCAGCTCCCGCCGCCACTCCTCCTGCTGGCGCTGAACGTCGGCGGCGGCCTGGTCCAGGTGACCCACCCGCTCCTCCAGCTTCAGGATATCGTCCTCATGCTGGCGCTGCTGGGCCTGGGCCGCGTCCATCTCATACTGGGCGCCGGTGACCTCCCGCTTGGCCTCCTCCAAAACTTTGGCGGCGGCGGAGAGCTTCTCATTCAGGTCCCCCTCCTGCTCCCGGAGCCGTTCCAGCTCCCCCTGGCGGGAGAGGATCCCCGCGGTGCGGGAGGCGGAGCCGCCGGTCATGGAGCCGCCCGGGTTCAGCACCTGACCATCCAGGGTGACGATCTTCAGCTTGTGCTTATACTTCCGGGCCATGGCGATGGCGGTATCCATATCCTCCGCGATAACGGTGCGGCCCAGAAGGTAGGCAAAGACCTTCTGGTACTTTTTCTCGCACTCAATGAGCTCGTCTCCCAGGCCCACGAAGCCGGGCTCGTCCACCACCCCGGTCTCCTTGAACTCCTGGGGCTCAATAGCGTTCAGAGGCAGGAAGGTACACCGGCCCCCGTCCCGGCGCTTGAGATACTGGATGGCGTTCTTACCGTCCTCCTCCCGGTCCACCACAATGTTCTGCATGGCGGAGCCCAGGGCGGTCTCAATGGCTACGGTGTACTCCCCCGAGACCCGGAGAAGACCCGCCACAGGACCCAGGATCCCCTTCATCTGGCCCCGCTCGGCCTCCCCCATCACCATCTTCACCGCCTTGGAGTAGCCCTCGTAGAGCTTCTCCATCTCGGAGAGCATATGGATCCTGGACTGGAGGGCGCTGACCTCCATCTGGAGCTTCACGTGCTTCTCGTCAGCCTCCTGGAGCTTCTTTGTCCGGCTGGACAAACGCAGGGCGTACCCGCTGATGATATTCTGGATGGAATCCCGGTCCTCCCGGGCCTGCTCCAGGTCCTTTCGCGCCGCCTTGGCTTCGGCTTTGGCGGCCTCCAGCCGCTCCTCCCCCTGGGACAACTCCTGACGGACCGTCTCATCCCGGTCCAGCACCTCCTGGGCGGCGGCGGCCAGAGCGGAGAGCAGGGCCTTGGCCTCGGCGGCGGAGGCGGTCTCCACCGCCTCCTTCTGGCGCAGGGCCTCCATCTCGGCGGCAAGGCTGCCCGCGTTCCGGCCTACCTCGTCCGCCTCGGCCTGCTTGGCGGCGATCTGTCCCTCCAGGGCGGCGGTCTCCGCCCGGATCTCATCCAGACGGCCCTGCCGCTGGGTGATCTGGCCCTCGATGGAGCCGGCCCGTCCCTCCTGGGTCTCCAGCTCCCGCTTGAGCCGGTCTGTGTTCTCCAGGTTGTTCTGAATATTGGCCTTCAAGACCTCAATAGCCTTCTCACACTCGTTGGCGTCGGCCTGACGGCCCATCATCTCGAAGCGGATGCCCTCGGCGTCCATCTCCTTTTGGCGCATCTGCTGGGCGATGGCCTCGGCGGCGGCGTAGAGACGCTCCACCTCCGCCTGGACCTCCCCCTTCTGGCGGACGGCGCTTTCATAGTCGGATTGGATCTTGATGCTTCCGGTGCGGATCCGGTCTAACTGCTCCATCCACAGGGAGATCTCCAGTCCCCGCAGCTCGTCCCGGAGGATAAGGAACTTTTTGGCTTTCTCCGCCGAGATCCGCAGGGGCTCCACCTGGAGCTCCAGCTCGTCGATCTTATCGTTAATCCTCGTCAGGTTCTCCTCGGTCCGCTCCAGCTTCCGCTCGGCCTCCTCCTTCCGGTGGCGGTAGCGGGAGATGCCCGCCGCCTCCTCAAAGACCTCCCGGCGGTCGGCGGACTTGATGGATAATATCTCGTCGATCTTCCCCTGGCCGATGATGGAGTAGCCCTCCCGGCCCAGGCCGGTATCCATGAACAGCTCGTTTACGTCCTTGAGCCGGACAGAACGGCGGTTGATGTAGTATTCGCTCTCCCCCGAACGGTAGTACCGCCGGGTGACCATGACCTCGCTCTCCTCCATATGGGGGAACAGGTGCTCGGTGTTGTCCAGCACAAGGGAGACCTCGGCAAAGCCAAGCTGCTTGCGCTTGGCCGTACCGCCGAAGATCACGTCCTCCATCTTGCCCCCCCGCAGAGCCCGGGTGGACTGCTCCCCCATGACCCAGCGGATGGCGTCGGAGATATTCGACTTTCCCGAGCCGTTGGGGCCTACGATGGCGGTGATGTCCTCGTCAAAGGACAGCACCGTTTTATCGGGAAAGGATTTAAACCCTTGAATTTCCAATGCTTTCAGGTACAAATGGCACACCTCGCCGCCACTTCAGATTTTTGGCACGTTCTCAATGGATGCTTAGTAAGTCATTATATCAATTTTTCCGCTATAATGCAAATGATTTTCTGTGAATTTCTCCCCCTTCAAAAGGAGCTTCAAGCCTTGCAAGGTGGAAAAAAAGGTGCTATTCTATGTGTGCGGAAAGGAATGAGATTCTTTTATGGCAGTCAAGCGTCACGAAATTGATATGTGTAACGGCTCTCTGGGGCCGAAGATCCTGGCCTTCTCCCTCCCTCTAATGGCCTCCAGCATCCTCCAGCTTCTGTTCAACGCCGCCGACGTCATCGTGGTGGGCCGCTTTGCCAGCGATGCCTCCCTGGCGGCGGTGACCTCCACCGGCTCCCTGGTGAACCTGCTGGTCAACCTGTTTATGGGCCTGTCCATCGGCGCCAATGTGGTGGTGGCCCAGGCTATCGGCCACAATGACACCCAGCGGACGGAGCGGGCGGTCCACACCTCCCTTCTGGTAAGCCTGATCAGCGGCCTTCTGCTGATGGTCATCGGCTTTTTTGCCGCCCGCCAGCTTTTGGAGTGGATGTCCTCCCCGGAGAATGTGATCGAACTGAGTTCCCTCTATCTTCGCATCTACTTTTTGGGGATGCCCGCCTCCCTGTTCTACAACTTCGGAAGCGCCCTTCTCCGGGCGGTGGGAGACACCCGGCGGCCCCTGAACTATCTGTCCCTGGCGGGGATCGTCAACGTTTGCCTCAATCTGCTGCTGGTCATCGTGTTCCATCTGGACGTAGCGGGGGTAGCTATCGCCACCATCACCTCCCAGTATATCTCCGCCGCCCTGGTGCTCCGGTGTCTGCTTCGGGAATCAGGCCCCCTTCACCTGGAGCTCCGCCAGCTCCGCATCGACCGGGAGATCTTTCTCTCCATCGTCCGGATCGGTCTGCCCGCCGGGTTCCAGGGGGTGGTGTTCTCCCTGTCCAACGTGGTCATCCAGTCCTCCATCAACTCCTTCGGGGATATCGTCATGGCCGGCTCCGGGGCGGCTGCCAATATTGAGGGCTTTGTCTACATGGGAATGAACGCCTTCTACCAGTCCTGCCTCACCTTCACCAGCCAGAACTACGGCGCGGGCAAGCGGGACCGGGTGGACAAGACCCTGCTGTGGTGCCAGCTTTATGTGGTGGTCACAGGGCTTCTGCTGGGCAATCTGGCCTACTTCTTCGGCCCCCAGCTTTTGGGGGTATACACCCCCAGCGCCGACGTGGCGGCCCAGGGAATGGTCCGTCTGCTTTACGTGTGCGTACCCTACTTCCTCTGCGGTATCATGGACGTGATGGTGGGCTCCCTCCGGGGCCTGGGCTGGTCGGTGGCCCCCATGATCGTGTCGGTGGTGGGAGCCTGCGGGCTGCGTTTGCTGTGGGTAGCCACCGTATTCCAGTTTTACCGGACTCCCCGGTGTCTCTACATTTCCTATCCCATCACCTGGGTGGTCACAGGGGCTGTGCATATCCTGTGCTTCCTGGTCATCCGCAAAAGAGTCTACGCCCGAATGGAAGCGGCGGCGGAGCTGGTGAACAATTGATCCCTGACCCGCCGCACCTTTTGTCTCCAAATTTTGAAAGGAGGATCCGGATGAAAAGGGAGTCTAAATTTTTCTCTGCTTTGACCTCGGTGGCCCTGGTTCTGTTCCTGATCACCGGGTCTGTGGCTGTGCCCATCCTCTGCCGGGGCTTCTACTACTCTCAGATCCAGGCTTTGGAGCTGCCCCGGGAGACCGGATACTCCCAGGAGGTCATCCGGGAGGCCTTCGACGAGGTGATGGACTACCTGGTGAAGGACGCCCCCTTCGGCACCGGGGAACTGAAATGGTCTGAGAGCGGGCGGGATCACTTTGCCGACTGCCGGGTTTTGTTTCAACTGGATTTTCGTATTTTAGAGGTCTCCGCCGCTCTGCTGGCGGCGGTACTGCTCCTCACCCTGGCCGGAAAGCTGCGGCTCCATCCCTTTGCCGGACGGGGGCCTTGCTTCTGGGCTTTTCTGGGGCTGGGGACAGCGGTCCTCCTGCTGGGGATCTGAGCGGCCGTGGATTTCACCTCCCTGTTTACCACCTTTCACACTCTTTTCTTCCCCGGAAAAAGCAACTGGATCTTTGATCATCGCACCGACCAGATCATCCTCATATTGCCCGAAGCCTTCTGGCTTCGGGCGGCAGCCCTGGCAGCAGGGCTGGCCTTTGGTACGGGAGCCCTGCTGTCGGTTTTGGAGGCCGTCTTCCGTCGGGCCCGCCGGCCTAAAAGCGTGTATGAACAGTTAAAGGGAATCAAATAAAGGAAAACACCGTGGAGACCCTCCACGGTGTTTTTTATCCTCTTTTGCTCCGGTCCTTCTCCCCACCTCCGGGCAACACACGGTGGGCCTCCCGGTAGTCGTTGGGACTCAGCCCTACCTCCTTTTTGAAGCAGGCGCTGAAGTAGGGGGTATTGCGGATCCCCACCGCCTGGGCCACCTCGGCCACCTTCAGATTGGTGGAGGAGAGGATCTCCCGGGCCTTTTTCATCCGCAGATCCACCAGATAGTTGTTTACCGTCTGCCCCATCTCCCGTCGAAAAACACTGCTGAGATAGGTGGGGACCACATTGACATATCGGGCGATATCCCCCAGGGACAGCTCCTCCATATAGTGGGCATGGATAAAGTAGACCGCCTCTTTTGTCAGGCGGCTGAACCGCCGTCCCACTCCGCCCATTCTTTTACAAAGCTCCTCAGCCGTCTGAACCAAGGTCTGACAGCAGTCCTCAATGGTGATATAGCGGTTCAAATCACAAAGCTGGTCCAATTCTTCCTCCCAGGTCAGATCCCGGATAAGTCCAGCGGTCCGCATCACATTTTTGAAGTAGGCCAAGGCGTCCTCCACCCGCCGGAACTGATAACTGTCCTTTAACCGCAGGAGGAAGACCTCCTCCAGAATAGCGGCGGCCTCCTGACCATTGCCTCCCAGGACCGCCTCCTGCAAGGCGTTGGCCCGCTCGTTCAGATAGACTCCATCCACAGGTCTGCTCCATTCCTCCAGCCGCTGAGCATTGAGGGCAACAGGCTCCATGCGGAAGAAGGAATATCCCGCCATCTCCGCCGTCCCGGCAAAGGCGGGAGCGATGTCTTCAAAGCGGCGGATGGGGTCGGACAGTGCGGTGAAGGTGCAGTATTCTCTGCTCTTCCCCAGCAGCTTCTCCTCGTACCGGACCTGGAGGCGGGCGGTCAGCTCCTCCGCCATGGCAACCACCTCCCCCGGTCTTCCCTCTCCTTTGGGGCTGAAGATGGTCACCAGCCGCTTTTTCCCATCAAAAAGGTAGATCAGAGAAATGCCCCTATAGCCGTATTTTTCCATCAGCTCATCGGCCAGCGGCTTATACTCCAAAGTGAAGAAGGCCATGGCGTCGGGCTGCCGCCAGCCGAATATGTCATGGTATATCTGGGTGGGGATCCCTGTCACCAGGATCCGGCAGTCCTCGTAGCAAAAGGGAAGCTCGTCCCCATATTCATCCAGGGTGTGATCCATGGCCTCCCGTTCATGCCCGGAGAGAAGCTCGCTGAAATGAAACAGCACCCCCATCACATCCATGTGCATGGGATAACAGTCATTGATGGCCTCACTCAGGCCGGGATATTTTTTGTCATAGTAGAGATCGCCCATACTTCTCCCTCCCCCACCGGGTTTCGGTATAGTATACCATAAAAGTGGGGTTTTTTGAAGCGGACCTTAAAAAAGAAAAGAAGATTTTAGTATGAAACAAAAGATTTTGTCGTTTAGTTAACAATCTTGAAAATGGTACAATAGGGGAAAGAGGGAGAACTTCCTCTCCCTCAGCAGATGATAAGGAGGAGTTTTTATGAAAAAAAGGATCACAGCCCTCGCTCTGGCCGCTTTGATGGTGGCGGGAACGGTCGCCGTAGCGGCCGGGACTGAAAAGACCATCACGGTCACCCCCATGACCCTGAACGTCAACGGCGAGGTGGTCAGCCCCAACGGCGGCGCCGAGGCCTTCGCCTACAACGGCACCACCTACGTCCCCCTGCGCAGCCTCAATGAGCTCCAGAACGGCAAGGTGGAGTGGGATCCCGCCGACCCCACCACCGCCAAGATCACCGGCCTGACCTACGCCGACACCATCGCCTGGGACGGCCAGTATGACGTGGTGGTCATCGGCATGGGCTTCGCCGGCTCCACCGCCGCCATCGAGGCCGCCGACAACGGCGCCAGCGTCCTCCTCACCGAGAAGGCCCCCGAGGGGGAGGCCGGCGGCAACTCCCGGGTATGCCACCAGCTTTTCGCCACCGTGGACACCGCCGAGGGCGGCTTTGAGTACTACTCCAACATGCGGGGCAACTTCGACAGCACCAGCGACGATATGCTCATGACCTTCATGGAGGGGATGACCCACCTCCAGGACTATGTGGCCTCCCTGGGTACCAGCAAGGAGACCATGACCGGCTGGAAGGGCAAGGGCATCGGCACCTACGACTGTGAGCACCCTGAGATCCCCGGCGGTCTGGAGCACTTCTACACCTACACCATCACCGACCAGGTGGCCGACGGCGCCCTCTACCGGCTGGTGAAGCAGAACATCATTGACCGTGGGGACAAGATCGACGTATGGTATGAGTCCCCCGCCGTCCACCTCCTCCAGGATCCTCAGTCCAAGACCATCGTGGGCGTTCAGATCGAGAGGGGCGGCAAGACCCTGAACATCCGGGCCACCAACGGCGTGGTCATGGCCTGCGGCGGCTTTGAGAACAACCCCGAGATGCTGGAGACCTATCTCCGGCTGGGAGGCCAGACCACCTTCTTCGGCAGCGCCTACAACACCGGCGACGGCGTCCGCATGGCCCAGGAGGTGGGCGCCGAGATGTGGCACATGAACAACTACGTCTCCGGCGGCGTGGGCGGCTCCATGATGCCCGCCACCAACGCGGCCTTCGCCGCTCTGGCCGGCACCCCCGGAGTGGGCGGCACCATCCTGGTGGGTCCCGACGGCACCCGGTTCATCAACGAGGAGGCCATCCAGAACGCCCGCCACGGCTATGTCTATGTGGCCGGCAGCTACATCATCCCCCGGTTCCCCGAGCATGTCTACGGCATCTTTGACCAGAGCAAGGTGGACGCCTACCAGATGGGCCAGCTGGTGGAGGCTGAGCTGGGCAACGGCTACCTCCACAAGGCCGACACCATCGAGGCCCTGGCCGAGGAGCTGGGCACCCAGTATCTGGTCGACACCGTGTCCACCTATAACGGCTACTGCAAGGACGGCAAGGACGAGCAGTTCCGCCGGAACCCTGAAAATATGATCGCCTTTGGCAAGGGTCCCTTCTACGCCTATGAGTTCACCGTCAACTGCGTCCTCAACACCCAGGGCGGCGCCAAGCGCAACGAGAAGGCGGAGGTCATCGGCCTGGACGGCAACCCCATCCCCCACCTCTACTCCGCCGGTGAGTTCGGCGGCCTCACCGCCCGTACCTATCAGGGCGGCACCAACGTGGCCGAGTGCCTGGTCTTTGGCCCCATCGCCGGCCGGAACGCCGCCGCGGCCAAGGAGCCCCTGCCCCCCTACACCCTCACCGCCGCCCAGTCCAACCTGGTCTACACCCCCGGTCACGAGAGCGACCTGACCGCCGGCAAGACCTATGACTTTGAGACCGCCGACAACCAGTACCTGGGCGTGAGCCCCAACGGCATGGGCGGCGACATCGTGGTCCGGGTCACCCTGGACGGGAAAACCATCACCAACGTGGAGATCATGGAGCAGAACGAGACCCAGGGCATCGGCACCCCCGCCATCGAGAAGCTCCCCGCCGCCATTGTGAAGGCCGGCTCCACCGAGGTGGACAACATCTCCGGCTGCACCGTCTCCTGCAAGGCCATCAAGCAGGCCGTGGAGGACGCCCTGGCCCAGGCCAAGTAAGCTGAGTCCATTTCTAAAACACTCCAAAAAGGCCCCCATGGGAACTCCCATGGGGGCCTTTCTCTCATTTTAACAGCTTTACCACCAGGATCAGAACCCCCACCAGGAGGGCAGCCAGAATGATCTGGACCAGCTCCGACCTCCGGTCGGCCTTTCTCCCCTCCTCGGTCTTGCCGTAGGCGATCCGGTCGTCCACCTCAATGTTGGTGGGAAGATTGGGCCGCAGCAGATCCCAGACCCGATAGCACTCCCCCTCCGTGGGTAGGCTGGCCGTCCAGACATATTTCTCCGCCGCTGTATAGAGATACAGGCAGCAGCAGGTACGGATATGTCCCCGGCCTACGGTGTAACTCTCCCGGGTCAGCTTCACCCGGCGGATATCCCGGTTTTTCAGGATCCGGCTCTTTCCCGGCTGGCGGATGTAAAGGTATTCCTTCCCCACCAGCACCCGGCAGGGCCTTCCCTGGGGCGTCACTGTGCAAAGGATCTCCTCCGCCTGCCCCATCTGCTGCGCAAATTCCTCCCGCTCCCCCTGGGTGGTCAGGGTCTCCTCCACAGAGGAGAGCAGGGGCTTGAAAAACCTTCCCTTATAGTCCCCCAGCCGCCAGATCACGGCCATGAGCCCCAACTGGATAAGGATGGATACCGCCCCTATGGCCCCGCCTCCGTCCAGGAGCATGACCACCGAGTTCAGCAGGTATACCAGCATGATCGCCAGGAAAGCCCAGGTAAGCAGACGGATCTTCCCGTACTGCCTTCGGATGGCGGTCAGCTCCTCCTCCTTCCACCGTTCAAACAAGTTTCTCCACCTCCCTGTAAAAACACCGGGAGTCCAAGGGATCCCAGCGTTTTTCCTCTATTCCTGTTTTATCGCTTCGATGGCCGCCTGGGCCGCCATCTGCTCGGCCTCTTTCTTACTGTGGCCCTGTCCCTGACCGATAGGAGAACCGTTCAGTTCCACCGTCACAGCAAAAACCTTGGCGTGGTCGGGGCCGGACTCTCCGGTGAGCCGGTAGGCCAATACCTGCCCGCTCTCCCGCTGGACCAACTCCTGCAGGGCGGTCTTGAAGTCCCGGTTGGTCCCCTTCTCTGCCTCCCGGTCCAGAATAAAGCGGCGAATGATCTTTTTGGCCTCCACCAGCCCGCCGTCCAAAAAGACGGCGGCCAGCAAAGCCTCCACCGCGTCAGCTCGAATGGAGGGCCGCTCACGGCCCCCTCCCTGGTCCTCTCCCTTACCCAGGCGCAGATACGTCCCCAGCTCCAGCCGGTCCGCCACCTCCACCAAACTCTCCTCACAGACCAGGGCCGCCCGGGTCCGGGTCAGATCCCCCTCAGGAAGGTGAGGGTGCTCTTTGTAGAGGTAGTCCGCCGTCACCATGCCCAGAATGGAATCCCCCAAAAACTCCAGCCGCTCGTTGCTGCCGCCGGGGGAGTGATTCTCGTTGGCGTAGGAGGAGTGGGTCAGGGCGTTTTCCAGCAGCTTTCGGTCCCGGAAGGTATAGCCCAGCTTGCTTTCCAGTGTCTCCATTACTCGCCCAGCTTCTTGGTCAGATAGTTCACCAGATCGCCCACATTGTGGATGGAGGTGATGTCCTCCTCCCCCATCTCCTCAATGCCGAATTCCTCCTCCAGGTTCATAGACAGCTCCACCAGATCCACCGAGTCGGCTCCCAGCTCCTCAAAGCCGGTGTCCTCGGTGATATCTTCAGTCTCCAGTCCGAACTGCTCAGAGAGCAGTCTTGCCAAACGGTCAAAAATCATATCCCTCGCTCCTATCTTTACAGATCTGTATTTCCCCATTCCGGGGGTCTGAATGCATTATGATAATAGGCAATATCTTCCACGCTGTCAAGGGGGAAAACAAAATTTTTCTTTTCCCCTGTCCTTCGGCGAAGGAAATAACAGCAAGGGACCCGGAAATTTTATCCGGGTCCCTTGCCGTGTAAAGGAGAGAAAACTTATTTGCCGGCAGCGGCGTTGGTGCCCGCGATACGGCCAAACACGCAGAAGTCCACGATGGCGTTGCCGCCCAGGCGGTTACCGCCGTGGAGGTTACCGGTGATCTCACCGGCGCAGTAGAGGCCCTTGATGACAGAGCCGTCAGAGCGAAGGGCGCGGGTCTCGGTGTCCACGTTCACACCGCCCATGGTATGGTGGGCGGCCGGCTTTCGGGGATAGGCAAAGTAGTACTTGCCCTCGACCTTGGTGCTGTATGTGGTACGACCAAATTGATCCTTCTCGCCGGACTCCACATGGGCATTGTAGTCGGCAATGGAAGCCTCCAGCGCATCGGCGGGGACCCCCATCTGCTTGGCCAGATCAGTCAGGTTTTCGGCGATCATGTAGCCATACAGATTGTTGTCGATATAATATTGCAGGGACATACCGCCCAGGCTCATCCGGGTGGAGGGATCGTCGGTACTGCTGACCATGAACATCATACCGTCAGTCTGGTCGATGATGCCCTTGGACATCTCGTCACGGCGGCCGTCTTCACGGACAAAGCGATTGCCCTCCTTGTTGATGAAGCACTGGCAGCTGTTGACGATGTTGAAGGTGGCGCCAATGTTGGGGTCACAGTAGGGCAGGAGCTGAATCTGATCCATATTGATGAGTTCAGCCCCGGCGGCCTCAGCCATAAAGATACCGTCGCCGGTAACACCAGGCATATTGGAGGAGATGAGGCCGGCGCCCAAGTCGGGCCACTTCTCGCCCTGGCAGTACTCCTGGCGCAGTTCCACATTGCCCGCAAAGCCGCCGGTGGCCAGGATCACGCCCTTGTTGGCGTGGAGGGTCACCTTGTTGCCATCCTTGCCCACGGCATTGACGCCAACCACCTTGCCGCCGCTGGTGATGAGGCTCTTGCCCTCGGTCTCCATCAGGAGGGTGCACAGGTCGGTACGTTCATCCAGGATCCCCTCAAAGACCTTAAAATAGCCGGTTCCATTGGGGGAAGTGGGAGTGTGGGTGCGGGGATAGAGGGCGCCGCCGCCAAGGCTGACACCTTCCTGGAAGGTCATACCCATGCTCTCCAGCCACTCCAGGGTGGGATACGCATTGTCGGCAAAAACCTTCAGATGGGCAAGGCTGCCGATCTTATCACCGCCGTTCCAAGTCTGGAGGGCAAACCAGTTGGGACTGTCAAAGAAGGTCCTGTCGCTCTTTTTGTAAACCTCGAACTCCTTGCGGACAGCATCCTGAAGAGCCTTATGCTCCTTGCTCACCGGCTCCTCAGCCAGGGCGTTCTCCACCAGAGAATCGGGGTCACCGGAGAACTTGGCGTAATCCTGCTCCTCGGAGTCAGGGCAGTTGTAGATACCGCCGGCCACGATGGAGTTACCGCCAAGGAAACCGGTCTTCTCAATAACGATGACACTGGCACCCGCTTCAGTGGCACCGACGGCGGCAGCCACACCGGCTCCGCCACCGCCCACGATGATGACGTCAGCGGTGTACTCCACATCCTGGGCCTTCTCCTTCTCAATGGGGGTCTTAAAGGGAGCCACGTCCACCCCAGCGTTCTTCAGAGCGGTCTCCACCCCGTTGATGATGGCCCGGCTGGAGATGGTGACGCCGGTGACGGTGTCCACCGCCAGGGACTGATTCTCCACGATCCGCTCAGGGATAACCCGGGCGGGCCAGTCCACAAGGCCCGGGGTCTCCACGTTGTCCACCACTTCCACCTTGGCGATCTTGTTGTCGGCGGTCAGGGTAGTGGCCACGGTCATGGGCCCGTGCATACCGGGCACGGTGGCGGTATAGGTCACCTCATCCATCACCAACTTGGCGGTGTTAGGGGCGTCCTTGTCCCACTCCACAGTGATCCCCAGCAGCTCGCTGAGATACCGCAGGGGCACATAGGTGGCACCGTCATAGGCAAATACCTCCGCGGGACTCCCGTCAGACTTGGCGGGGGTGACGCTCTGACCGTTGATGGTCATATCCATGGGGGTGACGGTGATGGCTTTCTCCGTCCCGGCCGCCCCGGCGACCGTGCCCAGGACCATGACAACAGCCAGAAGCATGGCAAAGATCCTTTTTTTCATAACTTTCTCCCTTTCTTCTTTATTTCTGTTTGCGAATTCACAAACAGTCTCTATCCATATTTTAACATAGAAAATTCCGCACCGGAAATGCCAATAAGGTATCCCGGTGCGGATAACTATAACTTATTTTTATGGTTTCTACCCTTGGACAGCCAGGATCTCCTTTAATGCCGTAAGTTGAGGGGCCAGATCCCCCTTCCTCCACACACAGACTGTTCCGAACTTTTCCTGGCTGTCCGCCACAGGGATGAACCGGCAGTCCCCGGGGTAGACCGCACTGGAAACCTGGTTGGCCAACGCCACGGCGTTGTGGAGGGTTACCTGGGCCAGAACATCCCCCATCTTCTCCCCCTCCCCCACGACCCTCGGGGTAAAGCCCGCCTCCCGGCAGGCCTGGATATGGGCGGCACACAACAGGGGTAGATTTCTCTCCTTCCACATGATAAAAGGCTGCTCCCGCAACTCGTCCAGAGTCACCCACTCCCTCTCGTACAGGGGATTCGCCTTATGGATGATGGCATAAAGGCAGCTTCGGGTGATATAGGCCCACTCAATTTCTGCCAGGTCCGTGATACAGGGCTCCGGCAGGATGATGGCGTCCACCTCTCCGGAGGCAAACCGCTCCTTAGTCTCCGCCGTGGTCCCGTATATGGTCTCCAGATTGAACAGCGGCCCCGCCATCCCATACCGCCCCAGGCACTGCATAAAGGCATTCAGATGGCTGACGATGAGATATCCCACCCGAAGTGGCCTCTGGTTTTTCCTCTCCGCCTCCCGGACCCTCAGCTTCAATTCCTCACACTGCTGAAGCACCCGCTTGGCCTCGGTGAGACAGACCTCCCCCTCGGGGGTGAGGGTGACGGTCCTTCCCGCCCGTACCAGCAACGCGCAGCCCAGCTCCTCCTCCAGGCCCCGTATGGCCCGGCTCAGGGCGGGCTGGGTCACATGGCAGGCCTGGGCCGCCTTGGTGAAATTCCGATATTGGGCTACCGCGATAAAATATTCCAGCGTCTGCAGCGTCATGGGATCCTCCTGTGGTGGTTACGCCTGTTCCTCCGCCGCCTTGCTCCCCGCAGGCAGACGCATGTATTCCACGTTCTCCGTAATGCCCTCGATGACCCCGGAGGCGGCAAACCGGGCCGCCTGACCGATGGCGTTTTTGATGGCGTAGCCGTCGGAGGAGCCGTGGGCCTTGATCACCGGCTTGGCAATACCGACCAGGGCCGTGCCGCCCACCTCCCGGGAGTCCATCAGCTTTTTGAAGTCCCGGATCCCGCCGGAGACCATCACCGCCGCCAGCTTTGTCAGCGGACTCTTTTTGAACATCCCCTTCATCTGCTTGGAGAGATAGATGGCGGTGCCCTCCAGGGTCTTGAGAAAAATGTTCCCCGAATAGCCGTCGCAGACGATAACGTCCACCGCCCCCAAAACGGCCTCCCGGGCCTCCACATTGCCTGTAAAGTGGATCCGCCCCTCCTCCCCCGCCTGCTTCAGGAGGGCGTAGGTCTCCTTCTGGAGGGCTGTCCCCTTCCCCTCCTCCGCCCCGATGTTCAAAAGCCCCACCCGGGGCTCAGGACGGCCCAGAAAATGCTCGGCGTAGTAGGAACCCATAAAGGCAAACTGGAGCAGATATTCCGCCGTACACTCGGCGGTCGCCCCGCAGTCAATGAGGATGGAGCCGCCTCCCGCCGTGGGTACCAGCGGGGCCAGAGCGGCCCGGCGGATGCCCCGGATCCGCTTGGTGAGCAGGGTCGCCGCCGACAGCAAGGCCCCGGTGGATCCGGCGGAGACAAAGGCGTCCCCCTTCCCCTCCTTCACCAGATTGAGCCCCACCGTGAGGGAGGAATCCTTCTTCTCCTTAAAGGCGGTGGCGGGGTTATCCGACATCTCCACCACCTGTTCCGCATGAATGATCTCTAGCCCCGGAGGGGGCTCCTCCATGCCCAGTTCCTTGAGAATATCCATGATCTCATAGCCCCGGCCAACCAGGGCCACCTCTACCCCCAACTCCCGGACAGCCTCCACGGCTCCCTCCACGTTGGAACGGGGGGCATTGTCGCCGCCCATAGCGTCTACGATGATCTTCAAAGCGTTTCCCTCCTGTCGCTCAATCCCAGCATGTAATCGGCAGAGACGTTATAATGGCGGCAGATCAGGGCCAACCTCTCCAACGTCGTTCCCTTTCTGTCATTCTCCATCTCGCTGATCTGGCTTATCCCCACACCGAGGATATCTCCCAAATCCTTTCTGCTCTCTCCTGCTTCTTCCCGTGCTTCCCGAAGTCGGTCTGCAAAAATCTTCATTTTTATCTCCTGCCTATTGACATTCGCACTTTTAGTGTTATAATGGAATAACACTAAAAGTACAGAGGTGATATTATGTCGGACCTGATCGACCAAATCTACTATCTTATCAGCGAAAGCCTCCCGCCCCAAAACTTTCCCGATCCTGCGGCTCAGGCTTTTATTGCCACTCTCACCCCTGAACAGAGCAAGCTCTTTGACGAATATTTCCTGGAGGAATCCGCCCGGGAGGATGCGTGGTGTCTGAGCCTCTTTCGGCGCACGGTCAAGCTGGGGCTATATATCCCTGGCAGCTAATGCCTCCAACGCCCGGTCAGCGATCAGGGTATTCTTCTCCCGCTTACCGCCCTTCACCCGCTCGGGCCAGGGAGGCATAATGCCGAAGTTGATGTTCATGGGCTGGAAGTCGGCAACGCTCTCGTTGGACACGTAGAGAGCCAGGGCACCGATGGCGGTCTCCGCCGGGAAATCCGCCGGGGGCCGGCCCAAAAGTCTTCTGGCCAGCTCAATGCCCACAAGACATCCGCTGGCGGCGGACTCCACATACCCCTCCACCCCGGTGATCTGTCCCGCGAAGGACACCCGGGGGCACTCCTTCACCCGGTAATACCGGTCCAGGAATCCGGGGGATCTTAGGTAAGTATTCCGGTGCATGACCCCATAGCGGAGAAATTCCGCGTTTTTCAACGCGGGGATCATGGAGAAGACCCGCTTCTGCTCCCCCCACTTCAGGTGAGTCTGGAACCCCACCAGATTGTAGATGCTCCCCTGGGCGTTGTCCTTGCGAAGCTGGACAACGGCATAGGGCTCCCGCCCTGTCTTGGGATCCTTCAGGCCCTTGGGCTTCAACGGTCCGTACCGGAGGGTGTCCTCCCCCCGCCGGGCCATGACCTCCACGGGCATACAGCCCTCAAAGACCTGCCCATCCTCAAAGCCGTGGACCTCCGCCTCCTCCGCTGTCCGAAGGGCTTGCCAGAAGTCCAGATACTCCTCCCGGGAGAGGGCGCAGTTTACATAATCCGCCGTCCCCTTGTCATAGCGGGAGGCGAACCAGGCGTGGTCCATATCAATGGATTCAAAGGTGACCAGCGGAGCGGCGGCATCAAAAAAGTTGAGGGTGCCGCCGGTGGGAAAGGCTTCCCGCACGGCCTGGGCCAGTCCGTCGGAGGCCAGGGGCCCCGCGGCGATGACCACCTCCCCCTCAGGGATGGCGGTGACCTCCCCCTCCTCCACAGTGATAAGGGGATGGCTTCTGACCCTCTCGGTAACGGCGGCGGAGAAAGCCTCCCGGTCCACCGCCAAGGCTCCCCCCGCCTCCACCCGATGAGCATCGGCGCAGGAGAGGATCAGGCTGTCCAGCCGCCGCAGCTCCTCCTTGAGAAGCCCCACGGCGTTCTCGATCTGGTCGGAGCGGAGGGAATTGGAGCAGACCAACTCTGCAAAATCATGGCTGTGGTGGGCCGGGGTGGCCTTTTGGGGCTTCATCTCCCTCAGAACCACAGGCACTCCCCTCTGGGCAAGCTGCCAGGCGCACTCACACCCGGCCAGACCCGCCCCAATGACGGTAACAGGTTCCACTCCTACACCCCCTTAAAATTAAAAATGAAAAAGCTATGAAGGCTTGTGGCTGCCGAAGGCAGCTATTTTAATAGTCCGGCTCCGCCGGACACTTTACCTTTTCATTTTTAACTTTTAACTTTTCACTTCTTTGCCGTTTTCTTTTGGGTGGTACTCTTTTTTGCGGCGCTCTTCTTCCCGGTGGAGGAAGCGCCTTCCTTCTTCTTATAGTACCCCCTCTTGTCCTCGGGGAGGAAGCTGGGGCACTTTTCGTTGATACAGAAGGGCTTCTTGGCTCCCCGGCCGGAGAGCTTGAACATGGTCTGACCGCACTGGGGGCAGTTGTCCGCCACAGGCACGTCAAAGGTCATAAAATCACACTGACGGGGTGCGTCCTCCCGCCGGGTGACAAACTCACAGGCATAGTAGGTGTAGGGCTTGCTGCTCTTCTTGCTGGTGCCGGAGCGTTTGAGAAGCCGCCCGCCGCACTTGGGGCACTTGCCGGGCATCTGCTCCACAATGGGCTGGGTGTGAGGGCACTCGGGCCAGCCGGGACAGGCCAGGAACCGGCCAAACTTACCCGACTTGAACACCAGGTTCCTCCCGCACAGGGGGCAGATCTCCTCAGAGACCTCGTCAGGGACCCGGATCCGCTCCCCTACGTCGGCCTCCGCCTTCTCCAGCTCCTTGGAAAAGTCGCCGTAGAAGTCTTTCATAACAGCCTTCCACTTGGTCTTTCCCTGCTCCACGTCGTCCAGCCGCTCCTCCATCTGGGCGGTAAAGTCGTAGTCCACGATGTCGGGGAACTTATCCTTCATCACCATGTTCACCGTCTCCCCCAGGGGAGTGGTCCGCAGGTACTTGCCCTCCTTCACCACGTACTCCCGGCTCTCGATGGTGGAGATGGTGGGAGCGTAGGTGGAGGGCCGGCCGATCCCCTTCTCCTCCAGGGCCTTGATCAGGCTGGCCTCGGTATAGCGGGCGGGGGGCTGGGTGAAATGCTGCTTGGGCTCCAGACCCTGGAGCTTCAGGGTCTCCCCCTTCTTCAGGTCGGGCAGGGGGGACTGGAACTCCTCGTCGTCCTCATCCTTGCCCTCCACGTAGACCGCCGTGTAGCCGGCAAACTTCAGCGCCGTGTGGGTGGCCCGGAACCGGTAGTCGTTGGCGGAGGCCTCGATGGTCACGCTGTCATACACGGCGGAGGCCATCTGGCAGGCCAGGAAGCGGCTCCAGATCAGCTTATACAGCCGGTACTGCTCCGCCGTCAGATCCTTCTTCACATTCTCGGGGGTCAACTCCACATTGGAGGGCCGGATGGCCTCGTGGGCGTCCTGGGCCCCCGCCTTGGCCTTATAGACCCGGGGAGAGCCGGGATAGTAATCCTTGCCGTAGCGGCCCAGGATGAAGCTCTTGGCGGCGGCTGTGGCCTCATCCGAGAGCCGCAGGGAGTCGGTACGCATGTAGGTGATAAGACCCACGGTGCCCTCCCCGGTGATATCCACACCCTCGTAAAGCTGCTGGGCGATGGCCATGGTCCGCCGGGGCTGCATGTTCAGCTTCCGGCTGGCCTCCTGCTGGAGGGTGGAGGTGGTAAAGGGAGGGGCCGGATTCCGGTTCTTCTCCTGCTCCTTCACGTCGGTGACCGAGAAACTGCCGGCCTTCACCGTCTCCATCACCACCTGGACCTCCTTCTCGCTGTGGAGCTCCATCCGCTTCTCTTTCCCGTAGAACTGAGCGGTGAACCTGCCCACGTTGGGGCGCACTCTCTCCAAAAGGGCGTCCAAGGACCAGTATTCTTCGGGCTTGAAGGCTTTGATCTCCTCCTCCCGCTCGCACACCAGCCGGGTGGCCACCGACTGGACCCGTCCGGCGGACAGGCCCCGCTTGATCTTCTTCCACAGGAAGGGGGATATCTGATACCCCACCACCCGGTCCAGCACACGCCGGGCCTGCTGGGCGTCCACTAAGTCCATGTCGATCTGCCGGGGGGCGGCGATGGACTCGTTGACCACCTTCTTGGTGATCTCGTTGAAGGTAACCCGGAAGGTCTTATCGCCGGGCAGGTCCAAAAGCTCTTTCAGATGCCAGGAGATGGCCTCCCCCTCCCGGTCAGGGTCGGTAGCCAGATAGACCCGGTCGCTCTTTTTCGCCGCCTTCTTCAGGTCCTTGATAATGTCCTCTTTCCCTGCGATAGGCTGGTAGTCCACCGAAAAATCCTGGTCCACGTCCACCCCGATCTTACTCTTGGGCAGATCCCGGATATGGCCCATACTGGCCTTGACCTCATAGCCCGGACCCAGGTATTTGGTGATTGTCTTGGCCTTCGCCGGGGATTCCACGATCACTAAATTGTTCTTCGTCGTTGTAGCCACGATATGACCTCCGAGGAAAGATGATGTAGTACAGTAAAAAAGATAATAGTCAAAAAATCTTACCCTGTCAAGATGACCTTGGCATAAAACCGCTTTCCCGGCTTCTCCTCCACCATGTCCTGAAGCTGGAGTAGAGTGAGGGCGGAGGACACCCTCCGGGCCGGGATCTGGGTCTGCTCTGAGATGTCATCCATCCGCAGGCTTCTGTGCTGGATGCACAGAAGAATGTCCCGCTGGTCCTCCGTGAAAGCCTCCGGATCATCTGATAGAGAAATATATGCCCGATCCGGGGCTTTGTCAACCTCTTTCGCCTCTTTTATCCCTGTTGGCGCGGGTTCTCCCTCCAGCCGCTGAAGGGTCTCCCCCTCCTCCATCGGCGGCGGGGTGCGGACCTTGCCGGGAAACAGAAGTTGAAATTCCTCCATAATATCGGCGGCGGAAAGGATCAGCTTGGCCTCCCCCCGCTGAATAATCCGGTTGCACCCCAGGCTGGCGGCGGCTCCCACCGGACCGGGAAAGGCAAAGACCTCCCGGTTCTGCTCCAGGGCATGGCGGGCGCTGATCAAGGCCCCGCTGGGCTCGCCGGCCTCCACCACCACAAGCCCCATGGAAAGGCCGGAGATAATCCGGTTGCGGACGGGGAAATGGAACCCCGCCGGCTCTGTCCCCGGCGGGTACTCGCTGAGAAGGGTCCCCGCCGTCACCACGTCCCGGTAAAGATAGCGGTTCTCCTTGGGATACACCACGTCCAACCCTCCAGCCAGCACGCTGATGACGCTCCCGCCGCCCCTCAGCGCCCCCCGAAGTCCCCGGGAGTCGATACCCTCCGCCATGCCGGAGATCAGCACCGCCCCGGCGCGGGCCAGGTCCAGCCCCAGCCGTCCCGCCAGGTCGTCCCCGTAAGGGGTGCTTTTCCGGGTCCCCACCACCCCCACGGTCAGCTGGTCATCCACGTTCAGGGGCTTCCCCATCCAGTAGAGGACACAGGGCGGGTCGTAGATCTGCCCCAGCCGCTCAGGGTAGTCGGCGTCCTGGATCGTCATAATATGGATCCCCAGGCGGTCGCAGTTTTCCAGTATCTTCTCCGCCTCGCCCAGGTCCTTATCCTTCAGCGCCTGCTTTTTTCTCTCGGAAAGTCCCAGCAGGTCATACTCCTCCCCCTGGGCAAAGTAGATTGCCTCCGGGGTGCCAAAGTAGGAAAGCAGTCCGTTGACCTCCCCGGTCTGAAACCCCTTTCGGGTGGTGAGCCAAAGAAAATATTTCAGGTTGGCCACAGGAATGCCTCCTCCCGAGATTGTATCACGGTTTACAATTTATACGCCATTTTCTGTTCAAAACGGGCAAAATCCTTCCCAAAGTAAAATGGCCGCCGCCACTGCGGCGTTGAGGGACTCACAGCGGTCTGTCATGGGGATCTTCAGGGTCTTTTCGCACAGGTCCAGCAGCTCCTCCGAGATCCCCCGGCCCTCACTGCCGATAACCACGGCGGCCTGGGACAGGTCCACCCTCCGCACATCCTCCGTGTCCTCCCGCAGGGCGGTGGCGTAAAGGGGGATGTGGGAACGGGACAGCAGCTCCGCCACGTCCCGCCTGTCCCCTTTCCAGACAGGCAGACGGAAACAGGCTCCCATAGAAGCCCGGACAGCCTTGGGGGAGAATGGATCGGCGCAACTCCCCGTCAAAAGCAGTCCCGCCGCCCCAAAGGCGTCGGCGGTCCGCCAGACCGTACCCAGATTTCCCGGATCCTGGACCCCGTCCAGCACCAGGTATCTGCCCGGAGACAGCCTGTCCGGCAGCGCGGTATCAGGCAGGCCGCAGGCGAAGACCACCCCCTGGGGGGTCTCGGTATCCGCCACAGATGCCAGCACCTCCGCCGGAGTCTCCACCACCTTGGCCGCCAACGCCTTGGGGAGGGATAATTCCGGCTCCTTTATCACAAATTCCGGATCAGCCCCCCACTTTACCGCCTCCTCCAACAGCTTGGGCCCCTCGCACATAAAGAGTCCCTGCTGACGGCGGAAGGAGCCGGAGCCATTCAGCTTCCTGATCTTCTGAAACAGGGGATTTTTACGGCTGGTGATGGTCTCCATCACTTCACCTCATGGAGCCGGTTGATGTCCTCGCTCCGGCCCACCGCCACCACATTGTCCCCCGCCTCCAGAATGCAGGCGGCTCCGGGGGCCACATCCAGCGAGCTGGGCTTGTCCGCCTTCCGGACCGCGATGATGTTCACGTGGAAGGCGTTCCGCACGTCCAATTCCCGGATGGACTTTCCCACCCAGGACTTGGGGACCAAAAGCTCCACAATGCCGTAATCCTCGGAAAACTCAATGAAGTTGAGCACACTGGAGGAGGAGAGCCCCTGGGCCAGCTTCACTCCCATCTCATGCTCCGGGAAAATGACCCGGTCCGCCCCAATCTTCTCCAGAACCCGCTGGTGCACATGGCTCTGTGCCTTACAGACCACCTGCTGAAGCCCCAGCTCCTTCAGATTCAGGGTAACGAGGGCGGAGTTGCCCACATCGCTGCCCATGGCTACCACGGCGCAGTCAAAGTTCCGTACCCCCAGAGCCTTGAGGACATTGATATCCCGGGCGTCTCCCACCACAGCATGGGTCACCTTGTCGGCCACCCGCTGGACCTTGTCCTCCGCCAGATCCATAGCCAGGACCTCATGGCCCAGCGCGGACAGTTCCCGGGCAATGGCGGTGCCAAAACGGCCCAGACCGATCACAACGAAAGTCTTCATCTTCGCCACTCTCCTTTTAGCCAACCATAATGTTGAAGTCAGGATATTTCATATTCAGGCTGTCCTTCTGCCGGTTCAAAAAGGCGATGGAGAAGGACAGGATCCCCACCCGCCCGGTATACATCAGCACCGCCAGCAGTCCCTGGGCCGGCCGGGCCAGGAGAGGGGTGATGCCTGTGGTGAGTCCCACCGTCCCCAAGGCCGAGGCCGTCTCAAAAGCGGCCTGGAGGAAGGTGGCCTCATGGGTCAGGGAAATGAGCATGGAGCCTGTCACAAAGAGGAAGGTCACCATGAGAAAAAGGGTCACCGCATTCATGGCCCGACGCAGAGGCAGGGTCCGCTCCCGGTAGACAATACTCTCCCGGCCCCGAAGGCCGGTGATGACCACCATCACCAGAACCCACACCGTCACCGTCTTCATCCCTCCGGCGGTAGAGCCGGAGGAGCCGCCAATGAGCATGAGGATACAGCTCATCACGATGGAGTTGTCGGTCATGGCCCCCTGGTCGATCACATTGAAGCCCGCCGTCCGGAGAGTGGCGGACTGGAAGAAGGCGTTGAGGCATTTCTCCCCTACCTCCATGGGACCCAGGGTTCCGGGGTTGGCCCACTCCGCCCCCAGGAAGAAGAGGGCCCCGCCCAAGGTGAGGGCCGCCGTCAGGGTCAGCACCAGGCGGCTATACAGAGTCAGTTTTTTCCAATGGCGGTGCTCCAGCCAGTCCTCCCACACAAAAAAGCCCAAACCGCCAATGATGACCAAGGCGGCGGTGGTGAAAAGAGTCAGGGGGTCGTTCTGGAACCCCACCAGGCTGGAGAAGGGGCCGGTGTCCCCTCCCTGGAGGTCAAAGCCCGCATTACAGAAGGCGGATACCGCGTGGAAAAGGGCATGCCACACTCCCTGGAAAAAGCCGTACTTGGGGATCATCCGAAGGGACAGCACAGCCGCCCCCAAAAGTTCAAAAAATGCGGTGCCCATGAGAGCGTGACGAACCACCCGCACCACCCCGTCCAGGTCGTTCAGGTTCAGAGTGGACATCATGATGAGCCGCTCGGACAGCCCGATGCGCCTGTGGGCCGCCAGGGAGATGAGGGTGATCACCGTCATGAACCCCAGACCCCCCAACTGGATGAGAAGGAGGATCACCCCCTGCCCAAAGGGAGACCAGGTGAGAAAGGTGTCGGTTACCACAAGCCCGGTGACGCAGGTGGCCGAGGTGGCGGTAAAGAAGGCGGTAAACAGGCCCTGGCTCTCCCCGGAACGGGCTGAGATGGGCAGAGCCAGCAAAAGGGTCCCAACCAGGATGATGACGGCGAAGGACCCGGCCACCAGCCGGGTTGCGTTGAGCCGTCGGGAGCGGATAAACCGATCCCGGATAAACTGTGTGATAGCTGCCAGCAAGGTATGACCTCCTTTCCCGGTCCGCCGAATAAGGGCAAAGGCATACCGGCGGAGGGCCGCCGGTATGCCGTCAGGTTTTTGCTTTTATTCCAGTACCAAAGCCCGCTTGGGGCAGAAATTGGCGCACTTTCCGCAGCGGATGCATTTGTCATGATCCACTGTAGGGGCATGGAACCCCTCCTGGGCCAAAGCCCCTACCGGGCAGACCTGCACCGAGGGACAGGGATGGCTCTGGGGACAGTTTTCCAGGATCACCCGCAGTTTCTTATCCATGGGTCTCCCCCTCTCTTTTATTTATCCAGCGGCTTCATGGTCGGAAACGCGATCACGTCCCGGATGGAGTCGGCGCCGGTGAGGAGCATGACGCAGCGGTCGATGCCGATGCCCAGGCCGCCCGTGGGGGGCATGCCGTACTCCAGGGCGGTGAGGAAGTCCTCGTCCATCATGCCTGCCTCGTCGTCCCCCTTGGCCCGGGCCTCCACCTCCTTCTGGAAGCGGGAGCGCTGGTCGATGGGGTCGTTGAGCTCGGAGAAGGCATTGCCCATCTCGCTGTGGCAGATGAAAAGCTCGAACCGCTCGGTGAGCCGGGGGTCCTTGGGGGAGCGCTTGGCAAGGGGGGACACGTCCACCGGATGCATGGTGATGAAGGTGGGCTGGATCAGCTTCTCCTCCACCCGCTGGTCGAAGCACTCGTAGAGGGCGTTGCCCCAGGTGGGCTCCTTGGTGGAGGGCAGCTCCACCCCGATGGCCTTGGCGGCCTTCACCGCCTCCTCGTCGGAGTTGATGGTCATAAAGTCGATGCCACAGTATTCCTTCACCGCCTCGTGCATGGGGAGCCTCCGCCAGCCGGGGGTCAGGTCCACCTTCTCCCCCAGCCACTCCACCTCATAGGTGCCCAAAATCTTCTGGGCGGCGGAGGAGAGGAGCTCCTCAAAGAGGTCCATCATGTCGTTGAAGTCGGCGTAGGCCTGATAGAGCTCCACCGTGGTGAACTCCGGGTTGTGCTTGGGGTCCATGCCCTCGTTGCGGAAGATACGGCCCAGGTCGTAGACCCGGTCCATGCCGCCCACGATAAGCCGCTTCAGGGGCAGCTCAGTGGCAATACGCAGGTACATATCAATGTTCAGGGTGTTGTGGTGGGTCACGAAGGGCCGGGCGGTGGCTCCCCCCTGGATGGTGTTGAGAACGGGGGTCTCCACCTCCAGGAAGCCACGGCTGTCCAGGAAGTCCCGGACGTGCTTGACAAATTGGCTCCGGATCACAAAGTTCCGCTTCACCTCGGGGTTGACGATCAGGTCCACATACCGCTGGCGGTAGCGCAGCTCCTTGTCCTGAAGGCCGTGAAACTTCTCAGGCAGAGGCAGCAGGGACTTGCTGAGGAGGGTGATATCCTTGGCCCGAACGCTCATCTCCCCCCGCTGGGTGCGGAAGACCTCGCCGTCCACGCCTACGATATCGCCGATATCGAACTTTTTGAACTTCTTATAGACCTCCTCATCCATCTCGTCCTGACGGGCGTAGAGCTGGATGCGGCCGTCCCGGTCCTGGAGGTCGCAGAAGGACACCTTGCCCATGCCCCGCTTGGACATGAGCCGGCCCGCCACCTTCACAGGCTTCCCCTCCATGGCGTCAAAGTTGTCTTTGATCTGCTGGCTGGTGGCGTCCCAGTCAAATTTGGTCTGCTGGAAGGGATCCTCCCCAGCCGCCTGAAGCTCGGCAAGCTTATCCCGGCGGATCTTCAGCAGCTCGGAAAGCTCCGGCTGCTGGGGGGCGTTCTTCTGTTCCTCTGCCATAGTCATTCTCCTATCTGTTGTGAGGGGCCTTCTCAGCCCTTCTGAATATCCAGAATCTTATATGTCATCACCCCGGCGGGGGCCTCCACCTCCGCCTCATCGCCCACGGCCTTGCCGACCAAGGCTTTCCCAAATGGGGACTCCTCCGAGATCCGGCCCTGCACAGGGTCGGCCTCCTGGGAGCTGACGATCTTATAGGTCGCCTTCATCCCGTTCTGCTTGTTCTCCACGGTCACCTGGCTGCCCAAGCTCACCGCGTTGGCGTCAAAGCTCTGCTCGTCGATCACCACATAGTTGGCCAGGATGGCTTCCACCTCGGCGATACGGGAATAGAGCTTGCCCTGCTCGTTCTTGGCCTCGTCATACTCGCTGTTCTCACTCAGGTCGCCGAAGGACCGGGCCTCCTTGATCTGCTCGGCCACCTCCCGCTCCCGGACGGTCTTCAGGTAGGTGAGCTCCTCCTGGAGCTTCTGTAAACGTTCAGGGGTCAGTCTATACTGTTTGGCCATGTCTCGCGTCACCTTTCATTCATTGTTTTACATAGAAAAGGCCGTTGCCGGCCTTCGGGATGATCCTGTGTTGGTGCTGTTATTATATGTATTTTCCACCTTTCTGTCAAGGCTATTCCGCCTCCGGCCCCACCAGCACCCCCTCCAGGCTCACCCGGCCGGTCTCCCAGAGCAGTTCCAAAAAGGGGAGACGCGGATATTCCGGCGGCAGATGTCCTTCCGCCACCCCAAGGGTCAGGCCCGGAAGTTCCGCTCTTCCCCACAGGGCTATAGTCCGGGGCAGGGACTCCGGCCGGGGGGCCAGCTCCAGAGCCGCCTGGGGCTCCGGTCCCTGTCCCAGATGGAGACACACCGCCCCATAGCGGTCCCGAAGGTGGCGGGATAACGCCTCCTCCCCCCGGTCAAAATCCAGCAGGAGGGCTCCCACCCGAGGGCAGAGGGCCCCTCCCAGCGCCCAGGCCAGGGGATCGGCCTGACTTCCCCGCAGGGCCACCCGCCGCTCCCTTACCTCCACCTGGGACATCAGAGCCAGAAGCAGCTCCGCTCCCTTGGCCCGGCACAGAGGCAGAGGGTCCACAGGGACCAGGGGCAGAAACTTCCCCGCTCCCTCCGCGGACAGATACCGCCGCAATCCCCGGTCGTAGAGCCGTCGGGCCATCCTCTCCCTCCGCCGGGAGGAAAACCGGTGCGGAAGGCCCACCTTCAAAACAGGAAGCCCCCAGGGAGCGACCACCTCATAGACGGGAAGGAGCCTCCGCTCCTCCGCCGGATAAAAATAGGCCACCATGACAAGCCCTCCCTTCATGGGAGGATATGCGGGGGATCCCAAAATTAAAAGTAAAAAGTAATAGGCCGCCACCCGGTGACCGCCGAAGATGGTCCATCCCTATGGCTGCCGGACCGTCAGGGCTTTGGCCTCTCAATTTTCTTTTTTCCCTTCCTCCAACAGCTCCACCGCCTTTTGAAGCTGTGGATCCTCCTGGGGGAGCAAGGTCCCCCGCCAAAGGGCCTCGGCCTTCTCCTCCTCCAGAGGCATCTCCCAGTCCAGCATCACCCCCGTCCCTATGAGGGAAACCCCCGCCCCGGTACGGTAGCGGCCGGTAGACAGGTTCAATGCCCCCCCGTTGGGCAGGGGGATGGACTGCTGGGAATATCCCTTACCGGAGGTCCTCTCCCCCACGATAGGGGCCCCCACGCTCTCCTGAAGCTGGGCGGCGAAAAACTCCGCGGCGGAGTAGGTGTCGGCGTTCACCAGGGTAGCCATGGGAAGCTCCACCCCATCCTCGTCCGACTGGGTCACCGTCTCCCGTCCCGACTTGGTCTCCGCGCGGAAAATGGGGCCTTCAGGCAGCAGATAGTCCAGCATCTCCGTCAGTTCGCTGACATAGCCTCCGCCATTGTTCCGCATGTCGAAGACAAGTCCCTCCGCCCCCTGCTCCACCAGCTCCTCCACCGCCTGCTTCACCTGCTGGGCGCTGTGGGTGTAAAAGTTCTCCACCCGGACATACCCGGTCTTGCCGGAGAGCAGCTCATACCGGACAGATAAGTTCTCCATCTCCTCCCGAAGGACCTCCACCTCCCGCCGGCCGCCGGCCTCATCCAGCACCGTGAGGACCACCACGGTCCCCGCCTCCCCCTGGATCCGCCCCGTCCCCTGGGACTGGTTCTCTCCCGCCAGGGAAAAGCCGTCGGCGGCGGTAATGATCTGGCCGGGCTCCAGTCCCGCCTTCCGGGCGGGGGAGTCCTCCCGGACCGCCGCGATAAGAAGGCCCCGCTGGTCGGTATACTCTACCGTAACGCCGATCCCCGCGTATGAGTTCTCCCGCCGCTGGTTCTGCGCCTGATAATCCTCCGCGTTCAGGTAGTAGCTCCACCGGTCTCCGATCCCCGACGCCAGCCCCTCCAGGGCGCTGTCCACCGCCAAGTCGGGATCATATTCCCCCACGTACTGGGTCCGGACCAGACCCCAAGCCTCCACCAGAGACAGGGTGTGGGGTCCCAGAAGAAACCATACTGCCAGCATGGCTGTGGCCAGAACCACCAAACCTCCGGACAGGGCCGCTAAAAACATATGTAAGGAAGAATACCGTTTTTCTCTCATGGGAGCCAATCCTTTCCATTTCTTCAAAGTGAGGACGGGCGGAGATCCCTCCGCCCGTCCTGAACTCATTTAATCCGGCAGCTGAAAACTCATACTGGGGAACATGGTCAGCGCGTTCTGCCGCACCCCGTTCTTCCTCAGCTCCAGGTGGAGGTGGTTGCCCGTGGAGGAGCCGGTGGAACCCACCAGACCCAGCACCTGACCCTGGGAGACGATATCCCCCTCCTTCACCTTCCGGGAGCCCCGCTGCATGTGGGCATACAGGGTAGTGATCCCGTTGCCGTGGTTGACCACCACATACTCCCCGTAGGAGCTGGGGGCATAGGCTGAGGTCACCACCACCCCTCCCTTCACCGACTTGACGGAGGTGCCGCCGGGGGCAGGGATATCGGTACCCGAGTGGTTGTGATATTTCCCCGTGATGGGGTGGGTCCGGGGGCCGAACACGGAAGTGATCCTGGTATAGCTGGCGGGCAGGGGATAGAGATATCCCGTCCCCGGGTCAAAGGTGATCTGACCCTCGGCGATCTTCCGCTCCAGCTCCTTCTCCTTCTTGGCCAGCTCCTTGGCGATCCGTTCCTCCTCGGCGTCGGCGGCGGCCACCAGGGCCTCCCAGTTGGCTTCGCTCTGCTTCAGTTCGTCCAGTACCGCCTGGGACTCCGCCACCTTGCTGGCCTGCTCCGCTCGCTGGAGCTCCTGCTGGGCCTTCTGCTCCTCCAGACCTGTACGGGCCTCGTTGAGGGAGGCCAGAGTGGCCTCCACCTCCTGCCGCGCCGTCACCAGAGCGTCCACCACCGAGTTGTCGTACTCCATAATGAGGTCCACCATAGCCAACCGGTCCAGCAAATCGGAGAAATCGCTGGCCGAGAACAACACCGACCAGTAGGAGATGTCCCCTGACTCCTCCATGGACCGGGCCCTCTGACAGAAGCGGTCATAAGCCGCTGTCTCCCTGTTTTGGGCCTCCTCCAGGGCTTGCTCCTCAGCCACGATAAGCTGTGTATATGTATCGATCTGGCTCTGGGTGTTGGCCAGCTCCGCGTCGATCGCCGCCAACTGCTGCGCCAGCAGCTCCTTCTTTCTCATGGCCTGGGCCTTGTCGTTCTGAACGGCGTTGAGCTGCTCCTGAAGCTCTTTTTTCTTGGCGGTGGCCTCCCCCGCCGCTCCCTTCAGACCGGAGATCTGCTCCCGCAGCTCCGCCTGGGTCACCGCCCCGGCATTCAGTATGGCCGTGCTGAGCAGGGGCAGGAGCAGGGCCAGAGCCAGCA
Organism: Oscillospiraceae bacterium; assembly: GCA_022799035.1. GTDB lineage: Bacteria > Bacillota > Clostridia > Oscillospirales > Oscillospiraceae > Vermiculatibacterium. Next base: position 85,214 of record JAAWNQ010000004.1, read on the forward strand.
GAACACAGATGATGACGCTGAACACCCGGCGTTTGTCCATCTTTTGTTTTTTTTGCTTGTTTTGCGGTGTTTTTCCCACGGTTTGAACCTCCTTGGGCGGTATAACAAGGGGGCAAAAGCCCTTTTACAAATCAGACCTGCAAGAACTTCCGGATGGCCATTACCGAGCCCCCGGTGCCGACCACCAGACCGGTGGCGGCAAAGATCCCCAGCACCATGTTCCAGATCTCCCCAAAGGGGATCACGGTGATAAGCTGAAAGGTATCCCCCGTGTCGATGGCCTGGGCAATGAGCGCGTAGACCCCCCACTGGAGAAAGAAAGCCACCACCGCGCCGAACAGCCCCAGGAGCATCCCCTCAAAGACAAAGGGTCCCCGGACAAAGCCGTTGGTGGCGCCGCACATCTTCATAATGGCGATCTCCTCCCGCCGGGTAAATGTGCCCAGCTTGATGGTATTGTAGATGATGAACAGGGAGATAGCCAGCAGCATGAAGATCAGAATGAGGGCGATGGCGGTAGCCACGTTCCGAATGAGCACAAAGCCCTCGGCCACCTCGGGGGCGGCCTGATGGCCCTCGATGCCCTCCACCCCCTCCACCGCGTCGATGGTGGCCTGGAGAAGGCTCAGATCCTTCACATGGACCGAGTACCGATCCCGAAACACCTCCGCGGGCAATTCGGAGTACAGCCCGGCGTTGGCGTCGCTGGCGTACTTTTCGGCGTAATTTTGCTGGGCCGTCTCTTTGGTCTCAAAGGCGACGGCCGCCACGTTGGGGAGGGCCTCCAGCCGTCCCTGTAAAGCCTGCGCCTGCTCCCGGGTATAGCTTTCGTCCACGAAGGCCAAAAACTCATTGTCCCGCTCCAGCTTTCCCAGCTCCCGCTCCAGGTTCAAGGCCACCAGAGAGAAGGATCCCATGATGAGAAGACAAGCCACGATCATCATCACCGCGGCAAAGGACATGAGTCCGTGGGTGAAGATGGAGTGGAAGCCCTCGGAAAAATAGTATCCCAAATTATATGATTTCTTCATTTTTATAGTACCCGCCTGTCTCGTCGCTGATGATACGTCCGTTTTCGATGGCGATGACCCGTTTGGAAAACCGGTTCACCAGCTCCTTCTCGTGGGTCACCACCAACATGGTGGTCCCCAGTTCGTTGATCTTTTCCAGCAGGGTCATGATCTCCAAAGACCGCTGGGGATCCAGATTCCCCGTGGGCTCGTCGGCAATGATCATCTGGGGATTGTTCACCAATGCCCGGGCGATAGCCACCCGCTGCTGCTCCCCGCCGGAAAGCTGTGAGGGATACCGGTCCCCCTTCCGCATCAAATCCACCAGGTCCAGCACATAGCTGATCCGCTTCCGGATCTCCCGGGGGGAGGCTCCCACCGCCCGCATGGCAAACTCCAGATTCTCCCGCACCGTTTTTTTCTCAATGAGACGGAAGTCCTGGAATATGACCCCCAGGGTCCGGCGCATATAGGGGATCTGGTTGGGGCGGATGCTGTTCATATTGTATCCATTCACCATGATCCGCCCCCCGGAGGCCTGCTCCTCCCCGGTGATGAGCTTGATGATGGTGGATTTACCGGAACCGGAAGGCCCCACCAGGAAAGTAAACTCTCCGTCGTCGATCCGCATGGAGACCCCCTTCAGGGCCTTGGTCCCGTTATCATAGCTTTTTTGGATATCCAGAAAACGTATCATCTTTGACTCCTCATAAGACGATTGACAATCTGTCCGGGGCATGGACCGCCTCCGTTTGATTGTCAATCGCTTTCTCCTATGCAGACTGTGCCTTACCCCTCGATCCCCCGGGACACCAGATACTTCTTGACCATGATGGCCACCTTGAAAGTGATGACGTCGTCAAACTCCCGCAGATCCAGGCCCGTGAGCTTCTTGATCTTCTCCAGCCGGTAGACCAGAGTGTTCCGGTGGACAAAGAGCTTTCTGGCGGTCTCAGACACATTCAGGTTGTTTTCAAAGAACTTGTTGATGGTAAACAGAGTCTCCTGATCCAGAGCGTCGATGGGATTCTTCTTAAAGACCTCCTGGAGGAACATCTCGCACAGGGTGGTGGGAAGCTGATAGATCAACCGTCCGATACCCAGATTCTCATAGTTAATAACGGTCTGCTCGGTCTCAAAGACCTTGCCCACCTCAATGGCAAGCTGGGCCTCCTTGTAAGAGCGGGCCAGATCCCGGATGTTACCCACCACGGTACCAATGCCCACCACCACCTTCAGCTCCAGCTCGGCAGCCAGAGTCTCCTGGATCTGGGCGGCAGACTTGTCCAGCTTCTTGCCCTCGGTCCCCTCGGGGAACTGGCGGATGACCGCCACATCAGTCTCGCTCATCGACAGGACAAAATCGGCCTGCTTGTCGGGAAACATGGCCTGAATGGCGTCGATCATAGCTGGATTGGCGGGCTCCGGCTGGCGCACCAGGAAGACCCCCCGGTACACGTCGCAGTCAAAATGGAGCTCCTTGGCCCGGACATAGATATCCCCCAAAAGGATGTTATCCGAAATGATATTCTTTACAAAGGTCCCCTTGTCGTGCTTCTCCTCATAGCTCTGCTTGGCTCCGCTCAGAGCCACGGCAGAGACCAGGCACAGGGAGCGGGCGATCTCATCCTCCCCCTCCACGAACCCGGCATACTCCAGTTGGGCGCCCCAACGGGCCAACGGTTTAAAGGTCTTTCCCTCAAAGGTGACCACCCCGGTCTCAGCAGCGTTGACCACCTCCACCGCGCCGGCCCACCGTGCTCCCATCAGGGAAAGGTCGTTGCAAGCGATGACAGTACCCTCCGCGTCAATAACGCCTACCGCCCGCTCTGTTCCCTCTTTCATTTGCAGCACAACGCTTTGAAAAATCCTGTTGGGCATTTGGGACCCTCCCTTTCTATATTTCCCTCTGGGCAAACTCAATTTTCCGCTATTCTGATTATAGCGGATTTTTTCTCCCTTTTCAATAGGAAACGACAAGTTTTTTGTGAAAAGTGCCTAAATCCATTTATTGGCACCTTCGGAGGTCCTCTATCTCCCTCCCGGTAAGGGGTCTCCACTGCCCGGGAGACAAAGCCTCATCCAAAACCAGAGGCCCGAAGGTGAGCCGCTTGAGAAACACCACCCGCTTGCCCCGGGCGGCACACATCCGCTTAATCTGATGATATTTTCCCTCCCGGAGGGTCACCAGGGCCTCGCCGGGTCCTAACCGCTCCAGCCCCGCCGGAAGGCACTCGTACCCATCGGCCAGGATGACCCCCTCCCGGAAGGCCCTCTCGTCCTCCCCGTCCAGCTCCCCCTCCACCCGGACCAGATAGGTCTTGTCCACGTGGCGCTTGGGGGATAGGAGAGCGTGGGCCAACGCCCCGTCGTTGGTGAGCAGGAGCAGCCCCACCGTATCCTTGTCCAGCCGCCCCGACGGGAAAAGACCGATCCTTTGGAGATATCCGGGCAGCAGGGAGAGCACCGTCTTCTCCCGTGGATCCTCGGTGGCCGACACCAGCCCGTCAGGCTTGTGAAGCATGAGATAGGTATATTTTTCCGCCAGGACAGGCTCTCCATCCACCTGAAGCTGGACCGTGGATGGAAATTTCTCCTCCTGGCCCAGGACCACCGCCCCATCCGCTGTCACCCTGCCCCCCCGGATCAGCTCAGCGGCCTCCCTCCGGGACCAGCGGCCCGTACTTGCCAACAGCTTGTCGATACGATCCACCCGGATCCCTCCCTTTATTTTACGGATATTGTATCATAAGACAAGCTCCTTTTCCATATCAATAGAGCAAAGTCAAATAGATAAGGGGCGATGGATGTGTTCATCTGGACGGCAAAACTGAACAAAAAGAAGCTGGCGCTCACCCTGGCGGCGGCCCTGCTGGTCTCCGCGGGAGCTCTCACCTTTCTGGGCAGCCGGGGGACGGCGGCCTCCGCCTCCGTGAGCCCCAAGGGAGTCAAGACCGAGGAGGACCGGGTCTCCTACCTCCAGGAGTGGGGCTGGCAGGTCACTCCCCAGGCGGTCCTGGTGGAGGAGCTGGCTCTCCCCGAGGAATTTGGAGAGGAGTACACCAAATACCTGGAACTCCAGACCGGCCAGGGCTTCGACCTGACCAAATACACCGGCAAACGGATCCGGCGGTACACCTATGAGGTGCTGAACTATCCCACCGGGGAGACCGGGGTGGTGGCCCATCTCCTGATCTGCAAAAATACCGTCATCGGCGGCGAGGTGTTGGGGGGCTCCTTCCTCCACGGCCTCTCCATGCCCGAGTGAAAAGCAAACGCGGCGCTGGTCTGACAGCGCCGCGTCTTTTCTTATTGCTTCAGGATGGTTCCCGCCTGCCAGAGGAACAGCAGATAGACCACCGCCGTCACCGCCAGGGCAGCCATACCCACTATGCTGAGGACCGCGGCAAACAGCTCCTGCCCCGGCACCCCCATCAGCAGGTTGAAGGCCAGAACCACGGTCCCGGAGAGCGCGCAGCCTATCCAGGCCGCCCGCCCCATCCGGGAGGGCCGTCCCTTCCGCTGGGCCACCCAGGGCAGGGTGGTAATACAGATCAGGCTCAGGACGACCGTAGTCAATACCAGCCGCACGATAGCCAGCCAGAGCACCGCCATCCCGGTCAGGTTCCTCTGGATCATCTCCACCCCCAGGGTGTTCACCACCAGCAGAACCAGAGGCACATAGTATTTTCTATCCCCCCGCCCGGCAAAGATCAGCCCCGAGACGGTGATCCCGAAGCTCAGGATCGAGGCGGCAAACGCCATTTCATTGGAGAAAAAAGTAAGTATATTCAGGCAAAGCCCCAAAAAGATGACCCGAAGCCCCTTTGATATCTCAACCGTATTCTGCTGCAAGGCTCATTCTCCTCTCTTGTCCACCATATGGATATTCAGATGATCATAGGTCATCTCGATCCCCGCCCCGTCAAAAGCGGCCTTCACCTGCTCCAGCAGGTCGAAATACACCGTCCAATAGTCCTCCGTGGCGCACCAGGTCCGCAGGATATACTCCACCGAACTACTGCCATACCCGCTGACCCGGATCAGAGGCTCCGGGGTGGGCAGGGTCAGGGGATGCTCCCCCACCACCCGGGCGATACACTCCTTCACCCGCTCAGCGGGAGCGTCGTAGGCGGCGGTAAACTTCAACTCCACCCGCCGCTTGTCGTTGCCGCTGAAGTTGACGATAGTCTTGGAGGATATCTCCCCATTGGGGATATACACCACCTTGTTGTCCGCGGTGTCCAGCTTGGTGTAGATCAGCCCCACCTCCTGGATCGTACCGCTCACGCCCCCCGCCTCCACAAAATCCCCGGCAGAGAAGGGATGGGCGGAGAGAAGCATGATGCCTCCCGCCAGATTGGACAACGTTCCCTGGATGGCCAGGGAGACCGCCAGTCCCAGTACGCTGAGCAGGGCCACCAGACTCGTCATGGGTACCCCCAGGTATCCCAGCAGCACACACACAGCCACCACCCACAGCGTCACCTTCAGCCCTGACCGCAGGAAGATCCGCACTCCCCGGTCCAGCTTGGCCTGGACCATGGCCCGATCGGCCAGGGTGACCAATATCCGAATGGCGGCTATCGCCGCTACCAGCAGGCAGACCAGCACCCCCGCCGTTTTCCAGGAGAATGCCTGCAGCGTCTGCTGCACGATATCCAAGGTCTCCTGTGCCGCCTCCGTATCTATCGTGGTAGGCATTATACTCCCCCCTTCCCGATTTTTGAAGCATTGGGATACATTGTAGCATATTTCCCCGCAAGTGGCAAGGGCGACCTCCCTGCCAGGCTATCCCAGCTATCCCGGCACACAGCCCTCCCCCCGCTCAGGTCTTCCCCGCCCGCACCAGCAGCATCATGGGCCGGCGCAGCTCGTCCTTCATTCCCGGTATGTTCATCATGGACTGGGGCGGCTGGGCCTCCTCCAGAGCCTCCAGCCTTAACCCCGCGTCCAGCAGCCCTCCCAGGATCTGGGTCAGGGTGTGGTGCTGCTTGACCACCTCACAGCCCAAAAAATGGGTGGTCCGGGGACCCGGATAAAAATAGTCGTCCACCGGCCAGTATTTCGGTTTCCCGTCAGGGGTGTAGATCCAATCCTGGTCCACCCCGGCGGTGAAGACGGGGTGTTCAATATTAAAAAGGAACACGCCCCCCGGTGCCAGGGTCCGGTACACCTTCCGGAAGATCTTCTCCAGATCGGCCACATAATGCAGCGCCAGATTGGACAGCGCCACATCCCAGGTATCCCTGGGATACTCGTACTCCTCCAGGGAACACACCCTGTAACGCAGCCTGTCGTCCCGGTTCCGCCGTAAGGCCTCCTCCAGCATTTTGGGACTCATGTCGATCCCCAGCACCTCCGCCGCCCCCTGGTCGGCGGCATACTTGCAGTGCCAGCCATAGCCGCACCCCAGGTCCAGCACCCGCTTCCCCTTCAATTCCGGCATGAGCCGCTGGAGCTGATGCCACTCCCCGGCCGCGGATAGCCCCTCCTTGCTCCGGGGCATCTGGGCGTATTGGGCAAAAAAGACCTCGTTCTCGTACTCATTCTTCACAGCGTTCCCCTCCTTTTTTCAAAATGCTACCACACAAAGCCTCGGATTGCAAGCTTTCCCCACCGGATATGCCCAAATCGGAACCCCCAGCCATAAAAATATTTCTCCTCCGGCAAAAAGGGACTCCTGCAAAAAAGAGAGGACTGGCTCAAAGCCAGTCCTCTCTTCAAATAAGGCAATAAAATCACCCAAAGCTCCGTATCTTACTCGTTGACCTTGATGACAACGCCGGAACCCACGGTGTGGCCGCCCTCGCGGATAGCGAAGCGGACGCCCTCCTCGATGGCGATGGGGGTGATCAGCTCCACGTCCATCTCCACGTTATCGCCGGGCATGCACATCTCAGTGCCCTCGGGCAGGGAAATGACGCCGGTCACGTCGGTGGTACGGAAGTAGAACTGGGGCCGATAGTTGTTGAAGAAGGGGGTGTGACGGCCGCCCTCGTCCTTGGACAGGACATAGACCTGGCCGCGGAACTTGGTGTGGGGCTTGATGGAGCCGGGCTTACAAATGACCTGGCCGCGCTCAATGTCGGTCTTGGCGATACCACGGAGCAGAGCGCCGATGTTGTCGCCGGCCTGGGCCTCGTCCATCATCTTGTGGAACATCTCGATGCCGGTGATGACGGTGGTCTTGCTCTCGTCCATCAGGCCGACGATCTCCACGTTGTCGTTCATCTTGACGATACCACGCTCCACACGGCCGGTAGCCACGGTGCCACGGCCGGAGATGGTGAACACATCCTCCACGGGCATCAGGAAGGGCTGGTCGATCTTACGGTCGGGAGTGGGGATATAGCTGTCGACAGCGTCCATCAGCTCCTTAATGCAGGCATACTCAGGAGCGTTGGGATCGCTGGAGTCGCTGATCAAAGCGTTCAGAGCGGAACCCTTGATGACAGGGATGTCGTCGCCGGGGAACTCATACTTGCTCAGCAGCTCCCGAACCTCCATCTCCACCAGCTCCAGCAGCTCGGGATCGTCCAGCTGGTCGCACTTGTTCAGGAACACCACGATGGCGGGCACGCCCACCTGACGCGCCAGCAGGATGTGCTCACGGGTCTGGGCCATGGGGCCGTCGGTGGCGGCGATGACCAGGATGGCGCCGTCCATCTGAGCAGCGCCGGTGATCATGTTCTTGATATAGTCGGCGTGGCCCGGGCAGTCGACGTGGGCATAGTGCCGCTTCTCGGTCTCGTACTCCACGTGGGCAGTGTTGATGGTGATGCCGCGCTCCTTCTCCTCAGGAGCCTTGTCGATGCTGTCATAAGCCTCGAACTGGGCCTTGCCCTGGAGGGAGAGCCACCGGGTGATGGCGGCGGTTAGAGTGGTCTTGCCGTGGTCGACGTGACCGACGGTACCAATGTTAACGTGCTCTTTGGTACGCTCAAACTTTTGCTTGGCCATGATGTTTTTCCTCCTTAAAATACACTTTTGTATTTTGCTTCGTTTCGGGTTGGTCTGCAACCCCTTCCGGCTACAGACCGGATATTGCTATTGTACCGTATCAAACGGGAAAAAGCAACTAAAAATTTACTTTTATTCCCCGTCCTTGCGGCCCCGCTCCGCCACGATCTTGTCGGCGATGCTCTTGGGGATCTCCACATAGCTGTGGGGCTCCATGGAGTACTGGCCGCGGCCCTGGGTGGAGGACCGGAGGTCGGTGGCGTAGCCGAACATGCTGGCCAGAGGCACCAGGGCGTCCACCTGCTGGGCGCCGGGGCGGGCCTCCTGGCTCTGGATCTGACCGCGGCGGGCGGTCAGGTCGCCGATTACGTTGCCCAGATACTCGTCGGGCACGATGACGGAGACCTTCATGATGGGCTCCAGCAGGATGGGGTTGGCCTTCCGCATGGCCTCCTTAAAGGCCATGGAACCGGCGATCTTAAACGCCATCTCGGAGGAGTCCACCTCGTGGTAGGAGCCGTAGGTCAGGTGCACCTTCACGTCCACCACGGGGTAGCCGGCCAGCACACCGGCCAGCATAGCGCCCTGGATGCCCTGGTCAACGGCGGGGATATACTCCTTGGGGATCACGCCGCCGGTGATCTCATTGAGGAACTCATAGCCCTTGCCGGACTCGTTGGGCTCTACAGTGATGCGGACGTGGCCGTACTGGCCCTTACCGCCGGACTGACGGGCGTACTTGGTCTCCTGATCGGTGGTCTTCTTGATGGTCTCCTTGTAGGCCACCTGGGGCGCACCCACGTTGGCCTCCACCTTGAACTCCCGGAGCAGACGATCCACGATGATCTCCAGGTGGAGCTCACCCATGCCGGCGATGATGGTCTGGCCAGTCTCCTCGTCGGTCCAGGTCTTGAAGGTAGGATCCTCCTCGGCCAGCTTCATCAGGGCGATGCCCATCTTCTCCTGGCCAGCCTTGGTCTTGGGCTCGATGGCCACCCGGATAACGGGATCGGGGAACTCCATGGACTCCAGAATGACGGGATGCTTCTCGTCACACAGGGTGTCGCCGGTGGTGGAGTTCTTCAGGCCCACCACGGCGGCGATGTCGCCGGCGTAGACCGTCTCGATATCCTCCCGGTGATTGGCATGCATCTGCAGGATCCGGCCGATGCGCTCCTTCACGTTCTTGGTGGCGTTGAGCACGGAGGAACCGGTATTCAGCACGCCGGAGTACACCCGCACATAGCTCAGCCGTCCCACGAAGGGGTCGGTGGCGATCTTGAACGCCAGAGCGGAGAAGGGGGCGTTGTCGTCGGCGGGCCGCTCGTCGGGCTCCTCGGTGTCGGGATTCACGCCCTGGATGGCCGGAATGTCCAGCGGGGAGGGCATATAATCCACGATGGCGTCCAGCAGCTTCTGCACGCCCTTGTTGCGGTAAGAGGTGCCGCAGGTCACAGGCACGATCTTGTTCTCGATGGTTCCCTTCCGGATGGCCTTCCGGATCATCTCCTCCGGCACAGGCTGCTCCTCCAGGACCAGCATCATGATCTCCTCGTCGATGTCGGCCACGGCGTCCAGCAGTTTGCTGCGGTACTCCTGGGCCTTCTCCATCATGTCGGCGGGGATCTCCTCCACCCGCATGTCCTTGCCCATCTCGTCGTAGTAGACGTCGGCGTCCATCTCCACCAAGTCGATGATGCCCTTGAAGGTATCCTCGGAGCCGATGGGGAGCTGGATGGGTACAGCGTTACACTTGAGCCGGTCGTGGATCATACGGAGGACGTTGTAGAAATCGGCGCCCATGATATCCATCTTGTTGACGTAGATCATACGGGGCACCTTGTAGGTGTCAGCCTGACGCCACACAGTCTCAGACTGGGGCTCCACGCCGCCCTTGGCGCACATAACGGTGACAGAGCCGTCCAGCACCCGGAGAGACCGCTCCACCTCCACGGTAAAGTCCACGTGGCCCGGGGTGTCGATGATGTTCAGCCGGGTCTGGGGGAACTGGTCCTTGGTGCCCTTCCAGTAGCAGGTAGTAGCGGCGGAGGTGATGGTGATGCCCCGCTCCTGCTCCTGAGCCATCCAGTCCATGGTGGCGGTACCGTCGTGGGTCTCGCCGATCTTGTAGTTCACGCCGGTGTAGTACAGGATACGCTCGGTAGTAGTGGTCTTACCGGCGTCGATGTGAGCCATGATACCAATGTTGCGGGTATCCTGCAAAGATACTTTTCTCGCCATAATCTCTTATACTCCTTGATCTTACCAGCGGTAGTGGGCGAAGGCCTGGTTGGACTGGGCCATCTTGTGCACGTCCTCACGCTTCTTCACGGCTCCGCCAACACCGTTGGCGGCGTCCATGATCTCCCCGGCCAGACGCTCCCTCATGGTCTTCTCGCCCCGGTTCCGGGCATAGGCGGTGAGCCAACGCAGACCCAGGGTCTGCCGGCGCTCGGGCCGGACCTCGATGGGCACCTGGTAGGTGGCGCCGCCCACACGGCGGGCCTTGACCTCCAGGGAGGGCATAATGTTCTCCATAGCGGCGGTAAAGGCGTCCACGGGCTCCTTCCCGCTCTTCTCTTTGATGATGTCGAAGGCACCGTAGACGACCTTCTGTGCCACGCCCTTCTTACCGTCCAGCATGATGCTGTTGATCAGCTTGGTCACCAGGACGGAATTGTACATAGGATCGGGCAGAATTTCCCGTTTGGGTACGTTTCCTCTTCTGGGCACTTTACTTCCCTCCTTCATATAGGAATGATTTCATAGGTACTCGAAAACCCACAGGGGTTCCGTGTAAAGACAAGTGCCAGTTGTCTTTCAGTGCCCTGTCAGGAAACGTCGTATCGTAAACGCGTTTCTTGGCAAGGCCGCTGCCTTGCGCTTCACAGCGCGATGTGATCTTGTTCAGTGTTGACCGCCTTTCAGCGGTCTGGGAGCCTGACCTCAGGGCAAGCTCGCCTTAGAAATGATTTTTCCGAAGAAAAATTACTTCTTGCCGGCCTTGGGCCGCTTGGCGCCGTACTTGGAACGGGCCTGCATCCGTCCGTTCACGCCCTGGGTGTCCAGAGAGCCGCGGATGATGTGGTAACGCACGCCGGGCAGGTCCTTGACACGGCCGCCACGGATCATGACCACAGAGTGCTCCTGCAGGTTGTGACCCACACCGGGGATATAAGCGGTCACCTCGTAGCCGTTGGTCAGCTTCACACGGGCGATCTTCCGCAGAGCGGAGTTAGGCTTCTTCGGGGTGGAGGTACGAACAGCGGTGCACACGCCTCTCTTCTGGGGAGAAGGCAGGTCGGTCTCACGGTTCTGAAGGGTGTTCAGGCCGAACTGCATGGCGGGAGAGTTGGACTTGTAGGTCGCCTGCTTACGGCCCTTCCGAACGAGCTGGTTAAACGTAGGCATAATCTTCCTCCTTTCTTCAGTGGTTGCTTTATATTTTAACAGAAAACAGGAAATTTTATCCCATTTCCCGCTAAAACCGGTTTCAAAGGGGTTACAGTTATAACAAAGCGGTTACAGCCGCTCCCACGGCGATGCCGCAGGCCCGCCCCAATTCCTTCATGGATGGGACAGTTTCCACCGCCACGCCCAACTGGGCGCACAGTTCGGAAATGGGCTCCGTCACTCTGAGATCCGCATCAGCGGCCAAAAAAACCTTTTGGGCCGAGCCGTTCTCAACAGCCCGCCTGACCTGCTTGGCGCCCACGACTTTGACTTTGTTGGAAAGTTCCGTGAGCATCCCAAAGTCCCTCCCATCTGAAAATGGGCGCACTTTTCCCTTTAGACGCCCAAGCAAAGTGAAATTATAGCATAGAGAGATTGGTAAGTCAAGGTTTTTTCGCCTGACAGGGGTATTTATCCTGCAAGGTCAATGATCTTTCGAAAGACCCGCCCTATCTTGGCGGAGGGGCGACTCCCTCGTTTGGAGATCAGCTCCAGATTCCAGCCAAATTTCTCACTTTCTATGGGGATGACGCGAAATCCGTCATAGGCGGTCTTTCCTAAAATAAGATGGGTGCTGATCCCCACCGCGCTATGAAAGAGCTCCGCCCGACAGGTATCCCTTACGGTGATGGTAGTCGCGATGATATCAGGCTCAAACCCTTCGGCCCGGCAGGCTGCGGTCAACTGGTGGTAGGTGCGGTAATTGGGATTGGTGGTGACCAACCTCTGATCCTTCAGATCCTTGAACTCCAGGGACTCCTTTTGATAGAAGGGGTGCCCCTCATGAACGAAAGCACACAGATGGCCCCGGCGCAGAACCGCGATGTCAAACTTGTCTGGATCTACCGGCCCCGCGGTGATGGCCATGGCGTACCGCTGGGCCAGCACCTCGCTTTCACACATAAGATCCATAGCGTCCACGCTGGTCAGTCCCTCCTCCAAGAGAAGCTTCCAGAGCCGATCCATAAAGTCCCTCCCCATGACCTGAGCGGTTCCCATGGCAATCCCCAGGCCGATCCGGGTCTCCTCCCGATCTGCGATGCGCTCCAGTTCCTCCTGAAGGAAGCGGGTCTCCTCCAGGATCCGCCGGGCCCGAAGCTGCAGGGCAGCGCCGCTCTCGGTCAGCTCCAGGCCCTGGCTGGTACGGCGGAAGAGCTGGCAGTCCAGCTCCTGCTCCAGTTTCTTGACGGTCTTGCTCACCCCCTGGGGAGAGATAAAACATTTTTCTGCCGCCTTGGTGAAATTCTTTGTCTCGCATACGGTAAGATAGCAGGTCAGCGCAGTGATATTCATGCCCCTACCTCCTTTCTCTCCGATTATAACAGGAAGCGGCTTCGGTTGGCAAGGGCACATCCCCCCTCCAACCGAAGCCGCTCCATTTCTGTGCTCGTCTTTCTGTCACAGCCTGAGCAAGATCTCTCGCCCTCCCCGGCTGTCTCTGTCCATCAGAGCTTATTTTGCCCGAGCTGCGGTCTCGCCCGCCACCTTACCGAAGTAGGCCGCAGTCCCTACCGCCAGGCCGCAGCTGGGATACTCCCGGCCACAGAGGCCGGAGAAGGCCACCTCGCCCGCGGCGTACAGGCCTGTAATCGGCTTATCATTGGTATCCAAAACCCGGGCATCCTCATCTATCACCAAGCCGCCGTAGGTCACAGTGACAGAGGGATCCAGCCGGAAGGCATAAAGCTCCCCCTCCACGGGGATCATCTTGTGGGCAGGCTTGCCGAAGTCCTCGTCCTCCCCCTTGGCACACAGAACATTATACCGATCCACCGTGGCCTGCAGCACCGCGGGATCCACCCCGATCTTCTCCGCCAGCTCAGCGGCAGTAGGAGCGTGGGGGGTGCTGTCCAAGGTCATACCAAATTGAGCGCTCTTGTTCGGATCTGCGGCAGAGGCAATATAGTAGCCGTAGGAGCAGCCGCTCTGGGCGATGCCCTGGCCCACATGGTACTGGTAGGTATACTCATTGACCACCCGCTCACCCCGGGCGTTCACGATGAGGCCGGCCTCCTCCTTGATGCCAAGACCGCAGGTCATGCTGATATAGATGACCTGGGTGGCGGGACTCACTTCCTCTTTGGCGCCGATGGCAGTGGCCATGGCCAGGCCGTCACCCACATTCCCGGCGGGAACCAGGGTAGAGTAGCCCTTGGAACACTCGTCATAGATGGCCATCTTCTCCCGGTTGGAGGCATAGCCACCGGTGCAGAGGATCACGGACTTGGCGTTGACAGTGACCGTGCTACCGTCCTTTTGGGTCCCCTTTACGCCCACCACAGTGTTCTTGCCATCCACCAGCAGCTCCTCGGCACGGCAGTTATAGACGAACTGAGCCCCGGCTTTCTCCGCCGCCCCGGTCAGGGGAGTGGTGATCTGGGCCCCGTTTCCGCTGCCGCCGGAGACCTGTCCGCCGCCGCCGGCGGGATTGTGGACCCGCCAGGTCTCGATGGAGCTGTGGATCGCCTCCACATCCTGGAACTTCACGCCCCGATCCTCCATCCAGTACATCAGTTCTGCGGCGTTATCGCTGTAATTGCGCAAAAGCTTCTCGTTCAGCATCCCCTCGCCCACGCTTCTGAAAAAGTCCATCATCATGTCGGGGGTGTCGTGAATGCCCTGGGCCTCCTGCCATTTGGTGCCGGCGGCCACGATCTTACCGCCGCTGCGGGCCGTGGCGCCGCCGGTGATGCCCTGCTTCTCCAGCACTATCACTTTCGCGCCGTTCTCCATGGCGGAGATCGCGGCGCACAGGCCGGCAGCTCCTGCGCCTACCACCACTACATCAGCCTCCAGGATCTGATCCTGGGGAGCGGGCTTCTCCACCGGCACGTTCTTAAGAAGCTCCGGATCTCCGCCCGCTGCAGTGACACACTCCGCCACCGCTGTGACGATAGCCCGGCAGGTCACAGTGGCGCCGGTGATGGTGTCCACCGCCAGGGACTGGCTGGCCAAGATCTGGCCAGGCAGCACCTCCGCAGGGGAGGTGGTCAGCCCCCAGGCCAGGCCGTAGGTCTCGCTGATCTCCTTGACCTTCACGTCGGTGATGGAGGTCTCATCAAAGGTGGTCTCCATGGTCACCTGGCCCTTGTGGCCCTTGGCTGTAGCGCTGTACGTTCCGGGGGTATACCGGTTGGCTTTGAGGGACGCCTTGCCCGCGGCCTCATCCAGACATTTCTGAACGGCGGTCTTCACGGCGCCCGAGGTCATGGTGGCCCCGGCCACCCCATCGATCTGAGCACCGCCGGTGGTCAGGATCTGTCCCTTCAAGGTCTCCAGGGCGGCGCCGCCAATAGAGGGGGTCTCCTTCTCTCCCAGGATCTCACAGGCTGTGACCTTCCCGCCAGTCACCGTAACGGTGACCGTCACGTCCCCGCCAAAGCCCTGGGAGGATGCTGTGTAAACTCCATCTCCACCGGCAGCGCTGAAATTCGGTACGTTTACCAGCTTGGCAATACCGGCGCTCTCAGCCTCCCACTCTACTTGGACGCCCAAGAGTTCACTGAGATAACGCAGAGGCACATAGGTGGTGCCATCATAGGCAAACACCTCGGCGGCTGATCCATCGGATCTGGTTGGTATAACACTCTGGCCATTGACATTTATCTCCATAGGCGTGACAACAATAGACTTCTCCACCCCAGCCGCCAGGGCCACCGTTCCCACTACCATAGATACAGACAGGGCAAAGGCGGTAAGGCGTTTTCTTACAGACATTCTCTCCTTCATTTTACACACTCCTTTTTTATTCTCTCCACATTGACTTTTTTTGGACATATTCATGATAATATAGAATAGGCCCAAAGTAAAACACTATAAGGTTGCCTGGTCTCAACCAATGGTTGAGACCAGGCAACAAAACCACCTGTGCTCCCTCTTTCTCGGCCCCCTTTCCCCACATAAGCCTTGACGGTTCTATGGGTCCGTGTTACTATTTTATCAAAAAAGGAGGGATCTCTGTGGATTTTAACCGTTATCAGGTAAAAACCGCCGCCCGGGCCATCCTTCACAGCGTCCGGCCCAGACCCTGGGTGACCGCCCTTGTATACCGGCTTCTCTCTCTTGTGCTGCCTGCGCTGCTGGGGCTGATCCCCCTGGTCTATGTTCTCTCCTCCATGATGATACTCCTGCCCCAGGGGAAAGATTACCAGCCACCCGCTGTCCTGAATGCCCTCTTTCCCCTGATCCTCCTGGCCATCAGCGGCGTCATGGCCCTTTTCCGGGCCGGATATTTCCAATATTGTCTGAAGCTGTGGCGGGACGAGGCAGGCGGCCTTCAGGACCTGTTCCAGGGCTTCCGTCAAATTGCCAAGGTCCTGCCCCTTCTGCTCAGGCTCCTTCTGTTCTCCTTGCTGTGGTATCTTCCCGGCTTTCTGGCTTTGGGTGGGATCCTTGCGTTCCTGCGTCGCTTTCTCTCCGCTGTGGCGGCCGCTCCCGCCTGTATCCTCCTTCTGGAGCTGGGCTTCTGGGCGTATCTTCTCAACCGCATCCTCCGCTATGCCCTGGCCCTCCCCCTGCTGATAGATCATCCCGAATACTCCGCCCGACAGGCTCTGAGGGAGAGCATCCGCCTGATGAAGGGACGGCGGTGGAGGCTGTTTGTTCTGCGGCTGTCCTTCTGGGGGTGGAAGCTCCTGGCCTTTCTTCTGGCTTATTTTGGAGGCGCCTTGGCCTATATGCTCCCCCTATCCCTGTTCCTCTCCCGCTCTCCCCTTTGGCTCCAAACCCTTAATCCGGAGACAGCCCTCCTCCTCTTTCTGCCTCTGTTCGGCATGATGCTCCTGGTCTCCGCCCCCATGACTCTTTGGCTTACGGGATATGAGCAGCTCTCCTTTGCCGGCTTCTACGACTGGGTCCAGGGCCGCTCCCCCGTCCCTCCGCCGCCCCCCTGGCAGCCTCCCGCCGATGGATATTCCCCCCGTCCTCCAGAACCCTGGACCCGGTCCGAGGAAGCATAAAGCAAACAGACCATCTGGAAATCTAATTTCCAGATGGTCTGTTTTATAAGGCGGGCTGCTCTTGTGCCCTGCCGTCCCCTTGCCCTCCAAGGGGACCCCACTCCGATTTTCCCTTACTCCCGCTCCAGGTCAAGTTCAAAAAGCTCGTTGGGGGTACATTCCAGCAGGAGACACAGGGTCTCGATCCGCTCGTAGCGAATAGACCGGGTCTCGTTATCCACCATCCTCTTAAAATTTTGATAACTCATCCCCAGCTGCTTATAGAGCCAATATTTTGTCTTTCCACGCTTTTCCAGCAACGGCAGCACATTCAGACGCACCATTTCCTAACTCCTCCATTATCTCATGTATTGGTTAGATAATGAAAGAAAAAACTCCCAAAGGTATAGACTAATACATTAGATAATGTTATAATCTATAGTGCGGCCGCCATTTTATCCCACATTTTGAGATAGATCTATTTATAGAAAGAGGAGTGAGCCCTATGGAATTTGACCGCCCCCGGATCAAGGAGATGGCGAAGTCCATCCTCCATGAAGCCCAGCCCCGGCCCTGGAAGGTGACTCTGGTCTTTCTGCTACTGCTTTATGGCTTGCCCCTGGCTCTCGGCCTTTTGGTCCTGTTCCCCACTTTTATCCTGCTCCAGTCCCGACCCGCTTCCGCCGCCGCCGTTGGCGGCCTGACCGTTCTCCTCCTTGCCCTGTACCTTTTATTTTTTGTCCTTATGGTGCTGTTCATGGCGGGATACATCTTCTACACCCTTCGCCTGTGGCGGCGGGAGCCCGCCTCCTACCGGGATCTGTTCCGCGGCTTTTCCATGTTTCCCAGGCTCCTGGCCCTCTTTGGCCTTATCCTGCTGTTCTCCCTGCTGTGGTATCTCCCCCTCTTTCCCCTGCTGGAGGGTTTCCTCCTTCTGGCCCAGGCACTGCGGAGCCATGCCCTGCTGAAGCTTTTCCCGCTCCCTCTACTGGGCTATGGAGCCTTTTGGATCAGCCGGATCCTGCGCTATACCATGGCCTTCCATGTACTTCTGGACCACCCGGAGTATACCGCCCGACAGGCTCTGAACGGGAGCAAGGCCCTGATGATGGGTCAGCGGTGGCGGTTGACCCTCTTTTTCCTTTCCTTCCTGGGCTGGTTCCTACTTATCCCGGTGATCGTCTATGCGGTGGCCATCGGGGGAACTCTGCTCCTATCCCTCCTCCCCGCCGTCCACTCTGTCCCCAGTGCCACCACTCTGGCGGTCCTCTGTATCCTTCTCCTGTCCTGGGCAGCCTCCACCCCACTCACACTGTGGCTCTCCGGGTATATGGGGGTATCCCTGGCCGGGGTCTACGACCGGCTTCAGGGCGCCCCCCAGGTCCCCTCCGTCCCTCCCTGGCAGCCCCCGCAGGGGAGGGACGCTGACCTATGAAATAAAAAGGTGTGTCCCCTTTTCCGGGCCACACCTTTTTTACAGTTTTACCGGGACCTTCTTCGTGATGTATACCTCTCCCGGGATGGCCTTACACTCATAGGCCAACACCTCCACCCCGCCGGCGGCGGCTTTGCGGAGGGCGGCTCCGAACTCCGGATGGGTCCGGTCATTGGGAGAGAAGCCTCTCACCTCCGCCATCTGGATGACGAAGCAAACAGCGGTCTCATAGCCCTGCTCCCTGGCCAGCAGCAGCTCCTCCAGGTGCTTCACCCCCCGCTGGGTGGGGGCGTCGGGAAAGTAGGTCCAGCCCTCCTCCTCCAGGGTACAGCCTTTCACCTCCAAGAAGCCCCGGCGGGCGGGTTTGGAACCCGCCCCTACCGGGGATGACACATCCGCTTTCGTAGGGACGGGTTCTAAACCTGCCCGTTCTCCCGTCTCCCAATAAAAGTCAAACCGGGAGTGTCCCCAGGTGGTTTCGGGCCGCAGGAGGGTCAGATCAGAAACGAAATGCCCCGCCCGGGCCCACTCCTCAAACAGCTTGTTGGGGGCCTGGGAGTCCATGTTGATAAGCCGACTTCCTTTCTCCACCGCCACCAGGTCGTAGGCGGTCTTCCGGGCGGGGTTGGAGGACTTTTCCAGATACACGGTACAGCCGGGCACCAGCAGTTCCTTGCAGCGGCCGGTATTTTTTACGTGGACGGTCTCCTCCTTCCCCTCCACCAGCACCTTGGCGATAAAGCGGTTGGGGCGGCTTATAAATGTGGCTTTGTGAACATTGGCGTAACGCATGGTATCACTTCCGTTGACAGCGGTCAAAGTAGAAATAGCCCAGGGGAGTGTAGTAGAGGCCCGTGATATCCTCCTGAAGCATATATTTCTGGGTGTAGAAGTAAATAGGCCCCAAGGCCCAGTCCCGGCCTATGATGATGTCCTCAGCCCGGTGCATGGCAGCCATGCGGACTGCGGGGTCGGAGGTGGACTTGGCCTCTGCGATGGTGGCGTCGTAATCCTTAGCGGAGTACCGGGCATCGTTGTTGCCACCGCCGGTGACCCACATGTCCAGGAAGGTGACGGGATCGTTGTAGTCAGCGATCCAGCCGTTCCGGGCCAACTGGTAATCCCCCTTCCTGCGGGTCTCCAGAAAGGCGGCCCACTCCTGCTGTTCCAGTATGACCTCCACATTGAGGGCCTCCTGCCACTGCCGCCGGAGAGCTTCCCCGATCATTCTATGATTCACCGAGGTATTGTAAAGGTAGGTCACGGCGGGAAACCCCTCCCCGTTGGGATAGCCGGCCTCAGCCAGGAGCTGCCTGGCCTCTTCCACATTTTTCTCATACTGCGCTGAGACGTCGGGGGCCGTCCAATAGTCTCCGCCCACAGTTCGGAAGTCGGAGTGGGGCCCGGCGTCGGCCACCCCGGAGGGAACAAAGCCGGAGGCGGGTACCTGGCCGGTCTGAGTCACGTTCTCCACGATATCTCTGCTGTCGATAGCCAGGGTGAAGGCCTTCCGCACTCTCCAGTCGTCAAAGGGAGGGGCCTCTACATTATAATTGATATAGTAGACGCCGCTGTAAGGCACTATCTTCAGCTCGCCGCTCACCAACAG
Organism: Oscillospiraceae bacterium; assembly: GCA_022799035.1. GTDB lineage: Bacteria > Bacillota > Clostridia > Oscillospirales > Oscillospiraceae > Vermiculatibacterium. The sequence goes on from JAAWNQ010000004.1 coordinate 104,621, forward strand.
ACCGGGGATCTCCTCCACGGGCATGTCCTCTATGAAGTCCAGCTTACCGGAGTTGAAGCCGGCCAGCATTGTTTTGTTGTTATCCATCAACTGAAAAATAATGGTATCAGGCCCCTGCCGGCTCCGGTCATAATAGTTGGGGTTCCGGCTCATCACCAGCCGCCGATTATGGCTCCACTCCGTCAGTTGATAGGGGCCATTGGAAAGGTAGCTCTCCACCTGATAGGTCCAGCCGTCCAGGGCATTTTGGAACCTTTGGGAGGAATATTCCGCCTCCACCACATCCTGCCGCAGGGGGTAGGTGGCGGGGAAAGCGCAGACCTCCAAAAAATAGGGACAATCATAGGTCAGGTCTACCACCAGAGTCTTTTCATCCGGAGCGGAGACCCCCAAGGTCGAAGGGTCGGCTCCGTACCAGTTTACCTCCTCATAGCCCCTTACCATGTCGATGATATAACAGTAGTCGGCGGCCGTGTAAGGCTGAACCAGCCGCCGCCAGGAGTAGACAAAATCCCCGGCGGTCACGGGCTGTCCGTCGCTCCATCTGATCCCGTCACGCAGGTGGAAGGTATACGTGACGGTGCCGTCGGCGTTGACTTGCTTTTCATAGCTCTCAGCTTGGCCGGGGATCAGGATCGCTTGGGCGCAGTTCTCCGCCCCCTCAAATGCCATGCCGCTGTTCTCCCAACGCATCAGGCCCTCAAAAAGATGTCCAATCATAATGGCTTCATCCACCGCAGAGTTCAGAGTAGGATCCATGGTCTGAGGTTCTGAGGCAATATTCACGTTCATCACAAAGGGGTCGCTCTCGATCCGAATGGCTCCGGCGACGCCGTCCCACTCCACACCGAAGCCCAGGGCCTCCCCCAGATCTCGGAGCTTAAAATAATTGTTCTGGCCAATCACGTAGGCGGTAAGGTCAGCTTTCCACCTGTCGATATACACAGCTCCCCGGGCGTTCTCGGCAGGAGCCCCCCCTGTCAAAGGCTCTAACTCGCCACCCACAGGGGTATATGCCTTCCCGGTGGTCAGCGTCACCGTTCCGGACAGTCCGTTCCAGCCCACGCTGAACTGGGCGGGTGTACCGTTCAGTAGCATGGCCACGTCCCGCAGCTTAAAATAGTTGTTGGAGTAGCCGTTGGCGGCGGTGATCTCATAGGCTCCGCAGGAGACCTCCACCCCATCCACCAAAAGCCTGGAGGCGGAGGCCCGGGCAGTGACGGTCTCCGCAGCAGTGACAGAGGGGATCGTAAGGGAAAGGAGCATCGCGCATAACAACAGCCAGGATAAGCATTTTCTCCGTTTCATACAGATTCCTCCCCATATTTAGGTAATCTTATTTTACATCACTCCAAAGTACAGTTTACAAGGGACTACACAGGGTAGGTATCTGACGGGAGGGGTGCCGCCAGTCAGATTTTCCATGTGATGTTCAAGCTGTCGCTTGTGGCG